>DATNPJ010000026.1:0-42492 GCA_036703295.1 Coleofasciculaceae cyanobacterium | reverse complement strand
CGGATAATTCAAACTCATCCACTTGAATATGTGTCGTTATCATGAATGAACAATATTCAAACTGCTGTTCGAAAGCCCTCTCTCCGTCTAGGTATAGCCTGCTCCATCGTTCATTTATTCTTTTCAGGAACACTGTTAAATTTGTAGATTCATTTATGCAAAATTTATTTATATTTACACCGGATGCTCGCTATTACAAATGAAAACCGCATGATCAAAAGAACCGCGTCCAATAAAACGCGGTTCTTCTGCTTGCTTTGCCTGTCAGCGGAATTTTTCGCCCTTTAGTGGGTCAGCAGACCGCCGTTAACGTTCATCTCCTGTCCGGTCATGTAACCGGCATGCTCCGAAACCAGATACCGCACGGCAGCGGCGACCTCTTTGGCGGAGCCGAAGCGCCGCATGGGAATGGTCCCGATGATATCGGTCTTCACGCTGTCCGGGATGGCGTCCACCATATCGGTCAGGATGAAACCGGGACAGATGGCATTCACGGTGATGTTTTTCATCGCGTTTTCCAAAGCGAGCGTTTTGGTCAATCCCAGTAAACCGGCCTTGGAGGCGGCATAGTTGGCCTGCCCAAAGTTTCCTTTCTGGCCCACAATGGAAGAGATATTGATGATTCGACCGCAATTCTGCTCGCGCATAATGGCAATCGCCCGGCTGCAGCAATAATAAGCACCGTTCAGGTTGACATCCAATACTCGGTGCCAATCCTCCGGAATCATCTTGTGAAAGGACTTGTCCTGCGTGATGCCCGCGTTATTTACCAGCACATCCAGGCGGCCATAGCGGCTCATGATGTCGTCAAAAAGCTCGTTCACCTGGCTTTCATCCGAGACATCGGCCCGCTTGGCCCAAATCCGCTGACCATACTGTTTCCGCATTTCATCCGCGACGCTGTCGCTGGAAAGATAAGTCACCACCACGGTATAACCCATGTCCAGCAATTCATCGGCAATGGCGCGCCCAATTCCTCGCGCGCCGCCAGTTACTAAAGCGACTCTCAATTCTTCAGCCATAACAAAAACCAACCTCCCTTTCCGAATTTCCTACTACCTGAGCAGATGGAACGCAGGAATTATAGCCGAAAAATAGCGCGGCCGCAGTAACTAATTATTAAATTGGCTCAGGGCCTACGTTTGCCGGTTCACAAAGACGGCAATGACGGCTTCCCCATTGATGGCGCGCTTGCCGCTATCCAGGTAGCCCTCAGTTTGCAGGATATAAATATCCTTATCCGGCTTCCGCTTGACCTCTTTCACCGTAAGGACGGCCTCCACCGCTTCGCCCACCAGCACGGGAGCCTCGAATTCCAGGGTTTGCTTGATGTAAATCGAGCCCGAGCCGATGAGCCGGTTGACGATCAGGGGACCAAACAATGCGCCGGTCAGCATGCCATGGGCGATATTTCCGCCAAACACACTGTTTTTGCCGGTTTCCTTGTCGACATGAATCGGATTTTCATCACCCGTTAATGCCGCGTAGATTTTAACCATTTGCTCGGTAATCACCACCCGGTTTCGGGATTGATCTCCGACCTCTCTGGGGACATAATGTCCGGATTCGACCGGTTCCACCAGTCTGTATTCCACTTGGGACTGCTCAGCCGTCATGATCTTTCACTTTCTAGGGTTATTGATTCGTTTTATCGGTTCAATTGGATCAAAGTTAAACCGTCATTAAGAGGAACGCTTACCTAACCACTCGGCCACCTTGGGCCAGAGAACTTTCATGGCGCGACCACTGACCGAAAGGCCAATATGGCCGGACGGAAACGCAATCACTTCCTTTTCCTCGCTGGAAACCGCATCGTTGATCGGGGTGCTGGCCGCCGGGGGCACCAGGTGATCATGCTCCGCCAGAATGGTGAGGACCGGACAATGAATATTTTTCAGGTTGACCGGGTGGTCGCCCAGCCGCAGCTTGTTCTGGACCAGCAGGTTCTTGTGGAAAAAATCCTCTACGAATTGCTTATAGACGGGGCCCGCCAGGGGGATATTATCGTTCAGCCAGTATTCCAGCGTTAAAAAGTCATCCACGAACGCTTCGTCTTCCAGCTTTTCATAGAATTTGACGTATTTGTCCACCATGTTCTGCACGGGTTTCAACAGGTTGAACGAAGATTGCAGGAACCAGGGCGGAATATTGCCCATGGCGCTCACCAGCTTGTCCACGTTGAAGTGCTGCTTGTCCGCCCACAACTCCAGCAGACCGCCCTTGTTTCCATAAGCGATAGGCGCGGCCATCAGAAGCAGGTTTTTCACGTTCTCAGGGTACAGGGCCGCGTACATGGCCGCCATGGTGCCGCCCATGCAGTAGCCCAAAACGGAGAGCTGCTCGACCTCGGCGTGCTCCTTGATGAACTCGACGATGCGGTACATGTAGCGGTTGATGTAATCGTCCAGCGTCAGGAACTGGTCCCCCGCCCCGACAATGCCCCAGTCAATCAGGTACACGTCGAAGCCCGCCTGCACCAGCTTCTCCACGATGCTCTTGCCCGGCTTCAGGTCCAGAACGTAGGAGCGATTGATGAGGGAGAAGACAATCAGCAGGGGAATTTTATAGGTTTTGCGGGTCTGGGATTTGTAATGGAGCAGGCGGAC
Source organism: Coleofasciculaceae cyanobacterium (assembly GCA_036703295.1). Classification (GTDB taxonomy): domain Bacteria; phylum Cyanobacteriota; class Vampirovibrionia; order Vampirovibrionales; family Vampirovibrionaceae; genus DATNPJ01. The sequence continues at coordinate 39,886 of DATNPJ010000026.1, read as the reverse complement.
TTTCCCCTCCTGTAGAACCACCTCATGAGGCGTCTGGCCCACCTTGGGCTGCCAGTTCTGGCTGATTTCCAGCCCTTTCCGGAACCGCTGGATGTTTTTCAGATGCATTTCCAGGAGTTGCTTCGGTATGGATTGAGATTCCGCCTGCATCATAGGAGGCTCCTTGTGTGTTGGTTATTTCTTTGGGGCTTTTTTGGGGGTGCTTTTGCTTTTGGATGGCTTTGTTTTCACGGATGCCGACTTTTTGGTCTCCGGCTTTTTGGGCGCCGTCTTGACCGCCGCTGCCCTCGGCCCTTCGGTGACCGGCTCGGCAGTTCGCTGCTCTGCCCGCGGACGCGCCGCCGTTTCCCGTCCGGCTGACTGGATGTCGCGCAAACGGCGATCCATCTCATCCAGCTTCCGTTCCATCATGTACAGTTTCTGGTAAAGTTCGCGCATATCATGGGCGCTGGGCAGGTGCAGGGCGTGCCAATAGGACTCCATCAGCTCGCCGGTTTTCTTTTTCATATCCGAGAGCATTTCCAGGCCCTTGCCGCTTTGCGCCGCAAACTCGTCGGTGCCCATATAGCTTTCCAGGTTTTGGCTCAGGGTATCCATCCAGGAATCGTACGCCTTCTGGTAGACTTCCGGGTCGGCAGCTTCCGCCCAGCCGCCATGGCTGAAACGATTCATGAAATCCTGCTGTGTATTGAACCAGAAACGAAAGAAGGGGTTATCGCCGCCCATAGGACTCATTCTCTGGGCATTTTCCATCCCGCGCTGGAACATTTCCATGCCTTCGGCACCCATCTGGCGATAGAAATCGGACCAGGCCCGGTAGGCTTCCTGGTAATCCTGTCCACCGTTCTTGTTTTCCGTACTATTTACAGGCATGAGATCATCTCCTTCGCAAATGCAAACATCAGCCTTTTTCCTGCAGCAACTGTTCCATCTCCGCAACCTTGCGTTTCAGCCGCTCGATTTCTTCTTCCGCATCCCGGTGCCCGTTGCCGCCGGACTGGAAAGGCGGCGGATTCCCCCAGGGCGTGGAGGAAAATCCCGGCATCATGGCACTCCAGCCGAAACGGGCCCATTGCAGGAATTGGTTTTGCGCCTCGCTCTGCCATTGCACATAGGCACTGAAGATGTTGGGGAGATACTTGTGAAAGAACTCTTCCGACTCCGATTGGGCCATCTCCCGGTATTGAATCATCATGTGCAGAAAGTCGTTGGTGAAAAACATCTTCCCTTCGTCCTTCTGGCTCTCCAGAATAATCTGGATCAGCACTGACTGGGTAAGGTCTTCACCGGTCTTGGAATCCAGCACTTCCACCTCAGTCCCGCTCCGGATCATCTCCTTGAGCTCATCCAGCGTGATATATCGCTTTTGCGAAATATCGTAAAGCCGACGGTTGCTGTATTTTTTGATCTGGTGCCTGGATTTCTGCATGTCGTACCCGGAAGCCTCTCTGCGCAAGCGTCGCTCATCATCCACGTTCGCCACGACCCCGCGCGTACTTTGATTATAGTGAAATATTTTTCATCTCGCAACTGCACAATATAGTTGATTGACTTTTATGCCCCATCCCGCTAATATGGCCACCAGGACGCAAAGCTCAGCAGTTCAGAGGCATGGACAAGCACTTTGCAATCGCACAAAAAAAAGGGACATCGTGTCAGTGGTTGCCGCTGTCAGCTTTCATCAATTTTCAGTGTACGTATCGGAGAAGGAGACACCATGGTTGAAAAGACTCAAACCCGTGACCAACAGACCCGCGAACGTATGAATGAGCGCTTGAATGAGACCTATGATCGCGCCGAGAACTTTATGCACGCGTATTTCGACTCCAACCGCCAGGTGTTCTACGGAATGATTGAGTTCCAGCGCAGAAACCTGGATACCGGCATGCAGTTTGCCCGTATGATGCAGGAAGAAGGCCTTCGGTTCACGGATCAGTGGGTGGACCAGGTCAGCCGCATGCAAAAGAACACGCTGAAATCTTTCCATGATTACAGCAACCGCTTCCAGGATTCCGCCGAAAAAGTGATGCGTGAACAGCAGCACAGTTTCGAGCAAACCGTGGACCGGAGCTTCGAGATGGCCGGCACCGCGGCAGGAAGCGGCAGCCGGAAATAAAACTCCCGATTTGAATGATAACCGGCCCCGGAATTCCAGGGCCGGTTATTTTGTGGTGGCCTGCCAGGGGGCCATACTATTACGCCACTGGCTAATGGCGGCTCCCGGCGTGGCTTGTACAATGCTTTCAGTTGATTGTTTAAGCCCGCATTTGGAATGACAGACGACTTGCACAGGAAAAAAGAAGGGAGGGCCACACCATGCCGAATCAGAAACCCAAAAGCACCCTCCATAGCCAGCAATCCGAACTCACGATCCAAAATCACGAAGTCTGGGGAGAGCCCGCCACCCTGCAAGAGACCGATTATCCGGAGGAACAGGGCTATGAAAGCTACGAAGACTTCGATGCGTTATACGGCCCGGATGCCTACTTGGGCGATCAGTTCCCCCTAACGCCCAGCGGCCACATTGAAACGGCCGCCACCCTGCCGATTTTACCAGCAGAGCCTATCGAACTCGGTGTGGATATTCGGCAGGAAAAAGTGTTGGAGACTGAAGAAGTCGACTCGGAATCACTAGCGGCGATTGAAGTGGCCGCCATGCTTGCCAATCGTTCGCTTCCGGAAGCATAAGCAGATGCGAGGCCGGAGCTTTGGAGTGCCGGTGCTGGAATTTCGACCAGCCAGTGAACGTCGTCACCAGCAGCGACATGCTGGCGTAGCTGGGTAAAACCGCCAATCTGCTCACCCTGGTCCCGGATGGCACTTGACTGGCTCATGTCGCCCGATCCTGGTGAATTCCAACCCGTTTTCAGTCATGTCGGATTGGGTCCCAAACGGTTGGCAGAGGCGTTGCATCCGCGCACGGATGGCCTGGGCCTCCTCCCCGGTCGCCAGGTTGGTGCAGGCATACCCCAGCCGGACGGGCAGCGCTTGAACATGCTTCATGGCTCCGTCTTTCAGCTCGATCATGAAAATAAACGACCAGTCGTTGCGCAACTGCGGATCCACCGCGTAGTCGTCCAAAAAATCCCCTGTATCATACAAAATGAGCCCATGATTGCAGAACTCGATACCCTGGAACACATGGGCGGAGTGGCCATGGATGAGGTCCACGCCATGCAGGATGGCGCTTCGGGCAAACGTCTGAAACCGGGGCGGCGGCGCCTGCACCATGTTGGGTCCCCAGTGCAGCGAAAGCACAATGAATGCCGCCCCCGCCTCCCGGAGTGCGGCGACCTCATGGCCCAGACGAATCATGGTTTCGGATTTCAAATTAATTTCCTGGTAACAGGTTCCCGGATGCGCCTCCGTGGCGGCAAACGCCGGTTCGTTATCCGTACAGGCCAAAAAACCAATCTTCAAGCCCTGCACTTCCACGATGACCGGCGCCTGGGCCTCCGCCAGATGACGCCCCGCCCCGGCATGGACGATCCCGGCTCGATCCAGGTGCTTCAGCGTGTCCAGCAGGCCCTCCTCTTCAAAGTCCAGAATGTGGTTGTTGGCCAGCGACACACAGCGGATATTGGCCACCCGCAACACTTCCACGGCTTCGGGATCGGCACGAAAATGAAACACTTTCGGCGTTCTGAACCAGGGCCGGGTATGCGTCGTCACCGCGCATTCCAGATTGGCGAACACGGCATCCGTATCTTGCAGGAGCGGCAATGTGTCACCCCAGAAGTAGGAGGGCGGATGATGCGGCATTTCCTCGTTGACACACCGGCCCAGCATGACATCTCCCAGAAAGGCCAGTCGGACCGTCTTTCCGTTCGGCGTTTTGTCAGTCATCGGATGGTCGGCTCGTGGTGCTTCGGGGTTTTGGTCAGGTGTTTGACAAACCAGGCGGCAGCGGCAGTCGCGACATCCTCCAGCTTGCCGGGTTCCTCAAAAAGATGGGTGGCCCCCTCGATAATCAGGAATTCATTCTCGCCGTGCAGCTTGCGGTACGCTTGCTCGTTCAACTGAATCACTTCGTAATCATCGCCGCCCACAATCAGAAGCGTCGGGGCTTTCACGTTAGCCAAGGCAGGTCCGGCCAAGTCGGGACGCCCGCCGCGAGAGACGATGGCATCGACTTGTCCGGTATGTTGGGCAGCCGCTACCAGGGCCGCCGCCGCACCGGTGCTGGCCCCAAAATAGCCAATATTCAAATCCCGCGTTTCCGGATTCTCAATCACCCAATCCGTGGCGCCCGACAGACGATCCGCCAGCAGCCCGATATCAAAGCGGAATTCCCGCGTCATGGCGTCTTCGCGTTCCTCGTCACGGGTCAACAGATCAAACAGCAATGTCCCCAAACCCGCCCGGTTCAGCTCATGCGCCACATAGCGGTTTCTGGTACTGAAGCGACTGCTGCCGCTTCCATGCGCAAACAGTACGATTGCTTTCGTGCCTTCCGGCAGGGTCAGGTCGCCATCCAGGGTGACATTACCTGCGGATATGCGCACCGGGTGCTCTTGTCTGCTGTATCTCAAAATCTCCGGCATCATTCCCCCTCCCTCGCATGACAGTGCGATCACAATTTCCTGAGGTCCAAATCGACCAGCATTTCCCGCCGAAAGATATACGGAATCTATTTTGAAATGAAAAGCGCGCCATTTGAATTGGCAATGAATCTATTAGCCGGATGGCCAAGCCACCCTCACGCGCTGGGGTAATTTATGAAATTCGGGCACGGCCCATAATATCTTCTGCGAACAATAGCGGAGGATTTGACGATGCGCGTGAAGGATTTCATGATCACCGATGTAAAGAGCGCCTCAAGCAACGAAACTGCCGAGGCTGCCTGGAGCCGAATGCAGAAGAACCATATCAGGCACCTGGTGGTTATTGATGACGGCAGGATAATAGGTATGATTTCCGAACGGGATTTGGGCCGGTTTGATGAAGGCTGGCAGCGCGAGAGAATGCTGGTACGCGATGTCATGACCAAAAATGTCATCACAGCGGAATCCGAGATGAACATTCGAGAAGCGGCAAACCTGATGCGCGGCTCCACCATCGACTGCCTGCCAATCGTGGAACAGGGCGAATTGGTAGGACTCATCACCACAACCGATCTGCTGGAGTTACTGGGAAAAGGAAGCGATCGTGAAATCATGGGAGCACATAAAAAACCGGTCCGCTGAAAGCGAACTTTGATTTGTCAAACGAGTGATTTCTCCAGTTTGAGCTCATGGTCTTGGCTGAATATTTTGAGCTGAACGCGAAGACACCACGAATAAACGCCTGGGGAATTGATTGCCGCATGCCATCAGGCAAAATGGATCGCGCATGAACTGTGGAGGACTCAGCTGATGTCCCGGATTGACACAAGCATTGCTATCAACGCGCCGATTGAAAAATGTTATAAGACCTTGATGCATTTCGAGGAGTATCCCCGCTTTATTTCGAACCTCCGGAGCATCCGCCGCAAAGGAGACCGTGACGTATGGCAGTGGCAGCTGAGCAGGGGATCTGAAGAGCCGTTGGCATGGGATGTCGAGTTGGACGGATCGAAGCATCAGCATCATATTATTTCCTGGCACACGGTGCGGGATTCGGATGTCGCCCATTCCGGTGCAATCACGCTGCAATCCCGAAACGGCAACCGGACGGAGCTTCGCCTGGTCGTCGAATATACACCCTATACCCTGGTCAGTCCTGCGGAAAAGGACATAGAACAACGCATAAAGCAATGTCTCCAGTCGTTTAAAATGCATATCGAACAAGGCGCCGCCATCGGTCAGGCCAGCCTGCCGGAGACCTGGGAAAAAATGTAGGAAAAAAGCAGCCAACCCGATTGAGACGAGAGCAGGAAATGCAAAATCCGCTCCCATTTCTCAGAATACCTCCAATCAAGACTCTTCCGACTATTTTTTCATCGGTGCTGAATGGACATTCGTCTAATAGCGTTCTCACCACCCGCGCCATAAGATGGCCCCACTTTGTTCCCAGTGGAGCAAGTGATCCATTCGGAATGAAAAATATTGAAACTGAACATCGTGATGCCAAGATTAGTAATGGAGGATGAGATCAATGGCTAGAGGCAGTGAACAGGAACATCGCGGCCCCCAGGAAGGGGAAGCATTCGGCGTTGCCGGTTTAACCCAGAAACTGCATGGAATCAGTTTTCCGATTTCCAAGCAGGAGCTGATAGACCGCTTTGGAAACGAGCGGTTTCAGTGGACCAAAAACGGCGAAACCATGAGTCTTCGCGATTGTCTGCGGAGTTTGCCGAATGAGATCCAGAGTGTGACCCAGATCACCCAGGTCGTGAGTGATACGGTCAAACAAGGTACCCGCAGATAGAAACAGCTATAAAACCGGATCGGCATTCCTGGACAACGTGTGCCAGGAATGCCGATCATTGGGGTAGCTGCCTGGTTGTTCAGCCATTCAGCCCTGAAAGGCTACCCGGGCAACTAATTGTTTTAGCGCTTTAAACCCGCATATTAATAAGGCTGAGTCGAGTTGAAAGGCTGCTTTTATATAAGCAGACTACGGTTTCATCTTTCAGGGTCCCTGTGTGCAAGCGACGCAGGGCTGGATTGGAGACATTGTGAACCCGATATCCATTATCCCGGAATATCAGGCCGTCCCGCTACCGGGCCCGCATTGGCTGCTGAAAACACTGCTCATCGTCGGCTTCTATCTGCATGCCATTCCGATGAATGTGGCCTTGATGGGCGGGCTGGTTTCAGCCCTGTTTCTGCTGATCGGGCGAAAAAAAAACCACCTTTTTTCCATGCGGCTTGGCAATAGCCTGGCCTTCTCACTCCCGTTTTTTGTCTCAGTCGCCATCACGATGGGAGTCGTGCCGTTGCTGTTTTTGCAACTGGTGTACGGCCCATTGTTTTATACCTCGTCCGTCCTGATGGCTGTCCCCTGGCTTTCGGTCATCTTTCTGCTGCTGGCCGCTTATGGAGCCTACTATAGCTTCACCTACCGGCGCCACATACTCATGGCACGCGGCCCCGGCATTTTGCTGCTGGCAGCCCTATTGTTTATGACCATCGCATTCTTCTTTACCAACAACATGACGCTGATGCTGGTGCCGGAACAATGGGCGGCCATTTACCAGGCGAGCCCCTATGGAACCAGTCTCAACCTGCAGGCGCCGCAATTGGTTCCGAGGTATCTTCATTTCGTGGTAGCCGCGGTAGCAGTCACCAGTTTGGTGATTGGATGCTTTGGCCTGTACTGGCATCGACGGGAGCAGAAGTACGGCCAGTGGCTGATCCGGACTGCGGCTGGCCTCTTTCTGGGAACTACGCTGTTGCAGTTTCCCATCGGCATCTGGTTCATGTTGTCGCTGCCGTATCCCATCATGATGAATTTCCTGGGAAACGATCCGGCGGGAACCGCCATTTTCATGGCCTCCATGACGGGAGATATCGTGGCTCTGGCTGCCATGTTCATGGCCAGTAAGAGCGGCTCCCCCAGGCCATTCAGGTTCGGCATGATCAGCGCCCTCATCGTGGTTTTACTGATGGTCATCGTCCGCCATCTGGTGCGCGTGTATTTTACAGAACCGGTTTTCCGGCCTGAAGCGTTCCCGGCCAGCCCGCAATGGCTGCTGATTATTTTGTTCGTCATCGGCGCAGTCCTGCTGATTCTATACACAGTCTGGCTGATTCGTCTAACCTGGCGCGCTTTTCATCCATCGGACATCTCGGGCATTCGTGCCGAAAGCGCTTAGCTTTAAACCTCCGGAGGTTTTATGAACGCACCATCCATGACCAGTGAACAACCGGAACGGAAATCCGTTTCCCGACGGGGCTTCCTTGCGGGGCTGGTGGCGCTGTTCGGATTTTTGTGGAGCCTGATGGCCGTCTACCCGATCTTCCGGTATTTGTATCCGCCCAAAAGCATGCAGGCCCAGAGCAACGTCAGCAGCGTCACGGTGGCGGACGCCAAGGATATTCCGGTCGGAACCGGACGCAATTTCCAGTTCGGGAGCATTCCAGCCATTCTGCTGCACACCCAAGACGGACAATTTCATGCATTCAACGCCATTTGCACGCACCTCGGCTGCACTGTGCAGTTCCGGCCCGATATGCAACGGATCTGGTGCGCCTGTCACGGCGGTCAGTATGATCCGGAAACCGGGAAGAACGTTGCCGGACCACCACCCAGACCGCTCGCCCCGTTGAAAGCGGAAGTGGTCAACGGTAAAGTTGTCGTGTCCAGGGTCGCCTCATGATGAATTTGCCACAACCCAAACGCTTGTGGGACTGGCTGCTTGAGCGGCTGGAACTGGGGCCGATTCTTTATTTTGCCCAGAACAAAGAAGTGCCGGTTCATCAATATTCGTTCTGGTATTACATGGGCGGCATCATCCTGGTGCTGTTAATTGGACAAGTCCTGTCCGGCATGCTGCTGATGGTCTACTACATCCCGGAGATTCGTTCGGCCCACGCCAGCATTTTGGCCTTGAACTCCCAGATCGATTTCGGATGGTTCGTGCGCTCCTTGCATAGCTGGGGGGCCAACCTGATGGTTTTATTCCTGTTTGCGCACCTGTTCAGCACTTACTTCATGAAGGCTTACCGTCCGCCAAGAGAATTGACCTGGTTGAGCGGCATGCTCTTGCTGGGGCTTGGTTTTGGTTTCGGCTTCACCGGCTACCTGCTGCCCTGGGACAGCACGTCTTTCTTCGCCACAAAAATCGGGCTCGATATCACGGCCAAGGTGCCGCTGATCGGCGAGCCCATGGCCTACATCCTGCGTGGCGGAGCGGATATTTCCCAGAATACCATTTCCCGCTTTTTCACCATTCATGTGATGTTGCTGCCATTGCTGCTGTTGCCGGTGCTGGGCCTCCACCTGTGGATTATCCAGGCCCATGGCATGTCAGAGCCCAAGCAAGGCCCCACCGCGTATCCTTCACCAGAAGAGAAATACGAAAAGTTTTTCCCCACATTTATATTCAAGGATTTCATGGCATGGGTGGTAGTGCTGGGGGCCTTGGCCATCCTGGTTGCGCTACGCCCCTGGGGTGTCGGCCCGGAAGCGGATCCCTTCGCCCCGGCGCCAATCGGCATCAAGCCGGAATGGTATTTCCTGTCCATGTTCCAGTTTCTCAAGCTGCTGCCACCCAAGATTGGCCCGCTTGAAGGCGAACTGGTCGGCATCTTATTCTTCGGTCTCCTCGGCCTGATATTGGCCCTGATTCCGTTTTTCGATACCGGCGCGTCCGAAAGCCGCTCCAAGGCGGCCACCGGGTTTGGCATTTTCCTGCTGGCGGGACTGATCATTTTTACGATATGGGGGCTCTTCTCATGAATTATCCCGTCTGGGTGGTGCCCTATCTGGGCGGTAGCTGGGTCATCGGCATTATGGCGATTATCCATATTTTCGTTTCCCATTTCGCGGTGGGCGGGGGCATTTTTATCGCCTTTACCGAGCAATTGGCTTACAGCCGACAAGACGATCGGATTTACGATTACCTGAAGCGCCATTCTTTGTTTTTCCTGCTGGTCACCACCGTCATCGGGGCAGTCACCGGCCCCGGTATCTGGTGGGTGATTGCCCTGGTCAGCCCTCCCGGAACGGCATTCCTGATCCAGAATTTCACCTGGTTCTGGTCGCTGGAATACTTGGCATTCGCAGCGGAAATCACCACCTTCTTCGTGTACTATTACACCTGGAATCGCATCAGCAAAGAGCAGCACCTGCAACTAGCGTGGCTTTATTTCGGAATTTCCGTTTCCACCCTGATCATCATCAACGGCATCATCACGTTTATGCTGACACCCGGTAACTGGCTGACGTCACATAATATTTTCGAGGGCTTTTTCAATCCCACTTATTGGCCGTCGGTCTTGCTCCGCCTGCTCATCATGTTCGGACTGGCTGGCATGTACGCGCTGATTACCTCATCCCGTATTCGGGATGATGAGGCGTTCCGAACCTATATGCTGCGCTATTCGGCCAAGTGGTTGCTACCCATCTTTTTCCTGGGGCCGCTCGCAGGATTGTGGTACTTCTCCAATATTCCCCAGGCTGCCATCGATACCATCTTCACGGGCATTCATGCCTCCGGGGTCGGGAACTTCTCCGTGCTGGCGCGAGCGGTTTACCTGGCCATGATTTTATCCGGCGCCGTCATCATCTTTGCTTTTGTGGGTCCCTACCTGAACCCCAAGGGGTTTTCTTTCAAGGCCGCGTTGATATTCCTGTTCTTCGGCCTGATGGTCACCGGAATTTCGGAATGGAGCCGGGAAATGCTGAGAAAACCCTACGTGATTTACGGCTACATGTACTCCAACGGTATTCTGAGGGACCAGATTGAAAACATTAACCGCATCGGTTTTTTGCGGGCATCCAAGTGGGCGTTGGCATCAACGCCCACCATCCCTGAGCCGGCCACCATGCCCTCCGCAACCGGACAGGGGGAATTGATATTTCGATACCAGTGCATGAGTTGCCATACCCAAACCGGCTACCGAAGCATGAAGCGCCTGCTCCTGGATCGGGACAGGGACGCGATTCTGGCTTTGCTCGATATTTTGCATGAGACCGATCCGAAGAAGAATCCCTACATTGGCATTATGCCCCCGCTGGCCGGAACGCGGGAGGAAATGAGCGCTCTGGCCGATTACCTGGCTACGATCAATCACCCTCAGAAGCGGATTTGAATCGTTTCTCGCGCCCACTCATTCCGGATTGGTTCTAGACATCTGGCGAGTTTCAGATCCGGATTCGGTTTGATATCCTGATGATTCCGGGAGTAGCACATCACGCCGGAAAGCATGAATGGTTCTGCAGAGGGGAATTTCATGAGAAAAACACTGACCCTGACGGTTGACGAGGAGATGGCTCAGTTCATCAATAACCAACCGGGAACCAACGATCCCAGCGCGCTCATCAACAAACTGTTTCATGAGGAGATGAAACGCAAGGGCTTCCAGGCAGATCCGTCAATGCGGGCCAGAATGCGCGATGAGGTCATCCAGGAATTCGAGTTGTTCTTGGATGCAAACACGCATGCGGCGGATTGAGGAGGCTGTATGAAACGGGCCAATACCAATGAAGAAAAAAAAGGCACCACTTTTGTCGTGATTGTGGATGACCAGGTTGCGTCCTATATCGAGCAACAAGGCATTACGGATACCAACGCTTACATGAACCGGCTTCTGAGAGATGAAATGCAGTGCCAGTTGGCTCACCCCGAAGGCAGGAAGCCGAACAGGTTGGTCGAAAGCACACCGGATACTTCCGGCTACCCGGAGATGCAGGGTAATTTCCAAAAATAGCCTGCCGGAAATGCGGCGCGACCGAAAAGAGAACATCCCAAGGGTCCGGGCATCAATAGCTGGACAATTCAAAGTTTGTTTATAAAATTAATTCCCGGCGGAATGAGGACTCATGCCGCTGTTCATTTTATAAACAATCTATAAATAATCCCATGAACTCTGCTTTTCACATAATATTTTAAAAACACTTGATAATTTCGGACGCTTTGTTTATTATGTCCAGGTTCAAGTTACAGCCGTCCACTTAGGCAGTATGGGTTTCAGGACGAGAGAGGTCTGAGGTGCGATCACGCCTATATCGCGCCGTATCATTGCACGTTCCTATTCAGGCACTCATACCAATTTGTTATCTAGCCGCTTATATAAGGGGGAATTATGCCATCCACTCCTGCACTTTTGCACTTGTTAAAGCCATCCATGAAAGCACCTGGCGGGAATGGGGCTCCAGTTGCGAACGCGTCCAATGACGCCATGCCGCATCAGCACCGACTGCCCTCAGCGGATCGTCCACTTCATTTCAGCGGCAAAGGCGGCGATGATCACGCTAAAGAAGATGCCGTCGTGATCGATCTGGATACGTTGTTCCGGTCGACTTTCCAGGCAGATCAGGCCATCCGAACTTCGGAAATTATTCCGATCGAACAGCTTTTCCAGAAGATCATGAAGGATCCCTCCCCGGTTATAGCGCCGCATCAACGGTTATACCAGGCCATCTTGCAGGAAGGACAAGGGACCCCCAAGGACATCCTCGGTAAGATGGTCCCTACTTATAAAGCCTTCACCAAAGTCTTGGGTGGGGTGGAGGAGGCTCATCAGGAGTTGATGGATTTGCTTTCCGATGGCCTGGATGGCAACGAAAAAGGTCGGCGAGCCATTGTATTGCTGGGAGGACCGGGTAGCGGAAAAACGGAAACCGTCAACATTCTTAAACGATTGCTGATCAACTCCACCAAAAACATCAACCCGGTTTACATCCTGAAATGGGAAAACCTGCCATCGAATATCCTGAAACTGAATGAAGGAGAGGGTGCAGAAGATATCGATCCGAAACTAAGCAACCCGCTCCTGCTCTATCCCCTGGAAACTCGGCAACAAATCCAGGACAGCTTGAACCAGAAGTTTCAAAAAAAGCTGGGTTTTCCCATCTTTTCACTGACCGAAGAGGAACTCTCCGGTCGCTCAGCAAAAATTCGGGATTTGCTGGTTGCCAAATACCAGAAAGACGTCCGGAAAGAGCATCAGGACTGGGATGATTCAGCGGTCCTGATCGAAGCCACCAACCGGGTCATTAAGAATCATGCCAGAGCCCAGCGCGTGGTTTTCCGGGAGGATGTCGGCATCGGCTACGTGGAGGGCAAAGATGCAAACCACTTCGATCCGACCGTCATCAGTGGGGATGTGCATCCCGCGGGCGAGGCCCGGTACGGAAGCGCCCAGGATCCGCGCGCGTTTGACTACGGACGCAGTGATATTATCAAGGGTCAAGGGGGGCTGGTCCACTTTGACGAAATGCTGAAAACCAAGGACACTCACCTGAACTCCCTGTTGCAGATTGCCCAGGAAGGTCGCGCCAAAGGGGTCGCCGGTATCCGGGAAAAAATCTGCACCGTGCTGCTGGGCACCAGTAACTTGCGGGAGTACGTAAATCTGCGCAAAAAGGATTCTAATGGCCCACTGTTTGAACGGATCGTGGTCGTCAAGTTTAGATATCCCCGCAACAAGAACGATGAGCTGGCCATCTACAAAAACAGCTTCCTGCCCCAGGCCAAACAGCAACGTATTTATGTTGCGCCCCATGCCCTGGAAACCGCTGCCCTGTTTTCGGTCATGACCCGCCTGACCGTACCCAATGGTGAGAAGAAGGAAATCCTTCCGGTCAAAGCGGACCTCTACGCGGGAGAATTCGGCAAGTATCATGATGTCCCGATGGCCACGGTCGCAAAATGGAAGTCGAGCGGGGAAACCAACTATGAGGACGAATCGAAGGAAGAAGGTTTTGTCGGCATCAGTACCCGCTTGATGCGCGATTTCCTGACCGGACTCAAGCACAGTCAGTTTATTGGGGAAGCCGGAAACGAGCGCACCCTGGACGGATTCGCCATGGTGAAAGCCTTGCGATACGAATTGGAGAATAATGGCCTGTTTAAATTACCCAACGCCAAGCAACGGGAAGAATACGATCAGATTCTGAACCTGGCGCAGGAGCGACTGGAAGAGGCCGTCAGCGAAGATGTGAAGGCCGTCATCGAATCCGATGAGGAGCAGTTGCATGCCGCCTATGACAACTACACCAACCGGGTAACAGCCTGGGCGGATCTCAATCTCAACTCGGCGTCTTTTGTCAGCGTGAACGAGCGAGGACTCAAGGAAACGCTGGCCCAGGCCGTTACGGAAATGGAGAAGATTGAGAAGGAATGCGGACTGATGACCGCGGAAGCGCGGGAGAACCACCGTTACGCATTGGCGGCCAAGATTGCCCAGAACAAGATCAACAAACGGCCTAACAGCCTGGAAGACAATCCAAAGCTGAAAAAAGCCATCTTAACTGTGCTGACCCGGAGCCTGCAGATGGGTATTCCAACCGAAGCGCTGAAGGCGGCCAATCCGGACGAGAAGCAGAAGGCTCATCAGGATCGGTTTTACACGCTGATGGCGAAAAAGGGATACAACCGCACCGCCGCCTACAATGCGCTGGAATGCTATGAGCGCATTGCCAACCGTCATTAGTAGCCCACCACCGAGCACAGGTAATTTTTATTGATGAGTATCGTGAATCTGACACTCGCTGCGCGTGCCCTCAAAAAGGAGCCGGCATACTGCAAGGCACCCATGCAAACAACTGCCATGCCAGTTGTTCCTACCCGGAGCGCATCACCGGAAATGCCTCCTCAATTTGGATTGGCCTACCGCGCTTATGCGGCCCCGCACATGAGCGGGCTGAAATTCGGCAACACCCAAACGCCCGCACCAAAGGCTTCCCCCACCGAAGCTTCAGGTGAGGAGACGCCGGTCGCAACGCAACATTCCAGGCCCATTGATTATGCCGATGATCATTTGCGCGACATCTGGCTGAGCAATGACCCACGGCATGAAAAGCGCTGGCTCAATGCGAACGAGGATGCCGACCGGATTTTGAAGGCCGCCCAGGCCAAAGGTCTGGATCCGCAGGAAACCGCGTTCATGATTTCCAGTCCGGCCAAGCTATTGCAGGTTGCGGCGCGGGGTTTGCCCAACATGCCGCACGACTGGATTCATGGCATGCAGTTGTATGATCTGGCGCAAAACGAAAACGCGGGTTTGGGGCACATTTTGGAATTGGTCTTGAATACCAAGCCGTCGGTTGCCTATCTGCTGAACACCAATACGCCCGTGGAAACCCGGCTGGTGCTTGCGCATGTATATGGGCACACCGATTTTTTCAAGCGCAACCGGTTTTTCAAGGATACCCGTCCCGACCAGATCCTGGAAATCATTGGTCGGCAACGCAAAGAGCTGAAGAGTTACGTCACAGATCTCTCCATTCCGCGAGATCCCAACAGCAGCCGGAATCCCGTCAAAGAATTCATGAATAAGCTCCATTCCATCGAGGATCTGATCGATCGGGACGCAGAGGAACATCCGCTGGCAGACTTTGAGGGGACCCAATACATCCAGCCGGTACATCCGCCGGAACAATTCAAAAAGATGACTCCTGCCCAACTGAATCAAAATGACCGCTACCTGTACACAGCCGAAGATTGGTTGAAGATGCAGGAACAATTACAAAAAGATGCCGCACCGCGCAAACAGAAATTCCCGGCGGGCATCGAGCGTGATCTCCTGGGTTTCCTGGCCAAACACTCCCCAACGCTCTCGCCCTGGCAGCGCCGCATTCTGCAAATGAAGCGCGAGCAGCAATACTACTTCCTGCCCCAGCGCCAGACCAAGATCATGAACGAGGGATGGGCCTCGTTCTGGCACACCAAGCTGGTGATGGAGGATCCGGCGACCACCGAGGATCAGATTTCGGAACTGAGCCTGCTGAACGGATCCGTGATTGCCCGAGGTCAGAGCGGTTTGAATCCTTATTGGCTCGGCTTTAACATGTGGCAGGATCTCTACATCAAGGCGGGTCTGGGCGTTCCGCTCAACCAGGATACCCCGCCGCAATACCGCAAGTACGATATCCACACCATCAGCAGGGTTCCCCAATTCGATGAGAGAAAAGCGCTGGCGAGACTGTATGAAGTCTGTGCCAAGGAGCGTGATTACAGTTTTGTCGAAAAGTACATGACGCAATCTCTGGCTGAAAAAATGGAACTGTTCAAGCTTGAGGAGGAAGAGGGAGAGAGTCCCTTTAGCAACCACCGAAAAAATTCAGCGGCCAAAGCCCAGGCATTTCAAGAGGTCCAAAATGTTCTCCTGGGCTACCTGAATTATTTCGGTCAACCGGTTCTGGAAGTGGTGGACGGGGATTTTGAAAATAATGGTGAACTGCTGATCAATCACACCTACACGACCGATAGTTTGAACGTTGAGGATACCAAACAAACCGTGGATATCATTGCCTCACTCTGGGGTCGGCCCGTTCATCTGGATACCTATATGCGCAAGAACCCGAAGAATCCAGCCAGTGACCTGGTAGCCGTCCGCTACACGGCAGATCCCAAAAAGTACGAGGTGCAGACTTTCTTGCGCGAAGATCGAAAGGCCACCAAACCGATCCAGATAGAAAACAACGGCACGCTGAAGATTTAGAGGGCTCGCACAATGAAAGACATACGAACTTTTTCAAAGTCGGTTCGCCCCGCTATGCGAGGTTTTCCCACCACTCCAGCCACGCCTGCCCAAAGCGGTATGCCGCCCGGATTGTTTCCAGCCGATTGTGACGTGGTTTCATTTTCGGGAAAAACTGAGGATCTGCAATTCGGGGCCAAACAAAAAACATCTCCGCTGGGTTTGACGGGCGCGTGGTCCAAGTTGTCCGCATTGGCATGGGATGATTTGCGCAGGAGAGATCCGGATCTGGATGAGTTCATTGATATTCTGGATGGCAAAACCACTGAAGATTACCTCATGGATCAGATCCTGCACGATCAATTCGAGGTAGGCGAAGGCGGGGACATCATCATCGACAAGCCGCGGATCAAGATTCCCAATTTCCGGCATGGTAATTCCGACGGCAATGGTGGCGGAGGGCAAGGGCCTGGAAAAGGCGGGCAAGATGGCGGACAGGGACAGGATCCCGGACAAGGCCAAAAAGCGGGTGACGGCAAGGGTAACCTGAAACTGATGCCCTGGCAGCACAAGTATGGCCCCTCCGAAATCGCTCAAATCATCGGACGCAAGTTCGGGCTGCCGTTTCTGTTGCCCTCGGATGGCGAGTCGAACCGCGTGCGCGTTACCAAGGAAAACATCAAGTATGTGCCACCCGGCGATCTGCATCGCAAAAAAACCTTCAGAAACGCCCTTCGTCGCACGGTTGGCGGCGCTGTCGCCAATGGACAAGATCCGGATTTCAACAACATTACTGTGAACCGGAGCGATAAGCGGTACAAAGCCACCGATTTTGAACCACAGCCGAATTTAAAAGTGGCGATTGTGTACATGGCGGATGTCTCCGGCTCCATCACGGACCAGTTGCGGGATTTCACCCGTACCGCCAACCGTTTCGTATCTTATCCGCTGAAGTACAAATACGGTCAATTGGCTGCGGAGCTGGCCGGAGAAGATTACAGCGACGCGCAATACTTCGGCAAAGACGGTAGCGGGGAAGGCTCTTTGAAGGAACGGTTCATCGTGTACACGGAATCAGCCGAGGAAACCTCAGAGGCAGATTTTTACAAAATCCGGCAAGATGGCGGGACCCGGTGCTCCAGCGGTTTCAACATGGCGATGGAAATTATCGAGAAGGATTACCCGCCTTCCGAAGGTTGGAACGTCTATGTCTATCATTTTACGGATGGAGACAACTGGGGCGATACCGATAACAAAAATACCGTTGATACCATGAAAAAAATGTTGAACCTGGGGGTTCGGTACATCGGCCATTGTGACTTGGGGAAAAAGGACAATTACCCTAGTGATTTCCGCAAGGCTGTGTTGAAGGAGCCCTCCTTCAAAGAAAACCCGCATGTGGGTTCAATTGGTATGCCCAAAAAACCGAAATACGATCTGGATGATTACCGGCAAGTGGTCGGCACTTTCCTGCCCGCCAACAAAGAGGAGCCTGAGTGGTATGATACGGCTGTTTGATTCTCCCGTGGTGCGCAGGCATCAACGCGCAGAGAGTAACACACACGCTTCGGACTCCAGCCGGACGGAAATGGGAGCATCCGAGCCGCAAGCGGATAACAGAAAGGTTATGGTTCCACCGGCCCTGCTGCAAGGCTATGCGGGACTGCATTTTGGAACAAAAAGAAAAACTCCCGACAGCGCCTCCCCGGTCACCAAGGTTGAAAAGACTGCGGGCCGCCAACCAGCGGAACGGATGACCTTCGATGATTTTCTGGCCTTGGTGAAAGAAAATCCACGCAAATACATTCCGACAACCAAACAATACTTCGTGCAAGGATTGGCATCCTGGGGCATGCGCCAGGAATCGGTGCTGGGAGAGAAAATCAATGTCTACAATTTTGGGAATAAACCCTGGTTGTCGGATGCCGTCCAGGACAAGGAAGAATTCTGCGGCCAGGAGCAGGTTATTCATGATGTGGTGGAACAGCTAAAAAAACTGGATGACGGCAAGGCACCCTATGTGATCCAGATGGTAGGACCGAATGGCGTGGGTAAGAGCCAGTTGGTCGACATTATGCAGCAGGCGGTGGAACGCTTTTCTCGCAAGCCCGGTGGGGAGCGCTATAGCTTCAGCGTGATTTCCGCAGAGAAAAAATCCAAGGGGGTTGAACTGCTGCTGCCCGGTAGACAGCCCCAGGAATCCAAGGAAAGCAAACTTCCCAAGGAAGCGGACATCGTGTTCAGGCTGCCATCGGCGTTGAATATCAACCCCATCTTTCTGTTATCGCCGGAGGAAAGGGGAAAGCTGATCAAATCGCTCAAAGCGGAGGGCAAGCTGGATCCCAAAGCCAACTACGATTTCTTCTTGACCGGCGGCGCTTTGGACCAACGTTCCGAAAAATTAATCGAAGCCTTGAAGCGGCATTACGACGGAGATCTGAACAAAGTCTTCCAGAACCACATCCAGATTGAGCGCCTCTATTTCCCGCAAGGCATCATTCCGGCCGCCGAAACGCCGCATGCCGAGATTCGGCAGCTGGCCCCGGAAGTGCAGTGGAATCAAGCCCCTCGCGCTATTTTGAACTCGGGTGCTTTACTCGATTACAATGGCTATTTGCCCAAAGCCAACAACGGCTCCATCAATATCGATGACATGGGACGATCCCTGCGGACGGATTTCACCTACCTGCTGGAAACCGCGCAGACCGGTCGCCTGCTATTGAACGCACCACCCGGGCACCCCATGACCAGCATCCAGGAACCGGTTGATATCATCTTCTTCTCCACCGCAAACCCGGAGGGGTTGATGAACATCATGAAAGGAGGTAACTGGCGTGCCCTGAAGGACCGCACCGTCTATATCATAGTCCCGCATGAGCGTCGCTACCGGAGCGAGGCGAAAATATACCAGTCCCATTTCAACCGGGCGCTTGCGAACGGACGAAAAATGGCTCCCCATGTGGCAGACATTTATGCGCTTTGGGCCACCATGACCCGTCTGCTGCCCGTCAATCCGGACTATGCCGAATACTCGCGCTGCCCGGATGCCAAGCAAGCCGAAGGCGGCACCAACATGCTGAAAGCCTCCTTGCAGAAAATCGACCTTTTGAAAAAGGCCCTGTTGTACCAGGAGGATGCCGACATCAACTCCTTCCAGAAGGATGCAACGGCAGCGGATTACATCAAACCAAACGAGTACGAGATGCTGCGGCGTAACCTGAGGACGATTGCGCGGGAACACCGCCAAAGCACCGGAGAAACGAATTTTTCAGATTACGAGGGCGGGATGGGTATTTCAGCCCGGGATGGCGACAAAGGGGTCGTGCCGGCGATCATTGAACGGCATGCACACACCGGCCAACCGATTACCGTGCTGGACGTCTTTGAAACCCTGGCCGAGTATCTCAAGAAGGAGCGTTTGTGGGTCAAAGAACGGGAGGCCTACCTGGATAAACATCCGCTTGGCAAGAAAACCCCAAACGTGACGGAACTGCTCAAACAGGTGGAAAGCTATGCCCGTCGGCAGTTCCTGATGGAAGTCCGGAACGCCTTGCAGGTTTATCAGCCGGACAAGGAGCATGTCCGTATTCTGGAAAAATACCTGGAGCACCTGCGCGCCATGAAGGGGGAGAGCCCAGCCGAACAAGAGGTCAAGCGGGAGTATCGGGATCAACCGAACCAAAAGGGACCGAACTTTAAGTTTATGGAACAGGTGGAAAGCGCCATCCTGCCTAAAAGTACACAAGCCCTGCCACTGGTCCGGACAAAATTGCTGGCCAGATTGACCGCCTGGGACCCGAACGCCTCCAGTTCACAGAACATTATGCGGCTTTTTGCCAGCGAGATGGAGCGCATGCGGGCTTATGACGAAATATCCAGCGAGGACCGAATCAAGCTGTTCTTGAAGGATACGGCTTTATGGCAAACCAACCCCGCGATACTGGAGCGCGAGGCCACCGAACAGCCCGAACGCAAGAAAGAGATCGATCGCATGAAGCAAGGACTTGTGGCCCTGGAAAATCTCGGCTATCCGCCGGAAGTGCTTCCAAAAATGCTAGGATGGGCCTTTGGCAAGGGTTATCTCTCTCAAGAAAATCTGGAGGTTTACGGAACATGACATTGATCTCATCGTATAATCCCCTTGCGATCAGTCGTTGGCGCGCACCCGCTTGCAGCAGCGTTCCGGGAAACGAGAAGACCAGGGTGGAACCTCCGGCGGGCAACACGGATCTTTCAACCGAGATCGGGGCGAAGTCGTCGCTTCCTGTTGCAGTCTTGAACAATGCGCTCAAATCCGGCTGCCGAATCAGCTCTCCGCAGGGCAAACCAGGGCCGACAACCGACAAACTACGCTTTTCGGGCAGCAAGGATAATCCGTTTACTTACCTGGCCAATACGCCCGTCATGATTGCATCCGGCTACGAAGATCAATACATCAAGGCCATAACGTCTCCCAACTCAATGGCGGCGGTTATTGAAGACGTGGATGGTCATACGACCATTCTGGATCTGGATACCAAGTTCTTCAGCCAAGGTATCGTGCTGGCCGAGGGGCCCGTGACGGACCAGATGGCGTCCCGAATCAAAAAACAGCTGCATCACCTGGCCTCCCTGCGCAAAAAATCCGGCGAGAACACCCCCATCGTGCTGATGATTGATAGTCCGGGAGGCTCGATGTTTGCCATGCTGGCTATTGCCGACAGCATCAACATGACGAGGAACACCAAGGTCAAAGGGCAAAATATTCCGGTGATTGCACTGATCAACGGGATGGCGGCCAGTGCGGGTTCCGTGATTGCCGCCAGCGCGACGGACTGCTACATGACCCCGCGATCATTTTTTATGCTGCATGCGCCAATTTCCGGAGGGAGAGGCGAATGGGCCTCACTCAATGACGGTCATCGATTGACGCAACGACTATTGGACCATGCGTTGGATATTTACGCCGAAAAAACAGGCTATTCCAAAAAGGAGCTGGCGGATTGGACCTACCGGGGCGAACGCTGGCTGGATCCGCAGCAGGCTGAAAAAATGGGGCTCAGCCAGGGAACCGTCCATTCGTTTGACGAACTCGCCGCTCTCGAAATCCCGAGTAGCGCCAAGCGAAAAGGGAACAGGCCCGACCTCTGGAGCATAGACCCCGCCCCCACAGAGCCGGGAGTGGCGCGAAAAGCCCCCGCACGTCGCAGGACACCCAAAGCCAAAACGCCGATAGCTTTGCCAGAGAAGCCGCAGACAGAACCCAAAAAATAAACACTGCTCTGTCTCCCGACTGTTTTCTTTCGAATGTTTCAAGCCTTGGAGGCACGGCCAACCCAAATACAGCCAACAAGTAGATTGCTCTTTTGTCTCGCGTTCGCTATAGATTGATGTGTATGAGACAAAGGAAAAGACATCCGGCGTTGCTTGATGCGGCATGCATCGCCCTTGCGTTATCGGTTCTGCAAGCCCACGCCGAACCGGCGCTGCCCGTCAACGCGGCAGTGGAGAAGACGTCTGCAATCAGCCTGGGCGAGGTTATCCGTCTGGCGGATGAAAACAACCCGCACCTGCTGGCGTCACAGCATAATTACGCCCTCAGCGAACTGGACATTAAGAGGGCGAATCGGTTTCCGAACCCGCAACTCAATGTATACGGCGGTTATGGAAAAACAACGACCTTGCTGGGCAACCCTCAGTTCGTGGGCCTGACCCAGTTGCT
Source organism: Coleofasciculaceae cyanobacterium (assembly GCA_036703295.1). Lineage (GTDB taxonomy): Bacteria > Cyanobacteriota > Vampirovibrionia > Vampirovibrionales > Vampirovibrionaceae > DATNPJ01. The sequence continues at coordinate 18,172 of DATNPJ010000026.1, read as the reverse complement.
GGAGACGGGCGGCAAGCGTAAGGCCAGGGTGTTGCAGGCACGCGCAAGGCACTATTTGATGGATGCCGAGTACGAAAGCAGGCGTTGGGATATCCGAATGATGGCTCGGCAGGCCTATGTGGATTTAGCCGTGGCGCAGCGCCACTACGATTTCCTGTCTGCCGCCACCGGTCAGCTGGATGAGATTGTCCAGGCGGCCAAACAACGGTTTGAGGCCGGGGCCGTTCCGGAAGCGGAGCTGATTCAAGCCCGCCACTTCAGAAGACTCGTGGAGCCGCAGCGCATTACCGCTTTGAGCGACATTGAAAACGCCCAGACCCGGTTGAACAATCTGACCGGCTATAAGTTGCCCTTGCTGTTCCAGGCCGATGAAAGCGAGCTGCTGCCCCCGCTTCATGGAACACCGGGCAATGTCCGCCTGGCGGACATCCCTCCTCTGGATTTGCTTCTAGAGAAAGCCTACCAGGCAAGGCGGGATATCCTGATCGCAAACCGCAAGGCGGACGTGGCCAAAAGCGAGATCCGTCTGAACAAAGCCTACCGGGTGCCGGATTTGGAAGTGATGAGCGGGTATATGTTCGTGAACACCGTATCACCCATCACCGAAAGCACCCAGAAAGACTTTTTTCACGGAGGGTTTACCCAGATCAATGTCGAATTGCCCCTCTTTCATAGCGGCCGGGAAGAGGTACAAAAGGCCCAGATTTCGTTAAAGCAGGCGCAACAGGAATTTGAGGCGGTTCGTAATGACATCCGCGCCGAAGTTTCCCAGGCCTACGCATCCTGGAAGGCAGACCGGGACAACCTGCTGCTCTACCGGGAATCCATTCTCCCCGCCGAAGAAGAGGCGCGGAGGATTATTCAGAGGGAATACCGCGAGGGAAAAGCCGATTTGTTCAGCGCGGTTTCTGCCCAGCAGAATCTTCAGCAGGCCCAGCAAAGTTATCTGAACGCCATTACTCAGTATTACAATGCCATCAGCGCGCTGGAACGCGCCATTGGCACACCGGTTTCCGGGACTGACTAAGGGACGGCAACATCTCCGGCCAATATGGCGGGTGCCGCCTGCTGATCAGCACTCGGAATCTCTTCAGTTGGGGTCGATCGAGCAGGCCGGCTGCCCAGCCAAATCAACACCCCGACCGTAAACCAGAAATACATGTTGTGCGGGAAATTCTTGTTGATGGGGGAGGTAAAACCGTGCAAAATCTGGAACCCAATGAGGTAAAACGAAGCCATATACAGGTGCGCACGGCCAGCCTGTCCCCGAATAGCGCCAAACAGGCCGTCCATCAAAGCCCGCTGCCAGATGGCAACATATAGCAGGAAACCGATTACGCCGTTCTGAACCAGCACATTGGCAATGCTGTTGTCGCTCCCGATGTAACCGGAGGGCGTGTACCCGAACAAAGCGGTCATCGGGCTTTCCAATAGCGCGGCCATTGAGATTACGGGAGCATATAAGCGGTTCTGGCTGAGCACTGACCTGTTATCCACGTACAAATCCACGGCATTCACCATGGCATGGCTGAAATCGAAATACTGGATCAAAACCAGGCCCGAAGCACCCACCAGCAGTCCGTATCCCAACAAAGGCTTCCAGATAACGCCGGATTGTTGCTTTCTGTCTTTACGGCCCGCAAAAAAGTGCACGACAAGCGTCAACGTGATCATGATGAAAAAAATCAGAATGGAGGACCGGGAAATGGTCATAAACAGGCAGGAAATCCCCAGGATTAAAGAAGGCCAAAACCACCACCGTTCAAAGCGATTTAACTGGCCATACAAATAGTACAGAATATAAAGCCCCAGCACCGTGCCCAAATAGGCGCCCAGGTTGTTGGGATTTTGCAAGGTAGACACGGCGCGGTAGAACATCTGGCCGCCGAAGTAGCTGCGTTCGTAGGCGGAGCCCTTGATGAAAAATTCAATGATGCCCAGTATGGACACCACCGGCAGGGAGTAGAGAATCCCCTTGAAAACCGTGTTGATTTGTTTCTCGGAACGGATCAAGGCTGTGCACATCAGCAGGGGAATCACGGCAAATTCAATGCTGGTGCGTATGTATTGAAGAATGTTGAAGCTGTTCTCGCCCTCCATAATCCAGAAAATGCCATGCGTGACCACATACGCGCCATACAGGAGGATCAGTTTGAAAAGCGGGTGCTCCAGGCGGCGTGACCAGAACGGATGACCTTCCATCTTGTCCTTGAATAACTTGATGAGCGCCAAAGCCAGCAGGACAAAGAAGAAGATGTCCTTCTGAACCTTCTCCAACGGAGTGGCGGGAATGCCCCAATCTCCAAAGTCGCTGGGGTTCCGGCCGGTCAGCTTGGCGCAATAGAAATAGTAATAGTTGAAGGCCATCAACGCCATATAAAGGGCAAACCCCTGATGAAAAGGGCGATGCAGTACGTACCCCCCGATTATAATGCCCACCAATACCAGAACGAGCTGCAAGGCCATTATAAAATCACTCTGGGCGACAACCCAGCCCGCGGACAGGGCAATCAGCACACAGCTCGATTCCAGCCAGGGGAAGTTCAAATTCTCCCGCCGGAGCCCCACGCCGGGGTGCTCATCTCTCCACACGTTTCGACTCATCGGATTTCACTCTAACCGGTTACCAAGTCGGAGCCAGACACTCATTTTCCCAACCTCGGACGAGAGAGATCCTAACACGGCTGAATGCGCCATCAGTGCCGCCAGCCGCAAAGTTCCACCGGATAGAGGGGACTATTTATTCTTTTTCCGGCAAGCCTACCGCCATTCCCCGCCCCGATTTCCGGAGCCTGTCCGGGAAAGCCACCTAAAACAAAAGCCCCTGGCCGCTGAGCGGGCGAGGGGCGTGATGAATGAGCATTTGTTGAGTAGTTGAGGAAGACAGCCTATTTGGATATTTTTAATATATACTTTTGCCATCAAGCTTCCATCAATCAGTTGGTGTAGATAGCCGGTTCAATCTTTCGGAAAAAGCCTAAAAATTGGCGTTGAACGGGGGGCATACGGAGGAGGCCGACAGAAGCGGCGTATCCAGGCGGAGTTTTCGCCAGCCAAGATGAAAGCCAGGCTTCGGCTTTTCCGATTTTTTGGTTCGAAAAGCATCCGCCCCTTGCCGCCATCTCCTGTGTTCACAGGGTCGAAACCGGACTCAAGAGTTGCTATGATAAGGAAAGCGACGTAGGGAACCATCCATGCCCCGGTTGTCTTTGACCCTTTTTACACCCGATAACAGACGAGCATTAGCCCGAGGCTTGGTCAACCGGGCCCTTTTCGGTCTGCTGATGCTGGGCGTTTTTTGTGCTTCTTTGGCGCATGCCGCCGAACAGGCACAACTGGACACCGACGACATGCTGAAACCGCTGGTGGATACCCGGCCATCGACTCCCGCCTCCCTACAAGGCGGTATCGGGAAGCAAGGCCAGGCACCATCCGCCGCCCGGCAACCGCTGATCATCACCGGCAAGGTGCAAACCTTGCAGCAAGCCATCGAATCCGAGAAGGACACAGTGGACTGGTACGCCTGGTATCTGGGGGCACGGGCATACCTGGGGCAAACCGGCGGCCTGCATTGTGCATTTGGGACCCCCATCAAGTTTTATCGCAACGGCCAGATTGAGGCCATGAGCTTCGATCCGGATTGCCAGGCCTCGGTGGTGGGCCGAAGCTTCCCGCTTCCAGCAAAAACCAAGCTGGACGCATTGATTCTACCCGTCCGAAACGGCCAAGCCCCACCCGCCAGCCCACAAGAGCTGTATTCCCGCATCAACGCCGGGCGGCATTGAGATTGCCACACGATTGGTTTAGCATTAATCAGGTAGTTGGAGGTTTCCAAGTGGCAAAGAAAATACCTTTTACTATGGAATTAGCTTTAGTGGGACTCCTTTTGGTTGGTCCTGAATTCATGGTATTGGCCCAAACGAGGCCTAAACCCAACGAGCAACCGCCAGGACAAACGGAGGGTACTGCTAAGAAACAACAAGAATCAGAGGAGCAGACCAATTGGTACCTGTGGTATTCCGACGTTCGGAAGTACCTCAGACAAAATGGCGGCTTCCGGTGTTCCGCAGGTATACCCGTTCGCTTCTACAAAGATGGCACGATTGAGGCATTATCCCACCAAAGCAACTGCATCAAATCCGCTCAAAAAATGCATTACCCACTGCCTGCATTTACGAAGGTCCCCTTTATCACTTTGTCAGTGCGAAATGACAGAAAGCCCCTTCGCAAAGAGGAATTCCTGGAATTACTGCAAAAGAGTCTGACGACACAGTAATTTTCTCTAGGTTTGCTTAGCGGCTACTTTGGGCAGCATCCAACCTTACAATCCGTCCTTCCACCTTGGGGGCGATGGTTTTGGCCTGGCTGATGGCGTCCATGAGCAGTTCCGCTTCCAAGGGGGCCTCTTCGGGGTTGATGAGGTACTTGATGTCCTTGAACATCCCGTAATCATCCCCGCCGCCAATCAGATACGCAGAGGATGCCAGCGTGTAGGTTTTGCCTGGGCTCAAGGGCTGCCCGTTGATCTTGACCGATACCACCCGTGAGCCAACCGGCTTGGTACCGTCATAGCTGAACGTCAACCCGGAAACCTGTGGGAAACGACCGGCTTCCTCTTGTCCCAGGTGGCTGACTCCGTTTTCCAGGGCTTCTTTAATCTGTTTACCGGTGACTTGCACCTTCACCACCCCATCGCCGAAAGGCAGCATGGTCAATACATCGCGACGAGTGATGGGGCCGGGGCCGTAGGTGGTGTTGGAGCGGATCGAACCGCCGTTGATGATGGCCGTATCCGCCTGCATCCGGTTGCGGTAGGCATCCGCCACGAAATTGCCCAGGTTGGTCTCCTGGCCACGGTTGGTTTGCTGCCGGGCATCCAGTGACACGGTTGCCTGGCCAATCATCTGACCCAGTTCGGCGTCAATTTTATCCTCGTAGCCCTTCACGAGCGCTGCCATGGCCGGTTCTTCCGGAACCTCCGCCGTCACCGGGATGATTTCCCAGTCCATGCTCTCCAGCTGGTGAGTCTCCGGGTTGATGAGCAAGTCGATTCGCCCCAAGTTCCGGGCATCGGAGCCCACTTTGAAGATGGGCACGCCCGCTGCCATCGATTGCAGCAGGGTATGCTCATGGCCGCCCATAATGAGCGCCATATGATAAGGCATCACCCGTGCCATCCGCTTGTCCTGGTGCATGGCCAAGTGAGTGACCGCCACTACCACGTCTACGCCTTCTTTTCGCATTTTGCCGACCGTCTCGCAGGCCGCGTAATACGGATCCTTGAATTCCACATTCGGCCCCGGATGCGAGGCGTGAGCGGTGTCCGGCGTCAAAATCCCAAAAAATCCTACTTTTACGCCGTTAATATCTTTAATCACATAAGGAACACTATTTCCCAGCGGCTGATTGGTGTTCTTGTCGATGGCATTCGCGTTCACCCAGGCAAATTGGGACTCCTGCATCCGAGAAAGCAGGACGTCATTGCCGAAATCGAACTCGTGATTGCCCAACGCAGCCACATCCAGGCCCAACTGATTCCAGGCTTCAATCATCTGCCGCCCCTGAAACAGCTTGGAGGCAATGGACGGCGAAAGCGTATCGCCGGCCAGCACCACCAGGGTGTTGGGGTTCTCCGCCTCGATGCGCTTCACCAGAGTGGCCACCCGTGCCAGACCGCCCCGCTGCCCTTTATCCACCGGGGGAAGTTGGTAAACGTCGTTCAGTTGCAGCAGCGTCACCCGGATGGGCGGCTTGGCTTCCTGCGCTTCTGCCGCAGCGCCAAGCGTCACGGAGATGGCCAGTGAGGCCGTCAGCAAACACGACAACAGCCCCCTGGCCGAGGTGATATTTTTAACGTTCAACACGCGCATGGCCTGCCTTCCCAATCTGGTACTTTCACGCTAACGTCACGGTGAGGGCAGTCCAACCCGCAACCACCGGTGAGTTTCAACTCGTCCTATTATACCGGGAGCCGAGCCCGTCGGTTAGGACACAGCTCATAGAAGAAACCCGCTGGCCTCCGAAAACTCCGAAGTTCAGCCGGTTACCGATGCGGGAAAGGCAAAATCCAGGGATTTTTCCACCCGGCACCAGCCGGGATCACTCATCTTCGGATTGATATTTGCGGGATTGATAGTCGCGAAGTTGAAATTTGCGGTTGGGTTCAGAGCCCGACTCCCATCTCATCCGTTGCTTAGCGCCTCCGCGTGATGAGGACGACCGTTCCACCTGATTGGGTGCGTGTTCCGAAAGCAGAATTTGAATGATTGGGGCGCCTTGTCGGTTGGTCTTTAAATCCAGCTTGCCCCGCTTTATTTTTCCCGGTAAATCCCGAATCTGCAATATCGATTGAAGCCTTTCCGCGTCACTGGCTGAAGGATCCCCATATTTCTTAAAGAGATCGCCATACTCACCAGCCTGCTTTGGCGATAAGCGCTTCCCCTCATTCAGGGATTGCTGCAAAGAGCTGAGCAGTTTGAGTACATCTCTGATCAGGTGTTTGAATTCAGGGTCCTCTGGCAGCAGTTCCTTGATCTCATCCCCGGATTTGCCTTTATAGGTGCTTTCCCATTTGTCAGGATTGCTGAATGCTTGAATTTTGTCCAATAATTCACGCTGATAATCAAAAAGTACACGATGCACTTTATGTTTAAGCCGTGGACCGGATGGGTCTGGGTAATCATTTACATTGAAATACTGGGTCCCATCAAAGACTACTGAGACGCTATTGGGTGAATTAGAATTCGGCGTGTCTCTCTTCAAACCCACGGACATTGATCCGAATTTCACCGGATGTTGACTGATCGTTCCTGGCATTTGCGCATCCTTAAAAATTATACGTATTGCTTACCCACGCTGATATAAAACCCCTCAAGTACTCAAATTGCCTAATCCTGAATCTCTTCTGAATGACAGAGGAATAGACTACCTACCCGCCACTTGAACCTGTCATTACCGGCCCATATCCAGAGACAAGGCGTACAAATGCAGCCAAATCACGCTGTGGAGAAAATCGTTGTAATCGTTGAACCAGTAACCATCGGGATGATAGTGGGGAGCCAGCATCTGCGCGTAGAGTTCACCGTCCTGGGCCGGGGCTGCGGCATGGCTCAGCACCATGACCGGTCCCATCGCAAAGCCGGATGTTTCCGTGGTGCGCGGCTGCCCGTCCGCAGTAAAGCCCTCCGGCATCAGGCGATGCTGTTGCCAGTATGTCCGGAGATAAGGATGATTCCGCAAATAAGCCCTGGCCCGATCTCGTCCTGGGGAGGGGCTGAGCGCGGCATCCATGGCCATGCGCCAGTAAACCCGGAAGGCATCGTAACTGAAATCGCGGGCGCCCTCACCCTGCCGGTCGGAAAAGATAATCTTCGGCTTACCGTCCGTCTGCCGCTTTACCGCGCACCAGTTTGGCGGCAATCGATTGGCCGTCAACGCGGTGCAGGCTTCCAAGGTGTCGTATATATCATCGGCCAGCTGGCTCCAGCCAGCGGCGTGAGCTTTATCGGCTTGCGCAAACTTGCGATAGACATAGGGCGCAAAGTAGGAGGGGTCCAGGGTGAGATACTCCCACTGGAAGCCCTCCCAGGTTCCCGGCACCAGATAGTACCGGCCATCAATCCGCTGCACGTTCAGACGCCAAAGATCCCCGATCATCGCCAGGGCATCTTGGGTGTAGGCCGGTTCTTGCCAGCGTTCGCCCGCTAACAGCAACGCGTAAGCGATATCCTGGTCCGCATCGGTGGCATTGTTCGTGTCGATCAGCCCCTGGGTGCCGTCCTCGCGTTCACCCCAGCGCCAGCCCAGCAAGTGATCGCTTGGGCGGCGCATGTTGCGGCGTGTCCAATGCCAGACCTTGCGGAACGTTTCCGGATCATCCATCCACACAGCCTTCAGCAGCGCGTAGGATTGACCTTCGCTGATGGTGCCGCCGTAAGTATTGGAAACCACATGCGCCCCGTCCACCAGGAACCTCCCCTTGTAGAAAGTCCAGCTCTCCTTCAACAGTCCTGGAAGCTCTTTCTGGAAAGGCTTTTTAGCCGAAGGCTGGCCCGTCAACCCGGAAACCGGTTGGCCCAACGTCAATTGCCCGGAGCCCCCAAACATCACCACTGCCGCAAGGAGCAAATTTGCAACCACGGCAACCGGCATCAGAATCCGCTTCTTCATCGGGCATTCCTTTATCTGTTTTACAGGCAGTCCTGCATTCAGGTTTCAGTCTGAAATAAAAGTTAAAGCTTTAAAACAAAAAGAAGTTCCATGATTGCCTTCGGCGTGGCCAAAGCCGCAGGCAGCCTCTAGCCTAGACGCCTGTCTAATAGTCGTGATGCCCAGTTTACAATATGCTGCTCCAAGCTGCACTCCATGAGCAGGACGCTAAACTAGACTTTGCATTTTGTTTCAGATATAGATTAATACTGAAATTAACTGCTGAACCTTTACACCTTGGAATCGACCTTCGACTGAACTGACGGGATACATTTACCATGATCACACCTCACCTGTACCCGCAACGGACACTCAGGTTGCCCGCTTTCGGCGACCTGCTCCGCGGCCGTAATGCCTCCGATCGCAGCCTGCGTATCGAGCTTGCGTTCCTCAACCGAACCAACCAATGGTTCTACAAGCTTCAACAAGGGTTTAAGCGCGCTTTTGACTTGCTGACGGCAACCACAGGTCTGATTGCCATTCTGCCGCTGCTGCTGGTGATTGCCTTATTGGTGAAAATCGCCTCGCCGGGCCCCATTTTCTATAAGAGTTTGCGTATCGGCAAGAATTACAAGCCGTTTTACATGTATAAATTCCGCACCATGTCGGTGAATGCCGATGCCCAGCGGGAAGCACTACGCGAGCAGGCCAATCTGCAAGGTAATCTGTTCAAGATAGAAAACGATCCGAGGGTGACGCCCATCGGAAAGTTCCTGCGGGCCCTGAGCCTGGATGAGCTGCCCCAATTGCTGAATGTCATCCGGGGTGAGATGTCTCTGGTTGGCCCCCGCCCCCTGCCACCGGATGAAAGCAAGCTGTTTGAAGAGCCTTACACCCTTCGGTTCCAGGTTTACCCGGGCATCACGGGACTTTGGCAGGTGAGTGGTCGCTCCAGCCTGAAATTTGAGCAATTATGCAAACTGGAAATGAATTACGTGGTGAAGTGGAGCGTCCTCAGCGACATCAGCATCCTGCTGCGCACCCTCCCCGCTGTTCTGGCCAGCCGTGGCGCATACTAGGTAAATGGTTTTTTACTAAATTTCTCGCCATTTGAGAAAATCCGGAATTACGAAATTAAAAGTGGGACATATGGGTTAATCGTCGTGCAAGCACGGTTGTTATTTTCACAATACCCTGCCAATAGGGTCGCACAAAAATCTGTGCAGCCAACTTCCCAGCCTGTTCAAACATTCCCTTTGTCTAATCTTGTCTCTTCTGATGTTTATTTTTCCGGCAGAAAGGCATCCGAGGAAATCCTGGAAACCTGGAAAATATTGGATCAACTAAAGCAAGAATTGATAGCCAACGGAACATTTGAGGCCTACGAGTTGAATCCGATAGTCATTATGGCGCGTTACACAGGGCTCAATCGAAGAGAAATAACCCGGCGTGCAAAAAAAATCGGTTTTAAGCTGATCCCCGCCAGGGAAATCCGTAAACAGGCCATGGACAAACGTTGGGCGGAACCGGAATTCCGCAAAAAACGGTCGGAGGAAACAATTCAACAGTGGAATGTCCCAGGATTCCGTGAAAGCCGCTCGGAGGCGGCAGCCCGGAAAACAGCCGAGCTGATGGAAGACCCGGATTTCTGCGAGCGTCTATCAGAGACAATGACCAATCTTAAGAAAGACCGAAATTTCCAAAGGAAACACAAAGAAGGACAGCGAAGACGGCGAGCCACACCGGCTGAGGTTGAGGTGGAGTATCAGAAAGCTATTGATGTACCCAAGGAAAGCCTGATTGCCGCTTTAAAAGCGTTAAAATGGCCAATGGGACTTTTGAAATCTATCGACTGAATTCAATAGAGTTTCGAACGTCGGGCTTGTGCAGAAACGCTCACAAAAAAAGAAAGCCTCGATCGAATCGATGAGGCTTTATTGGCAATCCACAGGAGTTTTGGTGTATTGAAGCTTTCAGGGGCTCCAAACGCTGGGTTGGCAATTCAGATTCGGAAATCTGAATGGGTTGGGTTCACACCTCGGAATCAGCGCAAGAACGCGCTAGACGGAGAATTGAGAATGCTTTCGGCGATCGTATCGGTGTTCAGCGAACGCAGATAGTCGTTAATCCGGCCAGCATCCAGCATTCCTTTAATCTGGGCCACCTTTTCGGAATTGAAGGGTTCCTTGACGCGCTGGGCCAAACGGCTGAAGCGCAGAATCTCTTTTTCGCTCTCCCAGGCTTTTTTGGCCTCGTCGGAGATATGGGCTTCGTCCAACAGCTTTAAGGAGGAAACCGATGCCGTCTCTTGGGCGGTCTCGATATTGACCTTTTCCACGTTCCGGCTGGATTGTTGCTGACCTACGTTCAGCAGGTCGGCATCCTGGATGTTGTTGTTTTTCCCTGAAATGCCGTCAACCATGATTTCCTCGCTTGTCCGCAGTCCCTTACTGCATCTGTTCTCATAGTACGGTATGGCACCCGGAACGTGCATTGACCCATGGATCAATCTCTGCGGTCGGACAGGTCTATTTTAAGGTCGAATTTGCCCCACGGAATCGACCAAAAGGTGGAGAACCGCATTCAACGGCCAGGGCGCGAAACACAGCCCTGCTCCAGCATTCCATTGATCAGGGGATGAGGATGGGGTAGGAAAGCCGCATACTCAAAAGTGAATCCACAACAACCACCTCGTTTGTTCCCCAACAAGGCTCGGGAGTCAAAACTCCGGGTCTTTTCCCTTTTGGCGGTTTGACCTCGGAGCGGTGACCACCCTCAACGGGAGAATTCATCCCTGCATGCGATTCCGGCAATCCGCAATACGCGTCAATCCGAAGCAGCACAAGCAAACCCCAGGCAAACATTGATTATATGCGGTTTTTCAACTAATGAGAAAAGACATAAATAACCCTCCAGGGTGATTACAACCGACCTTGCTGGGGTACACTGTTACTTGGGTACTTTAAGGAATTTCAGTTTTAGACTCAATTGTCCTCCTGTGACATCCCTCCCAGTACCTTTAGCGCAAGTAGTGTAGTTTCGGGTGTTTAAGCGCAACCCGATGTTTGTTGGCGCACAAAGCTTTTTAACGATTTGGAGTGCAAGGAATGTGGCTGGTTCGGAACCGAACCCTATCCGGTCCACCGAATCAGACACAATGAAACCCGGGCTAGGAGATTTTCTCTTAGCTCTTTTTTTTGCCGATTTCTTTCAGCCATGCAACATACCGGCCAAAACTGGCTGTGGCGTCAAATTCTGACATGACTCGCTGGCGCGCCACGGGGAGTTCCAGGAATTGCTCTAATTCGATACCGGGTGCATAATGGCGGACTTTCCCAGGATCCAGGCGGGGGTTTTCAGCCAGCACCGCATCCATGGCCCACCCGGAGAAAGTAGCAACGGCTCTCGCCTGCCGGAATACGGCCCGTTCCCACCGGATAGCGGGCCAGTAAGTCCAACGCGTGGCCGGGATATTCCACTCCCGAGAGGCCTGGGCATTGGTGAGACCAATAGATACCAGCGCAGGCACATGAGCCATCAGGTCTATGCAAGCCAATGCGGCATTTTGACCTTGAAAGGCAATCGCATCATAGGGGCGACCTTCTTTTGAAGCCAGTTTCAGCTTGGCCTCTACCCGCTTACGTGCCAACAAGGCGACGAAGCGCTGAAAACGCCAGCGCCCAAAATCCAGTTCTTGCTGGCGCATCCAACCAGTGCCGAACCGCAGGCTGGCCAAATAACGCTGGGCGTTCTCCAGTGGGTTGTCCACCGTATCCAGCGTAATCGTGTCCCGGCTGACTTCAAAATCAACCTCTGGATCGCTGCTCAACGCTTGCCAGAGGAGGCCAGCTACGGTCATATGCCAAGAATCCGGCTCGCTGACAATCAAAAAGCGATACTGCTCTCGCGGCAAGGCGACTGCCGCTTTTTCCAGTGCTTGCTTGAAACTTTCCACCACACCCTTTCCCGGCGCGATGCTGCGAATCTCCTCAGATACCACATCCACACTCCGGAGTCGACGGCTGGTGCAGCATCCTAGTGCATGCCCAATGCTTCGGATTATAGCAAACCGTTACCAGAAAGTATCATTCACCTTGTTGGAAAAATCCGGAACATCTAAAGTGCTTACTGTAAGAGGGCTATCCGAAACCAAAAAGGCAAAAACACCTCCCCAGGCGAAAAGTAATGATGCCATGAGTCTCTTTAAGAATCTGAGCGTTCACATTCCCCGGACAGACTATCGAATGGAGCCCTGGTGCCAGTCGTCAGACACCCATAAGTACCGTTCCCAGAGCGCCATGCCAGCTCTTTGTAACATACCCTTTGCCCTCACAGCAGAGGGTATGTTATATTTCTGAGACGTTGTTACCTCACCCTTGGGGGCGTAGCTCAGTTGGTAGAGCATCTGCTTTGCACGCAGAGGGTCGCGGGTTCAAATCCTGTCGCCTCCACCATTCTTCACTTTTTGAAGTAAGTAAATTTGTAACGGTAACGAATATTTGTAACGGAGCGTTTTCCCCATATAATTTCCTTCTATATGGAGAAAACATTCTATAAACTTGACGAAGTGGAAGCCCTAACAGGCATCAAGCTGGGTACGCTCCGGCAACGGCTGAACAGGGGATTGTTGTCGGGCCTTAAAGTACCTGAGGGCAAAAAGATGGTTTGGGCAATTACCCATCAGACGTTGCTTTCTCTTGGTTGACAGGCGTCCGAAATTTAGGGCCAGCTGAAGTGGAGCACTCCGGCGTAACCGGCGAGGCCAGCGCCGAGGAGCAGGGTGGTGGTGGCGAGGGTTTTCTCGGTAGCGCCTTTGGCAACACCTCGCAGCAGAATTTTTCTGGCGGATTTTTCCAAGGCGCCGCCGGGCACCAGATTGAGCGCGAGCGATCCGCCAGCCAATACCTTGGTAAAGAGGGTGGCATGCGGGTCGCTCAAGGTTTTGAGGTCATCCCCGATGAAGAAGTCAAAGACTCCCCTGGCCAGATCCGTAGCGGCTTTGCCCAGTTCTTGGGTAGAGAGATGCCGCTCCTTGTCCCAGTAGCGTTTGGCATCGGCGTAAGCGATCAGGGGCGCTGTCCGGGCATCCATCACCACGCCCCGATAGGTCACAGTACCGTCCTCGTTGAGCTGCCCATCATGGGCCAACCAGTTGCGGGCGACCACTGCTTTGGCGGTGGCGGATAATTCCTGCTGCTCGGTCTGGCTGATACGCCCTTGAGCAAACAGTGTATCCAAGTTGAGTTCCACTTGGCTCAGCTTGCCTGCCAACAAGCGTTCTGTTCCGTTAGCCTGCTGAAGGATATTTTCCGCTGGGTTTCCAGGATCCAGGAATGCCTGCTCAATTAATTGGTCCTGACGGCTTTTAACGGCACGGGCAACCATTCGGTCGCTGGTGTGTTGTCTGCCCATGTTCCAGCACCTGCTGCATGCGGAGCAAGTTTTGTTTCAACCGCTCGGCCTCGGCCTGTTCGGTAGCCAGAAGGCTTTGGGCCAGCTAGGTCTGTTCTGGTTTGGTAAAATTGAAGATTTGTATAATTGTAATGTGCAGGATTACATTATAATTATCCAATCTTTAATGAGGACTTTTGACATGAAAAGCAAGTATGCGTTTATATTAGGCATTTTTTTATTGATTTCATCCGGCTGTCAGCAATTGAAGCATAGTGATAGCTTTGAAAAGGATACCAAAGAAATCGCTCTTGCTCGGGCCAAAGTAGAATTACAAAAATATGCAACAGAGTATGGGTTATCCACTTCAGAATTTAAGGGCCCTTACTTTGACACAGTAAAGGCCCTTGATTATCCGGCTTATATTGTCTGCTACAAACATCCACTACATTATTTCTGTTATGATGACTGGAAACGGTACGTAGATGCTGCACCAAAGTCAAAAATTACTCCAGAACCTGGTGGGATGTATGAGTGGCTTGAGCGTCAAAAGTAAATTTTAATATTTCCGGTAGAATTTTGAGTATGTTCCTTTTTTGGCAAAGATTCTGAAGCTGGTACTGCCAGTTGGCGCACCCTCATGAACAACTCTTACTGGAATTTCTTTCCACCATGCTCGCTTTTCAGAATTAAAATCAAAATCATCTAGATACCTATCTACTTTTGGGGAAATCAATTCAGCACTTACTGTATAGCTATTACTTCTATGATTGATTACAATTTCAGGATTTCTCATGTTTACTGCCATCCGACCGAATACCAATGCTCTTGGATCAACATCGCTTGGAATATGTAGGCTAACGTTTGTAAAGGGCTCTAAAAATTCGATATAAGTAAAGTCACCCTTATGAACAACGTTTAGCTTCTTTTCAAATGCCTCCTCTAAGGCAAGCTTACCGGCTTTTTTATCAAACATTAATACCTGAGCATTTTTGGGTAGCAACTTGGGAATGTTGACACTATCCGAGAAATCGAGTTTGCCCAAATCTATTTCCACAGGTTGCCCTTCCCCAAGCACAAAATGTTGTCCCATCTGGGCAAAAAGCTCCTGGTTATTCTGGAAAGGCAAAGGCATGGGTGGCAGGCGGGATTTCCGTCCCATTGCCCGCTCACCGAGACCCAATGGCCCCGTCTTTTTCTCGGAGGCTTCTACACTATCCATCTTCACACCAGCGTTCAGCATTGTGTTTGATGCAATTGGGGCATGCTCATTTTGCTGCTGTGCAGTCCGAACCTGCCCCTCCGCCAGTACCTGCTGCTGCATGCGGAGCAAGTTTTGTTTCAACCGCTCGGTTTCGGCCTGCTCGACAGCCAGGCGGGCTTGTGCTTGCTGGGCCTGCCAGTGGGCGTCTGCCATGGTGCGTTCTTGCTGGTGACGGATGTATTCGTTCAGGTCTGCGGGCTTTTGGCCGTAGGACAGGTTGTGGGCAATCAGGTTGGGATCTTCCGGGATGAAGGATCGATGATTGAGCAGATCGGCAAACGCCTGCTGCACCGCCGGGTCTACCGGAGGATTGTAGGTATCGTGCTCGGTGGGCTGGTTCTGCCGAAGGGGAGGCAGCGGTGCCGCCTGGCTGGGATCGTAAGCATCAATCAAACGAGCCACCAAATCCGGACGACCCTGGGAAGTTTCGTACAACTGCCGTGCCTCCTCCAGCATGCGTTGGTGCTGGGCCTCCCGCAAGGTGATCAGAGTTTGCTGGGCCATATTCCGCAAGACACTGGACGGCGGTGCCGAGGCAGGCGGCATGGGGTGTAAGGGGATGTTATTCGGCGCTTGAATCGGCTGGTAGATTGGTGGAGACCCCGCTTCGAGGATTTGTCTGAAATCTCTGGCTGCTTGCGCCTGCATCTGGGCATCGGTAGCACTGTCGGCCAGCCGCTTTTGCAACAGCGCCAAACCCAGAGGAACACCAACCTGTATAACGGTTCCGACACCGTGCCCAGAACACCTCCCAGCTTGCCCCAAGCGACACCGGACTCGTCTCTCTTTTCCACGCGGCCTTGCAGGACCGGACCTGGGGCTTGTGGTGGGGTATTTGGCTCGGCAGGCGGCAAGGGGGGAATTTCCCTTTTGTAAATACGCCCTTGGAAGGGTCCCGATTCGGCCTCCCAGAACGGTAAAACATCCTGCCAAGGGAATGGCGGCAATGACTTGGTGGCAGGCTGGCTGTTGGCAGATAAGATAATTGCCCCGCGATTCGGGGGCATAGGATTCTCTTCAATGACCCAGGGAGATCTGGGTTCTCGCCATTCGCATTCCAACTCGCCATCGGCATTAACGTGGCAAGCATATTTGCCTTTAGACCTTGGTTCTTGCAGTAGGATAGACATCCAGGCAGTCCTTATTTTCAGGGAAACAAAGTCGACACAAAGCAGGCGCCGGATATCCATTCGGCGGCATGAGGCGTCATAGCCCCACAGTATGGCAGTGCTTCCGAAACGGTTCCAGAGATCAAAGTTTACGATTTTGGGGCTGCGTTTCAGGCAACATAAGAATGAGGGCTTGGAAATGCCCCAGGTACCGTTTCAGCGCCAAAAAGGGACCACCCTGGAACCCTATTAGTTCCTATATGGTGCCGTTTACAGCCAAACCCTTTGCACGCAGAGGCAAGCCTTTAGACCGATAACAAATACGAAGGCATCAATCATCCCCGTTTTCGTTATCCCTGCCCTTTCCAGCAGGGCCAGCAAGCGATGTTTCTATCTTCCGGCGGGGCCAAAGTCCGGCCCAATTTTTTTGACGAATTCGTATGAGCATCCCGTTCGGGATGATTTGTTCTGGTTTTTGCTGGTTGCTTCTAAAAACGTCCCGTAAGGTATCTTTTTTGCTGGAAACGCCTTATACTTACAAAAGAATCCCGTTCGGGACTTTTAAAAAAGGACATACTATGGGGATCACCACGGCTGAACAGTTTGGAGCATTGATCCGTAAAACCCGGAAGGCGCAAAAAGTCACTCAAAAAGAACTGGCGGCAGCCAGCGGGACGGGTGTGCGTTTTATTCGAGAATTGGAAAAGGGAAAAGCCAGTTGCGAACTGGGAAAATCGCTGCTGGTTGCCAGTATGTTGGGACTCCGACTGGGAATGGCCGGTGGGGAGTTGGCTGAATGAAGGACAAACAGCTTGCGGTTCGTCTGTATGGTAAATTCGTCGGCATTCTGGAGCAGGATATCCACGGCAAGCTGTCATTTACCTATGACGAGAATCCGCCTCAACCCTTGTCCATCGGGATGCCAAGCACTCAAAAAACATATGATCACGCGCGATGTGAAGCCTATTTTGGCGGACTGCTCCCGGAAAGCGAAATGGCCCGCCGTGCTTTGGGAAAACTGTTTGGGATCAGTCCCAATAACACTTTTAGCTTGTTGCAAGCGATAGGATACGATTGCGCCGGAGCTGTCTCGCTGCATGATCCATCTGCTCCGGTGGAAAAACAGGGGGATTTTGAACTAAGCGGACGCGTTCTGGATGAAGCGGAACTAGCTCAACACATCCGGGAATTGCCCAGAAAGCCCCTGTTTATCGGAGTGGATGGCCTCAGGCTCTCATTGGCAGGCGCTCAGGAAAAAGCGGCGGTTTGCCTGATTGAAAATCAGGTGGCTATTCCCCACCGGGAAACACCAACCACGCACATCCTGAAACCGGCCATTGAGCATCTGGACGATACCGTGCAAAACGAATTTATCTGCATGCGTTTGGCCGGACGTTTGGGCCTGCCGGTCCCTCATGTAGAGATGCGCCAAGTGGAGGGAATTCCCTATTTGCTGGTGGAACGCTATGACCGGGAGATGACGGCCAACCATCGTCTGCGGCGCATTCACCAAGAAGATTTCTGCCAGGCACTGGGGGTGCCTTATGCTCACAAATACCAGAGCGAAGGCGGGCCCTCGCTAAAAGATTGCTTCGATCTGCTGCGGCAAACCACCAGCCCGGTGAAAGACCGCAATCAACTAGCCCGGCTCGTGGTGTTCAATTATTTGATCGGGAATACGGACGCCCACGGCAAGAATTTCTCCCTGCTGCATGCTTCCGCTAAAGAGACCCGACTCACGCCAGTTTACGATGTGCTATGTACCCAAGTGTATGAAGGAATGACCGACAAGCTGTCCATGAAAATTGGCGGCAAGTATGAGATTACCGAGATTCAACCGCGCCATTGGGAAGAATTATGCAAGGATGTCGGGTTTTCGTTTCCAGCCTTACGCGAGATTTTGAAAAGTCAAATTGAAGCAATGATTCCAGCGCTGGAAACGGAGCGGGTCATGCTGAAGGATAAAGGGTTTAGCCTCCAGACGGTTGATCGCATCAAAGCATGGGTAGAAAAGCATTGCCAGAAAACTGCTCATCGGTTGGGAGTGGAACATTGCCAATAATTAAAAGAGTTGCCGTCTGAACGCATCCAGCCTCAAGGTTAAATCCACCTGTGGGAACACTGGGAAACAGTTTCACTATCTGCATTGTTCCACTCCCAAAAACAGGACTGATTTCTCAGTCCTGTTTTCATGGATGTCGTTTTTTAAAAGAGATTTTTTTACTCTACATATCGGATGGATTCGAACCCGGTAGCCGTA
>DATNPJ010000019.1:0-10561 GCA_036703295.1 Coleofasciculaceae cyanobacterium | reverse complement strand
GATACCCATGAAACCTTCAGTTACCGGAAAGCTGACCGCCAGGAGCTGGTAAAACTTCGCATCAAACCCGAAGCCACCCCCCAAAACCTGCCCACCCTGCTGGATACCTTTGATGCCGCCCTGTTGGAGGAAACCGTCTTCAAGGGCATCTTCGGCAGCACTGGCGAAGCCCTGAAACAGAACGGAACACTGGGCTTTTATCGGGACGAAGCGGAGATTGACGCCATGTGGCAAGCCGGGAAGGCCATGGCTGGTTTTTATCTCGCCGCTCCTTCGGTGAAGCTGGTGCATCAGATCTGCGAAGGCGGCAACCGTATGCCCCAGAAATCCACCTATTTTTACCCCAAGATCCTCAGCGGCCTGGTGATTTATCCCTACCGGGCGTTTCTTAAAGACGGCCATGCCCTGAGCGGCGTCATCGATGAGGCCCGCCCGGTGGATCCCAGCCTGCGCCCCCGCGAAGCGGTCTTCTCCCAAAGACCCTACTAAGCAAACGTCCTGCCATCGCAGAATGACAGGCCGGACAGCCCAAACCCCGCAAAGTTCTGCTTGCCGGGAAGGATGTCTGTTTTTTAAGATGTGCATACAACAACCTGAAGGAGTGGTTTAGCCATGACATCCACGGAAAGCATCAGCGCCGCCGAGAAATACCGCCGGTCCAAACTATACGCCCGCCTGACCTACGGGGCCATTATCCTCACCTTTCTCAGCGTCTGCGCCATCGCGGTGATTACCACCATGATCAACGAGCGCAATAAAGAAGGTTTCAAGGCCATCCGGCTCAGCAAACCCATTTCCTACTTCGACTACACCTACGTGGATCAAGGCAAACAGCCTAAAAAGCCGTAGTCTGCTGTCAAATGCGTTGGAGAACCAGGATTTCGGATGTCGCTGCAAGCCCTGCAGTTGATATGGGCCGATCCAAGAATCCCACGCCTGCAACCTGCCACGCCTCCAACCTGAAAGTTACACTCTGCATTGGCCCATCTCAGAGCTGCGGCTCATTTGAGCAATCAGACTCCTGGTCACCACAGGCTGCTGCCGCAACACTCTTCTTCGGATGCCTTCCAACCGCCTAACAACTTCCCCGCTCATGGGCCGAATTCGTTGACTATCCACAGCGCCTTGGACCAGTGCGGGCAAGATTCTTTTAAAATATTGTAGATAAAGTCCTTTTTGATGAACGGACAGTGTGTCCCGAACCTTTCGCATGGAGCTAAAAGGCCCATCATATGTGGTCTGATGGCTAAGCTTTATCCCCTGAACATCTTCCGGTTTCAAACTCGCAAAAACTTCACTCACTTTTTGACCCAGTAATTGGATGGATTCTTGCTCTTTCCCCTCATCCAGCAACCGTGTCAGCTCTCCAATGGCCGGATGCTTAAACCGAAACGTCATTCTATCGTAACGCGCTGCTAGAGAGACCACCGGGGTTTCCCGGATCACCAGCTCATCTTGCCCAATGGATGGGTTTTTGCTGTCGGAAAGTTTAAAACTGGTCGTTGAGCGGTGAGCAGAGTTAGCCAAACCAAATGCCCTGCTATATTGATGATCAAATTCCAGTCCCGCAAATCTCAAACCATTCCTCAATAGCATCATCGTCTTGCCTTTGCTCCAGTTTGCAGACAACTTGTATTGTTGTGTTGCCCAAGATGCTATTACACAAGTCACAACCTATCAACATGAATGGTTATTACAACTCTTCAGCTTTTCTTCCCAGATCTTAAGAAAACCCGTTGATTTTGATAATCAGCGAGTTCTGCGGTTATGTTGAAGATCCGAGTGTCTGTACTGAATAACGGGGGATCAATCGTTATGCGAATCGTCGCGGGGGACGGATTCGGCTAGCTTGGCATGGTCAAATTCATCCGCAGATAGAACCACCGCTATAGGAGCAACAGCAGATGGATATTGCCCGCAGCCGTCTCGGCAGTTTCGGAATGCCTCCCTCCTTCTCATCATCACCTCCCAAATTGGATAGCGGCCTGCAAGATCCGACGTTCGACCGGGCGATTGCCCAGGCACTGGATGCCGCCTTCGGCGCGAACCCGCAAAACCGGCAGGCCATGCCGGGCCCCATTGCCCACCTGATGGACGCGTTGCAGGAAGATTTCAGCCGGGCCGGGCTGTCGGGACTCGGCCAGTTGCTACCCCAAGGCGGTATGTCCCAAAGGCCGCCGCCCATAGACAACCTGGCTAACCCTTTTCAGGGCTTGGACATCACCAGCCTGGTTCCCACCCGTTCCACGTCCCTCCCATTCAACCGGCCCTCGAATGGACGAACACTCCAGGCGTTAAGTCCCGGTCCCGCTTTTTTATCACCAAATTGCATGAACCACTGGAGCCAGCTCGCACTTCAAACCCTGGGCATGATGGCCTGCCTGTTGGGATCCCTGATCAGCCCACTATCCGGAAATAACGCAAACCACTTCCGACAATAACAACTAGCCATTTCTGGCCTCTCCGTCTCAGGGAGGCTTTTTTTTTGGCTGCCTGAGGAAAAGAACTCACGGGGTTAATAGCTGAAATACCTGGCTCGACAGGCTGAACGCAAGTAACCAGGATCGCAGCAGGCGCACAATTCGAAGCCGCCTTAAGAATTTCTTCCGAAGCCTTAAGAAAAACCCACCGATTCCAAAATAGCTCAGCTTGGATGTTATTTTAAAAATATTAGAAATACCGGTCTGAGTCAGCCTTTTAACAAATCAGCCCGCTAAATTGCCGCCCAGGTCATCACAGAAAAAATCTGAACTTGATCAGTCGCATCACAGGGGTTAGCTGCGCAAAGGGGGATCATCCGCACTTTCGCCAGGAGCAATCCAATCAAGCGCCATGACAGATTGACGCAAGATGCCGATGCAACTTGCCTAAAGCTCTCTACTACACTCTCTCCTTGTTTCGTTCGACGATCCCAGCCTCCTTGCTCTACGGGAGGCTTTTTATTTGGGGCGGACTCCATTCCCCTTCAGGGGTCCGATTTTACTTGGCCGATTTCGAACGGATCGGCTTTTGGAAGAGCATCACGTATTCATGCTTGAAGATGTAGAAGCCGCCGACCAGCGCGCGGTAACGCCAGAGGTTGTTCATGCGCCCCTTGGCTTTTTCGTTGCCGCTGATGTTTTTGACGATGATGCTCTTGGTTTTGAAGCCCGCCCGGTTCATGCGCTCCATGCACTGGAAGCCCAGCGGAACCAGCTCTCCGCCCGCGTATTTGTCGCCAATCACCAGGCCCGCAAACCGGCCCGGCGCCAGCATCTCAAAGCCCAGGCGGCAAACCTGCTCGAACTGATCCAGAAACGCTTCGGTGGATGCCGCATTGGATAAGTCGTTTTCCGATTCCGAGAACCGGATGATATCCGCATACGGCGGGTGCAGGAACAGGAACTGGGCCTGCTCGGCATCCAGTTGCTTCAAGGAACGGCGAATGGCCCGGCCGGTCCAGTCAGCGTTGCTGCTGTCCCCGTTGATAATCTCGACCTGACTGGATTTCCCTTGCTCATCCAGTTTTTCGCGGACATACGCCGCCATCTCAGGTTTCAGTTCAACGCCAATCGCCCGCCGACCCAGATTGACGGCCTCGATGGCAGACGTGCCGGAGCCCAGGAACAGGTCCAGGATGATTTCATCTTGCCGGGTGTAGCGGGTTAACAACTGGGTGAGGATTTGAGGTACGCAGTTGCCATGGTAGTCCAGCTGATGGCCATTGCGGCGATCCCGGCTTTCAAACATCCAGAGGGAGCCGGTTTCCACATCCGGGTAATCCCGCCAGCGACTCACATCGATATCGCTGTAGGGCAAAATCTTGGGCGCCCGAACGGCATCCGCCTCGACCGTCGTCTCCGGCGGCACGACCGCTTGGGAATTGTCAGGCGCACGTTTTCGGGTGGACTGCTTTTTCTTCGATTGAGGGTTTCGCATATCCTCATCGTAAAGCTGCACTCATGCTGGCCACTTCCCTTGAACAGAGGGTTTTTGGAAACGTCCATGACTCTTGATCCTCATTCATGATGCTGGCATGATTGGTTTAATTTTTTTGCGATCCGGGTTGATATAAAATGGAATCCAGAAAGACCACCATCTCCATGCAAGTACACCGCTCGATTGATACGATTTCGTTGCCCGCCTCGGCCTGCGCCATCGGCATGTTTGACGGCGTGCATATCGGGCACGTGATGGTGCTGGAAAACGCCCTGCGTGAGGCGCGTATCATGGGAATCCCCAGCGTGGTGGTCAGCTTTGCCAACCATCCCCAGTTTTTGATTAGCCGAACTCCCACCCAATTGCTTTCTTCCCTGGACGAACGGCTGGCAGCCTTTGACTCGATGGGCTTTGACCACGCCTTAATTCTGGAGTTCGACGAATGGCTGAAAAACTTGCCCGCCGACGAGTTCATTCGGCTGATTCTGATTGAGCATCTGGGCGTGAAAAGCGTCACGGTGGGATATGATCATCGCTTTGGGCGCAACCGGGTCGGCGACGGCGACATGCTGAAAGTGGCCGGAGAAGAGAACGGTTTTGAAGTGCAGGTGATCGATCCGGTTCGCACCGCGGATGGCGGTCAGATTGTAAGCAGCACGCTCATTCGGAAACTCTTGGCCTTCGGCGATATCGATCAGGCCAACCAGTTGCTGGGCCATCCCTACAGCCTGTCCGGCCTGGTAGAACCCGGCTTGCAGCGGGGCCGGCAATTGGGCTTCCCGACCGCCAACCTGGCCATTGAGCCCCATCGGCTGGTTCCGGCACAAGGCACTTACGGCGGCTATGCCATCCTGAATAACATGCCGTATTTGGCCGTCTGCAATATCGGCCTCAGCCCCACCTTCGGCGACCAGGGGATCAAACGGGTGGAAGTTCACCTGATGGATTATCAGGGGCCGGATTTCTACAACGAAAACCTGCAGATGATTTTCCTGCACCGGATTCGGGACGAGCGGCGCTTCCCCAGCGTGGACGACCTGATTGCCCAGATTCACAGCGATTGCCGCTTTGTGCAATCCCAACTGGAAGCTGAGCAAGGGCTTTTGCAACAAAATTTTTAGGTTGATGCTGAAAATCCTTTGACGTTCACCGCTTCATGCGTCACCATGAAGAGAGAGCAAGGATCCACAGAAATTTCCGCAGGATTTCAGAGAGCGTCAATGAAGGTACACGTTGAGGAATGCAAGGGACTCCGCCGGGCCTCGGCCTGTATTCGTGATGCGGGCATCATCTGGGTGAAAGTCCCCCGCCATTGGGCCAAAAGCGTCAAACATGAAGTGATCAGTCGGCTGGTGGAAAAAATAGAGAACAAGGATAGCCGCGAAAAATCGCTGCTGGCCAAACAAGGGGGCAAACAGGAGCACGTCACCATCCGCACCCGCGAAGAGCTGGAAGCACACGTGCGCCGGATCAACGCGGAAACCTTCAACGTGCCTCTGGGCAAAATCCGGATGGGGTACTCGCGCTACAACCACCTGGCCCAGGTGAACCTGCGCACCAAGACTATGACGGTTTCCAAGTACTGCCTGGACAATGCCCCGGCGGAGGCTTTGCGCTATCTCATCGTGCATGAGCTGGCCCATTACTTCGTGGCCGGGCATGGCGCGGATTTCTGGGCGCTGGTTGGACGACATGTGCCGGATTACCGGCTGCAATCCCGGATTATGAAAGCCTTCCACCACCAGACGGTGATTCGGGCAAGCGCGGGTGATGGCAGACTGGACGAGCCGGAAGACACCGAACCGGATGAACAGCCGGTCGATCTAATCACGCCACCCGTAAAAACCGGCCGGACTAGCCGTCCAACCGCATCCCGCAAGATTGCCACGCCGGAAAAACCGGCCCCGGCACCCGCTCGCAAAAAACCAGCCGGACCTTTTGGACCCGGCTGGTTTCAACAGCTTTTACTGTGGGGAGAGCGCTAGAGGCGCTTACTGGGTTTTTTCGAGCCCTTTTTTGGGCAACGCGGTGCTGCTTTCCTTGGCTTTAGAGGCCGCTTCCTCGACCTTGGCGGCATTGTGCTGGGACGCAATGCTCTGGTTGAGAATATCCTTCACCGTCTTGCCTTTGATCATCTCTTCCGCGATGGCGATGGCCTTGACCAACTGGGGGTCCTTCTTGGCCTTGGCGTCATCTTCAGTCAGCTCCACCGGGATATCCGGCTCGATGCCTTTTTTATTGATGTCGGTATCGTTGGGCGTGAGGTAGCGCTGGGTGGTGATGTTCACCCCGGCGCCGCCCGGCAGCTGGTTGATTTCCTGCACCAACCCTTTGCCAAAGCTTCGTTCGCCCACCAGAATGGCCCGTTTGTTGTCCTTCAGCGCGCCGCTCAGAATCTCGCTGGCGCTGGCGCTGCCGCCGTTGATCAAGACCACCAGCGGCTTGGCCGTCAGCACGGATGGACTGGAATAACGCACTTCCTTGTAACCATCCCGGTCCACGGTGCTCACAATGGATCCATCCTCCAGGAAGAAGTCGGCAATGCGGATGGCATTGGACAGCAATCCGCCCGGATTGGAGCGCAAATCGAGGATATAGCCGCTCTTGTTGCCCAGATCCTTGATGGCGGTTTGCAGTTCCTGCGAAGCATTGCTGCTGAGGAACGTGGACAGCTTGATATAGCCGATGTTATTGGGGACCGACTGGTTGAACGGATTGGTCAGCGAGACGGATTTCAGCTTGATTTCATCCCGCATGATGAAAAAGTCCCTGGCCGGTTTTTCATCCCGCTTGATGACCAGGTGTACCTTGGTGCCTTTTTGCCCTCGGATCAGATCGGCCGCTTCCTTCACCGACATGCCCTTGGTGTTCTTGCCGTCGATGGAAAGAATCTCGTCGTTGGCCTTCAGGCCGGCTTTGTCCGCCGGGGTGTCATCAATGGGGGCAATCACCACCAGTTTGTCTTCCCGGACCCCGATTTGAATCCCGATCCCGAACAGGGTTGCCTTGATAGAACGGCCTTCTTCCGCAAACTCTTCCTTATCCAGGAAGCGGGTATAGCGGTCGTTCAGACTGGCCAGCATGGTCTCAATGGCGACGTTGGCATCGTCTTCGTCTTTGATGACGGTATCAAAGCGGTGACGCCAGATGCGCCAATCCTGTCCGTTCTTGTCCTCGTTGACAAAACGGGCATTGATAAGCTTCCAAACCTCGTCATAGAGGGATTGCGGAGTATAGGCAAAACTCTGTTGAATTGTCACCACCAGCGAAAGCGGGATCAACAGGGCGCCAAAAATCTTTTTATGTCTCATCGAGGTACCATCCAGACTTTATGCGGCTAACAACACACCGGTACGGATATCCATTCATTATAGCGTATCAGGCAAACCCTCAGAGGGCTGCCCGGATTCTGCCCACTTCCCGGACGAGCCGCCATGCCGCGTCATACAGCATATCGCCGAGTCCGAAGAAGAAAAACAGAACCAGCAGGATCAGGAAACCATACCGGCTCAAACCTGATGATTGACGACGCAAAGCAGGCAAAAAAGTTTCCAGGACCCCAAAACCATCCAGCGGTGGAACCGGCAACATGTTAAACAAAAACAGGAACGCGTTTAGAATCGCAGCCAGTCCCAAAAAAGCTTTCATCCCGGCAGAAAGCCCCGGTATGCCAACAACCCACACGGCCAGAATCACCAACAGCAGGTTGGCCAACGGGCCCGCGAAGGAAACCAGCGCTGCGCTGAAACGATGCCGGAAACGGGCTGGGTTGATGGGAGTCTGTCCCCAGGCAAAACCAAACAGCAGCAACATCATGAGAGAAGCCGACCCCATGTGCACCAGCGGGTTCAGGGTGAGGTATCCACTTTTAGCAGCAGTATCATCACCCTGGGAGCTGGCGGCCAGAGCGTGAAAAAGCTCGTGGATGGTGATGGAGCCCACCACAATGACGCTGGCACTGAAAAAATAGGCCGGATCCGTAAAAATTTTCTCGACGAACATGTCTAAAATGCACCCACGGAGAGTTGAATCTGGTCCAACATAATGCCGGTCTGGGGGTGAAAGCGGTTCAAGGCGTCTTTCAGCGCGGGCACCTGAAAACCCAGTTCCGATGCCAGCGTGGCCGAAGCCACTTTCACCACCAGGATCGTCCGGTCCCCCTGCTTTTTCAAGCGAATCGCCTTGCTTTGAGATGCCGCTACGGCGCCCGCTAGCATTTCCACCTGTTTGGGCCACAGCGCCAGCAGGGCCAGCTCATTGACCTTGCGATCCAGGGCCAGATCCCGGCAAACGGCAGGCAGAATGTCCGCCAACGAAGTGAGTGCGGAAAGCGAATCCGGCTTTTGGGGCTTACGGGGGGGATAGCGCATGGAAAACCTCGTCAACAGGACTGTTTGGAAGGGATAGCCCGGCATTCCCATTCAGGCATCGTTTCTATTTTGATGGTATCCGGGAAGGGGTTGTCAATGATGGGAGCTTACTCCAGCAGGGATGATTTCATCTCGGAGAGATGCCCCTGACTGACCGTGAACACCGCCATCTCGCCATTGCCTTGCTCCAGCAGCACCTGCCAGGAGCTGGTGGGGTGGGTGGTGGTGATAAATACCTGGCTTTCCGGGTGAATATTCTCCACCAGCAGGCGCTGGCGATCGGGATCCAGCTCGGCCATCACGTCATCCAGCAGCAGCACGGGCGGTTCCTGAAGTTTGGCGGTCAGGCACTTCAGCTCGGTCAGCTTCAAGGCCAGCACCACGCTACGCTGCTGCCCCTGGCTGCCGTAGGCATCCGCCGCCATCCCATCCAGGTAGAACTGGATGTCATCCCGATGCGGACCAATCAAACAAGTCCCCCGACGGAGCTCTTCCGGCATCTTGCTTTCCAACTGCCGGGCCAGCGCTCCCTCAATATCCACCACATCAGGCACGGAGCCGCCCAGTATGGACCCGGCACCGTTCATGGTTTCCCGCAAGGCATCTAAGATCGTACTCTTGTAGGCCATGGTCAGCTTTTCCCGGCCATCACTCAATTCCAGGTAGGCCATGGCGGCCAAATCCTCGATCATCGAGAGGTAAGCCAGACGGGAGGCGATGACCTTGGCTCCGGTCGCCGCAAACTGGATGTTCCAGGTGATGAGATGCTCCTTGCTGATTCGTTCCGGGGCATCTTTCAGCAAGCGGTTTTTCTGTTGCCGGATTTTCTGAAACTCGCTCAGATAAACCAGATGCCGCTTGTCATACTGCACAATGGCCGCATCCAGCCAGCGGCGGCGATCTTCCGGCGTCCCGCGCAGGAGCAGCAAATCCGGCAGGAAAAAAGACACCGTAGGCAAGTAGCCCAGCACTTCGGAACGGCTACGCACCGGACTGCCATTCACTTTAAATACGGTTTTCAGCCGCTCGTCCGCGATTCGAATCTGGGCATCCAACTGGGTGCGCCCTTCATAGTGGTGATTGGCCAGGATTGCCTGAATCGAAGCGAAGGCTTCCCCGGTGCGGATCAGCTCCCGGTCCGTGCTGGTCCGGTGAGAGCGGGCGTGGCTGAGAAAATACAGCGCTTCCAGCAGATTGGTCTTGCCCTGGCCGTTATTGCCCAAAAAGATATTCTTGCGGGGCGAGAACGTCACGCTTTGTTCCGCATAGTTGCGGAAGTGAATCAAATTCAGCGTTTGAACGCGCATGCCTTTTCTATCCTGCTAGACGAGCCTGCTTAGCAGTATAACGGCACCAAAGCCCCGGTGCGTAGTTGATAACAATATCTTAAGGCGTCTGGTTGAAGAAACATCCGTTTCATTTTGCTGGCTGGCGGCGGAACGAAGCCATGAACACCCCTCGAAAATATTCCGCATGCTCGCGTTCTACCGTTGACATCACCCGCAACTCATCCGCCATGGCCATCAATCCCATGGCAGAAGCATATCCGGCAGCCCGCGCGTATTCCTCGATGTTATTCTCTTCCAGCAGCCAAGCACCTAGCATCGGCAAGCGCCACCCACACCAAGGACAAATAATTTTAATGAACCGGCCAATCAACACCTGCATGATCTCCCGGCAGCCCGATGGCTCCGCCTGGACTTCAGCAAGCATCTGACCCACCTTGTCCCGGTGATCCCATTCTTCCTGCTCAATTTTACGGATCATCTCCCTCTCATCCATCTTGACTTTTGATGCTGCATGACCTTGATAGGCCAAGGCAGCCGACTTTTCACCGGAATAAGCCATTTGCAGCACATGAATCAGTTTGCTGCGATTAACCTGATAACTGACATCCGGCACCGCTTGAACAGGCGCCGTCGGCTCTGAGGTATTTTGTGGATTAGGGACAGCCATGTGGGCATGTTAGCCAAAACAGAGCCCCGGTTCATCCGATAGAAAATCTACTTCACCTGAACCGGCATGACCAGGCAGAGATAGCCGTTGTCTTCCTTGGCCTTGAAGATGGTGGGCGACAGCGGCCCGTTGGTTTCCATCCGCACGTCCTCGGACTCGATGACCTTCAGGGCGTCGATGACATACTTGTAGTTGAAGGCGATGTTCAGGGGCTCGCCGTCATAGCGAATCTTCAGGGTGTCTTTGGAATCGCCCACATCCGGCGTGTTGGCCGCGAGACTCAGGTTCCCTTTGTCGAGCATCATCTTCACGATATT
>DATNPJ010000049.1:0-82186 GCA_036703295.1 Coleofasciculaceae cyanobacterium | reverse complement strand
AGGGGATAAAGTTCGCCTAAACGAATACACCGATGAAGATGTCAAAATCATTGAGAATTGGCGCGGCACCCATAACCATATACTCAATTCTTGGCAAGCGACATTGAGGAATCGGTGCCGAGGGAAAGAAGTTGTCTTTGCTCAGCGACTAAAACGACGCAGTACAATTTTCAACAAACTTTTGCGTCAACCGGGAATGCAATTATCAAGAATGCATGATATTGCAGGATGCAGGTTGATTTTTAAGGATATCAAGGAGCTTTACGCTTACAGAGATAGTCTGCATGCTGCCCGAATGGAACACATTCGAAGAAAAACAGATGCTACACCTTATCCTTATGATTATATCCAAACCCCAGCATCTAGTGGTTATAGGGGTATTCATGATGTTTATGAGTATAAGGCACGTGCCGGCAGAGCGACAGATTGGAATGGTCTCCTTGTTGAGATCCAATATAGGACAATCTTTCAGCATGCTTGGGCAACCGCAGTAGAGGTTGCTGGCTCATTAACAGGTAATCACTCTAAATTTAACCAAGGCAGTGATAGTCAAAAAGAATTTTTTCGGCTTTCTAGTGAAATAATAGCTCGAGCATTTGAACAATCGAAATCATGCAGACCAGAATTGTCGGACTCCCAACTTATTGTTGAGTTTAACAAACTGGAAAATAAAATAAAATTATTACGCGATTTAGAAACGTTAAGAGTCTTAAAAGGTGATTTTCCTATCCCGAGCGCTAAGAATTTTATCCTCCAGTTTCTCAAAAAGCCGGAACCTACTTACATCTGTAAAATATATTCATTTGAAACCCTCCCATTAGCAACAAGTAAATATTTCGAATTAGAAAAAAGTGACCCAGAGGACGATATTGTACTTGTTAGGGCGGAATCTTTAGAAAGTATTAAAAATGCTTTCCGAAACTACTTTTCCGATGTAGAAGACTTTGTTCATATTATTAAAGAGGGAAAAAAGAAATTAGCTGACTAAGCTTTTCCGAAAAGTTCAAGAGTCAACAGCCCGTGGACCTTCCGTGGGATAAGGCCCGACAGATTAAAGTTACCGACCGTGTTGCCAGGAAAGTTGGTACCAATGCGCTGAAGTTCGAAGAGCACCTGCTCATCCGTGCAGGCAGACGCAGCATGCTCATTAGCCTTTGGCCGTAACCCGGTTGAGCACTATTCCCATAAAGAGTCTGCCTGTATAATTGCGGGTTCAATGTGCAATATAGGGGGGTGGCACAATGAAATCAGGGATAACTGCCGAAAAGGTTGGCCGGTCTCCAATACCCTCAACTGACTGGCCGGAATTGCCTTGGTCTGGATGGGACGAAACGGCCTCCACCCTGCAATTATGGTTGCAGGTCGTTGGCAAGATCAGGCTGGTATTGGCAACCCGCATCAACCACTGGTGGCATGTAACCTTATACCCAACGTGCCGGGGGCTGACCACATCACCCATGCCTTATGGTGCCCGAATGGTACAGATCGATTTCGATTTCACCAGTCACCAGTTGTACTTCCAGAGCAGTGACGGCTTCCGTGAAAGCTTCCCACTAGAGCCGATGTCCGTGGCAGATTTTTACCAAAAAGTAATGGGCAAAATGACCCAGATGGGTATGCCCGTAAAAATTTGGACGATGCCTTGCGAAATCCCCGACGCGATCCCTTTTGATCAAGATCATCAACATGCCGCCTACGATGCCGCTTATGTCACTCGGTTTTGGAAAATTTTGGTGCAAACAGACCGAGTCGCCACGAAATTTCGATCCCGCTTCACCGGTAAAGTCAGCCCGGTGCATTTTTTTTGGGGTGGGTTTGACCTTGCGATTACCCGGTTTTCCGGACGCATTGCTCCCCGACATGCAAGCGTGCCCGGCGTTCCCGACAGCGTTGTACAGGCCGCTTACTCCCATGAGGTGAGCAGTTTCGGATTCTGGCCCGGCGGTTCCGTGCTTCAAGAACCTGTTTTTTACGCCTATGCCTACCCGGCTCCTCCCGGTTTCTCCGATGCCACCGTTCGTCCAGACGGGGCTTATTTTTTCCAAACTCTAGGAGAGTTTGTTTTACCCTACGAAGCGGTCCGGCTGTCCAATGAGCCGGACCAAACTCTATTGGACTTTATGCAGAGCACGTATGAAGCAGCTGCCGACCTTGGACGCTGGAACCGGTGCGAACTTGAAGCCTTCAGCAAGGAAATCTAACCAGAGGCGGAATGGCGGCCTATAAGGATAAACCTGCCACATCCATCAGGCCAGTCATCACACCGTCGAGCCGGGCAGGTTGGCGCCGATGCGTTGGAGTTCGAAGAGCACCTGCTCATCCGTGGAAGCAGAAATGACGATGCGCTGAAAAGTCTCGGAATCCACGCCAAGCTTGGCCAACAGCCTTTGATCCACAGGGCAGGGGTATTCCAGGTCGTACTGTTCAATCTCATCGGCAGCCTCCAGGCGGGCCTTGTCGATCATCCGGGCCAGCCAGGAAATGCCTCCCACTTGGATATCACCCGTTCTGGGTAGCGGCATTATCAAGCTCCTTCTTTTCTCATGACTATCATTCCCATCCCGAAAGCCTTCAAGCCTTCAGACAAGGGCCGCGCATGCCGACTGTTCACAGGAGCGCGCCACCAGGCTCTCTCGGCGGCCTTTTCCAGGCTATCATACCAGAAACAGCCCGGCATTCCATTCCCCATCCGACTCGTCCGTGTTCCCACGACTCCAAAATTTCCCTATAATACTGTTATGTTTCGATTCATCAAAAATCGCATTGTTCCCGGATCCCGAGCTCTCCAGGTTGCCAAGAACTTCAGCGTCCCCATTGAGGCCTTCGCCACCACCGGCGAGCGTGACGCCATTTTGGCCTCCTCCGGAATGGGAAAATCCTACCTGACCGGCGTCCTCCTGGAAGAGACCCTGGAAAATGGTATTCTGGTGTGCGTAATTGACCCAGAAGGCGAGCATTTTACGCTGGCCGCCCGCTACCCCATGATGATCATCGGCGGCGAACACGGCAGCCTGCCCATGGAAGAGGACGCCATCGACCTGTACGTGGAAACCATGCTGGAACATCGGCTCTCAGCGGTGTTTGATCTTTCGGAATACCTGGACGAGGAACAGCAACACCTGTACGGCCTGATTGCCGACGCGCTGTTCCAGGCGGAGCAGAAATACCGCACCAAGATTCGCATTGTAGTCGAAGAAGCCCAGATTTACGCACCCCAGCGTCAGGCCGCCACATCGATCAAGCGGGGCAAGAAAAAATCCATGGACCCGGTGCAAGCCTCCCAGAAAATTGCCAAGCGGGGCCGCAAACGGGCCATTGACAGCCTATGGGCCACCCAGCGCCCGGCCAGCTTGAACAAGGACATTCTCAGCCAGTGCAACCGGTTCTGGTTCGGCGGGATTCAGTCCGAGCAAGATTACAAAGCCATCAAGCCCTTCCTGAACGAGGCGGGAATTTCGTTTCAGGCCATCAAATCCCTCAAGCCCGGCGAGTTTTACTACTACGCCAAGGGCGAAACCACCCTCATCAAAGTGCGCAAGCGTCATTGCAAGCACGCCGGGGCTACGCCTGAGGCGGGACAGAACTTCAGCGCGGCGGTGGATGGTTCTCTGGATACCGCATTGAAGACGCTCAGCCAGGAGATCAACCGACGGTTCGTACAGAAGAGGGAAGAGGATTCCGAAGTTGCCCGCCTGAAGGCCGTAATTCGGGACTTGGAAGAAGAGAACCGTAAGTTGCAGCAAGATTTAAACGAAGAGCGCATGGCCACCAAGGTTATCGAACGGCTGGGCTCCACCCCGGCCGCCACCGCGCCCCGCACCCGGCGCTCCCGCCTGGCCGAGGTCGAAAAGCCCGGCCCTGAGAAGATTTTTTTGGACTAATCGACGCATCAGCTCTCAGGGTTTAGCGTCCTGTCCAACCGAAACGATTTTTTGTCCCCAAGAACCGGTTGGGACTTCAGGCATCCTTGCTTTTCGTCTAGAATAGAAACAGACCCAAGTCTCATTTGCCCGGGCGAGTGGCGGAATGGTAGACGCGCTGGTCTTAGGAGCCAGTGTAGCAATACGTGCAGGTTCAAGTCCTGTCTCGCCCAGTAAATTCTCTAATCAACCGACAAGACTACCAAGAAATTCGCCGCTACCTCGTTGGGAATTGGGGTGACTCCATTTGAAAGTGAGCCGTCACGTTCTATGCGCCATTGATGATGCAGAGTTAGGGCAGTGGGATTTGGCCCTAATGCACGCCTGTATCGCCATAGATGGCACTGCCAGAAAGCTGTTTCCTCAAAAAACCAGCAACCGTGATCGCTATATAACTTGCATACGTGAGTATTACTGGATACTCGAGCCTATGTTGTTTGGGATTAATCTTGAAGAAACAACTTTTCCTAATGTCCCATTAAAGAACAACCAAAAACCAGACTTAGCAGAGATTATTTATGAGAAATTCCGCTGTAATGACACACATGGCGAAGAAATCCCCAAGGAGTTTTCTCTAATTTTATCTCATGATAATAATGCCAGATGGGTTCTGGCTAATAACTTTCTACAGATGCCCGACCGAATAGTGTGGGCATTACTAGGAATTGCTGTTTTTTCACATGTAAATACAGATGAAAAATCCAATAGTGACCACTATCTGTTCCTGAGGCACCCAGGCACAGATTTGGAAACAAAATTTAGAATCGCCGAATGGTGGGGCAGAGAAGAAAACTTTCGCCCTATAGCAGTTGAACACAATACTCTACGAGTAAAGCTCGAAAATTTAAATTTCAACTGATACTGATTTCTCCTAAAAATCTCAATCAGGCGCCTTCAATTACTTCAGGGGTCAGCCTGAACAAGCGATGCTACCAGCGGCTTGAGGGAAACCGCCTGCGCGTCCATGCCCGCCCACGGGTCACCGACTTGTGCTAGACGCTCCAAAATGGTGCGCATGGTATGCCGCCGGGAGGTCAACTCCGGATCATCCAACTCATCCCAGGACAGCGGCGTTGCCACCGGCGCGCCGGGTTTCGGACGCACCGCATAGGGAGGCACCGAAGTCTGCGCATAGTCGTTGCGCAGGTAATCCACAAAAATTCGGTTGCCCCGCTCTTTCTTGCGCAGTTCGATCGTAAAGCGCTCCGGATCCTCTGTCGCTAAAACCTCGGCCAGCTTCCGGGCCAGCGGTTTCACCTGATCAAAATCCAGCTCTGGCCGGATGGGAATAACCACATGCAACCCACGTGAGCCGGTGGTCATCACGTAGGTCGGCAGGTTCAACACGGCCAGTGTCTCCCGCATCCGGCGCGCGCCATCTTTCACCCAGTCAAAATCAAAGTCCTCACCGCTGGGATCAAAATCGAAAATCAGCCGATCCGGCTTGTACAGGTCCGGCTTCTGGCTAAGCCAGGTATGCGGCGTGATGCAGCTTTGATTGGCCAGATACATCAGGGTTTCCGCTCGCTCGCAAACCACCTGGCACTGCCGGGTCCCCGGATCTCTCGGGGTGGGCTCTTTTTCCACCGCCACCTGCTCAATCCAGTCCGGAAAATAGTCCGGCACCTGCTTCTGGTAAAACATCATGCCGTGAATCCCATCCGGATAGCGCTGCATGGTCGTTGGCCGTCCCTGAATGTAGGGCAGCATAACCCCGGCAATGTCATGGTAATACCGAATCAGCTCCCCCTTGGTAATGCCGTCCTCCGGAAACAGCACTTTTTCCGGCCTGGACATCACCAATTGGATTTCTTCCGTCTTATCCATCAATTTCAGGCTCATAAGCTTTCCTCCCCAGCCTCAAGGCTCCGGTTCCTGACCCGTTTCCTCCACCACTTTCTCAATTTCGGTGATTTCCCCTTCTTGGAAGAGATAATTGCGCAACGCCTGGTCAAAGTCCCGGTCCTGGCGCCGAATCCACTCCAGCACCATGGAGGCATGCTCAATCTCTTCATTGCGGTTATGCCGCAGCACCCTTTGAAGCGCGGGATCGGCGGTGGCATCCACCCGCTGCTGATACCAGTCGATGGCTTCCAGTTCCTCCCGCAGGGACTCAATCGCCCGGTGCAGCTCAACGGTCTCCGGGCTCAGCCGGTCTATGGATTCATGATAAGCCTCGGAGCCCATTGGCTTCCTTCCTCTCGGAGTGCTACCTGTTCAACCGGCCTATTCAATCAGCAAAATTCCACCCTGCCTATTCCCCTGTTGGCGCTTTCCGCGCGTGGAACCCCTTCGGATGCTCCTGCATGAAAAACACGGTTCCACCGGAAAAATTCAGGACAGCATGCCAAAAGGAAAACCCCGGCGCGGGGGAGCGGCCGGGGATTCAGTGGGAATTAACGGTAATTAACTGGTTTTGGCAGGCAGGACCTGATAAGCCTTCCAGTGGCCATCAGACTCCATCAGGACCACAAGCACCTGCTCGCCCAGGCTGAAGTACGGAAGCAACTCAGGCTTCGCGGCCAGCAACTGGAAGTAGTCATCGGTGCCGAAGGTGATTGCTTGCGGCTTGCCGTGGGTCTTCTCGTCGTAAGCCGTGTCGGCCCAGACTCCTTCCTTGGACAGGGTAAAGGTCTTGGTCCCGATGGTCTTCAAGGTGGGCGACGCAATGCCTTCGGCTGATTCAGCCGCCGGGGCCTGGGCCGCGTTCAGGGCAGAGGCGGAGGACTGGGCTTTCATTGCACCCAACCGCTTGGAGAACTGCACCGCGCCCTGGCCGCTGGACGCATCCATCGCTGTTCGGCTGGCCATGGGTGCCGCGGGAGCTAGCATCGACCCGCCACTGCTCATGAAGCCGTTGGCGGCTTGGCGACGAGAATCATCCGGCTCCTGGGCCAAAAAGGACGTGTACGGCGTGATAATGCCATATTGCTTGCTGAGGGCAACCACTTCATCCTTCAGTTCGGTGTTTTCGCCATGCTGACGGATGCTATCCAACAGGTAGGCAATCCGCCGTCCCGCCCACAGCCTGGGCAGTTGGTTGTGCGCCGTGGAGGTCTCCCACCGCACCGGATATTCAAAGTTTTTGGTTTCGCTGCCGACTTTGCCGGTCAGCTTTAGGGTGCCACCGCCCGGGCCGGTATAGCGGCCCAGCAGAACCACCTCGCTGCCCGCAAACAGATCGTTCAGGGTATCCGGGTACTGCTTTTTCACCTGCAAGCCACTGAAATCCAGCTTGGCATCGGTCAGCACCGGGGCTTCTATTTTTTTGTAAAAGCCGGTCACCGCCAATTCCAGGTTCTCGTTGGGCTCCACAAAAGTGGCACTGCCATGATTGTTATCGGACAACTTGCCCAGCAGCAGGGCGTTGAGATCATAGCCCACCCCAAAGCTGAACAAGCGGGCATCATAGGTATTGGCCTTCTCCGCCACCTGAACCAGTCCTTCGGTGTCGGTAATCCCGACCGTAGGCTCGCCGTCAGTCAGGAAAATCACGTAAGCCGGGCGTTTGGCTTCATGATTTTTCAACTGGGCAAAGCCCTCCTTCAGCGCCGCCTCGATGTGGGTGCTGCCGGATGCTTCCAGGGTTTGCACGTAGTCCAGCGCGGACTGCTTGTTAGCGGCGTTGGCCGGGACCAACTCGTTTTTGAACGCAGAAACATCGGTATTGAATTGCAGCAGACCGAAACGGTCTTCAGGACGCAGACGACTGATGATGGTTTTCAGCGCCTCCTTGGCCTGCCTGATCTTGTCGCCGCTCATGCTGCCGGACGTATCCAGCACCAGTACCACGTCTTTGGGCAATACTTCGGTCTTGATATTCTCCGGGGTGCGCACGGTCATCAGGAAATAACCGTCTTCGCCCGCCTTCTGATAGTTCAGGGTGTTCAGCGTGATGGCATCGTTATCCTGGCTGAAGTAGAGAACGAAATTCTTTTCCTTCTGCACGTCCTGGGGCTTCACGGTCAGCTTGACCGCCGCCTTCTGAGCGCCCTCCCGGTTTATTTTCGGGTCATGCGTTGGCGAGTAAACCGTTTTGAGCGCTTGGGCAGTATGGATATCCAGATTCAAATCCAGGCTAGGGGCGGGGGCAGACGGTGCCGCCGGGTGGCAAGGATACCGGATGCAGCGGATATCTTCTGCGCGGGTGATGCCGTGCATCGGAACGGGTTGGTTGATGGTTCCCGGTGCCTGACTACCCAGATAATAGGAATACTTATACAAGCCACCGTCCCGTTGCAGCAGTTGCGTGTAGCTGAGCTGGATTTTCTTGGTTTCCCCGGCAAAAAACGGGGCAATGGAAGCCTGCACGGTCCGGTCATCAATGTATTCCAGCAAGCCCGGATCGATCAGCCGCCGCACGATCTCCTGGTAAGTGTTCCGGGCCTCATTCTTCTCCAGAATCCGGCCTTCCAGCGCCTTGCCGTTCACGGTCAGCGTAAAGCTGGAGAAATTGGCATCCGCCGGTAACGGAAAGAGATAGCGGGCTTCCAGGGTCCGGCTGGAATTGTTCTTGTAAGTCTGGGTGATGGTCGTGGTCGCCAGGTTGTCCCGGATGGAAGTTTCTACCGAGTATCCCTCCAGCGCCACCGACGCATCGGCTTGGGGCGGCATAATGATCCGATCGGGAAAGATGGTCACCCGCTCGATAGCGGTTTCCGGGGCGGACTTTGTCGGGTCAGCCTTCTGGGCCAAAGCTTTACCAACATATAGAAAGAGGCTGGCCGCCAACAGCACCAGCGCAAACAAAAACCAGCGTGTAAAACGGTTGGGCCGTGGGAACGGGCAAGCCTGCTTCATGAAAATCACCTTTCGCTCAAACGTAAAAATTTCCAACGTGACTAATGAGAAGTAAAAAATAAGGCTGAGTTCCCACAATTTTGAAATTGATCACCACCAAAAAACATCGGGCATCCAAATTCAAATCTCGAAACATATACAATTTATTGACAATTTAAATCGATTGCTGGTTTTTATTTCACTAACGGATATTTTCAATGTATCTCATGATGATGAGGAGAAGCCTATGCCACGCAGCCATATCGTGTATCAATCTTCGCTTTGCGTCTCAATGTCGTCAAACCCGGAAAAACAGAAGCCGGCTTTTCTGCCCGCGTCTCTCACGCTACTGGAAGGTCTGCTGAACGAAGCCTGGGGTGATTTCACGGCTCACTGCCAAACAGCCAGGAATGCAGCAATGGAAGTTGTCTACGAAATTGAGTTGCAGTGCGTCCTGTTTGCGCGTCGATTCATCCGGGCAGGGAAGTAAAAAGCCCCAAACGCAGGCACCCGGAACCCATGAAAGGGTTTTCTACTTCGTCGCCAGCGGATGGAGTTCTCCGCTGACCGGGATGCCCAGCTCGTCCAGCTTGCGGCGAACGGTCTGCATGTCCTGCCAGGTCAGCCACTTGGGACTGCCCGGCGCCTTCGACTGGTTCCGCAGCAGGTAAGACGGGTGAAAAATCGGCATCGCCATAGCCCCGTTAAACGGGGTTTCAAACCACTGGCCCCGGATTTTAGTAATGCCGGTCTTGATTTTCAGCACGTCTTCCACCGCCGTCCCCCCGGAGAGCAGGATGATTTTGGGCTTCACCCAGTAGATTTGCCCTTCCAGATAGGGAAAACAGGCGGCCATCTCATGAGGCTCCGGCTTCCGGTTGCCCGGCGGACGGCATTTCACCGTGTTGCAAATATAGATATCCCGCTTGCGCTCAATCCCGATGGATGCCAGGATTTGTGTGAGCAGCTGCCCGGCCCGCCCCACAAAGGGCGTCCCGGTTTCATCCTCCTGCTGCCCCGGACCTTCGCCAATCAGCATGATTGGCGCTTTGGAGCTGCCATCGGAGAAAACAGCCTGGGTGCGGGTTCG
Organism: Coleofasciculaceae cyanobacterium; assembly: GCA_036703295.1. Classification (GTDB taxonomy): domain Bacteria; phylum Cyanobacteriota; class Vampirovibrionia; order Vampirovibrionales; family Vampirovibrionaceae; genus DATNPJ01. The sequence continues at coordinate 72,397 of DATNPJ010000049.1, read as the reverse complement.
TGAAAGATCACACCGGGTACAGACCTTGGCCCTGCCGCAAAGTTCATCCAGGGAAACCGGATCATTCGGATCAAACGGAGTGTTTAGCATGCCAGGTACCCTCTATCCAGACTGGGGACGAGGAGATTTTAGCATACAGAAACCGGAGCGAGTGATCGCGCGCTTATTTTTTGTAAAGCTTGAAACTGAAACGGGCCTTGCCGAACCGGGAGGGATCCTGCATCCGTCTCATTTCAGCCAGTGATTGCCCGGCTGGGGACGGCGTTGCGTCAAAGCTGGCCACTCGCCATTCCGGAAAAATCGGGCGCTGGTGAAGGTCTGGAGCATTATCCCTGGCGTTAACCGGTCCCAGGAAATGAGGTTCATTCATGGCTATCACCCTCATTGGGTCTTATTGGCTTGAGTGAGAACAAGTGGGAGCGAAACCCATCGAATTTATTACCAGAGCAGCAACACGCCTACCTGTTGAGCATTATATCGGATCGTGGAATCCAAACTTTATTCTCCAAATGGATGAAATATTGGGGAAAATCTATCCATCCATGGATCAGTATCCTGTCCTTGATCCAACAGCGATCCGGCACCAGGAATACGCTTTCCCGGGCATCATCCGATGCCTGCCAACATTCAAGCCGCTCTCGGCCGAGCGCAGGAGATTTGCTGCATCCTGCTTGGAAAGGCGCTAAAATGGTCGGTGGGATCGCCTACATCCCGAATTCCCCAACAGGATCTCACGCGTGAGGCTGATACCAGAAGACGAAGAACACCTTCTCCCCGATGCTCCCCAGGCCCGCCAGCCCTGGTATATTCGGTTGCTGCGCCGTACCTTGACCCAGCTTTTTTCCGTCACGGGCCTGACCATCACCATCGGCATTGCCTTGGTTCTGGCACTCACCTCGATTCTCAGCCTGAGCTACCTGGATGTCTCCCGCAATATCGATCGAAACAATGTCAGCCTCAAGGATTTCTACGCTGATTTCCGAATCGAAGTGATCGATAAGGAAGCGACCCAGCGAAAAATCGATCGGGCCAAGCAGGCTATTACTCCTATTTACCAGCAGGTTTCGCCCCACAACCAGGATATCCAGGGGAGCATGGAACGGATCATGACCGATCTGGGCGCAATCGCCACCAACCGGGAACTGTCTGCCGAGGAGCGACACACCCGCTTTATGTTGCTGGTCAGCACGACACCCCATGCAGAAGAGGTGTTCCTGCGTTACTTCCAAAAACCGATGTCCCCCGGAGAGTGGGAGCGAATCGGTTCGGCCAGCAGACGGGGAATGCAGACCATTCTGCAGCGGGGATTTACGGAAGCCGATGATCAGTTGAAGCGTAACGCAACGATTCAAAACGGCATTCCCGGATACGGCTTTGGCCGCCAATACCGGGATCTCGTCTATTTCATCCTGGACTCCACCCTGGAGCCGAACCTGATCCTGGATGAGAAGGCACTGGACAAAAACCGAGCCGAACTGGCCACTCACATTACCAAGGATCAACCCGAAATCAAGGTCTTCAATCGAGGGCAGAAAATTATCGGCAAGGGCGAGACAGTCAGCCCGGTCCAGATGGCCGCGCTGGGCAAGATGGGTAAATCCGCCGGTAACAATAACTGGATTGCCTGCCTGGGTGTCTTTTTACTGTCCATGTTGTTTGTATTTACACTATGGAGTTACCTGTACAACTTCCAAAACCGGGAATTCTTCAAGCCCTCCCATGGGGGACTGATTGCAATTCTCACCCTGCTGAGCGTCAGCTTCCTGCAATTGCATGACCAAGGGGCGCTGGGCGATACTATCCCGGTCTATGCCTTTCCGCTGGCCACTTTCGCTTTGATGATCGCCATCTTTACCCATACGCATATAGCGCTGCTAGCTACCACATTGATGGTTTTTCTGATTTCCCTGACCATGCGGGTGGACTTCTACCCACTTTCCGCACTCCTGTTCGGGAGCTTCATGGGCATTTACATCCTGAACAAACGGATTAACTTCAGCAATCGCAGCCAGCTGATGTATGCCGGGCTATACGTGGGAGCCACCAACGCGCTCACGCTGATGGCCATCAGTTTGCTGCCCGGCATCAGCTTGCTCCCCGGCTTCGGAACGGATGACTATCTGCCCCGCATGCTGACCATTCTAGTCTGGGGTTTTCTCAGCGGGATTGTCTCCGGCATCCTGACCATTGGCAGCCTCCCTCTGCTGGAAACCATCTTCCGCCTGATTACCCCCTACACCCTCATGGAGCTGGGCAACCACGATCAGCCGCTGCTCAAGCGCATGCAGTTTGAAGCCCCCGGCACGTTCCACCACAGCCTGATGGTAGCAACATTGGCCGAAACCGCCGCTGAGGCCATCGGCGCTAACGCCCTGCTGACCCGCGTCGGATGCCTGTACCACGACATCGGCAAGATGAAGCGTCCGCTATTTTTTATTGAGAACCAGGCCTATTTTGGTGTTGAAAACCCCCATGACAAGCTGACCCCACGCCTGAGCAAGATGGTCATCACCGCCCACCCTCGGGATAGCCTGGAGATGGCCAAGCAGCATAAGCTGCCCGAGTGCCTGATGCGGTTCATGACGGAGCACCACGGCACCCTCACCGCCGGATATTTTTACAACAAGGCCTGCCTTGAGGAAGGCGCGGAGAATGTGAACAAGTCCCAGTTCCGTTACCCTGGCCCCAAGCCCGGCAGCCGGGAAACCGCCATCGTAATGCTGGCTGATGCCTGCGAATCCGCCGTTAGAGCACTCAAAAACCCCTCTGTGGGCCAGGTCGAGGAGCGGATCGACAAGCTTATCCAGCAGCGGATTGAGGATGGTCAGTTCGATCATTGCCCCATCACCTTCAAGGATATCGAGACGATCAAGCAAACCTTCGTTCGCATTCTGCGAGGCATTCAGCACAACCGGATTGAATACCAGCAGAACATGATGCGGGAACTGGGGCGCAAATTGCCCGCCAATACCGCCACCGAGCATGCGGGCTTACAGGAGGCGCTGAAGCAGGTGCAAACCAAAGCGGAACCGGGTGACAGCAAGGCGGCACAAAAGGATGGCTGAGGTTTTTGCTTCCCCTGATTACGTGGATACCTTAAAAACACCCGGCCTGAACATTGAGGTGTTTGCCCAACCGCAATTACTGCCAAAAACACCGCCACTCCTAGAACTCCTCACCAGGCTGAGCCCTCATTTTTTGGCCATTGCCAGAACAGAGAAAATTTTCGACATCCTGGAGCTGAATCCGGAACAGCAGGCTCTGGAGGTTGAACTGAACTGGGTCTGCAACGACATGATGCGCAGCCTGAACCGGGATTATCGGAAGAAAGACAGCGCCACTGATGTGCTGACCTTCCCGCTCATCTCAGATCCTGGCAGTCGCGCCCCTTGGCGTCACCTATCCGCCATCCAGCTGGGCAGCATCTTTGTCTCGATGGAATGGGCCGAAGCGGAATGCGGCCAAAATCCGGAACTCCCACTGGAACGCTACCTGCTGGAACGCTTTGTGCATGGCATGTTGCATCTGCTCGGCCAGCATCATGACGAAATGCCCGCCTACCAACGGGTGGTCCGCATCCAGGGACTGGTCCTGGATGCGACGTTTGGGGCCTGAGCCATGTCCATTCACAGCCAGCTATCATCTTACAAATCCAAAAGCTTACGGCAAAGCCTCTATTACGCCATGGACGGCTTACGTTCCGTGTTGCGCACCGAGCGGAACTTCCGAACACACGTGCTGATTGCCCTCCTGGTCACCGGCGCCGGTTTCTTTTTTCACATCAGCCGCCTGGAATGGGTGTTACTGATTCTGTGCATGGCGGTGATGATGGCAGTGGAAGCTCTGAATACCGCTATCGAGGTATTGGCGGATGCTTTCTCCGAAGGACAGTACAGCGAGCCGGCAAAACGGGTGAAAGACATCGCCGCCGGGGCATGCCTGCTTGCAGCCATCGGTGTTGCGGCATCCGGCATCATCGTTTTTCTGCCCTACATGTTGGCCTCCCTAAAGCATCCATAAATTTTTTCAGCCATGAGGATTAGTTTCGGGTAATCGGTGGTATTAAACGCGATAAGTACCGCCGGGATTAATACATTACCCATGGTTCCACCAGAGACCCGACGAAACCAATCCCCGGCAAAAGAGCTTCGCCAAAATAAATCAGTTTCTACGTTCTAGTACCTTAGACTGAAGTGGTTGTTATACAAACAATATATCATTATTATTGTCAGTTCTCTGGGAAAGCTTGTGAGACGCCTGCATGGAAAATATTGAAAGCATAGATGCCAACTGGAACAGCGCTTTGGCTGAGATGATGTCCCTGATGGGGCTTGAAATCCCGGAAGATGGGATCTCACCCGAACTGCTGCAACAGGCAAACCAAAAACTCAAAGGCCTGCTCGAATCGCAATCGGAAATAGAAGATGTTGAAGATCAGCAGGAAGCGCTGGAAAATCCGGGCGCGAGCAGCCCGCAACTCAATTTGGCCAATGTTACCAAGTTAACCCCCCAGCGCCTCAACGGGCGGCACCGAAATGTGCTGATCACCGGCCAGTTGGGCATTATTGTCCATCAACTGCGTCAGGTCATTACCAAGCAAGGTGGCGAAGTAACGATTGCCAAGGATATCGACGAGGCCATCCTGCAATACCAGAAAAAAGACTATTCCCTAGTGATTATCGATCTCTTTATGCCCACCGAGCGTGAAGGCCTGATTGTACTGGAAGAAATCAAACGTCTTTCCTCAGCCTGCCAGATTCCCACCCAGGTCATGGTGCTGGCTCCGCAGAGCAAGGACAACAGCATCAAGGAACGCTGCAAGGGCAAGGGAGCCGCCTTCTTCCTGGAAAAAATGGAAGGCTGGCACAAGACCATCCTGCAGTACTACCACGGCGAAATCCCCGCCGACCAGTTCGAAAGCGCCTGACCAGGCCACACAATCAATCAAAATGCGCCAAAAAGAAAAGGGCCCGAAGGCCCATTTCGCTTTTACTTGGCTACGAGGGGTCTACGCCAAGAATTCCAGGGGAGCAATGGCCCGGGAAACGAATCCCGGAAACGCACTCCCTAGGGTCTGCGATGTGAGGGGTGTTATAGAACTTTTTCAGGAGAGTGGTCATGATGACGAGTGATTCAATCCATTTTCTGCTTGAGTAACCGGTCGGTGATCCGTCAATCAGTTACGCTTGTAATGCTAGTGTATAAAATACACTTTGTTCTAGTGTATTATCAACACTAAGTTGCCCAAGTCAACCCCGGACATGAACAAGGTTAAGTTATATTAAGCACCTATACTCCCCCTTCATCAAAACCGCTCATATTTGTCATAGGGTGGTAAAAGCACTATCAATGGAGATTCAAACCTGCATCATGCTTACCAGGTCTTACCAGCCCATAGCTGTCGGCATCCGCTTTGGCAAGGTTCAGGCTACGCCCACGGATGAACCGCCTAAGAGCCCCCTCCAGAAAACAACCAAATCCCTCCCGGCTGCCGATTCAAATACGCGAAAAATACTGAAAGGGTTCCTAAAACCGTTCCTCCGCAGAACGACCTCAAACGTTTCGCCCACACAGGCACGTATTCAGAAAAAGCCGTACAAGAAACTGACCGATGCGGAGATCGAAAAGCGGACGGATAAAGTCATGACCCGGTTTGTCGATCCATTTTTCGCCAACCTAGGGCAGGAGCTCTCCGACTGCGGTTTCGGCTATGCCTGCAAACATATCACCCGGAAAATCCCCATGCCGGTTGATCCCGTCGCGGCATTCCGCCTGCTCCGCCATGTAGTCGTTAAACGGGAAAAACCGAGCCTGGGGCAAGTCATTGATCTCGCCCCGGCCAATTCGCTTCCCCTCGTGCTTGTCAAAGCGGCAGGACGGGCAATTTTAGACGGCAACCCGAGCACAAAGCACCATCAAGAAGCGATGCAGAGCAACAACCCTTTCCAGCCTGAAGCCGGTCCCAAACCTAAAGCCCCATAAAGTCCGGTCCGGCGCCGTTTTCGGTAGGACGCACCTTCAGGTTCACTTCGGGGCAGACGATCTCGCAGGTGCGGCACTGAACACAGTTCTCCAGCGACATGCCGTGCTTGTGGATACCGTCCACCTCATCCACCCGATGCACCTCGGCGGTACAATCCGCCACGCAGGGGGTGGTTTTGCCCAACGCTTCGTAGCTGCTGATACACTTCACGCACACGTCCCCGTTGAACTCGTCGATGTGCATGCTGCCTTCATGATATTTGGGATCCGCGTAGAACACCGCGTCCGGCCGCGAGAGCACCGTGTCGTCGTCGTACTTGGGAGTGTGCGCCACCGGCGGATTGTAGTTGGGGATGATGTGCTGGTAATCCGGCTTGTATTTCAACGCCCCGATATCCAGCTTGCCGTCAATGAGGCCCTTCAACCGATTGGCATCGCCCAAGGCCTGGAAGGGGTTGTTTCGCAGTCCCACGTTGATCAGCCCACGAACCGGACTGCCTCCATCGACGCCCTCCATGACGGTTGGCAGGTAGTTCCGCAGCAGGCGGGGGTTTTCATCCCAGGCCTGACGAAAATAGCGCCCTTGGTAAAGCTCTTTACCCACAAAGCTGTCCATCACCCGGCTTTGATAGGACGCCAGCGCCTCTGCCGTAAAGTCCCCACCGGATTGCAACACGCCATGCAACACTTCAGCCGCAATGTACCCGGTCTCCATGGCCTTGTCCACGCCGGAAAGCGCGCTCACATCCAGAACGCCCAGCGCATCACCCAGCAGAACGGCGCCATCCACCGCGAATTTCTGGGGCAGGCTGTAATAACCGCCTTCAGGCAGCAGGGCCGCGCCGTACTTCAAAATCTTGCCGCCCCGGATCATGTCCTGCATCCATGGATGCTTTTTCAAGTCTTGCAGGCGCTGTTGCGGATTGATGTTGGGGTTGGGCGAATCCAGGGACATAATCAAGCCGATAGTCAACTTGTTGTCCTTCATCCCATAGACAAAGCCGCCCCCAAAGGTGCCGTCTACCAGTGGAAAGCCCATGGTATGCCAGACTTTTCCGGAGAAGTCCTTGCCAGGCGCCAGTTGCCAGACTTCCTTCACGCCCACCGACCACTTTTGCGGGTTGTCGCGCAGGTGGTACTTGGCAATCAAGTCGCGGGAGACAAAGCCCTTGTCTCCGAAACACACCACCCGGCCATAGATATTCTCCTCGCCCGGGTTGCCCGCAGCCTGCTCCACCACCTGCACACCGGCTACGCGGTCGTTCTCGTACACGATTTGGTGCGCCGAGAAACCGGGGAAAAAGTCGGCATGAATGTTCTCAGCCGCGTTCGTTTTCTCTTCCAGCTTCTCGTACAGCCACTTCACCACATGGCTCAGAGTCAGGACATAATAGCCCTCTTTTTTAATGCCCTCGGGCATCAAGGGCCGGGGCACATGCCAGATATTCCGGCTGCCCAGTACGGAAAAAAAGCTTTCACTCACCACGGCTTCCAGAGGGAAATCAGTCTGTTCAATTTCCGGGAACACCTTTTTGAGCACGCGCGGGTTGGAGACCGCCCCGCTGACGATATGTGACCCGAACTCCTTGCCCTTTTCCAGGATGGCCATGGTGAACGCCGTGCCGCTTTGCACGGCCATATCCACCAGATGATGCGCCAGAATCAAGTTGGAGGGACTGCCCCCAATCAGTAAAACATCATATTCGACACGATCCGACATCGACCTGCCCCCAATGCCTTATCTTCAGGCTGATTACTACAACTGCCTATGAGAATATCACAGAGACATTCAGAATGGCCAAAAGCGCCTCTGTGAAGAACTGAACCTCAGCCACGCATCAGAGTGGCCTTTGAAGCCAGCCCAATCATCCCGAAATGAATTGATCTGACCATGTGGACACGAAACAAAGTGGAAACGGGATTGCAACCACTATCAGGGCAGTCTAGACTTTGGCCGTAGTGTGATTGTACTGATAGAGCCGTTCCAGCCCCTGCAGGGTCAGCATCGGATCCAGCGCCATGAAGTGCTTTTCCAAACCACACAGGCGAAGCGAGGTTTCAGCCAACCCGCCGGTGGCAATCAGTAGGTATTCGGTGGTATCCAGCGCCTGCACGGCCTCACGCAACAACTCTTTCATCAGGCCACGGTAGCCAATCCCAATGCCCGCCTGCATGCAGCTCACCGTATCTGTTCCCATTCCCAAGTCCTGTGGCGTTAACCCTTCCAGTGAGACATGAGGCAGGCGGGAAGTCCGCTCCGGCAGACCTTCTGCCATGGTATACAGACCGGGGGCAATCGCGCCACCGAGATACACGCCGTCGGCTGTCACCAAGTCAAAAGTGGTGGCCGTACCGAAATCCACCACCACCAGGCTGGTGTCCGGATACAATAGCCGTGCGCTACAAGCGTTGACCAGGCGATCCATCCCCAACTGGTTTGGTGGATAGCAACTCATATCAAGGGGCAGTCGGATTTTAAGAGGATCGATCGCAAAAACCTGGCTGGGCGACAGGTGGAAACAGTATTGAATGGTCTTTCGGAAAGCCAACTCGATGATGGGCACCACACTGGAGTATACCACCCGATCGAAGGTAACACCGGTTCTGGACAAGCTATCCCGCAGGAGGGCACTGAATTTCTCAGGGCTGGTCCGGGTTCCAGACGCGCGCCAATGGCGGGTCAGCTGCCCATCCTGAAAAACACCAAATTTGATGTCTGTATTGCCGATATCAACTGCAAGCAGGTTCATAACAGCTTACTATAGCCGGAACTCGGGGTGCTTGTCGACCTGCAGCCCAAACCGACAGGGGAATGACTCCCAGCGGAGCTCATCCCGAGAGAAGCACAACCTGAGAGCCTATCGCTGACCGATCAAGCTCTTCCGCGCAGCCGCTTCGACATGTTTTTCCAATGCCTTCAGGGAGCGTTCGGTACTCGACTTGATAACCGCCTGCGAACCAGGCATGTTGTAGCCCGGATCGATATTCAGGCTGTAGGAAAGCAGCGTCTTGGAGCCATTCCCTTGGGAAATCAGCTTGTAGGTAGCCCGCAGCTCCTTAAAATCGCCGGATACACGGTTCATGACGATCTGATAGTTATCTGCGGATTCCTGCACCTGGACATGGTAATTGTAGGTCGGCAGGAAGGGCGCCACTTTCATGGCAATTTCCAGTTGTTTTCTGGCACCGCTGGATTTCAGAACATTGCTTTTCTCGTAGCCCGGCAGGATGTTTTTCAGGTCAGAGTAGTTGGTAATGGTCTGCCAGACCAAGCTGGGCGGGGCATCAATCAACACCTTGGCCTGCACGTTCTTCGCATGGGCCTTTGCAGGCTCGGATGCCACAGAAACCATCATCAGGTTTGGCTCCTGAGCAAAACCTACCTGAGAGAGCCCGGCACCCAGCAACAAACCGGCAGCCAGCATCCCAGCCGTGAAAGATTTAAAGACCCTGGAATCGGACAACACGCAAAACAAATGCATCATCAAATCAATCCATCTTTTGAGGAGGAAAACCTCGCTATATGCATCTCATGCTTTTATATTAGCAGGCCCAACCACGCTTCCCATTGACCGACGGGATAATGAAAGGGTGTACACATGGGATTAAAAATCCTTGACTAGCATATACCACTTTCCACCCCAAAGTAAGCCCGGCTCCTCCAAAACAATGAAAATCCCGGCCAACCGGAAGGAACGCATTGGCCGATCGTTAAAATAAAGTTATGAAAATGCCCCTCTTTCCTGCTTCGAGAATTCTCGGCGCGATTTCCAGTAGCCAGTATGTCCGGTTTATTTTCTGGACCTTGGTGCTCGGGCTCGTGGTCGGGATCGGCGTGACCATCCTGATCAGGTTGGGCACGCTGGAGAGCATGGAACTTTCCCTGCTGGATCTCAAGCTGCGCTACCGGGCCGACAACACGTCCGCCGCGCCTTCCAAAGACATTGTACTGATCGGGCTGGATGAAAAAACAAACCAATATATCCGTCTGCACCCGGAATCAGGGCTTTCCAGCATCACACTGCCCCGCGAAACCCTGGCAGACATCCTGAATTACCTGACGGATCAGGGTGCGAGGGCCGTCGTATTCGACTTGGAGTTCAAGGATCCGAAAGAGGGCGATGCCGTGCTGGCGCAAGCCATTCGGCGGAACGGGCATGTCTACGTCGCAAACCGTCTGGAAAACCCGCTCTATAAGTTGATTGACCATGATAAATTGGTTTCCTTCCGCTCCCAGGCTGATTTGAACTGGTATCAGGAGAAGCTGGCCGTCAAGGGACTGCTGCAACCTTATCTAACCTATCGCTCAGCGCTGAATGGCTATTTGTTGCCTGAGAATACCGTCACCCCATTAGATATTGGCGTTGGTCCGTATTTCAGCCCTTTTCCGAACACGGGGGAATTTCTGTGGGTTTTAAGTGATTACCTCAACAATCAGAGAATGCGGGAGGCCAGAGTTCAAAAAAATACCCTCTTGGCAGAGATGCCCCACCCTGAGCCTCCTGTGTTCAGCGACTTGGAGGAGCAAGCCTTCAACGTCGAGTGCACTATCGAGAACTACAGACTCGCCCATAAAGGCGCCCCCGGTTATCTGTCCATGCTGCGCCAGAATCGGCTGAATGTTCACCTGGAACGCCCCATCAGGGACAATGACAATAAGCGGCTCACCTATTGCTACGCACACCCCACGGTCAGCAGCATTATGGCTTCCGTTGCCAGCATTGGCGTCCCCTCCATTGATTATGACGATGACGCCTATATCCGCTCCGCCAAGGCCCTCTTCCGGGGCTATGAGGGTAACTTTTACACCTATCTCGGTATCCGTCCCGCCCTGGACCTGCTGGGGATAGATACCATCACATACACCCCGGAAAACCTATACATCGGCCAGCGTCGAGTCCCACTGCAAAACGGGCACCAAGTCCTGATCAACTGGAAAAATCCACAATTACTGCTCAAACAAATGTTCAAGGACAGCGGGTTTGCAACCACCCCAAAAGAACAAGCCGCGTTGATCACGAAGCTCAACAACCAGTACGCCCCCTATCAAGCCCTGAGCCAAAAACTGCAAGCCACCGGACTGGATCTTTTGGATCCGGATGTGCTGAAACAACTGGAGTCGCTCTTGCAACCTGAATCCGGCCCACCTCCGCAAACGACGCTTCCCAAAAATGTGAACCAGCGCCAGGTGGTCCAAATATTGACTCAAAACCCGGAAGATTCCCGTCGACTGCTAGGCGTTTTGGCCGATTTTCAGCGAGCCAACAGACAGCCCTCCATAGAACAAATCAACAAAGAACTGAAAAGGATAGACAAAGGCAGAAACAACAAGCTGTTGGGCGGTGGACACCTCTACCGAACCATTTCGGCCATTGATGTCATCCGCCTCACCCGGCACGATAAACTCAGCAAAGAAGAGAAAAACATGCTTTACACAATCCCCTATTATCCTGAAACAGGCATGTTCTCCTTCAAGGACAAGATTGTCGTGATCGGAAACACGGTTACCGACATTCACCGGACCCCGATGAGCGACACCATGTTTGGTCCGGAGGTGGTTGCCTCGGTGTTGGACATGTTCTTGTATGATGAAACGTTCATTGAAAAACCGGCGTCACTCATACAATGGCTGGTCGTAATCCTGCTGGCACTAAGTATCGCGGCCGCGATTGTCACATTCGAGAATCTTGCCATCGGTTTTACAGCAGGGATTATCCTGCTCACCCTCTACTGGGTCCTAAGTTTCTTCTTATTCGCCTACTTCGGACTCTGGTTCGATATGCTGCTGCCCAGCGCGGCGATGAGCTTCTCCCTAATCGCATCCACCTTGTACCGCTATTACATCCACGACCGGGAAAAACATTTGCTCACCAACGTGTTCTCCAATTATGTATCCCCCCAGTTGATGGAGCAGATTGTTCAAAACCCCGAGCACGCAATGGAGAACCTGAAGGGCGGCAAGAAAGAGCTGACCGTGCTGTTCTCGGATTTGCAGGGCTTCACCCACCAGTTTGAAGACGCGGACCCGGAGATGATGGTCAGCCAGCTGAACGAGTATTTTGATGTGATGACCGAAATTATCCTGGAGCACCAGGGTACTTATGACAAATACATGGGAGATTCCATTATGGCGTTTTTCGGCGCCCCGACGGATGTGCCCAATCACGCGGAGATGGCTTGCCGGGCCGCTATCGATATGCAACGCGCCTTGCAGCAACTGAACAAACGATGGACCGAGGAAGGGCGTAAAACGCTCTCGCATGGCGTCGGCATCGCCAGCGGGGAAATGTTTGTGGGCAACTTCGGATCGAAAAAAATCAAGAATTTCACCGTCATGGGCAGCAACGTCAACCTGGGCTCCCGCCTGGAAGCTTTCACGCGGGTCGCCCAATGGCCGGTGATTATCAGTGAGCGCACCTTCGAACTGGCCCATGATCAAATCCGGGTGCGAGATCTTGGACGTATTCAGGTGAAAGGCTTCAGCGACACCGTGCAGGTTTATGGCCTGGAAAACCTAGCCGAAAGCAACATCACTTCCGCTCCCTTTGGGGAAGAGCAAGCCGACCGCAGCGACGTGACCGCAGGTTAAGCGGAATCAAGCGGGAGCCAGCACCTTTTCAGCCAGGTCCAGCGAGTCCAGCCGTTCCTCAAGCGTTTTCAAAAACGAGGACTGGGCAGCCTCCGAAGGCAGGACGAATTGCAGTTCCAGCATGGAATAGTATGCAGGATCACCGTTCTGCATCAGCAATAACTTGCGAATATTGATTCGGCGCTCCTTGAACAGCTGGAAGCAATCCCGCATCCAAGCCGGATCAATCCGACCGTATCCCTTGAGGGTATAGTTGACGTTGGCCGTCATCACGGGCAATCCCAAATTACTGGGTCAACTGCAACTTCTCGGTAAAGCCGATTTCCTGCAACAGTTCGTAGGATTGCAATCCGACTTTGCTGCGAGGCTGGGACTTCACCACTTCCGTCAGTTCCTTAATCGCCTTCGGGTACTCTTTCTCGGAGATATAAATCCGGGCCATTTCCATCATGGTCCGGTCCCGAAGCTGGGCAAACTGCAAGGCCAGCTCTTTCTCAAGCTCGGCTTGCGCCCGTGCGGAAGGCAATTGGTTCAATACCTTGTAGAGACCAATGTGAGCTTCAGTCAAATCGACCAGCCACTGACGTAGCTGGGCCAATCCGGGCTTGGCCTCATAGTAGCGCTTCGCATCCACCAGCTTGCTCAGCTTCTGCAGGCGGTTAGCCGCATCCGTCAAGCCCAACGGGTTGGTCGGGTCATCCAGCTTGGGGTGATCGATCGGGGGCGGGTTTTGCTCATCGACCTGCGGCGGCTCAATCTTGGCGTTTTCCAGGGGTGGCTGGGTCAGCATGGGCGGACGGCCAGACGGAGCATGCCGCATCATCTCTTCGGCTTCGGGAGGTGCGGACACTTTGGGTTTTCCGGAAACGGTTTTCGGCCCGGCCGGTTGACCCGATTCACCTTGGCCTTCTTCTGATTGGCCCGCTTGCTCCTCGGCGGATTCATCAGCAGCGGACTCGTCTTTTTTCTGCTTGAACATCTTACCCAGGGTTTTCACCACGGGGTTGTCCCTCTGGGGCTTCTCACGAGGCTGCATCGGCCCCATTTGGGCGGACGCCACGGAAATGGCGGCCACGCTGATCAACAAGGATGACGCCAGGGCAATTCCAACGCCTCGGATTGCGGCCTTCTTCTGGAAGAAAGGGACGGACATTTCAGTACTCTCCCGGATTGCTTTTAACGGTTACGGCTTTTTGCTGTCTGCGCCCAGAATCAGCGTGTAGTCCTCTCCCACGCTACAGGTGTTGTTCTCAAATGTAGTGCCCACAGGCGCAAAGATCAAGCGGGCGTTCGCCAAGCCCGGCACGTTCGTTCGCAGGCTGTCGGTCCGCTCATCCTGGACCCGGCTGGTGTGTTCGATAATCTGGGTGCTGGAACGGCGCTGCTGGTCCTTGCAAACCACCTTGAAGCCTTTCTGCTCCAGGTTGGTCACGATTTGCGGAACTTGGGCGCCCAAAGTCTGATCATAGAGCAAGCCCACCTTGAAAGGCGCGCTGGCATCGGCGGCTTCGGAACCAATCGGCAGTTCCGGGTTATCCAGAATCAACCGGTCCAGAACCACTTGGGAGGATTCGGGGTCGACCACCCAGTAGCTGACCCGCACGCCACCCGGATGTCCCGGCAATGTCGCCGTGCGGATGTTGTTCATGTTGATGTCTTTGGCAAAGAAGGCCAGGGTGATCAGCTCGTCCAGGGACAGATCGGTTTCCACGTACTTGTTGGCCATGCGCACCAGGTTGGGAATACGGAAGACAATGGAAGGATCCCGCAATTTTTTGGTGACAGCCACCACAAACTGCTGCTGCCGCCGAATCCGGCCAATGTCGCCCAACTGGTCGTGCCGGAAGCGCAGGAAGGCTTCGGCCTGTTCGCCGTTCAGGTGGTAATTGCCGGGTTCAAAGTTAATGAAGAGCTTCGCAGTCCGATCGGTATAATGCATGGACTTTTCGACATGGACATCGATACCGCCCACCGCGTCCACCAGCTCCCGCACGCCGCGAAAATTAATCACCATAAAGCTGTCCACCGGAATACCGAACGCATCCTGCACGGTCTGTACGGCCAAGTCAGGACCACCGATAGCGTGGGCCGCATTGATCTTGTCGATTCCCCGGTTGCCGGAAATATAGACCTTGCTGTCGCGAGGGATGGAAACCACCGCCACCTTGTGTTTCTCGGAATCCACCCGGACCAGCATCATGGTATCCGTCCGAGTCCCGTCAAAAGCATTCTCATCCCGTCTGCGCAGTTCCCGGCTGGGTGCATCCACGCCCATGACCAGCAGAACTTTCTGCCCAGGGGTCGCTTGCCAGGAGATGCCCAAGGGGTTTTCAGGGGTCCGGGGTCCAAGTTTGACATTGCGCAGCTGAATGCCGATGAAAATCAGGATCGCGCACAGAATGCCACTGATCACCACCATCCACAGCATCGGCGGACGGGAACGTTTTTTAGCCACGGGCTTCCGAACCATTTTGGGCGGCGGGGGCTGTACGGATGTCACTGTCATTACCTTGTGATCTCAAGCGGTCGTCTAACGTGTTAAAAGCTGAAACATTTTTTGAGAGAAGGGGTTTGCGGCTATCAATACCGGAGAAATGAAGCGGGTTCATTATCGTACAGTCGCAGTCGGCTTGTAAATCAACGCCACATTCCACGTCTTTACGATTGTAATATCTGTCCAGCCTATCGGCAAGGAGTCAAGTTCATGAAAACAAAGCCTCATCAGGAATTGCGCAACGATTTGCCGAAACCTGAAAAGCGGTTCAAAAGACGGGAAATCGGATGTCCTGCCAGAGCATCTTTGCCTATCGGGAGGGTGCCCAGATGGTGTTACCGGTCCTATCAATGTAGCCCAGCCCGTCTTCGGTCTCCACGGCAGCCAGACCATCCCGGAAGGGATAAGCCCAATCATAAATAGCTTCCGCAACCCATTCCCCGCTCGGACTGACATACCCCCACTTGTCGCCATTTTTCACGGCAGCCAGGCCATCCGAAAACGGAAACACCGTGCGGAACCGGGGCTCAATCACCAGCTTGCCGGAACTGTCGATAAAGCCGTACAACTGCTCCACCCGTACCGCAGCCAGCCCTTCCGCGAAAGCATCCGCCTCATCAAACTGGGGCTCGATGGCGTAGGCGCCCTGCTTGTTGATATAACCCCACTTCCGTCCGGCGGTCATCACCGGGGCCAGCCCGTCCTTGAACATGCCGCCACGGACGTAATCCCCGGACAATACCCACTGGCCCTTGCGATCCAGATAGCCCTGCTTGTCACCCACGCGGGCAAACGCCAGCTCCTCGGAGAAATCCCCGGCTTCATCCAGCGGAAACGGCAATAAATCGGAACCGCTGGTGTCGATATACTTCCACTGACCACCGGCCCTGATCCGGGCCACCCCCTCACGGAAGGCAAAGGCCGCCTCAAAGCTGCGGTTGAACATGTTTTGCCCGCGATGGTTGACATAGGCCCACTTGCCATTTCGCAATACGGCTGCATAACCATCGGCAAAGGCGTCCGCGCGGTCGTAACTTGCCGGAATCATCAGCTTGCCGCTTTGATTGATATAACCCCACCGACCATCCACATTGACGGCGGCCAAGCCCTCATAAAACCGGCCCACGGGCACCCGTGCCCGGTTCATCAGGCTCGCGTCCTTGGAAAAATCAAAGTAGGCGCCCAGAACATCCATCCCCTGCACTTGTGCCAACCGGTCATGCAGCGCCGGATCCAGCAGGTTCTTCTTGGGAATGACCAGTGTCCGCCCGGCCACCTGGTAGGCGGAACCGGGAATGCCCAGCTGATCCATCAGGGCCACCGCATCGGGCAGCGCCGCGTAATCCGGCTGAATGGCTATTTTTCCCGCCGGATCGATATAACCCCATTGCCCCGCCTGCTGCACCCGAAAGCGCGGCTGGTCAACCGGAACTGCCGAAGCGGCGCTTTGATGCGCGGACGCGGAACGTGTGCTGCCGACAACCGCCACCGTAAACAAAACGGCCAGCCCCGCCAGGAGAAACACACAGGCTCCCAGGCTGGTTACTTTGCGTTTGGAGAGTTTCCGCCTCACACACAACCACTCCGCTCGTTTGGAAATTTCCTCCCATTCTATCGCTTTGTCGCAGCTTCAGGCTCCTCCAAATTATGGAGACCAAACGCCTATCCGATATCCGGCAAGTTCTAGCCGGACGAATGGGGTGAAAAGCCGCTGCCTGTCGGGAAGCTGTGCTATACTGGAACCCATTGAGAGTTATAGGGGATTCAAATCCGATGAGGCTTTCCACCGGAATTCAGGCAATGTTTGTCTTGTCATGCATGATCGCGCTGTTTATCCCGCTGATTCGAGGAGGGCTTCGCCAACAACTGCAATGGCAACCCGGCCCCACCGGCATACAGAGATTGCTTTTCGGCTTTCCGGTCATGCTGGTACTCTATGCCATCGCGGCCCTGCTCAAGATTGATGCGGCCAGCCACGCGCCTTATTTTCTGGTGGCCTACGTGGGATACTGGGTGCTCTCCTGCCTGAAGCTGGAGCCTGTGCTACGCGGAATTATCCTCCTACTGCTCGGCTTTACATGGCTTCCCCTGCAAGCGACGGGCGTTGAAACAGACTATTTACCCCTGCTGTCCTTTCTTTTTGGGCTAGTGACGGCCAGGCTGAGCAACGCCCAACCCGGCTGGGAAGATTTTACCCTGCCCGCCACCCTGCTTATCGGAAATTACTGGATTGCCCTCAGCATGCCGGAGACGGCCATTCCAGCCCAAATGGGCTTGCTGTTGATTTTCATCGCATTGGGGCTGCTGTTGCGAACCATTGCCATTCTGCCTCTTTTCCCGAAAGGACCTGCACTCCTGCAACCGGCCTTTCTGACGCTAACTGGCGGACTTAGCGCCTGGTTGACCGTCCAGACCCTCTTGTGGCAACCTAATTTGTTGCACTGGGTGTGGTTGTTCAGCGGCGGCCTGGGCTTGGCCTTTTTGCTGGCCCCACCGTCTGCGACAGAGGACCATGCCACCGAGGAGCCGCCAATCTTAAACCGGATTATCCAAGTGGTGCTGATTGGGTTGGCCACGCTGGTTGCCTCCCGGCTGTATGGCACGCTGGGCTGGCTGGTGCTGGCAACAGCCCTGCTGGTCAACCACCGAGTCCGCCCGGTGATTGCCATCGCCGCCCTGTTCTGGCTGAGCCGCAGCCTACTGCAAGGCTTTATTTTCCAATTCAACCCCAACGTTACCGGCATCAACATCACCCACCCCTATGCAGGCGCGGCCCTGTATGTTGGGTTCATCGTCATGATGCTGCTTCCCATCCTCACCAACCGGCTAGCCACCACTGAGGAAGGACAACCCAACACGATCATATACAGCGGCGGGCCGCTTGCCTGGGCGCTGACACTGTCCACCTGCATCCTGGCGGGGGGATTGGCCAATTACTTCCTGCATGCCGAAGCCACCGGCAGCCTGCTGGCCTCGCTCACGGTCGCGGGACTGGGTGTCAGCCTGCTGGGCAATTTCCATCTACCGACCTTAAGCGTACAACCCTTGATGTTCACCCTGCTGATCACATCCAGCGCCTTGCTAGGCAATGAACTGATTGCCACCGGCAACGAATCCGAGAAAAGCCAGAAGATACTGGTTTTGGGTGGCGCATTTTTACTCTATGCCTTGATTTTCTGGCTGATGCAGCGTTCAGCCTCCGGGAGAAAGCCGGTAGCGATCGCTTGAGACAACCTGCCCCGCCCGCAATACGGTAACTTGCACCTGCTCTGGATTAAGTTTTCGAGTGATCCGCTGGATTACGACGGGATCGATGACCTTTTCGCCTTGCAGACCCAGCTGTAAAGAACCGGAACGCAGCTTGGCCGTCACCCGAAGCGGGATTGGCAGGGAGTTGGCAAATTTAAGATCAGCCTGCCCATACCATACCGTGGCATCCAACCCCGGCGGAACACTATGGATGGTGCGCAGATGCGGAACCCGCTCTTGAATGGGTAAGCCCGCCTCCAATACCAACTGGTAAACAGCCGAAGACAACAGGCAAATCCCGCCGCCCATGCTGGCGGGGCTTTCACCCCCCAGATACGACGGCGCCAGCCGGTAACCTCTCGGGGCTGTCCGGGGGCCAACCACCCGGTTGAATGAAAAGCTGTCGCCCGGCCGCAGCACCAGACCATCCAGATGTTTGACAGCCACCCGCAGATTGGTGAGTTGAGCTTGGTTTAGACTTCGCGTGGAGTATGTTTTACTGACCATAACGGTGGAAAACGGCTGCAAGTACCAGCATAGAATCAGCAAGAACAATGGAAGCCCTGCCAGAACTAGCCATCGAAGCAAGCCAGACCAAAATAGCCCGGCCTGCAAAGATTTGGTTGCGGAACCGTTGGATGACACCGCTTTATTCCTTCACCCGGATGGTGTCCACGCTGGAATAGGCCCGAATGGCCTTGCTGTACATCCCTTCCAGCTTCACCGGGTTCATCTGGAAGATGCCCGGCAACTCCATCCGCACCAGCGCGTGGAACTCGGATTTCCCGGCAGGCAAGGAGGTGGCGAACATCACCACCCGGTCATCCAGCAGATCCTGGTGCGCCCACCACCAGGTTCCCCAATCGCCGTTCATCTCGGAATTACTGGCATCCGCTTCGTCTACCAGGCTCTCGCGCGGGTCGTTGGAGACTACCTCACCACCGCTGGGCAGCGAGCTGTCCACAATCACGTAAGGCAGGGCCAGCGGACTGTCCACCAGCACCTTCATCAGCACGGTTTCGCCCGCCCGAACCTCGTTGCCCGGAATCTCCGCAGTCTTGAAGCGCATGGTTCCTTCGGGCCCCACAGGCTCGGCATGAATTCGATAGAACGCCCGCCGAATCTTCAACCCTTCCGGCAGCGGTTTTTGAGGGACAGCCTCACCCGGCTTTAACGGCAGCCAGTAGCTGAGCATGTTGGCATAGTATAATGCGCCACGCCCCAGCTTCTCCAACCGAATGTCCTGGCCCTCGATTTCAGACAGCACAGTCCGGGTAAGCTGTTCTGGTTCGTACCAGTGACTCGCCCCAAAGGCTTTTGG
Organism: Coleofasciculaceae cyanobacterium; assembly: GCA_036703295.1. Taxonomy (GTDB): domain Bacteria; phylum Cyanobacteriota; class Vampirovibrionia; order Vampirovibrionales; family Vampirovibrionaceae; genus DATNPJ01. The sequence continues at coordinate 52,762 of DATNPJ010000049.1, read as the reverse complement.
TTCTTGCCACAGGTTGGAAACCACCTTGAAGTCGATATCCGATGGCTTCCCAGTCGCCAGAGCCTTGGCCATCATGGCCCGCAGCACCTGGGCGGTGGTCTTGGTGTTATCCCAGTCGTTGGCGTTCCGCTGGAAGACCAGCCAACGCTCGATGGCTTCCAGACGGCTGGCAGAAGTTTCGCTGTCCTTGGGATGTTCCATGGCCACGGCAGCCCGCAAACCCAGCGCTGTCGACTCTACACCGGTAAAGCGGTAAGTGTAATCCTCGAACTTGAAGCCCAGCTTTTTCCGCAAGCGCAGGCTATGATCCCAGCTCGTCATCCCATCCACCGTCTCGGAGAGCGCATTCAAAGCCTCATAGCTGCTGCGAGCCGCTTTGGCCTCATCCAGTTGATGATACGACAGGGTCATCAGCGACAAAGCCTCCGGCGGCAATTGATTGAGCCGAGCCAGCAGATACCCGCCCACTTTCGCATCCGTTTTTTGTCCGTAAAGACTCAAAACATATTGCATATAAGCAAGATCCAGCTGCCGCTCGATCTGCAACCAGCGATCGGATGCGATTTTCGGGTCGCCCAACTGACCAGCCAGCTCTGTGGAAGCGCGTTTCAGCAGCGCAATGCCGTCCTGTTTCCAGTGATAACCCATTGCGTCATCGTTCACCGGGCGGCCAGACTCCCACAGCAAGTAGAGCCCTTCCATCACGTAGGCAGTCATGTAGGGATTGCTCTGGTCAAAGCGCCACCAACCCCAGCCACCATCATTGTTGTGATAGTCTTTCAGCCGAGCCAAGCCCTTGAGCGCCACCTCGTCAAAGCGCTTCCGCGCATTGATGCTCAGCGGAACCCCGAGCTTTTGGTACAACTGCCAAGCGATGGCTGACGGCATCAAACGACTCATGGTCTGCTCAGTGCATCCGTAGGGGTAATCAATCAGCGCGTCAAAGCCGCTCAGCACCGGCCCCAGAGAGGAGGCTGCAATGGACAGAAGCACGTTGGCAGTTTGCGGGGAGACGCCCGCTGGGATTTTGAGCGGCATCGTTACCGAAGCAGGATCCGCCCTTAGCACACCACTGACGGCTTCGGTCATTTCAATAGCCAATGGCCGGATGGGCAGCCGCAGCTCCATCGCATCGCCCTCCGTCTGACCGACTGCTTTGATATTCACCAGCCCCTCGCCGGAAGCAATCACCCGCACCGGCCAGGAGTATCTCGCCGCCTGTTCCGGACGGACGCTCAACTGCTGGACCAGGGCTTCTTTGGTTTCAAACTGGGGGGAAGCCTTCAGCGTGAGCGCAACTTTTTGCTCATGATCCGTGTAGTTATGCACGATGGCGGTTAGCAATCCTTCGTCATGCTGGGTAAAGAAACGTGGCAAAGCCAGACGCACGATCAGATCCTGCGTCGCCAGCACTTTTACGACCGCCGAGCCCACGTCGCTTTGCAGGTTAACGCCCCGCACCGTAGCCCGCCAAGTCGTCAGGTTGTCTGGTAGCTTGACGGTCGCCTTGGCCAGCCCGTTGGCATCGGTGACCAAGGTGGGGAACCAGGCCGCCATGTCCCGAAAATCCTTCCGCAGGCGCGGCTCAATCTTATCCGGGCCGCCGGAATATTCTTCCGGGAAAGACGACAGGGTAGACACCGCGTTGTAACGCCGGTTGTAGAAAAACTTTCGGATATCCCGCGCCGGATCAGGCCGGATAGCATAGATGCTTTCATCCACCACACCCAACGACAGCTCGGTATTTTGGGCCGGCTTGCCGTTCGGATAAGTGGCCCGAACCGTGTAAATCGCCGTCTCACCCGGCTTGTACCTGGGCTTGTCGGTATTGATACTAATGTTCAGGAAGTGCTCATCCGGTGATACTTTGATCATCTCGCTCTGATTATAAAACTGGTGCTTGGGCGCCACCAGCGTCGCCGTGACGTACACATTAGGCTCATAATCAGATTTCAGCGGGATTTCAATCATTCGGGCCGTGGCATCCATGTGCACGACTCTATACTCGTGCAGCTTGGAGCCCTCGATCGCCACAATCACATCCGCCTGCTCCCGTCCGGTGAGGGGCGCAGTAATCATGGCCCGGGCCACGTCGCCCGGCTGGTAAACCTTTTTATCCAGCTTGATGGAAAACGCCTCCTGCTGAGCCGTTATACCGTCCAACACATAGGGATAATGCTCGCTGGCAATCCAGATGCCGCTTTGATCGTAGATGGTGTGCCCCGCGTCGTCCCGTGACTGGGCCGTCAGGTAGTAGTTGTCGGTAAATAGCTTGCCCGCGGTCGGCAGCATGACCGCAGCCCGGCCCTGGGCATCGGTGGTCACGGTGGCAGTTCCTTCGGTGGTTTTGCCGCGATATTCACCCTTCACCCGATCCCAATTCCAGCGCACCAGCGAAACCGTGACCGTTCGGTTCGCCACCGGCTGGCCTTCATAATTTACCGCGTTTATTTCGGCATTCACCGGTTCGCCCGCACGGGTGACGTAATTTTTCGGCTGTACAAAAAGCGTAAAATCTCCGGCAGTCACCGATTCTACCCCATTGCCCACCACGGTCATGCGACTGAGGTCGGTCACTTCCGCCTGCACGGTGTATCGTTTGTCCTCGGTGTCACTGTAAGGCGCATCCTCGGGCAAGGACAAGGGACGGGTATCGAACTCAACCAGTGCCTCGCCGGTGTCATCGGTTTGGGCATAACCTTCGCTGATGTAATCCCCGGCATAGCTCCGATCCTCGTAATAGGACGCATCATCGTCCTCCCAATCGTCGTAGTAGCCATAGTAGGCGGGCCGAGGCATTAACTGATAACGACCGGACCAGTCGCTGGCTGCATAAACGTTGTACTTGATGCGCGCGTTGGTGACCGGCGCGCCAAAGTAGTAGGTCGCCCGGATGCGCACCCGCGCCTTTTGCCCCGCCGTCACCCGCTTTTCCAGCGGAATCACTTCCACCTGGTACTCGGGCTTGCGGTACTGGGCCACTTCAAAATTCTGGTACGAGGTAGAGCCATCCGGATAGTTGATGGTGAGCTGATACGCGCCGGTCTTGCCGTCCGCCGGAATCTGCCAAGTCCCGTTAAACGAGCCATGCGCAGAGGTCGTCAACCGCCCTTCCCACAACTTGGTGTTATCCGGGTCTTCGATGGTCACGTTCAGCGGTAAGCCGTGCTTGGGAGATTTCAGGCCCTCCGAAGTTTTCAGGCGGCTGATGCCCTTGTAATAGACCGTCTGGCCCAACCGATAGACCGGCCGCTCGGTGTAAAAGTAGGTTTGGTAATTCTCTTTCAGCTCGTTGTAGAGATCGATGCCACCAAAAGCGCGGTTTTTCCCCCGACTCCCCACGGCCAGGAAGTTATAGTAGGTCTCGTCGCGTTGCGAGGAAGGCACTGGCATGCTGGCAAAGCCGTCCCGGCCGGTGCGAATGCTGCCTAACGCGGCGGCATTGGGACTGTTTTTGGGGAACAACCGGATATCCACATCCGGAACGGGTTGCAAGGTATTCAAATCGACGGCCCGTACCAGGGTTTTTTCCGGGGCCTGCTTGATGATCAGCCCCAGATCGCTCACACTGAACCACATTAAGTTCCAGTCCCGGCTGCCTTTCAGATTCCGGACTTCAGCCGTCACCACGTATTCGCCCGCAGGAAGGGGCTTGTTCAGCTTGAAATCCGCTCGGGCCCAATCTTCGTTATCCCGGTTCAACCGACGTTCCAGAGTTTGGATGGGCTTTTCCTGCTCGAAAATCGGTCCCACCCGCTGACGCCCGTAGGGTTTGTAGAGACTCAAATCGCTGGAAAATTCCAGCCCTTGATGTTGTTCAGCGTTCGCCATCAATTGCAGGATGTCTTTCCGATAAATCCGGATGGTGACCCGATCGCTGCCCTGGGCGTTGGTCCAGAAATGCGGCACTTCCCGCGTGGTAAACACCCGTGAGCTGGCGCCCACGTTCACCGAAGGCTCCAGGATTGCCAGATGGACGTCATCCTTGAGCTGCGTGGTTTTCGCGTCATCCACAAAAACCCCCGATTGCTCGGCGGTGGAAAAGCCGGTGGCTCGAACCCGCAGGTTATACTCGCCCACCGGCAGTTGGGCAAGCTTGAAAGTGCCGTCCGGGTTCACCCAGGCGCCGCGTTCAATAATATTGCCGCCTCTGGGCCCCACCGCCAGCACATAAACCTTGTTGCCGCGCACGTCATAGGTGCTGAGGTTAAACCCCTTCTCTTCCAGGGAGATCCGCCCGGCAATAGCACCCGTGGGTTTCTCCAGCGCAATGATGACCGAACCTGCCACAAACAGCACCAGCAGTGTGATCAGACCGGTAACCCAGGAAGAATTCAACCTATTGATAAACATCCGCGACAATCCTGTATAACTGATACTTTTCTCCGGGACGAATCCCGGCTTTCAAGCGGGCCTGCACCAGCTGATAGGTGGCATCTTTAGCTTCACCGGGCAAAATCACCCCGGCGCGCCCACCGGCCCGCACCATCAAGCCATCCCGCAGCGGGTTGAGAGCCCGCAAGCCTTCGATGGGTTCCAGCTCCCGCACCACCGTGACTTGCGGCTTCAGCGTCTGCCATTCGGAACGGCTGATGGGCTTGTAGCGATACTCCTTGGTAAGCGCGCCCAGGGTAGTGTATATGGTCGATTCCACGACATTCTTGTGCTGCGGATACACCGATCCCCAGCAGGCACGAGACTGACCATCCCGACTGAGGGTCACAAAAACACCTGCCGGCTTGCGATCGGCAACCGCTGGAGTGAGACGACGAGCCAGGGCGGCATAGGGCTTTTCTCCGGGCTTTGGAGCGCTCTGTCCGAAATAAATTGCCATGGCCTGCCGGACCACTTCCGTCAACGGAACCGTTTCCGCCCAGACGGCTCCCGGCCAAGCCGCCAAGCAAAAGATGAAAGCCACCAACCAGCCTCGCCTCAAAACGCCGCCCTTCCTGCTGCATCCAACAATACCAACCTGTACAATGGAATCTGTGATGATTCCATCTGAAATCCAACCGTATTCTACCAGTTCCAGCCTCTCCCGTCGGCAATTTTTAAAGGGATTGCTGCTTTTTTGCGGGCTGCCCTTACTGACATTTCCTGGGCTGGCAAATTCCAGAATCGAGCACGCCGGGGCCGAAACGCTAGCGTGGTGGACTTCGCTGACGGATGGGCAAGTTTATGGCCCGCGCGGCAACATCCCACATGCCCTGCCCGGCTCCCTGATGAAGCTGGTGGCAACGACCGCCCTGCTGGAGGAACGGTTAATCTCACCAAACGATGTTTTTGAGTGCCGTGGGACACTAATCCTGAACGGATTACCTTACCATTGCCAGCATCCGCACGGAAAGATCGCCCTCCGTGAGGCCATCGGATTCTCCTGCAACCTGTTTTTCGCCCAGGCCGGCCAGTCCCTCAGCGCGACCCGTTTTCTGCAAGCTGCCGAACAATTCCAGCTCCACCAGCCAGCCACGCACGCCGAACGGTTTTCTTTCCCAAACAACCCGCAAGGCCCGTGCCAGTCGTTTGTGCTGGGGTTAAACCCCGAGCTACAACCCAACGCCATCCAGTTACTGCGAATGAGTGGCCTGATCGCCCGCCGCTCAATACCGGATATTCGGCCCGCCACTTGGGACCTGCTGCAAGCGGGCATGCGGCTGGCAGCCACCCAAGGCACCGCCAGCAAACTGGACCCGGAGAATCGCTACAGAATAGCGGCCAAAACCGGGACGGCGCCATATGGCAAAACGTATCAATCCTGGCTGATTGGGTACTTTCCCTTTGACAAGCCCAAAGTCGCCTTCTGCGTTCGGTCCCAGGCAGGAACGGCCATGGACACCGCCGTTCCGCTCGCCCGGCAATTCCTGCGCGCCCAAGACTGGAAACTGCCATGAGCGGATGGCAACGGGTCCTGGCTGTTCTGCTGCTCGGCCTCAGTGTTCAATGGGAGGTGCCAACTCTGGCCGCTATGCCCGAGCAGGTGCAAGTTCGGCTTTTTGAAGCCCATCCCGGACTGCAAACCCTAACCATCCAAGGCCCCTTTGAAATGTGGCAACCCATCCGGCAACACTTTCCGGCAAGGCGATACACGCTTTCCAGCCGGGGTGGGATGTTGCATTGGTCATCAACAGAAAGCAAACCCGACAAAGTACTGAACGCCCGGCGCATTCTGCTACAAGCACTGCCCAACAGACCGATCCCGGTGCAGGCCGGACAGCTCTTGCCCCGGCGATATGCCGGTGAACTGCTATTCAAAACGGGCCCCTCATGGAAACTGGACATCCTCAACACCATCCCAGCGCCAACCTACGTGGCCATCGTGGTTGGCAGCGAAACCCAACCCGACTGGCCTTTGGAGGCGCTCAAGGCACAGGCTGTCCTTACTCAAAGCGGGCTTGCCCGATATAAACCGGGGGATGTGCTGGGCGATTCCACTCAGCGGGAAGTGTATCTCGGCAGTGATTATCAGCGAGCCGCCACTGAAAAAGCGGTTCAAGCCATCTGGGGGCAAGCGCTAACTTTCCAGGGTCGCCCCATCACCCCCTATTATCATGCCAGTTGTGCGGGCCACACCAGCGATGGCCGGTTCATGTCCGCACAACCACCCCCTTATTTGACCGGTGTGATCTGTCCTTATTGCCGAAAGGCCCACTTCCATCAGCCCACCCGTACTCTTGTTACGAGGAAGGCCTTTGCAAAGGCCTTCCCCGGTCCGTTGCCGGTGATTTTGAAAACCGATCCGGCAGAGCGACCGCTCAGCATCCAGATCGGCAACGGACAGCGGATGAGCGGCTATGACTTCTGGATTCGGCTGGGACAGCGGTTTGGCTGGGACAAGGCCCCCGGCACCCGGTTCTCATGGACTGCTTTGCCCAACGGCAACGTACAAATTACCTCCACCGGGGCCGGGCATGGCGTCGGCCTTTGCCAGCATGGCGCCGCCGAGATGGCGCGGCAAGGCAAAAATTATCGGGAGATTCTGAAGTTTTATTTTCCCAAGGCCAGCCTTTCCGGCTGGAGTCCGGCAGAGCGAAATTAGCTGGCTTCCGGCCTGTTCAATTTTTATGAACAGGCGTGGATGGCCTCGAATCCCCGGATGGCGCAATTTTCCCCATTAATAGCTGTCTCTGGGTTGGAATTGCCGTACCCTGATTGGGCAGCTTAGGACTTTTTGAAGGCTTTTTGGTTGATGGCGACTTTTTAGCGTCCGGGTTGGCAGGCTTCGGCTGCTGAATGATCATTTTCATTTCACCCATTTTTCGGACAGGTGGCGGCGGTTCGACCGATACTCCACCCTGCATTGGCGGCATGGCCACATCTCCCTTGAGTTCCTGAAAAGCCCTGTTTTGGGAGACTGCGGGACTCCCCGACATCACTTCGGATTTCGACTCCGCCGGGTTCGCCTGACTGACACAGAAAGTACCGATAACGGTCATCACCGTCACTGCGGCAGCAACCTGACCCAGACGTTTGATTTTCCGCTTATGCAGCGCCTGAAGCCCCACCGGACAATCCCGAGTCATCATGGTGCCGTCAGCACGCTGAAAGTAACGCACGCAGAGCCGACCTTCGCGTTCCCGAATCAACACCTCGGCCTCTTGGCGGCTCATGCCGGAAAGATTATACACATTCAGTTGGCACTCCCCGCAAAAGCGCACCCGTTCGTTCCCGGTCATGCCCTCCCAATCGGCGGGGCAAGGCGACGCGATAGTAATAGACTCCAGCAAGGACGGGGCGGCTTGAAACATGAAAAATCTCCTGCTTAAACTGAGCAACGGTATAGAGTCCATGACAGGACTCAGCCATAAAAGTTCCCGAGACATACCAAAGTCCCAATTTCGGCTGCCCACCGAGATTTTCCGGAACATTAGCCAGCCGTCTAATTGTGAGGGTCTCGGCTTTTCTTTACAGTTTGTCTGACTGAGCAGCCGATGTAATCGCGAGCGTCCGTTTCGCGAGCATAGAGGAATTGAGCGTAAGCAAGGGGGAAATGGCGATGATGAACCGTCCGCAAAACCTGGGAGAAGAGGAAGTATCGGGAATTTTCACCTCGCAGGATCAAATGGAGCGCTTGTTGAGCGAACTGGACCAACGTGACCTGCGTGATAAAGTCAGTGTCCTGATGACCGACCAGACCCGCGAGCAAATCGGGGAACGCTGGACCCAAGGAAGAAGAGAGCGGGAAGCCGAACGCGGCCAAGGCATTGAAGGCGAACGGCGCCCTGAAATTGAACACCACACCAAATTGCCTGAAGGCGCAGCCACCGGCGGGCTAACCGGCGGACTGTTGGGCGCCCTGATCGGCGGTCTCACGATGGTGGGCAGTGTGTTGATTCCGGGGGTCGGGCTGCTGGTGGCAGGTCCGCTGATCGGGATTCTGACCGGTGGCGCCATCGGCACCGCTGCCGGAAGCCTGGTCGGTGCGCTGGTGGGCGCGGGCATTCCGGAAGAAGAAGCGAAGTTTTATGAGAAGCAATTGAAAAATCGTGGCAATGTGCTGGTGGTGGCCCATATCAAACCCGAGCAGGAGCGCGAAATCCGGGATCTGTTCCAGCGGCACGGGGCCCAATCCGTTCGAGTGACTTAACTTACCTACCTACGCGTAAAAGCTGAGAAGCGGAGGGCGCATGCTCTCTGCTTTTCCTTTATGTGTGACCGTCCGTTCGAACGTGACTCCTTGGCAGAAAAATTGTCCACCCAGGCAATTGCGGCGCACGATTTAGACTGAAACAATGAGATGGTCGGCCATCTGGGAGAAACCCGATGTACAGAACAGATTACGATCCTCAAACCATTAACAATCTTTTGCTTGTGGGGATGTTCATCATTGTGGTGGCTATCGCCATCATCGTAGCCGCAATGCAACAACAGCCAAGCCCCGTCGGAGCGGCCACGCTCACCTCACCCACGCAAATCAGCATGGACCGTACTTGGCACTGACATTTTGAAATCATGCCTGTAATGCAGGTCTGCTATTCAGCATAAAGCGGCGAAGGATTTTGCCGCTTTTGCATTTCGGGAACAGACAATTTCATCAATGCCGGTGTTTTTATTTTTATATATAGATTATTTTTCAAGTATGCCACTAGCATATCAATGGAGAGAGGTTCCCGATGCGCCAAAAACGGATGCGCCTGGCTGGCCTGATGGTTACGGCAGCCCTGCTCCTGTCCAACCTGTTTGCTCCGGCCATTAGCCAGCAGACCCAGGATGAGAATTTATTCCCGGACGAGGGCTTCGTGCTCATCAATCCGACCCTGCCCAACAGCAAGCTGAACTTTGATGACGACTCGCGGGAATCCTGCTGCGCCAAAGACTATACCCCGGACGGCAAACCGATTGCCAATCTCAGCCCCAACGGAACACCCCTACCGGGAGAACCCACCCGCCCGGGCGTAGCCAAGAACGAATTTGAGCGCTCCAACCCTCGATACATTGAAAATTCGACCCCATCTTTCCTGGTGACTTGCGAGCGGTTTTCGAATCTGCCGGAATTGGCCTCTAACGGGCCAGCCATGCCGAGTGTGCGCGATGTGCAAAACAGCCTGGCCATCACCTCTTACAGCACCAATGTCTCCATCCGCCCCGGCGCGGAATATTTAACGAACCCGGCAATGCACAACACCAGCGATTTTCATATCCAGACCGCCGGCGGCTCGGGCGTCGTGAAACTCCAGGATGTGAACAGCTATTCCGTTTGCATGGCCCGTGGCAACAACGTGGCCATGGTCGCCAACACCGATAACGGCTCGCTCATCACCTACAACGGCAATGACCGCATCCTGATGGCAGGCAACAACACCAACATGCTGACCCGCACCGGCGCGGGCGAGGATCTCATCGAGCTGTACCAGGCCCATCCCAACACCTCTTCCAACAACGGAGAGCCCACCCCACGCGCCAGCGACTGGTCATCTTTCCGCATCTATAAAACCGCCATCAGCGGCGGCACGGAGACCGATACGCTGGTCATCAAGGGCACACCGGTCGGTACCAAGTGGTGTCACATCGGCGGCTACCGGATCTATGGCGAATACTTCTACGTGGTGGAATTCGCTCTGCCGCCCAGTGTAACGGAAGGCCCGCGCAGGCAGCGCATCAACATTGGCCAATCCGTGGAATACGTGATCATCAAGGGCAAGCGCTATTACCTGAAAGAGTTCCTGGCGCACGGCGAACCGGTGAGCACCGTCGCCCAAGCCACCCCGATTGACGCCCCTTTGCCATAACGAATATAAGACTTGTCATTCCTCCCGAAAGCGGGAATGACCGTTCAGGCATCATGAACAGGAACGAACCGGCTTTAAAAGGCTCTGCCGAATCGATTCCAGACGGCTATGTGCCGCTTCCGGCGTATCGTCCAGCACGGTGATATGCCCCATTTTACGACCAGGACGAGGATCCTGCTTGCCGTACAAATGCAAGTAAGCCCCGGATTGTTGCAGGCAGGCTTCCCAATCCGGCTCACCGCTTTGCCACAAGTCACCCAGCAGGTTCAGCATGGCGGCTGGTTGCCGCAACGAAATATCGCCCAGCGGCAAGCCGCAGACCACCCGCAATTGTTGCTCAAATTGACTGCACACTGCGGCCTCAATGGTGTAATGCCCAGAATTATGAGGTCTCGGCGCCAGCTCGTTCACCAGCAGACGGTCATCCGAGGTGATGAAAAACTCTACGCACAACAGGCCCCGCATGTCCAAGGCATCCATGATTTGCCGGGTGATTGCCACGGCCTGCGTTTCCAGCTCAGGCGCGATGGCCGCCGGGGCCAGCGTCACATCCAGAATATGATTCCGGTGGCGGTTTTCCACCGGACGATAGGCCGCAAATTCGCCCGAATCGGAACGGGCCGCAATGACGGAAATTTCCCGTTCCAGATCAATAAATTTTTCCAGAATGCAGGATTGCCCGCCCATGGCATCCAGCGCGGCGTTAGCCTCTTGCAGATTCGACACCCGCGCCTGCCCCTTGCCGTCATAGCCGAACCCGGCCGTTTTCAGCACCAGCGGCGCGCCCAGTTTATGAAAGCCTTCCGGCAAGTCTTCCGGCGTCAGGACGGGATGAAACGGCGCTACCGGAATGCCGTTCTCCACCAGAAACATCTTTTCCCGCAAGCGATGCTGGGTGGTGTGCAGCACATGTGGCTGCGGATAGACCGGCACTTCGGCCTCCAACACTTGCAAGGCTTCGGCGGGAATGTTCTCGAACTCGATCGTCACCACATCCACTCCCTCGGCAAAGCGCAGCAATGCTTCCCGGTCGGTATAGGCCGCCGTTATCTCAACATCCGACACCTGCCCGGCAGGCGTTTGCGCATCCGGTGAGTAGACATGCACCCCATAGCCCATCCGCCGGGCCGCCATGGCCAGCATCCGGCCCAGCTGGCCACTACCCAGGATTCCAATCGTCGCGCCGGGCAAAAAAGGTTGCCCCGCTTGCGTTCCCCCCAAACTCATATCGGCAGGTGGCGGTTCTGGAGAACCGTTTCCGTTTGCTCAGTGCGATAGGCGCGCAGTTTTTCACGCAGTTCCGGACGGCTGTTGGCCAGGACAGCGACCGCCAGCAGCGCCGCGTTGGTCGCCCCAGCTTTACCAATGGCCAGCGTTCCCACCGGAATGCCAGCTGGCATTTGCACGATTGATAAAAGCGAATCCATGCCTTTCAGGGCTTTGCTTTCCACCGGCACCCCGAAGACCGGCACCAAAGTTTGGGCGGCGGCCATGCCAGGCAGGTGGGCAGCGCCCCCTGCACCGGCAATGATCGCCTCGATTCCCCGATCCTCCGCCTGGGCCGCAAACTCCGCCAGCCACAGGGGCGTCCGGTGCGCGGACACCACCAGGCATTCATGCGGAATTTCAAAGCGTTCCAGGATTTGCTGGGCATGCTGCATCGTCTCCCAGTCGGATTGGCTGCCCATAATGACAGCCACCAGCGGGTTGGAGTTATTTTTTGGGGACGTTGCAGTCATGGAGGATCCGTCTTTACTGTTTTGCTGAATTAACGGGCGGTTTGCAGCAGCTTGGCGTTGAGCTTGATCTCGACGCCGGTCAGCGCTTTGGACACCGGGCAGCCTTTTTTGGCGGCTTCGGCCTGTTCCATGAACGCGGCGTTGTCGATGCCCGGCACTTCGGCTTCGCATTCCAGGTCAATGGTGGTGATGGCAAAGCCTTCGCCCACTTTCTCCAGATGCGCGATCGCTTTGGTGGCAACGCGGGTGGGGTTGAAACCCGCCTTGCCGAGACCGGCCGACAGGGCCATGGAGAAGCAACCGGCGTGTGCAGCGGCGATCAACTCTTCAGGATTGGTGCCCTGGCCGTCTTCAAAACGGGAGGGAAAAGAATAGCTGCCCTTGAATGCGCCGCTACCCAACTCAACCGTTCCCTGGCCCTCTTTCAGATTGCCTTTCCATTCTGCTTTCGATGTTCTGGCTACCATGGATTTCTCCTCTCTGGCTTCAAACACTATGTGGTTTGATGGGTCTCGATTGTAATATGAACAAATCAATTGATACAGCTTATATCCAATTCCTGCTGGCAGGTAAACATAACACCCTTCATCAAAACGCCACCTAAAGTTACAGATTGTTAAGCCCTCGCTTGAGCAAGGCAATTTTGATTCTTCAGACACGTACCCAACATAATGGAGTTCGTTCAAACCCTTCAGGAATCTCTCAGTTGATGCAATTCACTAGCGCAAAATTGAGCCCCAACATGAGACTTCCGGCAGCCAATTCGACATGTCGGAAACGCATCAAGCCCCACGCTCAGCCTTTACCAGCCTTGCAATTTTCCGGTGCTTCGGACTCACAAAAGGACACCGGAGGTCTATTCGATAAATTTATCGGGCGCTTCCGAAAACTTTCACCAGCAATCCAAACATCCACGCAGGAAGTTCAAACGCTCACATTGGAAAAAATTGCCGAACTGCGCCGCCAGAACACGGTTCGATTATCATCCAACAACTTCAATATTCAAGGTTCGGGTGTCATGATTCGTGATGGTAAAATGGGCGATTATTACATTCTGACTGCGAAGCATCTCCTGAAGGGCAGTGATGACGATTTCTTTTTTATTTCACGGAATCCTGAAAGTGGTGAAATCACAACAGGTACTGCTGATATAGCTGAAACTTGCCATGATCATCGTTTTTCTGACTACAACGATTTAATGCTTCTGAAAATTCGGCAAGGGTCTTGCCATGGTCCGCTGAATACACCTTTTATCCCAATTGCGGAATCTGGAGAGAACTTGATTTTTTCAGAACATCTCCATCTCCATGGTGACGATCCTGCAATCATCTGTTCATCGGGTGCCTCTACAGGCAGGGGAGCAATGGACAAGGTCACTCTAGGGAGATTCAAGGATCCTATCTGGATTCATAACAAAACTGCTATCAAGCCTATTAACGGCCGCATTGAACGAGGAGATTCAGGGAGCGCCATTTACGATGAGTTAGGCAGGTTGGCTGGTATTTTGATACAGCTAGACAAGATTACCGGATTTGGTTACTGCCTCGGGTTACCTCGGCTGCAAAAGTTTTTGCGGGAGCAATGTCACCTGAACATTTAACGGCCAACCCCTTCACAGGGCCGTATTCTATTGGGGCATACCATCAACGTCACCACTAGGGTGCCAAGCAAAAGCGCTTGTTTTGATCCATATTCAGGGTCTGGTATACTGGACGCATGAGTAAAGCAGTCATCAGTGGGATTGGCCCCGACAAGCCCGGCATCGTCGCCGCCATCGGAGACATCCTCCTCAAGCACGGATGCAACATCGAGGATTCGACCATGACCCGGTTGGCGCGGGAGTTCGCCGTGATTCTGATTATCTCAGTGCCGGATACCGTGCCCCTGGCCGAGTTACAGAAGGACTTCGCCGCCCTGGAAGGCAGCCTGGGAATGACGACCGTCCTGAAGGCCATCCCGGATGACATGTCCCTGGACAGCCATGTCCCCGAAAACCCCTGCATGATCTCGGTGGCCGGGCATGACCGGGCAGGGATCACCTTCCATGTCGCCCGTCGGCTGGCGGAAATGAAAGTCAATATTACCGATCTCAACGCCCAGGTGATTCAGGGCGATGAAGGACCGGTCTATATCATGATGGTGGAGGTCGATATCCCGCCCGCATTGACCCTTGAGGACGTGCGAAGCCGTTTGCAGGCGCTGGCAAAAGACCTTGACGTGGAGATTCAGGTGCGCCCACTCGAAGCGGTTGCCCTGTAACCAGTTTATAAGTTATAAGCAGCATGGCGATTTTGAAAGTTTTAAAATACCCGCACCCCATCCTGCGGGAGATGTGCGAACCCGTTCAAGGCTGGGATACCAGCTTGCAAAAGCTGATTGACGACATGACCGAAACCATGTACGCCGCTCCGGGAGCCGTAGGGCTGGCAGCGTCCCAAATCGGTGAAACCGTGCGACTCGTGGTGATGGATGTCACGTGCAAAACGACGCGTGACGAGTACAAAGTCCTGATTAATCCCACCATCCTGGAAGCCTCCCGCAACAAAATGATGCGCGAAGGTTGTCTGAGCTTTCCGGAGTACCTGGCCAATATCAAGCGGGCCACCAAGCTGACTTTTTCGGCCTATGACCGCGATGGCGAGCTAAAAACTTACACCGTGCAAGGGCTGGAGGCGATTGCCGTCCAGCATGAAATCGATCACCTGGACGGGGTACTGATGATTGACCGTATCAACTCGCTGAAAACCGATTGGATCCGGCGGCAAGCCAAGGGAGAAAGCGCAGAAGACGCCGTGGAAAACAGCCCGACCGGTAACGCCGATTTTGACAACCTGCCTGAATCTCAAATCACATCGATCATTCAACCCGTTCCGTTTTCTGAGCCCACCGCCCATGACAACCGCCCCTGAAATCAGCGCCCAGACCCTGAACCTTGCCCAACCCGTCTTTGACGCCAACGTGCGGCACCCGGAGGAAACGGCCCTCTTTTGGCGGAACAATACCTATACCTACCAGGAAATCACCGACCGCATCACCCGGCTGGCAGGCGCACTGGAACAGCTGGGGCTGAAACGTGGCGATCGGGTGGGGATTCTGCTGTATAACACCCCGGCTTTCGTGGTCGCTTATTTTGCGCTGCTCAGTTTAGGCATCGCGGTGATCCCGCTGAATACCCGCCTGACCGCCCCTGAACTGGACACCATCCTGAACGATGCGGAAGCGCGACTGCTTTTCAGCTCGCTGGAATTCTACCCTGTCGTCACCGGATTGCAAGTACCCACACTGGAAGGCGTGGTGCTGGATATGGAATTGCTCAGCGGGGAAGAGGAGGCGGAGCTACTCCTGGATTCCTTTCCGCTCAACCAGGCATTCTACCGTCTGGATGAACTCCTGGCTCGCAGCTTAGCGCCCCTGGAACCAATTCCTCGCGCCGTTGAAACCGATACGCTGGCCACCCTGATTTACACCTCCGGCACCACCGGCAAGCCCAAAGGGGTCATGCTTAGTCATCGAAACATTCTGGCCGACGCCTGCGCCAACGTGGCGGTGATTGAAGCCGTGCCGGAAGACCGTTTCATTACGATCTCACCCATGTTTCATGTTTTTGGGCAGACCAATATCCTGGTTTCCGCCATGCTGGCCGGAGCCAGCATCGTGCTGGTTCGCAAATTCAGCCCGCGCGGCATTCTGGAAGCGCTGGAACGCTACAAAGTAACCTTTATGGCCGCCGTCCCCACCATGTACCTGATGATGCTCAGCCACCTGCGGGAACGCCGCTTTGACCTGTCCTCGCTGCGGGTCTGCCATTCCGGCGCCGCGCCCATGGCGGTGGATACCTTCCATGAGGTGGAGCAGCACTTTGGCGCCCCAGTCCAGGAAGGTTACGGCCTTTCGGAGGCCTCTTCCATCGTCTGCTCCAATCCGTTGCGAGGAGAGCGAAAGCCAGGCTCAGTCGGCTTGCCCCTCAACGGCATCGAAATCAAAATCCAATCCGATGACGGCATCGAAGCACCGCCCGGCGAAATCGGCGAGCTGCATATTAAGGGCGATGTGGTGATGCTGGGCTATTACCAGCGCCCGGAGGAAACCGCGAAAACCCTGCTGCCCGGTGGCTGGCTGAAAACCAAGGACCTGGGCTACAAAGACGCCGACGGCTACATCCATATTGTGGATCGCAGCGACGATCTCATCAATATTGGCGGCGTCAAAGTCTATCCCCGCGAGATTGAGGAAGTGCTCTACAAGCATCCCGCCGTGCAGGCCGTGGCCGTCACCGGCTATCCCTCCACGCTGTACCACGAAGCCATCAAGGCCTTCGTCGTACTGAAACCGGAGCAAACCTGCACCAAAGAACTGCTGGTGGAACACTGCAAGCAATCGCTGGCCGATTACAAAATCCCCAAACTGTTCGATTTCGTGGACGAAATCCCCCAGGGCGCCACCGGCAAAATCCTGCGCAAGGTTTTAAGGGAGCGCAACTAAATTAGGTTTTCACCAGCAGCTGTTCCAGTTCATCCAGCAAGCGATCCGCCCCTTCATGAAACACGTCGTTGTGGCCTGCATTGGGAATGATCAGTAGTTTCTTGTATGGAGCAGTGGCCTGATCGTACAACGCACGCGGCATGGAGAGAGGCATCATATCATCGTCTTCACCGTGCATGATCAGCAAGGGAGACTGGATTTGGTTAATCTTTGATAGTGAATCGAAGTGTTGCCGCATGATAAAACGAAGCGGCAAAACACCCAACCAGCCCAGCTGATGGGTATCTCGCAAATGGGCCGCCACAGCAGGAAGTGAAGTATACGCCGAATATAGCACCACAGCGCGATAAGGAATGCGGGTCGCCAAATCAACAGCGACACCACTCCCAATCGATTCGCCCAGAGCAATCTGCTGCGAGTAGGGGATCTGCTGCTCGTTCAGCAGGTAGTGGCTGGCTGCTTCCATATCCCGGTATAAACCCGCTTCACCAGGGGTTCCCTCGCTCTTGCCGTAACCACGATAATCAAATGCCAACACACCATATCCTCGGCCTGCCAATATTTTCACGATGGTCCAGCGATCCCCGATATTGCCGCCATTCCCATGTGCAAAAACAAAGCTCGGTTTTCCGGATTCCGCAGGAATATACCACCCGTTGAGCCGAACACCGTCCGAAGCTTTGAAATACACGTCTTGAATCTTCGCTTTGAAAGCCGGTAAAATAACCGCTTCCAGAGGACTTGTGGGAAACCCCGCCATATCAGGATGGTACAGAGAACGCTCCTCCAGGGAGGAGAATGCCCAGGCCTGCCCCATTATGACGATAGGCAACAGGGTCAGACTAATTTTTTGCCGGAGAGTACTCATACGATGCTCCTGCTTATGCTCATCCCCAGCTTAATCTCAACCATCCAGACATTCCGTAGGCTTTATGACAGTCCAAAAAACTGTCACAGAATTTGTCGGTTTATTGCTGGCACTGCGGGCAAAAATACGTGGTCCGCCCGCCGATGGTTTGGATGTTGAGCGGCTGGTGATCGCGGGGGCAGTGGCCTTTTTTAGTGCGATGATGGGTGAGGTAACCCTCCGGCAGACGGTCGCGATCCGCATCCACCGCCACCGTTTTCAGCAGGACTTCCCGCATCTGTTCATACAGGCAATCCCGCTCGGCATCGAACAAATCGCCAATCCGGCGCGCCGGATGGATGCGACACTGGAAGAGAATCTCATCGGCATACACATTACCCACCCCGGCCACCAGGGCTTGATCCATCAACACCGGCTTGACTTGCCCCTTGCGTTGAGCCAGGCCGCTCAGAAACACTTCCCGCTCGATGCTCAGTGCATCCGGCCCCAGGTGATTCGCCCGGATATAATCAGCCGGATCGTCAATCAAGCCCAACTTGCCAAACATGCGCTGCTCGTGAAACGCCAGATGCCCGCCGTCCGCAAAATCGAACTGCACCCGGATATGCCCGTCCGTGCGCGCTGGGTCGCCGTAGGCATTGACGATACGCGCCTTGTCTTTGAACCAGCTGAGGTAGCCGGTCATGCCAAAGTGCAGAATCAGCCATTGCGTGGGCTGTCCGTCCAGCCGGATAAACAAGTGCTTGCCGCAACGTTCGGTTTCAACGAAACAATGCCCAACCACGACTGAAGCAAGCACTGCTTCCAGGCCTGGCTCCAGAATCTTCGGGTTGAACACTGCGCAGGATTGGATGGCCTTGTGCAAGGCGTGGCGATCCACAAACCGCTTGAACACCTCGACCTCCGGCAACTCGGGCATAACAGCCTCTCCACTCGCTTGAAACAAACCCATCTTATTACAGGCGCGCCGCCTTTACATGCCTGCGTTTTCCGTTGAAATTCAGCCTTGATGCGCGAAGATGGAAACCACTTATAGAGATGGCAGGAGTCCCGACTCATGGCGAAATCGACCCAAACCCACGGTGAATCCGAAAAGAAGCGGGGATTACCGCCCATCCTGATTATCTTCCTGACGGTGTTAATCGATATGATCGGTTTCGGTATCGTCATTCCGATTCTGCCGCTCTATTCACTGCATTTTGGCGCCAATCCCTGGCAGATCGGCCTGCTGTTTGCCAGCTTTTCATTCATGCAGCTGATCTTCGCCCCTTTATTGGGCCGTTGGTCGGATCGTTTTGGGCGCCGACCCGTCCTGTTGCTCAGCATCCTGGGGACCGCCATCGGCTTTCTGGTGCTGGGGCTGGCCAACTCCCTGTGGCTGCTGTTCCTCGGTCGGATTATCGACGGCATCTCGGGAGGTAACATCTCCACCGCCCAAGCCTACATTGCCGATGTCACCCCGCCCGAAAAACGCTCCGGTGCCATGGGCATAATCGGGGCCGCCTTTGGTCTCGGTTTTGTAATTGGTCCCACCCTCGGCGGCTTGCTGGGGCACTACTCCATCCAGTTGCCGTTTTACGTGGCAACGGCACTGGCCCTGCTGAACATGTTGGCCATTTACGCCTTCCTGCCCGAAAGCCTCACGCCGGAGAACCGCAAAGAACACCCGGCGGATCGCGCTTCTCTGCTTCAGACCGCGCTGGAAGTCCGTAACACGCCGCTGGGTACAGTCATGCTCTGCTCCCTGCTCAGCACGATTGCATTCTCGCTGGTAACCGCCCTGTATACCCTGTTCACGGCAGACCGGCTGGGCTGGAGCGCCCGTGAAAACGGGATGATGTTTGCTTACATCGGCCTGCTGGGCGTTCTCATCCAGGGTGGCATGCTGCGGCGGATGGTTCCCAGAATGGGGGAAAAACCTCTCGTGATCTTCGGTTGCATTCTGCTTTGCATCAGCATGGCGCTGCTGCCGGTGAATGACACACTGGCGCTCATTATCCTGGCATCCTCGGGCTTGGCCATCGGCAACAGTTTTGTCACCCCACTGCTCAGCGGACTAGCTTCCAAATCCGCCGACGAGCAATCGCAAGGCGTCGCGCTGGGCCTGATGCAATCCACGGCCAGCCTGGGCCGCATGCTGGGCCCGGCCATCGGCGGATTCCTGCTGAACTTCGATCACCTGCATCCCAACCTGCCTTATGGAATTACTCCTTTCTGGGCATCAGCCGTGGTCATGCTGCTGGCGGTTGTGGCCTCACTGCAACTGGCCCCCGTCAAGCACACCGTCCACATCAGCGAAACACCCTGAACACCAGCTATAGCCGCACAGGCAATTCAAGCCGAAACGGATTGGAAATATACTTCGTTTCATGCCGGGAGCAAACAAATTTTGATCCGCCAAGCAACTGGCGGACATGTTTGGTTTCTAAACCATTATTCCGGACCATCAGCGCCCTGGATTCCGGTCTTGGCAAAGGAGCCCCATGCAGCAATCGGATGAACCTCTAGCATTTCCTGCGACCAGCGAAATCGAAGGCATTCGGGTTACTGGTTTCCCCAACCCGCAGAGCCTGTTTGAACGCGTCGTGCTGGAATCCAGGAAGGACCGGCAGACTGTGGTGCATTACCTGAATATTCATGTGGCCAACACGGCATTCCAAGATCCCAGCCTGAAAGCCGCGCTGGAGTCCTCCGATTTGGTTTATTGCGATGGCGCCGGGATTGTTATGGGCGCT
Source organism: Coleofasciculaceae cyanobacterium (assembly GCA_036703295.1). Classification (GTDB taxonomy): domain Bacteria; phylum Cyanobacteriota; class Vampirovibrionia; order Vampirovibrionales; family Vampirovibrionaceae; genus DATNPJ01. The sequence goes on along the minus strand of DATNPJ010000049.1, from coordinate 32,712 downwards.
AAGATGCTGGGGCAACCGCTGCCCACCCGGTTAACCGCCGCGGATTGGTTCATCGATATGCTGGCCCACTTTGCCGCAAAAAAGCGCACGGTCTACCTGCTGGGTGGAGAGCCCGGCGTGCCGGAAACCGCGCTGGAGAAAATCGCGGCGCAAGTGCCCAATCACACCGTCATCGGCCAGCATCACGGGTATATCCTCAACGCGCCGGAAACGGAACAGCGGGTCCTCAACGAAATCAATGCGTTGAAGCCGGATATCTTGATTGTGGGCTTTGGAAGCCCTTTGCAGGAACGGTGGATCGAGGAGCATCGCGCCAAACTGAACGTGTCCACCCTGTTTGCCATTGGTGCGGTGATGGATTTTGTCTCCAGACGAGTCAGCCGCTGCCCCGCCTGGATGGGCGACGCCGGTTTCGAGTGGCTCTACCGGATGTTCACCGAACCCAAACGCCTGTTCGCCCGCTACACCATCGGCAACCCCTGGTTCCTCAGCCGCATTGCCTTCCAGGTGGTGCGCACCGAGCTGGAAACCATGTTCGCCAACCTGAGCAAACACCAACTCCCCTCCAAGCATTAAGACGGCCATACGCACCTGGGCATCAGTACTATCCTAAAGGTTATAGATACCTTTCACTGGATAAATTTCAAACTGCTTTGCTTGAAGTGGTTGACGGCATCGACGCGAACTTAAACTCTTTTATTCACTGTCACATCAAAGCTCTGCCGTGATAAGGATGAGGCTATAATTCCGTTACTAGCAGGGATTGTATGATGTCACCGATGTATGAATACACACCGGATAAAACTTATTATTGTGCGAAATGCCAGAAGATTAGGACCAATATTTACAGCCCATGCCCAGTTTGTGACTGTAGACGAATAATTGAGGGAATACCTCCTTCCCCAAACGAGAAGATCCAGATGCCGAAATATATGAAAGTACGGCCCATATTTATATGGCTCTTACTGATTTGTATCCTCTGGAGGTTCGGCTCCACCATCATCTGGATTATTTGGCTCATTGGCTTTGTTTTGGTTGCCCTGTACTGTGGATTAACTGGTCAGTTCTTTGCATAGTCTCATCTATCAGACTAATCATTGAGAAAACATCAATGCCCTATGCAAATAACATCCCATGGCGGCAGAGTTTGGCGAGGAAAATGAACGGGTTGCCGTCGCGGTAGTAGGCGGAATAGCGGGGGATTTGGAAGCGGGGCTGGCCGGATTGCCAGGGGGCGGTTTCTACCGTGAAGGCGTAGCGGTAGGGGGTGTCTTCCATTGCAGCCACAACTTCTGGAGAATAACTACCCCACGGGTAGGCGAACACCGGCAGGTAGGCATCGCCCAGCGTTTCGGTCAAAATGCGGTGCGATTCATGCAACTCAGTGTGCAATTCATCGGCATCCAGCGTGGTTAAATCCCGGTGCATCATGCCATGGCTGCCGAAGGTCACATACTTTGATTGACACAGCGCCTGCATTTGCTCCACGGACATCAGCCGGTCCCGCTCGGCTTCCGGCAAATGCCCCTGATCCCACGCGTTGGTACCGGAAAAACGTCCGGGCAACACAAAAATGGTCGCCGGGCAGCGCTCGGCTTCCAGCACCGGTACGGCAAATTCGGCATTGTTCACGTAGCCGTCATCAAAGGTCAGCAGCACTTGGCGGTTACTATTGGCGGCCGGATCCGGCTTTTGCAGAAGCTCCCGCATGGAGACAATCTCCATGCCCACCGCCCGCAAGGTCCGAATAAAGCGCCGCAAGCCTTCGGGGGTGATGGTGATGTGCTTGCGATCCGGGTGCAGGATGTCTTTTTCGACGTGGTGAAAATTAAAAATCAGCATGCTCATAAAGGCTCCGTTCAGGAATACTGGCGCATGAAGCGCGTTTTAAAAAACCACCAGGGCATCAGCGTGACGCGGGTAAGCGTCTGAATCAACCCGCGCATGCCAGCCAAAAAATTAATGCCGGTTTTCAGACTGAGGCGCACCAACAACCCCTTCTTGCCCGCAAACAAGTCCGGCGGGGCATCCGCTTGTCTCAGTTGCTCGGCAATCCGCCGGGCATGAGAGGACTCGCCGTACATCAAAAACCGGAACAGCAAATTGCGGAGTTGCAACAAGCTTAAGCACGCCAACTCGGCCTCGGAGAGGAGGGGCCGCATGGTATCGACGATGGAGAGTTCGGCGCTCAACGCCTGTCCGTAATCCGTCAGGATACGCCGGCAACGCCCCGAGAGGCTTTGACGATAGATCACCAGCCGCCGTCCGGTCGGATAAGCCGGAAATTGGCGGCACGCCTCAATGAAAAACACCCGGTCCTCATGGTAGCAATCCGCTTTAAAGCCGCCCACGGCCTCAAAGACCGCCCGGTGCACCAGCGCGGTGCTGGGCAGGAAAATCCCTTCGTGTTCCAACACGCTTTGGGATAAATCTCCCGACTCCCGCCACAGTCCGGGCAGATGCGTCAGCCGGTCCCGATCGTCCACCGCGTAATAACCGCTGTAAACCAGGCAGGCCCCGCCATCCGCATTAGGCCGGTTGCGGATGGTGTCCATTTCAACAGCCAGCTTTTGCGGCAGCCAGACATCATCGGCATCGATGAATGCGATATATTCCCCGCTGGCCTGGACAAACCCATGATTGCGCGCGGCGGCCACGCCCCGGTTCTCCTGCCGGAAGAACTTCAGGCGCGGATCCGTCACCGTCGCAAGCTTGGCCAGAGTGCCGTCGGTGGAGCCATCATCCACCACCAGCAGTTCCAAGTGAGGATAGCTCTGGTTTAAGACGGAGCGCACTGCTTTCAGGATCGTTTGCTCGCCCTGATAGACCGGAAGAATCACCGAAACCTTGGGCACCAGCTCTTGATAAACTGCTTCCAGCTTTTCAATGAAGCGCCCGCAACCAAAAGCCTCCGCCCTCTGGCGCAAAGACTCTTGCAGGGCCAGCCGCCCGGCTTCAGGCAACAGCAGCATGCGGCGGGCAGCGGACAGCAGCGCAAGCTCATCATCCACCGGCACCAGGCATTGGGAAGTCTCCCCGATATCCAGGATTTCAGTCGCTCCACCGCTGGCATAGGCCACGCAGGGAACCCCCACCGCCATGGCCTCGACCAATCCCAACCCGAAGCCTTCCCGCCGGGCCGGATAAATCAGCAGATCCGAGACGGCCAGCAGCTCAAGCACATCCTGGCAAAAACCCAACACGTGACATTGCGGCAGGTCCGCGACCGCCGCGCGGACGGACTCCAACAACGGGCCATCGCCCGCCAGCAGGAAATGCAACTCGCCCAGCGCCGGGTCTTGTGAAAGCTGCCGGGCCAGCGCCACAAAATGCAGCGGGTTTTTGTTGGCATCCATGCGGTTGATAAAACTGATCACCCGCGCATGCGTGGGAATCTCCAGGCGTTGCCGGATTTGCTCCCGGTCCGTTGTTGCCGCCTGCCGCCGCAAGGTGGCGACCGGCACCCCGTTATGCAGCACTCGCGCCGGACAATCGCGATCAATAAAGCCTTCATGCAGCATGCGACTCTGCTCGGCGCCACTCACGAACAACAGGGCACTCACGCCTTGGGCGGTCTTGTGGAACATCCACCGCACGCACCGTTTGAATGCTTTCTTGATGGGATTGGTAACCCCCTGCACACTGTACAGCGTGCTGTAACCATGCACCGTGTACACCACCGGAAACCCCAACCAGCGGAACAGCAGATTTTCCAGCACCCCAATGTGCACATGCACGATGTCGGGACGCTCCTCCCGCAGGATTTTTACCATTGCCCACAGCGTGAACCCATCCAGCATCCGCCAGATGGATCGGGCAAAAAGATCGTGACCGGGCAGGCCATGCACCTGGAAGCCTTCGGCTTGCAAGCGCTGGGCCAGCGGTGTCCCCGTGCAGCAGGCAAAGACCGGTTCGATGTTTCCCCGCTCCCGCAGCAGGGAAGCCGCCTGGAGCAGGTAGCGCTCGATTCCGCCCATGGCGCCAAAATCCTGATAGAAAAACAACACTTTAAGCCGGCCAGGGGTTGCATCGTTCGCCGGGCTGAAACCAGCCTGCACCAGAGGCCGGAGCGTAGTATCCACTGTTAATTTTTTTTCGAGAGCCTGGGTCACGTCGGATCCGCTTTATTTTTTAAATAGACTGGTTTTCTTTTAAAAAGAAAGAGCCTGACAAAAAATTGCCCGGATGGGCTAAGCAACTTTTGACATGGAGGGTTTTTAATCAAGCAGTCACCTTGTCACAAACCTTTAGTCCAGTGTCCAGAATCCTCACAGGATCACCCGATGCGCCTCTCTATTCATCTTTCGTCCTTACACAAAATCGTCCTCGTCGGTATGACGTTCCTTTGGTTCATGGCAACGTCCAGCCCCTGCCAGGCCGAAAACCTGACCGGCCAATTGCAATACGCCGAAGGCACCTACCGAATCAGTGTGGGTGATCTGCTCAGCGTGAACGTATACAACCAGCCGGATCTCTCCCATAACGGCATCCTGGTGCGTCCGGACGGCAACGCCTCCTTTAATGGCATCGGTGAAATACAGGTGGTCGGCAAAACCATCCGGGAAGCCTCCTCGTTGCTGGAGAGCCAACTGCGTGAATTGGTGCGCGAGCCCCGGATTACGCTGACCGTTTCCGAAAGCAAACCACCCACCCTTTATCTGGCGGGCGCGGTCATCCGTCCGGGGATGCTGCAACTGGGCAACAGCCCACAGGCGATCAGCATCAGCTCAGACAGAAGTGACATCGGTGGCAACAACGGTCTTTCCGGTGCCGCTAGCGCCGGGCGAATGGATTTCCACCTCTCCAGCGTGCTGGCGTCTGCCGGTGGCGTGAAACTGAACGCCGACCTGGCCAACGTGATGATCACCCGTGACGGGCAACCCTATAAAACCGTCAACCTGTGGAACATGCTGAAAAACGGCGACAACACTGGGGATGTCATGCTGCAAAACGGTGATTCGGTCTACATTCCGGAACTGCCGGAGCAAGCCTTGGATGATGACACCTACCGCCTGCTGCTGGCTTCTTCCATCGGGCCGCGAATGTTCCCGGTCCGGATCATCGGCGAAGTCAAGGCGCCCGGCATTTATGAACTCACCGCCCAATCGCCCTACCTCAACACCGCCCTGGTCAAGGGCGGCGGCTTCGGCACCGATGCCAACCGCAAGGTAGTGGCATTGCGTCGCTTTACGGCGCAGGACAAATTCACCACCGTATTCATCGATCCCAACCGGCATGATTTCATGCTCCGGCCCAACGACGTCATTTATGTGTCCCAATTGAAGTCGTACAAGACGGGGCACTTCGCCGAGAACGTCAGTAAAATGCTCTTGCCCTTCAGCAGCGCGGCTTCCACCGCCTTCGGCTTTGCCCTGCTCGGAGGATTGCGATGAAGTCCCAGCCTATCCATATCACCCTACTGTGTAATGGCAGCCGATTTTTTTGGTGCCATAGTGTTTCCCAAGCCCACCCAAGAGCCTAGAGGTTCACCGCCATGGCCCCGTCGTCACCGTCCAACCCTACCACCCCTCCCTGGCAACTCATGAGCTTCCTTCATCGGAACCGCTATTTGATTGCGGGCGTCGGCCTGTTCGTCACTTTCTGGATGCTGGTGTACACCTTTGCGGTCTACCGTCCGGTTTTTGCGGCAAAATCGGTGGTCATCATCAAGGATTCGGCCATTACCAGCCGATACGTGGAAACCGAACAATATTACGCCATGCAGACGACATCATCCAGCTCGTCCAACCCGGTCCTGAATACCATGGGCATTCTGAAGTCCGGCGCCATCAGCGATGCCCTGTGGGAATACTTCCACAAAAAGCGCCCGGATCAGCTAAAGAAGAACAAGATCAAGACCAAGGGCGACTGGGTGAGATTCTTCCAGGACGGCTCCGCGTTTATCAAGGCCAAAAACCAGCCCGGCACCGATTTGATTGCCATCCAGTTCTCATGGAGCGATCCGGCCGTCGCCAAAGGCGGGTTGGAGATTGTGGTGAAGGCATTCCAGGACGCCAGCCGGGATCTGAACAAGCAAGAACAGATCACCAAGACCAAGTTCCTCCAGCGGCAGGTCACTGAAATCGAAGCCCAGTTGGATGCGGTTCGCAAACAGAAAAGCGAATATCAAAGCCAGAAGGGAACGGTCAACGTCCAAAAAGAAGGCAATGATTTGGCCGGAACCCGCATGGAATTGGAAAACAGGCTGAACCAACTGGAATCCCAGGTGCGCGGCAAGGAAAACCAGGCCCGCCGCTATCAGCAGATGCTGGGCATGACTGCAGACAAAGCCCTGAGAGCAGCTGCACTTGGGCAGAACGGTTCCTTGAGCCGCTTGCAAGATGAGCTTTACCGCCTGGAGCAACAATATTCACAGCTCAGCGCCAGCCTGACGGAAACCAACCCCAAGGTGCAAGAGGTCAAAGCCCAAATGGAGCAGGTCCGCACCAACATTGAAACCGAAAAAGCCCGGACTTTGAGCATGGCCGGGGGCAAAGCCGGCGCTGCCAACAACAGCGTGGTGGCGGATCCGAACCGCGCAAGACTCGTGGATGCCATGCTGTCCGCCCTGGCGGAAGCCCAGGACTTGCATACCCAGGCCACCGTCGTTCGAAGCCGCTTGGCCGAGATTGATCGCAACATCAAGGACTTCCCTTCGGTGGCCGAAGGACTGGCCAACATCGAGCAAAAAGAGCTTTCCCTGAGCCTGGCGCTGGATAACCTGCGTAAAAAAGCGCTGGAAGGCAAACTGAAAGAGGAGCAAACCCTCAGCAACGTCTTTGTGGTCGATGCGCCCCGTTATCCGGATAAGCCGAAGTTTCCCACCAGAGTCCACTTGCTGGTGCTCAGCCTGATGCTGGGTGTCGGCACGGGCCTGGCGGCCGCAGTCGGCAAGGAGCAATTCTTTAACAGCCATCATTCTCTGCCGCCCTGGCTGGATCCGGTGGAAGACGAGACCGAGCGGGAAGCTGCCACCGATGAAGCGGAAGCCGCCCATCCCGCCTATGCCTCGGCTGCCCAACAAGTTATGGAAAGCATGCCGGTGGAAGCCGCCCCCCTCTCAGAAGGACCTCTGCCAGCAGAACCCCTGGAAAAAGAGCCGCTTGGAGAGGAGCCCCTGAAAGCATCAACCGACGGATCTTTGTTTGACGCTATTGCCCAAACGCCCAAGCGGAAACCCTATGCTCAGCCGCCTATATCCGAAAGCCTGCGAACGGAGCTGACCCAACCTTTAGCACAGACAGAGCGCCTTGTTAGCACGTATCCAGCACCAGAAACGGTGTCGGAGGAGCTGCCATCCGACCTGAACATCCCCGACAGCATCCCGATGAACATTGCGGAAATGCTGTCCGAAACCGTTCCGGTGAAATCACAGACCCCCGCCGAACTCGTGGTCACTGCGGGATCCGCTGCCACGGCAGAAGCCGAGGCATATCTGCTGCCGCCCCAGAATCTGCCTCCCGCCAAGCGTTCCCGGATTCGTCAGGCAAAACCGGTCAACCAACAATTGACCGAACGGGCGCAGACAACAATGGATATCCGCCACGACCCAGTCGTCGGCATTCCTGCGTTGCATGCCCTGCCTGCTGATACGCAACCAGCCACCTCCGACTTGCCCCAGGCATCGCTTGAGCCAGAACCCATGGCGGCTCCGGAATCCAACGCGAACCCGGTGGCTCACGAGACGAGCATCCGGTTCCAGCCCCAGCCGGTTCTTGAAAAACGCCTCTCGGTTGAAGATATGGTCAACCGCCTGCAAGAAGGGATTGAAAGCACGGAAACGGCACAGCCAGAAGCTGAAACCCCCGAACCCGCCAACCGCAAGCTTCGAGGTCTACCCGCGTTCCTGCTCGATGCGCCTGGGGTAACGGCCCAGCCTTCTGAAGAAACAGCATTCCCGGAGCCTGTGCCCGCAACGCCCCACGAGGCGGAAGCCCAGCCGGAACGGCTCCCCATTCCCGCTTTTATGCGCGAGGAGCCCAAACCGAGAACTCCGCTGAAAGCTTCCATGTTCTGGTTTCGCAAGCAACCCAACCGACACCCGGAGTCCTATTTCGGTCTGGCGAGACGCCAGAAAACCAATGGACAACTGAACCTTCCGGGCTCGCTGAATCTCTGGAAACAGTCCCTGGAGTCCGGGCCGCATGCCGGCTAATCAACGGGAATAAACCATGTCCAACATCTCCGAGGCGCGTTTTCAATCACCTCTCTTCAGACCCGACACCTTTTGGCAGTGGCTCATCCTGCCCGCGCTCGGCCTGCTGATGCCGCTGTGCGTTTATATCCTGCTGCCGCAGATGGGTATCAATGCGTTAGCCAACGCCCTGGATTTCAAGAAACTGCTGATGCTTTCCGGCGCCATCATCGGGGGCGTTGGGTATCTCCTCTATTTTCGCTTCGCCATTTCCCGGCCCCAGTTGCTGGTGGCATTTATGGTTCTGGCCTGGCCCCTGGTGGATTACCTGAACGGCCAGCTTCTGAATGCGGGCATCAACATCCACCTTCGTCCGCTGTTACTCCTCACCTTGGCCCTGCCCGCCCTGTGGATCAGCATTCGGCATGCCCGCCTGCTCTGGACGGAACTCCCCTGGCTGAAAGCTTACCTGGTGTTTTTCGGGTGGCTGATGCTGTATGTCGTCTTCAACAATGCCAATGCGGTGGATCCACGGATGAGCAGTGGAGAAGAATCACTCAGCGAGGGCTCGGTCAGCCTGATTCAGCTATTTTCCTATTTTTACTGCCTGATGGGCATTACGGTCAGTGCCGTGTCCATCCTGCGCCTGCGCAATTACCGGGGATTATTCGATACTTTCAACCGGGCCCTGCTGTGGGTGAGCAGCTTTGAATCGGTGCTGACCATCGCCGGGTACCCGTTCGGATTGTTCAACATGCTGCTGGACGGCTTTACGCGTGCCATCGGTATCTTCAGCCACCCCAACCCGTTTGCCCACCATATGGGCGTGCTGATGGTTTATCTGCTGGGCCTGTTTTGCTATTACCAGGCCGAACGCAAACAGCGAATGCCCGGCTGGCTGCTGATGGGCGGTATCACCCTCAACTTCGTGGCCTTTCTGCTCGGGCTCTCCAAAACCGCTTTGGCCACGTTCGCCATTTGCAGCGCATTGCTCTTCCTGATGAATCTGGCCGTCCCCGCGGTACGGCGCAGCTTTTTACGGATTCTGGCCGTGCTGGCCGTGCTGGTACCGGTCGGCCTTTGGGCTTTCGAGGCCCTGTCCGGCGAAAATTTTTCCAGCTTGCTGGAATCCCGGATTACGGACACCAAGAGCATGGATTGGCGCACCCAGGTCTGGGAGGACCTGATTGCGGAAATCAACGGGGTCACGATGTGGTTGGGGCATGGCTTTACCGCCGCCAACGCCACCGTGTTCCGCCTGACCTTCAACGACGCCAAGAACGCCCAGCCCCTGATGATGGTCCATAACGCGTACATCGCTCTGATATACGACCTGGGCATCATGGGATACACCTTGTTTCTGGCCGCCGCCACCCTCATCTGGGGTGCCCTGCAAGGCTGGATTACCGCGCTTCGCCCCGCATTGAGGACCGAGAACTCTATCATCATCGCCCTGGCCGTGTATTTTCTGGCCGTCTGCGGTTTCGATGAAATGTCATATATGTTTGATGCGCCCATGCTCTTCTGGATTTTGGCCACCCTGCTTTATTGCATCAACCGCCGGGAACAGCGGGAAGCCGCCGCTTCAGGCAATCCAACCGAACTCAATAGCCCGGAAGTCGTTCCCGCCAGCCTGGATGAACTGTGGGCCAATCGCCTGGACAGTACTGATTTCTGGGGCACGGGCTTCTCGGACCCTGACCGGGGAGATCGCCCATGAGCCTTCGCAAGCGGTACTTGTTCGGTATGATTAGCGGCGCGGGCAGCGTGGTAATTAAAACCGGGCTGAACATCGTACTGATCCCGGTGATGATTGCCCACCTGGGGCTGGATGCTTTCGGTTTCTATATTTTGCTGATTTCTATTTTGGAAATTTCCATGCTCCTGGACTTTGGCGCCACCGGCGCACTGGTCAAGCTGTTGGGAGGGGAGCAAACGGACAGCCTGACCCGTCGAGACTACCTGAAAGTCGGGCATAGCCTGTTTGCATTGCTGGCAGGTCTTTTCCTGATTCTGGGCCTGCTGCTGGCACCCGGCTTTCCGGACATGTTTCGGATCACCTCGGCACTCATGCCGGTGGCTCAAACCGCCTTTCTGCTGACCGTGCTGGAGGCGACCCTCACCATCTACAGTTGCTATTATCGCTCGGTGCTGCTGGCCCACTGCGCCCATCAATGGACTAACGTGGCGGATACCCTCTATGCCACTGTCGCCAATCTTGGCGCGTTGCTGCTGTTGCTGGCGGGCCTGGATCTGCCGGCCGTTCTGGGCATTCGACTCCTCAGCGCGGTCCTGCGGCTGGTGCTGATGATGGCGCAATCTCTGAAGCTGGAAAAATTCGCCTTCTTCCCCGGCGTCCCCCTACGGAAAAAAACCTGCACCGAGGTGCTTCGGCTGGGCTTCCACGCCATGATGATCAATTTCAGCATCATCATTTCCCACAAAATCGATGACCTGGTGATTGCCCGCTTCCTGCCCATCAGCGCGGTCGGAATCTATGAAATCGTTTTTCGATTCCTGGGCATTATCATTCAAATCTGCCTCAAGCTCAGCGAAGGCTCGTTCCCCTTGTTTGCGCGCATGGCCAAGGAAAATCGCCGCGACGATGCCCGCCAGCTATTCCTGCGCATGAGCGGCCTGCTGAATTTTGTGGCCGCCATTTCGCTGATGCTGATTCTCTCGTATTACCCCGAACTGTTCCATCTCTTCTCGGCCGGGCGCATTCCCATCGAACAGACCCTGCCTGTGCTGGTGTTGGCCGTTCCTGTAATCCTGAGCGGCGTGTTGCAGATGCCTGCCAGCAACTGGCTATTTACCTGGGGACACCAGAAAATGCTGACCGTATCCAGCGTGGCCACCGCACTTTCCAATCTGGTGCTGAGCGTCCTATTGGTGCAATCCATGGGCATTGCGGGCGTGGCGCTGGGCACGCTCATTCCGCAACTGATCCAGCATCAGGCCGTGCTGATTCGAAAAACCTGCCAATGGTTGCAAATCAGCCTGAAAGAATATCTGGGCTCGGTTCATATGGGTGTTTTGATTCCGGTGGGGCTCGCCTTCCTGTGGGTCCAGCTGTGCAAACCCCTGGCGACAGGCATGCCCCTCCCGCTGATTTCGATGGCGCTGGTGGCCGCCACCGCTCTGGTGCTCGGAAGCGGCCTGTGGTTCTGGCTGACCGCCACCACCCTGGAGCGGGAAATGTTTGTGGTAAAACTGCTCAATCCCGCAAAACTCAAACTTAAAAGCAAGTTCACAACCGGAAACGCAACCCATGGCTAAGACATCGCAACCGCTCATCTCTATCATCATGCCCACCCACAACGCGGGCCGCTTCATCGGCAACGCCGTCCGCTCGGTACTGGCGCAAAGCTATCCGAACTGGGAACTGATCATCGTCGATGACGCTTCCACCGACAACACCGAGGCCGTGGTGCGAGGCTTTGACGATCCCCGGATTGTGTATCATCAGAGCGAACGAATCGGGCACCCGGCAGGGGTGCGCAATACCGCCCTGCGGATGGCCAAGGGCGATTTCATCGCCTTCCTGGATTCGGATGACTTGTATTTCCCGGACACCTTGGAGAAGCTCTCCCGCCCGCTGCTGCAAGATCCTCGGTTGTCCGCCGTTTACGGCTTCGCCTTCAGCATGGACGAGCATGAAAATCCGCTGCCCCAGGCTTTGCAACTGGTGCCCAAGGACAACCCCCAGCCCGGCGAATCGCCCTACGAGCTGCCGCCCGGCTACAGTCACAGTTGGGAGAATATCGCCACCAGCAATATCAGTTGCCTGCTGGCCGCACTGATGTTACGCCGCAGCGCCTGGCAGCAAATCGGGTTCTTCAACGAGTCGCTCTGCGGCCCCGAAGATTACGAATTTTACGTGCGCATGTACCTGCACGATTATGACGGCGTGCGGTGCCTGAGCGATTATGTGTACAAATACCGGATTCATTCGGCGAGCCTGACCAAGGCACCGGAACACTGCGAGCGCCTGCTATCCAGTTGCATCAAAATCATGGACTGGATGTTCCATGAGGCCCCCATTCCAGCGCATGTTCAGGCTTGCAAATCGCGGGCATATGTGGCCTGTTACCGGTATCTCGCCCGCGAACGCCTGCTGCATCACCAACCGGTCCTGGCCCGGCAAATTGCCTGGGAAGCATTCGGCGATCGCAATATCGGTACGATGGATTTTCTGAAGGCCTGCGGCCCGCTGGTGCTGCGATCTTTCCTGCCCTCGGGCTTCGATAGTTTGCTGGTGCAACTGCGCCGCGCGCTCCGCGAACAACCGGCGATCACACGACCCACCCCCAGAAAGGCGACCATCACGCCATGACCACGCAATTGCTTGAACCCGCCAACCGGACTGCACCTTCCCCGGAAGCCACGGCACAACCACCCTTAACCGCCTCCGGCAGCTACCGTGCCGTGTTGATTTCCGACCTCTCCGCGTTTGAGGCGCTGGACGGGCAATGGGATGACTTCCTGCGCGAAACCGGGACTCACAACCTGTGCTTGACCCATGCCTGGCTCTCGGAATGGCTGCGACATTTCCCACCGGAACAATTGCTGGTGATCATCATCACCGATGAGGCTGGCCGGTGGGTTGGCGTGGCTCCGTTCATGATTCGGAAGAGCTTGACCGGACTCACACATCGCCTGTTGCGGCACGTTCAGTTTATCGGCACCCACCCCACCGTCTACGACTGGATGAAAATCGTCACCCACCCGCAAGCGAGTGAATCTGCCGTTCTGGACACCATCGCCGAAACCCTGCGACAGACCCATTGGGATGTGCTGGATTTGATGTTCATGCCGGATCCACGGCCACTGGAACTGCTCGGCCAAAAACTGAAGTTGGGCACACCCTCGCAGGCAATCCGGGAAACCATGTCAATTCCGGCACTGTCCCTGCCGGCAACGGAAGAAGAGTTTGCGAAAACCCGCCGCAAGAAAACCCGGCTGGAGGTCAACCGTCACTGCAACCGTTTTGAATCGGAGTTTGGAAACCCACCCCAACTGGAATTTCAATCCGGCACGGACGAGACGAATGCCAGCCTTGCCCGGTTTTTTGCCGGGCATATCCAATACTGGGCCGAACGCGGACAAAAAAGCGATTTTCGGCGTTTTCCCAACCTGTATGGCTTTTATAAGCGGATGCTCGCCCATGCCAAAGAAGTCCACGACCCCGCCGAACCGAAACTGTTGTTTTCCGTCTTGAAAATCGCCGACTACCAGTTGAGCTATCACCTGGGCTTTTGGCAAGGAAACTGCTATCTTTCTCATATCACCAATTTCAACCAAAGCTTCCGCAGCTACAGTCCGGGCACCATTCATATGGACAAGCTGGTGTTCGAGACCATCCGCCGCAGGGGCGTCGAGTTTGAAATGGGTCGCGGAGACGAGCCCTACAAGAAAATGTGGGCCAAAGACAAAAAAACGCTCTGGAGCCTGCGCCTGTTCCACAACCCAATCACCAAAAGCCTTTGGCAAATCGATATCCTGCTGAAGCGCCTGATGAGAAAGCCGGTCGAATGAATATGATGGAACTGCACCCCGTCGCCACCGTGGCAACACCCCCACACGCCGAACCATACCCCTACGAGACCGAAAGCTTTTTCAATTGCTGGTGGGAGCACCTGGCGCCCAAGTTTGATATTCCCTTCAAGAACCACGAACTGCTGATTTACCGAAAACCGGTGATGAAAGGCTTGTTCAAGATGAAGGAAGTCCACATTGCCGGATGGAACAACGCCTGGTCCCAGGATTTGACGGCCGACCGCGTGAATGAGCTGGAAGAACTGGATTACACCACGGCCTGGGATTATTTCCGGATCAACTTCATGGAATCCCGCCGCGGTTTGCAGGCGTTGGATCTGCTGATCACCAAGGGCTACCCCATGCTGATGCGGCCCGCCCCCACCCAGTTCGTGGCCGATCTGAGCGAGGGCATGGACAGCTATCTGAAAAGCCTCAGTTACAACGGGCGCAGCAACCTGAAAAAGAAAACCCAGCGCGCGGAATTCCTGAATCCGGAACTGTTGCCTTGCACGGACGAAACAGAAATCGACGCCTTTTTCGAGGAGTTTTTCCGGCACCATCTTGTTTACTGGGATGCCAAAGCCGGGCGTAGCTACTTCCACGATCCCGAAGAGCGGAACTTCATCGTCAACTGGGCAAAAGTATTACACCGTTCCGGCAACCTGAGGCTGGATCGGTTACTGATGAATGGAGAAACGGCCAACCTCAACATGAGCATCGTTACCGGCAAGGCGCTCTACTGGCTGCTGCCGATCAATACCGGTCTTTATCAGGAATATTGGCCGGGCGTGGTCGGACTTTATCTGCGTTTGCAGCAGGCTGAGGAAGCGGGTATCACCCATTTCAACATGGGGCCCGGCGATTATTTGTACAAAACGCAAAGCGCCAACAGCCGGGAGCTGTGCCAAGAACTAACCGTGTTCAACCCCCGTTCCCCCAAAGGGCAGGCGCTGTATTATTACATGCGGCGGCAACAAGCCACCCCAAAATCAGCCGAAGCCACCACCCCAAACGCCTGACCTCTCTATCCACCTGCCCCCAAACGATCTGCCGGGTTTCATCAGACGGAAACTCAGGGTACAAGCGCAACGTTTTATTTTTAAATTCCAGAAGAGAGAGCCACGAGGAATTTTGGGATTTCTGAAACTTTTTGGAACCGCCCTGCGTAATCCGGTAGAATGAACCCAATCCCAATCCAACTCAAGCGTAAGAAATCCCAATGGAGTATTTCGACTTTATGGTAAAGCTGAATGATCGTTTGCACTCCCTAGCGCTCGGCGTGGTCATGTTGACCTCCCTGGGGCTTCCGATGGCCTTGGCCGAAAAGCAATCCGCCACCGGCACGGAAAACCCCGCGCAAAACCAAGAGCAGGGGCACAAAGAAGGCTGGCATCATGGCCAAAAACACCCCTGTAACATGAAGCAAAGCCTCAACCTGAGCGACGAACAGAAGCAGCAGATGAAAACCCTGAACCAGACTTTCCGCCAGGAAAACGCGGCGATTATCGAGAGTCTGAAAGCCAAGCATCAACAATTGAAAGAGCTGGGCAAAGGCGATGAAACAAAGGAGCAACGCCAGCAGCTCATGCAGGCGCTCCGGCAGGAACGGGAAACCTTGCACACCAAGCGGATGGCCCTGATGAAGCAAGTGCTGACCGATGAGCAGATGAACCAGTTCCAGAGCGCGCGGGAGCAATGCAAAGCCCAGCACCAGCACAAAAAAGGTGAAGGCGCCCAAAACGCCGCTCCGGGCACCCAACCCCAGAATTAGTCCAAACTGATAAATTACTTTTAACCAGTTCTAAGGCTGCACCCCCCGGTGCAGCCTTTCTCTTGGATGGATACCGAATTCGAAACCCTGCACAGAAGCCTATTGCCGGACAGGCACGACTTCCCGTTCCGGCAAAACCCTTTTGGATACGACAACTGGCCGCGCCAACTCCCGCAAGCGACTCAGCCGGGTGGAAAAATACAGCCCGGCCAGGATACACAGAACACCCCCGATGGTCAGAGTGACGGCGACTCCGATATGGCTGGCCAGGGTGCCAATCACCAGGCTACCCAGCGGCGTCAGTCCGAGAAACGACATGGTGTACAAGCTGAGCACCCGACCCCGCTTGTCCTCTTCGGCAATGGTTTGCAGGATGATATTGCTGCTGGCCAGTTGCAGCATCATGCCCAGCCCCACCAGGAACATCAGCGGCATCGAAAGCCACAGCATGGAGGAATGGGCAAACGCCATCAGCCCCATGCCGAACACAACGGTGGCTATGGGAATCAACCGTCCCAAACCCAGAATATTGGCCCGCGAAGCCAGGAACATAGCCCCGGTCAGTGCGCCCGCACCGGCAGCCCCCATCAGGAAGCCCAGGGTTTGCGGCCCGCCGTGCAGAATTTCGCGGGCATAGATGGGCATGAGTACCGAATAGGGCAAGCCCACCAAACTAACCAACCCCACCAGCAGCAGAATGGAACGGATGGGCTCGAAATGCCAGGCATAGGCAAAGCCCTCTCCGATTCCTCGCAAATAGCCATGAGGGCGCGGCTTTTGCTCCGAGGGCTTCAGGCGCATGCTGAGCAGCGCGATAATCACCGCGATATAGCTCAGGGCATTCATCAGGAAGCACCATTTTTCTCCGACGGTGGCAATCAGAAAACCGGCGATGGCGGGCCCAATCAGTCGGGTTCCGTTGAAGATGGAGGAATTGAGGGAAATGGCATTGCCGAGATCCTCGGACCGCTCCAGCATGTCGGTCACGAATGCCTGCCGCATCGGAATATCTATCCCGGTGACGATGCCCAGAAAAGCGCTGAGATACAGCACATGCCAGACCTGCACCTGGTTGGTAAACGCCAGGTAAGCTAACGCTAACGCCTGGGCCATGGCCAGCGTCTGCGCCACCAGCAGAATACGACGACGATCGAAGTGATCCGCAAGCATCCCCGCTATGGGTGCCACAAAAAAGCCCGGCACCTGCCCCAGGAAAGCAATCAGACCCAACAGCATCGGAGACCCGGTCAACCGGTATACCAGCCAGCTCATGGCCAACTGCTGCATCCAGGTGCCAATCAGGGAGATCAGTTGCCCGGTGACAAAGAGCCGGAAATTGTGACTTTCCAGCGCACGAAAAAGATAAGGCATCCGACCGGGCTGCCTGCCATTCGGTTGATCATTCCAAGCTCTGGACATCTCAGCAATACAAACTGTTTGGTAAGTCGTTATCTCTCATTATAAGGATTGAACCCCACCCGGCCATCCTGCGACCGGTCCAGAAAAAGCGCCCTGGAGATGGCCGCCCGGAGGATGACAGGATGACCCGATGATCATGCTAGAGCCGGCCAGCCCGCCCCCTGCAAGACGTCCCCCAATTAGTCCTCAGGATGGCTTGCTTGATGGTCCAGCGCTCGCAAGTCCTTCTTCAGTCGGGTCCAAGCCTTGCCCAGCTTCTTGAAGGGTTTTCGCTTGCGAAGCGGTTTCCGTTCCCGCAGCTGAGTCTCTCGCCATTGCCGCCGTGAAGCCACCGACTTGCGATCGGCCATGGCCCTCGGCCCATCTTGCGGCGTCAGGCTGACATGCCGCCTGCGATTCTCGAATTGGACGGCCCAATGCTCGGCTAGCGACCTAGAGCCGATTGCCCACGGCATCAAAGACCCGTCATTGAGGAGCGGGCTTTGCGCTCGCGTGCTGGCGCGCTTATCCAAAGGCAGGGCATTGGCCAGATCAAAGCGGTGCGGTTCTCTCCCCGCCAGCAGCCCGGACATATACCCCCGCCAGATCAGGGCCGGAATCGTCCCGCCAACCACTTTGGACATTTTGGAGTTGTCGTCATTGCCCACCCAGACCCCGGTCGTCACCTCCGGTGTGAAACCAACAAACCAGGCATCCCGGTGCTCGTCACTGGTTCCGGTCTTGCCTGCCGCATCGATTCCGAAATTGGCGGCCCGCCCCGTACCCTGGCGCATCACCTCCCGCATGACACGAACCATGGTGTCACAGGTGACCCGATCCAGCACGGTCCTCTCATCAGGGGCGTTACTGTAGACAATTTTACCGTCCGGCGCCTCAATTCGCTCGATGGCATACGGCTTTCGATATACCCCCTTCGCCCGCAGCACGCTGAAAGCCCCGGTCATCTCCTCCAAGGTAATATCAGCCGCTCCCAGCGCCAAAGACAAGTTTGGCTCCAGCCGGGACCGGACTCCCATGGCCTGGGCCAGGCGGACCACGGTTTCCGGCTTGATATCCTGCAGGACTTTCACGGCAATCACGTTATCTGAGCGAATGAGCGCCCGCGCCAGGGTCATGCGCCCGTGATAGCGGCGATCGTAATTGTGCGGCGTCCATTTTCCGACCCGGATATAGCTGTCTTCGTACTGCGTGGCGGGCATCATGCCCTGTTTGAATGCCGCCGTGTAGACAAACACCTTGAACAGGGAACCCGCCTGACGATGCGCCAGCCGGATATGGTCGAACTGGTGGGTGTCGAAATCCCGGCCACCCACGTAAGCGATGATCCGGTTCTGCCGATCCAGGGAAATCAAGCCGCCCTGCTTGGGTCCACCACCCCGTGCGGACAGCAGGCGCCGGACCTGCCGCTGGGCGATACGCTGGGCTTTGGGATCCAGGGTGGCATGGATGCGATAACCCGCCTTCCAGAAATCCGGCTCCTGCATTTTCAGTTCGAGCAAGACTTCCTGCAAGACTGCCCGGTTGAAGAAAGGAAATTTATCCGGCGCAGCCAACTCCCGCCCAAGCGGATTGACCCGCACCGGCGTTGCGCTCAGATGGGCAGCCTCTTGGGTCGGTATCGTCCCGGTCGCAACCATCGCCATCAGCACTTGGTTCCGGCGAAGCTTGGCCGCCGGTGGATTTCGGAACGGATTATAGCGAGCGGGAGCCTGAATCAGCCCGGCCAGCATGGCCGCTTCCTCCGGAGCCAGATTCTCGGCCGATTTGTGAAGGTACACCCGGCTGGCAGCCTCTACGCCATAAGCACCCTCGCCAAAATACACATTGTTGAGATACAGCGCCAGAATCTGCCGCTTACTCAGCCTCCGCTCCAGCCGAATGGCCAGAACGGCCTCCTTGAACTTGCGAATCCAGGTGCGCTCGTTGGAGAGAAACAGAATCCGGGCCAGTTGCTGGCTGATGGTGCTGCCGCCCTCCCGAATCCCGCCCTTTCCCAAATTGCGAAACACCGCCCGACTGATCCCCACCGGGTCCAAGCCGCCATGTTGATAAAAGCGCCGATCCTCGGTCGCCAGAACCGCCTGGACCAAATCAGGGGAAATTTTCTCCAAAGGAACCGGCTGATGATAATAGCGCCCGTAGCTCATGATGACGGAACCGTCCGCTGCCAGGATCTGAGAAGTCCGAGTGGGTGCTATCGACTTGCTTAAAGCCATTCTCACATCCGGCAGCAAAGCCAGGATCGAAATTAACCCAATGATGGCTACCGCCAGCAGGCTCAAACCAATCGCCGGAATTCCCCAGCGAAGAAACTGGCTTGGCCAGCCGGAATGTCGGTATGGACGAATCCCCATGGATACTTCTCTCCGGACACCACCATATCACGCCATTCCATATCACGCCATTCCATCGGCCCCATCAGCCGGGAAGGCAATGAAATACCCGACAATAGTCTAATTTTAAAATAGCCCGGCACCCAGGTCATTCGCAACATATACCAGCCCGCAAGCTAGCACCCATCAAGCGAAAGCTGCTGAATTATTCCTGGGTCAGCGCCACTTGAGCGTCAATTCAAACTCGTATTCACCTCTGTCTATCTCATATTCCACCCGCAAGCGGCCCCGGTCAATGGCATCAGCCGGAATGATATGGCTTTGCCCGTTGACCCGCACCTCAAAATCCTGATTCTGCTCAATGGCCCGTGTCCAGCCTTGGAGCATTTCCAGAAACCGGTTGCGATCCAGGGTTTCCTTGAGCTCCATATTCTGCATGCCTTCTCTCGCCATGATCGGCTCCTCCCTTTCTTTACGACGGGCAAATCTACGACCACCCCTGTCTGTATGGATTGCCTGCCGCCAATATAAGGACATTCATCCGCGCGCGCAATCCGATAGCTGGATAGATTTAAACGGCATGACGCCAATGCAGGCGTGCCTGAAAGCAAGGTGCCGGTACAGATACTAGCCACCCGGACAGTTGGACGGGGGTCCCGTATGGGTCAGTTCGGCAATGCCGCATACATCTGGATACCCTTATACTGGAACCCGGTGCGCAGGAGGAAACGTGATGGACTTTTTTGGAGCCGCGCTGATCGTGACGGCAGCATCTATTATTTTCGGGATTGTGCTGATCAACCAGGCCTACAAACACCCGCTGTAACAATGTCTGAAAGGAACGATTGCGAAAAAGGCAATCGGCTGGGTTGAGGTGTTTTTATTCAGCGTGTAAGATGCGATGACTTTCGCAAAGGCTGAGTTCATGCTGTTTAACAGCCCAATCTATATTCTTTTCCTGGCCTTGGTGGTGCTGCTGTACTGGAATGCGCCGCATCGATTCCGGGTGCCCTTGTTGCTGGCGGCCAGTTATGTCTTTTACATGAGCTGGGCCCCACCCCACGGCCTAATGTACGGGCCGCTGATTTTTGCAGATTCCGTTCTCTTCTATTGGTTGAGCCGCGCCATGGTCCGCTGGCCACAATTCAAGAAGCACTTCCTGACCTTTGGCATTACTTTGGCGCTGGGCCTGCTGGGTTGGTTCAAGTATGCCAACTTCTTCGCGGACACGGCCCAAGCCCTGCTGCAATTTTTGAATCTTCCCGCCCGGCCGGTGAGTTTCGACATTCTGCTGCCGCTGGCCATTTCATTTACCACCTTTGTGCTGATTAGTTACCTGGTCGACGTGTACCGGGGCCATGAAAAGCCCGATCGTTCTTTTACCCGCTTTGCCGCCTATGTGGCATTTTTCCCGCACCTGATCGCAGGTCCGATTGTGCGGGCCAGTGAACTGCTGCACCAGTTCGATCAGACGCCGAAATTTGAGGTCGAGCGCTTCGCGCAAGGCATTCATCGGTTCTGCCTGGGCTTCTTCCTGAAGGTATTTATTGCCGATGTGATTGCGGTGTATGTGGATATGATTTTCGGCAATCCGGGCCTGCAAGCCTTCAACACCAGTTGGACCGCCCTCTACAGCTTCAGCGTCCAGCTGTTCTGCGACTTCTTCGGCTACACCCTGATGGCCCAGGGTTCTGCGCTGCTGCTGGGCTACAGCCTTCCCGAGAACTTCAACGCCCCCTATTTCGCCAAAAACATGTCGGACTTCTGGAAACGCTGGCACATTTCACTGTCCCGTTGGCTGCGCGATTATCTCTACATTCCGCTGGGCGGCAATCGCCATGGAAAATTCAACACCTACCGCAACCTGTTTATCACCATGGGATTGGGTGGCCTGTGGCATGGGGCCAGCTGGAATTTCGTCCTCTGGGGCCTGCTGAACGGGATTTTCCTGTGCGCCCACAAAATCGGAAAAGCGCTCGACGTTAACCGATTCATCCCCACCCTCGTCGCCATGATCCTGACTTTTCATGCGGTCTGCCTGACACGCGTATTTTTCCGCGCCCCGACTTTCGGCGATGCGTTGCATATGTTTTCTACCCTCTGGAATCCGCTGAACACCCATGCCATTGCCGAGCAGGTAGGCAGTGTGGAACAGGGCGTGGCCTTCATGACCACCGAAACCGCTTTGCTGATGGTGCTGCTGTATTTCAGCATCCACGGGTTGATTTTGTATGCCCGTCCGCGCGTCACTTGGCCCGTGCTGCGCGAAGCGGGGCTGGCTGCGGGCTATTGCATTTTTCTGTACTGCCTGTTCACCATGGGCGGCAGTTCGTCCCAGCAATTCATCTATTTTCAGTTCTAGGAGCACGACCCGATGGCGATGGAAACCCTGGCCACCCCCCAAACAACCGGAACCGTTTCCGTCCCTGCGGAAACCGAAACACCGCACGGCAATGCCGATCGTTTGGCGCCTCTGGCAGCCCTGGGACATCCCACCTTGCGACCCATCATTCTGGGAGTGCTGGTTTTTGCGTTGCTGAATCTGTGCTTGACCCTCGGCGTGACATTTTCCCCCCTGAACCGGAAATTCAATTTCAACTACGGCAATTTTCTGCCGACCAAACTGGAAATGCTGCAACAGCACGACCCCAGCCACCTGGACGTGCTGTTCATGGGTACCTCCCAAACCAACAACGGCTTTATCACCAGCGTCTTCGAGCGAGCCGCCGGTCAGGTTCCCGGCCAGACCCAAGGAACCGCGAAATTGAACAGTTTCAATTTGGGATTGCCCAACAACCGCTACGATATCATGCAGGCCTATTTACAGATGCATGTACAGAAATACGGCAAGCCCCGCCTGCTGTTGCTGGAGTTGGGACCCTCCATCCAGGAAAAAGACGCCTATTTATTCTATCTGCCGGCCCTCTATTACCGCACCCTGATTGAAAACGCGCCCACGCTGGCTCCCACTTATCTGGCCAACCCGCTGCTGGCCCAGAACGTCAAGGAAGAATTGCTGATGTCCTCTGTGAGCAGCCTGCACCAGTACCGGTATACGTTTTCCCCGGTCAACATGCTGGGCAAGGTCAGCGGAAAACTGAAATCCGTGGCCGATCGATTGCAAGCCACGCCCGTTCAGGCGGAAACGGACTCAACCAATGCGCGCGATCCCTTTCGGAATCCGACGGAGCAGCCTATGGAAATTCTGCCGGAGATGACTGAAAAAGGCTGGTATCCCAAGGAGCGGAGCCCCCACATGACCACCCCCGCCGGGGTCCGGCTGAGCGTGGATGAAGCGCGGCGGTATTACATCGATCACCAAAAAGAAGTGAATTTTGAGAAACTGGCAGCTCTGCTGGCCTATTGCCGAGCGCAGAAAATCCCGGTGGTGCTGGTCAGCTGGCCCAACCACCCGGCGTTTCTGAAGGTTTACCATCGTTCCCCGCTGGCCGCCAAATACCAGGACGGCTTGCGGCGATTGCTGACCCAAGCTCCGGTGCCGATGATTAATCTGAATAACGCGCTGCCCCCATGGCAGACGGAGACTGATGGGGGCCTATTTGCCGACCCTCGCCATCTGACTCCGGAAGGCGCCCGGATTTTTTCGGCGCAACTGGCGCGGGATGTTTTTGCCCTGCCGGAAGTCGCGCGCATTTTTACGGCAGGCGAGCCTGCACATCAAACCGTCTCTGCCGCCAAAATGTAATTGCCGTTTGCTTGCAGGCAGGTTGCTTCAAAGGGTTCGACGGTAGGAAATTAGGGGACGGGCCTCAGGCGCTGGGATGGCGCAGATCCAGCAGAAGAATTTCCGCCTCGTTGCTGATGCTTTCCAGATTCACGTCCTCCCCCTGCACGGCTGCGCCGTCTCCGGCCTCCATCAGCTTGCCGTTCAGCTGCGCGACACCGCAGGCAACCTGAATCCAGCAGATACGCCCCGCTACGGGAGTATAGATAATCTCTTCGCCGTACGAAATCAGGGAGGCATAGACAGAAACATCCTGATGCACCCTCACCGAAGACCCCATGCCGTCGCCGGGCGCGCCACCTTCTCTGGAAGCCAGACATTTCCAGCGTCCCCGCAACTCAGCCCGAGAGAAGGCAGCCTTCTCGCAGTCGGGCGAGAGATCAGGCCGGTCAGGCTGGATTCGGAATTGCAGATAATGGACGGAATCCATATCCGAGGGGTTGAACTCGTTGTGCACCAGCCCCGTCCCCGCCGTCATCCGGTGGATTTCACCGGGCAGGATCAGAACGCCGTTATCCAGATTGTCCTTGTAGGCCAGCGTCCCTTGCAGAACATAAGTTAAAATCTCCATCTCCTCGTCCTCACGCAAGGCATCCGCGCCATTGGGCCGCAGGGTATTATCGTGGATGGCGGACAGATCGCTGATACCGAGCCGGGACAGTTCGTATCGGTAACTATCCAATCCCTCCAGGCGGGTTAACTCCCGTTCCTCTCTCGGCTTCAGTTGCAGCATGGTCGTTTTCTCCCGCCAGAAATCATTTGGGTTCACTGTCTTTATTTTGACAAAAAGACGATGCCGGACAAACGGGTGATTCTCGCCCCCCCGATAACCGGGGCTTGAAATCGTGAGGTGGGGAATTTGCAAAGCCCCCAGATTATGGGATAACAATCCCTGGAATCGGGAGGAGGGGACGATGCCCACGCTACCAGATCAAGACAGGAAAATCCCGCATGTCGTCATCGTCGGGGGGGGCTTTGGCGGGCTCTATGCCGCCAAGCACCTGGGAAACAAACCGGTCCGGGTGACACTGGTAGATCGGCGGAACTTTCACCTGTTTCAGCCGCTGCTGTATCAAATCGCCATCGGCGAACTCTCCCCCGGAGACATTGCCACCACGCTGCGCGCGACGTTCCGGCATGATCCCAACATCAGTGTTCTGATGGATGAAATGACCGATCTGGTGCCGGGCATGCGGCAGGTCCAGTTGCGGGACGAGCCGGAACCGCTGACCTATGATTACCTGATTCTGGCCACCGGCAGCATGCCGTCCTATTTTGGGCATGACGATACTTGGGCCGAACATGCCACCGGCCTGAAAAGCGTGGAAGATGCCCTGGATATGCGGCGACAGATTTTCAGCGCCTTTGAGGCAGCCGAGCGCGAACGGGACCCAAAAAAGCAGGCCATGCTGCTGACCTTTGTCATTATCGGGGGCGGCCCGACCGGGGTGGAACTGGCCGGGGCCCTGGCGGAACTCACCCACATCGGCCTGAAACAAGATTTCCGAAAAATCACACCGGAGCAGGCCCGCATCCTGCTAGTCGAGGCATCATCCCGCGTCTTAAGCACCTACCCGGAGGAACTTTCAAAAAAGGCGGCCGAGGCGCTGGAGAAACTCGGCGTCACGATTCGCACCGGCACAACGGTAACCGATATCCAGGAGAACGTGGTCACGCTCTCCTGGGAAGACAGCAAGGAACAGGTGCAGGCCAGCACCATCCTGTGGACCGCAGGCGTCAAGGCATCTCCGATGGGTGTGATCATCTCCGAGCGTGCGGGCCTGGAACCGGACCGGGGCGGGCGGGTCATGGTCACCTCGAACTGCAGCGTCCCCGGACACCCGGATATTTTCGTCATCGGAGATTTGGCCAATTTCAGCCATACACCCAACGGCAAGCCACTGCCGGGCCTCGCCGCAGTCGCCATCCAGCAGGGAGAATACGTCGCCAAGCTGATTCAGGCCAAGGCACAGGGAAAAAACCTGCCCCCTTTCCAGTACCAGGACAAGGGAATTCTCGCCGTCATCGGGCTGAACGAAGCTGTGGCGGACCTGGGCAAGTTCCGCTTCTCGGGCTTTTTAGCCTGGCTCGTCTGGGCGCTGGTGCATATTCGTTATCTCATCGAATTCGACAATCGGTTAATGGTGATGTTCCAGTGGTTCTGGACCTATATCACCCGAAGGACCACCGCACGGCTGATCACCGGTCGGCAATCCTACGACTAGCAAATCGCTGAGTTTTGAATGGCGCAAGGGAAGCATTTTGGGAAGAACGAAATCAGGTTCCTTTGATCAGCCGGTTCTGAAGGGCTTTAATGGCTACCTGGGTGCGATCCTCCACGCCCATCTTTTGGATAATATTGCCCACATGGATTTTCACGGTATGCACTGTAATATTCAACGCGTCGGCAATCTCCTTGTTGCTTTTGCCGCCCACGATCAGTTCCAGCACATCCAGTTCCCGTTCCGTTAAATCAGCAATTTCCCGGCTGCTTTCGCGCTCAAACTCTATTTTTTCAGCCGTCGGCACCTTGCCCAGCAGAATGCGCATCAGCATTTCATTAATACCCGGATCGAACCAGGTGGCGCCATCAGCCACCATCTCCAGCACCTGGATTAGACGTTCGATCCGGATATCTTTCATGCAATAAGCGTTTGCGCCGCAGGCTAATGCTGCCGAGATATTCTGAGCATCCTTGTGGGATGTCAGCATCACGACCTTCATATCCGGAAATTCCTCCTTGATGGCCTTGGTCGCCGTCAGACCATCCATCACTGGCATTTCAATGTCCATCATGATGATGTCGGGACGGTATTCACGAGCGTACTCAATGGCCAGTTTTCCGTTTTCCGCCTCCACAACGATTTTATAGGCACTCTTGGACTCAATCGATAAACTGAGTCCCACGCGAGCCCATTCATGGTCCTCCACCAACATGATACGGAGCTGCCGCTCGTTCGATGGCGGCTTCTCCTCGGGGTTATTACTCTCTTGCAGACTACGTGTCAAGTTGCACCTTTCCTATGATTTCCCGTTCTATTGCCAAAGCAACCAAGGGTTGTTTTGGCAAATGGATGGTAAAAACAGCACCTTTCCCTATTTCACTGGTAACCGAAATTGTTCCTCCATGCAGATCCGCAATCATCTTGCAGATAAACAGTCCCAGTCCGGAACCGATTCTCTGCCGCATACGGGATCGCGTAAAATAGCGGTCAAAAATGTTGGGCAGCAGTTCCGGATCAATGCCCATACCGTTGTCGGCAACATCGATCACAAACATGTGCTCGCCTTCCCGGGCTCTGATGCGAACCTCGCAGCCCGTGGAGTTGCTTTCTACCGCGTTGCCCAACAAATTGATAACCACCCGCTTGATCAGGGACGGATCGGCAAAAACCTCCGGAAAATCTTTTGGCACATCGTTCACAAGCTGAATTTGCTTGGAGGAGGCCATTTCTCGCAGGCCATCATAGCAATCCTCAACCAACCTATGCAAACTGAACGGCTCAAACGTCACCATAATCTTGCCTTCTGCGTACTGATAGGTTTCAAGCAGCTTGTTCACCATATCCAGAAGGTTTTCGTTGTTTTGCAAAAGCCCCTTCACCAGGAAGGCAGCCTTGCCGTCAATTCCATCGCACAGGTCTTGCAACAGCTCAATCAACCGTCGCTGGGCAATCAACGGTGTTCGCAGATCGTGAGTCAGCGCGGAAATAAAAGTGGACCTCAGCCGTTCGTTCTCTTTCAGGCTTTGGTTGGCCGCCTGTAATTCAGCGGTACGCTCGGCCACCATCTGTTCCAGGGCCTCGTGAGACTGTAGGATGACACTCTCCGCCTCTTTGCGATTGGTAATATCACGGGCAATACCAGCCGTACCAATGATCTCCCCTTCGTTATTACGGATGGGCGACTTGATGGTTTCCAGCCACATGACGGAACCATCCGGCAAAGTCACATCATCCTCGATCACCAATCGCTGCCCGGTCCGGATCACGAATTGATCATCCATTTGCAACTTCCGCGCCATGGATTCGGGCCACAGATCATGATCGGTTTTACTGATGATCTCCTGGCGGGTAATCGGCATGATGTCCAGCCCAGGTTCATTCACCGCAATATAGCGCCCTGCCGTATCCTTCAACCAGGCCAAATCGGGGATATTGTTCAGAAGCGCCTCGTTCTGACTCATCAGAATGTTGAGGGTATCCTGGGCATGCCGCTGCCGGGTAATGTCCTCGTGGGCGACAACCAGGCGAAAGAATGGGCTGCCATCCTTGGCCACACCCTCGAAGCGGGTGGCGTTCATTCGAAACCACGACAGCCCCTCGGCAGTCTCGCAGGGATATTCCAGGGAGAAATCATGCAATTTTCCGGCCAGCACCTCCTGCATGCCGGATAAGGCATGGGAGACAAAATCGCCTTTCCGGATGTTGGTCTTGCATGCTTCGAAATAGTTCTGCCCAAGCGCGATATTCTCTGTGACCCCATGCTTTGCGCTGAATTCCTGCCAAGCCTTGTTGATTGCCAGGATCTCCCCCTGTTCGTCCAGGATGGCAATGTGACTGGAGAGAGCATCCAGCACGGCTCGATGAAAACGCTCGGACTCTGCCAACGCCAACTCCGCCAGCTTGACTTCGGTGACATCCAGGTCGGTACCCGTCATCCGGATGGCCTGGCCCGATTCGTCCCTGGTAACCTCTCCCTGGGCATAGATATAGCGGACTTCCCCGTCGGCACGAACCACCTTGAACTGGACGCCCTCATACGCAGCCTTGCCGAGCAAGGCTTCTTGCACGCCATGATCCACACGTTCCCGGTCTTCAGGATGAACCCCCTTCAGAAAAGCGTCATAATTGGCCTCGAATGAATGCGGCAATACCCCAAACATCCGGAAAACCTCGTCAGACCAATAGATCTTATCGGCACGGACATCCCAGTCCCAATATCCAAGGTGCGCAATTCGCTGGGCATTCGCCAGATGCGCCTGACTTTGCAGCAAAGCATCTTCTGCTTGCTTGCGATCGGTAATATCCAGCGCGGCTCCAATCTGCTTGATCGCTTTGCCCTGCGCATCAAGCTCGAAATCACCCTGGACATTCACGTAGCGAATCTGGCCATCGGGCCGAACAATTCGGGAGTCGAATTTGAACGGCCTGGGCTCCTGGCAAACCTGCCGCATGAGATTGGACAGCATTTCCTGATCCAGGGGGTGTATAAACCGAGTGATCAAATCCGGCATGGTGCTGTCGAACCGTCCCTCCGTCAAACCGAAGATTCTGTCCAACTCCTCGGACCATGTCATGTCGCCCGTTTCCAAATCTCGCTCCCAATGTCCCATATGCGCGATCCGTTGCGCCTGCCGAAGCAACTTTTCATTTTGCAACAACGCGCGCTCCGCCTGCTTGCGTTCCGAGATATCCAGAACAAAGCGAATGCCGTAGTCCTGGGAGCATTCCAGAAAAATGCCGCAGACCAGGATGTCGACCCGATGACCATCCTTATGAAAGTATTGCTTTTCATAAGGCATCAGCCGCTCCCCTTTGCGAAGCACCGACAGAGCCACTTCGTCCATCTCGGCGTACTCGGGAGGCGTCAAATCCCGCCAGTTGATTTTCCCCTGCTTCAATTCCTCCTGGGTATAACCGATGGTGTCCAGAAAAACGTGATTCGCATCGGCCACGTTCCCATTGCTGTTCCAGAAAAAGATACCAATCATGCTGGCATCCAGGACCGAACGAAACCAGGTGTTACTGTCCTGTAGGACGTTTTGGAGCTGTCGAAAATCCGTATTTTGCTCGCCGCCAATCCATACGTCCCGCCTGTTGGACAAGCAGGGTGACTGTTCCATCTCTTTCAGAGCGATTCTATCCCTGGCGCTCCTTAACTCCCGAGAGATGACAGCCGGCAAACGGGGCAGGGCCGGTAACGAAAGGCAATCATGCGCGCCTGCCCGCATCAGTGCCACAGCGGTCTCTTCAGAAAGCGTCTCGGCTATCACGATAAAGGGGGCATCAAGCCCAGTGTTCCGAAGGACACCAAGGGCCTGAATAGCATTAAAAGAGTCTGCACCTTCCTCGGCCAGGATCACATCCCATGCTTCATCAGAGAGAGCCTGCCTCATCGAGGCTTCATCCAGAGCTTGCCCAGAAACTAGACGGTAGCCGGACTTCTCCAAAACACAAGATACGCTCATAGCGTAGTCCTGGGAATCCCCGACCATGAGAATCCGTAGGAGCACCGGCTCATGCCAGCTGTCCAAATTGGGATTGCCAATCTTCACCTTTTATTTAATCTCTTACGAATTGAAAACAAGCTGACCGAACTACGATACGACGACTTGAGTTGCGCTTATCCGCCATGAAGCCTCATGCTTGATACACTCTCTTGGATCTTCGGCAAGGACGATAAAACCTTTAGACGCATGGAACTCATTGGCTACCCCCATCATAACTGATCGGTCAGATATCACATTTAGTACTTTGGTATTATATTTTTTTACCTCTTTTTAGTAATGGTTCCGAGCGCGCAAATTGCTAGACTGAGATTACTGGAATTTCTTGTTATGCAGTTATGTATGACGACCCACTAACTTTAGTGGGTTTTTTTCTTTTTATAGGGAAAAGGGATCCACGCTTCTGTACCGCGGATCCCTTACGTTGGCAGGCAATATTCCAAATTCAACCTTGAAAGCGTCCAAAATTACGAGCAAAATGCACGCTGTGCCCGTATTTTTTTGTATCGCTCACAGGACTCTCCCGAATTAGCAGATACCGACCAGCATATCAGCCCCGGATATCCTCTTGCATCGCGCGACAGTGTACTAGACTGTCGTCTAATTGGCCCTTAAGCGGAATCCGGATACTGTATAATGGAGCTGGTCTGCCCAGGATAGCCCCCACCAATGTCATTTTTGAAACGCTTTCTACAGCAAAAAGAACTGATCCTGCTTTTTTTCGCGGGGCTTTTCACCATCATGGTGGTGGATATGCTCCTGGTGCAGGGCTTTCATAAGGATGAACGATACCGGGAAAGACTGATGGCCGAAAGGCTTCAGGCCCAGGTCCAGTCCACCCTGGAAGAGCATGTGACCGCCCTGATTGCGCTGCGAGTGGTCTACCAGAACTTTACCGACATTAACCCTTATGACTTCCAGCAATACGGGAAGTCCATCACATCCACCCTGCACGGCTTCCAAAGACTCTATTTCATCGACCCCTCCATGACGATTCGTCAGGTCTATCCGCTCTCCGCCGAGAACACGGGCCTCTATGGCTATTCGCTGAAAAAGCAGCCGCAGCTCTCCCATGCCTTGCAACATGCCAAAACCTCCCAGAGCCCCACAACATCCCGCCTATTGCCGTTCCTCAGCCACCCGAAGAGCTTCTGGGCCTTCATTCCCATCTACCGGGGCAACAAGGAATTTCTGGGCTTTGCCGCCGGCGAGATTTCCTTGGAGCGCCTCCTTCAACCCTACGGGCAATCATTTTCCCAGTACCAGATGCAGATGTTCGATCCTTCCGGGACCAAGCTCTTCCAGCAGGTCGACATCAATCCCAACAACCCCAACGTGTCGCATTTCCCCTTCCAGATTGTCGGACAGGAATGGACTCTGGAGCTGAAACCCATCAGTCCGCGTTCCGAAACCCTGCTCCTGCAGCGCAGCAGCATCTGGCTAGGCGGTCTGATGATTCTCTTCCTGCTTTCCTTCATTATCATGAACTCCCGGCGCCACAAATCGGAACTAGAAGAGGCCCAGAAGCAGTTCGAGACCATCTTTGAGGCTTCTCCCGACGGGATTGTCCTGTTGGACGACAAACTGAATCTCTGTATTTCCAACCCGGTGGTGTTGCATTGGCTGGGCAAGCACGAGGAAGAGCTGGAAGGCGCCAATTTCTTCGATGTTTTCGAGTGTCAGTGCCCCAACGTGCGCAAATGCCGGGAACTCTCCTTTCTGCTCTGCACCAGCCGACAGTTTGCAGAAGACTTGCCGGAAGTTCTGGAAACCCAGGTACTGGATCCCGTCTACGGCACCCCAAAAACCCTACGTCTGAATGCCTCTCGCATCACTCAGGATCGGGGCGGCCACCGGGAGACTGGTTTTATCTGCGTGCTGGGCGATATTTCCACCAGCAAAGAGCTGGAGCGCATCAAGGAAACGTATGTCGCCACCCTCACCCACGATCTCAAGACCCCGCTGCTTGCCCAGCAGATGGTTCTGGAGAGGCTTAGCTCCGGCTCCATCGGCGCCATCAGCGAAGAGCAAAAGCGCCTGCTCCTCGGCGCGCGCGAAAGCGTGCAAGACCTGCTGGATATGGTGAACTCCACCCTGCTCTTCTACAAGCTGGAGTCCTCGCATGTCAATCTGCATCGCCATAAAATGCAGTTGGCGGCCCTGGCGAAAGAAGTGCTCGGCAACTTACAGCCCCTGGCAGATAAGCGGGCGATTGCACTGGAGCTGGATACGGCCATGAGCCTGCCGGATGCCTGGATCGATTCGGTCCAGATGAAACGGGTGTTTCACAACCTGGTTTCCAATGCCATCAGTTACGGGAAGCGGGGACGTCCCATCCGGATCACCATTCGCTCCCAGCAGGATGAATCCGGTGACGGGCAGACCGAGGGCCTGCTGGTTGAAGTGTGCAATGAAGGCAAAGGGATTCAACCCGAAGATTTTCCCAAAATCTTTGATAAATACTATTCCCTGTCCCGGCGTTTCAAGCAAATCGGCACCGGACTGGGCCTGTACATCTCCCGCCGCATCATTGAGCTGCACGGCGGCAAAATCTGGGTGGAAAGCGAACTGGACCATGAAACCCGCTTTTTCTTCTCGTTGCCCACCATCCAGACCGTAGACAAGCAGGTCGCGCCGGAAAACGGCATCACGGCGTAACATCCCCCAATAAGCGGCTGGAAAAGCCCTAACGTTCCGTGGTCCGTGCCAGGTTATGGGCCGTTCGCTCCGCTTTTTTCCGCCACCGCGCCCGCTCTTTGGAGGTTGGGGCATATTGGGCGGCCAGCTTTTGATGAGCCAAGGCCAGCCCCGGCTGGCGCCGCTTCTCCAGCACATCCGCCAGCAACGCATGGGTTTCCCAGTTTCCGCTGCCCAGCTTTAACAATTCGCTCGCCGCCTTCTCCCAATAAGAATCCGAAATTCCTCGCGGCAGCAAAACCAGGGTATTCAGGTGATCACGCAGCTCCTGCCTCGCTGCCATCGCTTTCTGCTGTATTTCTTGCGCATCGGAGGAATCCGATCCGGCTCTCAACACTTGCCCCACAATCGTGCCCGCTCCCGAATAATCCCCGATTTCATAAAGCCGCCGGGCAATTTCAAGGCGGACATTGGAAGCCTGGGCCGCTTGGAGCGTTTCAAGGAGTTGATCGTGCAAGGCATGCTCACCCTCCAGAAAGGCAATTTGAATGGTCGTGCCCAGCTCCGCTTCGTTTGGGCGATAATCGTCCGGTAAGGGCGGCAGCTGTACCAGCGGATCCAGCAGCAGTAGGTTCAACCGACTGACAAGCTCCTGCCCACCCACCTTAGAACGCTCTTGAAGACGGATCAGGGAATAATCCCGAATGCTTTGCACCACCGAATCCTGTAACAGGCTTTGCCGATCCACCAACCCCTTGCCTTGCTGATAGGTAATCCGGGCAAACAGGGAGACGACCGACAGCAATGTATCCTGCTCGGAACCAGATGCAGGATCGTTGGCAGCTTCGCGACCGGTTTCACCAGCGGATCCGAGAGTGCTCCCCGCACCAGAGGTGCCCAGTT
>DATNPJ010000022.1:0-9028 GCA_036703295.1 Coleofasciculaceae cyanobacterium | reverse complement strand
CGATTTCGAATTTCAGTCCATCGGCAAGGGCGTGGCCGAACAGGGCACCGAAGAGGAGCGCCAGCAGGAAAAAGCCGAACTGGCGCAAAAAGAGCAGGAATATCACTCTCTGTTAGGCGCCATGCAAGCAAAACTAGGCGATTTCGTGAAGGAAGTCCGCCTCAGCAACCGGCTGACCTCTTCGCCATCCTGTCTGGTGGGTAATCCCAGCGATTTGTCTCCGCAGATGGAACAACTGATGAAGGCCATGAACCAGCCGACGCCACAAAGCAAGCGCATCCTGGAACTGAACCCCAAGCATCCGCTGATGGAAAAATTACAGGAGAAATTCGTCGCCAGCCAGAGCGATCCGGCCATCAACGACATTGCCTACCTGCTCTACGGGCAGGCTCTGTTGGCCGAAGCCAGCCCTCTACCGGATCCGGCCAAGTTCAGCAAGCTGCTGTCGGAACTGATGGTGAAAGCGGTTTAATCCGCTCTGAGAATAGCCCCCACGCCATGAAAGCCGCAGTTTCAACAGCGGCTTTCATGGTGTTAGGGCTTACAAACCGGACTGAATAGCCCAGAGGATGGCCTTGGAGCGGCTGCTGACGCCTATTTTCTGGTAGATGCTGTACAGGTGATTCTGGACCGTCTTGGGACTGACCACCAGCAATTCGGCGAGCTTCTGGTTGGTATAGCCTTTGCTGAGCGCCCGAAGCACTTCCTGCTCGCGCTCAGTCAGCGCATCCGGCCCTTTATCGGCAATGCTCCGGTGGGCAGATTGCAGCCGGGCGGCCAATTCCTCCGAAAGCTCCAGACGTCCGCCATCCCGCACGTCCCGAATGGCCGTCACCAGGTCTTCAATCCGGATATCCTTCAACAGAAAGCCCTTGATGGGCAAATCCAGGCATTTTTTCATGACCTGCGGATCGTCCTGGTTGCTCAGCACCAGAATTTTCGCCTCCGGCCAGGCGGTGAGAATAGCCCGGCTGGATTCATATCCGCTAACCTTTGGCAAGTTGATGTCCATGAGAATAATATCGGGCTTTTGAGACAGCGCCTGCACAATGGCCTCCTCACCGTTGCCCGCCTCCCCGCAGACCACAAAGCCGGCATTGATCTCCAGCAGTTGCTTCATCCCTTGCCGCAGGATGGGATGATCATCCACCAGCAGAATCCGAATCGGCGCCGTGTTCGTCATCCCAGAACTATCTCCAATCTTGCGCCATGGCCATCCAGGCGATTGCCCAGCCGGAAGTCGCCGGATAATTCCTTCACCCGCTCTTTCAGACCCACAATCCCAAGGTGGCCTTGCTGAATCAACGTCTCATCCGGTGGAATCTCATTCCAGGGCAAGCCTTTGCCGCTATCCTCAATGCGAATGCAAAGGCGCTCAGGGCCGTCCTCGGTACTCAATTCCTCCAGCAGCACCTGGATTTGTCCGCGTCCCGCATGCTTCACCGCATTACGGATGCCCTCCTGCACGATGCGGAACAGGTGCAACAGTTCATGATCGCTGGCCCGCTTTTCAAACCGGGTGTGGGTTTCTTCCGCCACGGGGTGGAATGCGAGGGTAATTTCAAATTCCGGATTCTGTTGCTGAGTTTTCTCGATAAACTGCTCCAGGGCCGGGATCAATCCCAGCGAAAACAGGGATTCGGGCCGCAAATCACTGCTAATCCGGCGCACGCTCTTCAGAGAATCGGACACATTGGCCGCAATCTCCTCCAGCTTGTCCCGCGTCCGGCTGGTATCGCCCATTTCCAACTCCCGACGGCAGAGCTGCACCTGGACGTTCACATAGGTCAACTGCTGGGCCACATCGTCGTGCAACTCGCGTGAAATGCCCACCCGCTCGGATTCGATGTGCTCATCCAGGCTCATCAGAGCGCGGTTCAGGTTGCGGTTGGTGGCGCTGAGCGTATCATTCAGATGCTGAACCCGCTCGCGGGTCTGGATCATCCAGGGAATCCAGCGAAAAAAACCGTAAGCAAACAGGCTGATCCCGGCGGCGTAGCCGATCATTTTCTTTAAATACGCCGTCTCCCAACTGGAACCGAAGGGAAACATGACGCGCAGTCCCCCGTAATCCCCGTAGCCGGGCCGGTTGTCGATAATATCCACCAGGGTACCGAAAAAGAGCAGGCCAATCCCCCACACGATGCTGTTCCAGCCGAACTGGCGGATATGCGGATAGCGCCGCTGGTATTTAAGACAGGCAATGAAAATGGCCAGAACCACGCCGGCATGGACGCATTCCAGCAGCACGACGTTCAGGATCTCTTCCTGCAGGCTGTAAGCAATCACCCCGGTGATCAACAGGAACGCAACCAGCAGCATGGGCGCATAACGCGCCATCAAGGGATTGCTTGCGGATTTTTCGGGAGAAGGGTTCTCGGTCGTCATGCCAAATGCCGGGCTGGTTACTCTTCAATTATAGTCAACACCCCGCAACTCCATTTGGGAATAGGAAAAATTACCCAGGGAAATTGAGCGCTTTGTCTCAGGACGGCCGACCGCTTTGACGATTAAATAGGAGCATCGAGGGTTACACACCACGCAACCAGACGGAGTGACACGATATGAGCGCCTACGGAGCCACCTTCAACAACAGCAGCCTGAACCGCAATGGGCTGTTCAATCACTTCCTGAATTCCGCCCTGGCCAGCCGCCCGACACAGCGGATCACGCCCATCGGCGACCGGTATCAGTCCCACAGCTACCAGCCGTATGCGGAACCTTTCGAGCAACCCAAGAAAATGGGCTTCCTGAAAAAGGCTTTCCTGCTGCTGGCCGGACTGTGGCTGGGCAAAAAGGTTTTGAATCATCTCCCCGCTTTTTCCGGACGGAACGAAACCCGTGATGGGGAAGATCTGAACGAGCTTGCCTGATCTTCTTCACCGAGTGCTTACACAGGACAAATCCCATTTCGGAAAAAGCAACATGGCGGTCCGCCTCAAGCGGGCCGTCTTTTTTTGATCTATCAAGCGGATCGGGTTTTCGCCCGAGTATTAATGACCTTCAACCGAAGTGACGACGCGACCGCCCGGCACACAGAACTGCAACCGGGGCTCAATCACCTCAATCGTCACCGGCGTGGTGCCGACCACGTTGCCGTCGGCCTGGGTCCGGAGCGGTGGAATACAATCAATCCGGATGCGCCGGGCTTCGAAATACCGGATGACATCGCGCCGCTTTCCCAACAGAGAGAACAGCAACTGGAAAAAGCTGTAGAAATAATCCCACCCGGTTTTCGGCTTAAAAATAGTGCCGTACAGCAGGCCATCGTCGGGCTTTACGTCGGGGTGCAGATGAATGCCGCCGGTGACTTTGCTGCCCGCATTGGAGATGGTCAGGCTGACCGCCTTCGTGAGCATGGTCCGCCCATCGGCCACAATACGAAAATCGGCATGGCTGGCCGACGGCAGCATGGGAATTCCCTTGATGAAATAGGCCAGCCAGCCCCAGCGGCGTTTCATCGCCTTGTCGGTGCGGTGCATAATCTCGGCATCAATGCCCACGCTGGCATTCAGGATAAATAGCGCCTCCTTCGTACTCTTCCCCATGCCTTCGCCCGAGCCCTCACCGTTTCCGCCCCGCAAGCGCCCCACGTCCACCCAGCGGGTCTTGTCGGATAGCGTCACCGCCAGGGCCTGTGGAAGTGAAAAGGGAATTTCCAGGTTCATGGCCAGCAGGTTGCCCGTCCCCATGGGAATCACGGCCAGCGGGATTTCCGGGTGCCGGATCATGACCGGCAGAATGTCAGTCAGGGTACCATCCCCGCCGCAGACCACCACCCGATCCATCGCGCCCTCCCGCAATTTTTCGGAAAGCGCTTCCCGCATCTGTTCGGACGAATCGGGCACCAAAAACTCGCAAACGATATCCGGCGCCATTTTCCGCAACATGCGCTGAAAATCCTGACTGACCACTTCCGGTGTCAGGTTGGCCACCAGGCTGGCATGTGGATTGATAATAAAAAACAGACGCAACCTGATCCCCCGTTGGCCCGTCCAGACCGTTACCTGTTTTAGATTCGTTTTAGATTTCGCAGTGCCGGCCGTGCTTTTGAACGTATTGCTGATGGTATTCCTCGGCTTCGTAAAACGGTGCCACCGGGACAACCTCCGTCACAATCGGCCGGGGGAAGCGCCCGGACTTTTCCAGCCGCTCCTTGGCGGCGTGGGCGGCAGCCTCCTGGGCCGGAGAGTGGTAAAAGATGGCCGAGCGGTACTGGCTGCCGATATCCGGTCCCTGCCGGTTGGGCGTGGTGGGATTGTGCAGCGTCCAGAACTTTTCCAACAGGGCCTCATAGGTCACCCGCTCCGGGTCGAAGGTCACCTGGACGGCTTCGGCGTGCCCGGTGGTATCCGTGCAAACATCCTGGTAGGTGGGATTTTGCAGGTGTCCGCCGGTATAGCCCACCTTCGTGGAAACCACCCCGTTCATCTGCCGAAAATCCTCTTCGACGCCCCAGAAGCATCCCGCCGCGAATGTGGCTGTTTCAGTCATGCTGTGTGGCTCCTTTCTGCTTCCTATTGTCCTCCCTGTTGCCGATTTCATCCAGCGCGACTTCAGGAAACCACCGCTGCCAGTCGCCCGCTTTTAGAAAACGATGGTGGTTTCCCCGATTTGCCAAACCGGAGAAAGTTCTCTATATTGGGTCTCACGGACGGCGCATCGCCCGGTCGCGCCGTCATGCCGTCCCCATTTGGAACCTTTGGAAAGAGAAGCAGCCTGAGAGCCCATGCGCCTGGATGAAACCTGTTTCACGGTGATAGCCGTCAAAACCCTGAACGACAGCCAAGCCAACGCGGAGGTGGTGGAAGTGGCCTGCGTAAAAATCCGTAACCTGCGCGTTACAGAACGCTACCAGGCCTTGCTGAATCCCGGTGTGCTGCTGCCGGAGGATTTCACCCGCCAGACCGGCATCTATCCCGCCGACGTGTTCGAGCAGCCTGTCTTGGAAATGCGGCTGCCGGAGATTGCCCGGTTTATCGACCGGGACATGATTATCTGGACACACCTCCCTCGTAACGGCAACGCCCTGTACCGGCATTTTCGCCTGACCCAGCCAAGGGAGAAAGAGCTGTTTTTACGGACCCTGGCCGAACATGCCCTGCCGGATCTCTCCCGGCATACCCTGCCTGCCCTGGCGGATTATTTCCGACTGCCGGAGAGCAACCCGGTCCGCGCCGAAGCTACCGCCGAAACCGCCGCAGAGCTTTTCCTGCGCCTGCTGGAAACCCTGCAAGCAGAACATGGCATCGAAACCATCGTGGACCTGCTGGCTTTTTGTCCCGCACCCAAAAAAGACACCCGACGCTCCAAGCGAAACCTGCCCTTTGACCGCGAACGGCTCAGACACTACCCGACCGCGCCGGGGGTTTATTTCATGAAGAACCGGCTGGGCGAGATTTTATACGTCGGCAAGGCCAAGAACCTGCGCAGCCGCTTGCGGAGCTATTTTCAGAGCCAATCGAAGCTGGCCCCGAAAATCGCGGCCATGATGAAACAGGTGGCCATGATTGATGTCATCCGGGTGGGCTCGGAGCTGGAGGCCCTGTTGCTGGAAGCGCGGCTCATCAAGCTGCACCGGCCGTTTTTCAACAAGAAGGTGAAAGAATACCAGGGCATGGTATTCATGAAGGTTTCACTGAACGAACCCTGGCCACGGGTCAGCGTCGCGATTGAGACCGATGACCCCGGCGCGGCCTATTTTGGCCCGTTCCCCCGCAAGACCGGACTGGAACACCGCCTGGAAATTTTGAACCGCATTTTTAAGTTGCGGAGTTGCACCGACAGTGTATTCAAGGAACACCGGGAGAGCCCCTGCATGCAGTTTCACCTGGGCCTGTGCAGCGGCCCGTGCGCCGGAAAGATTGGCCAAGAAGACTACCGGGACAGCGTGGACGATTTCATCGCCTACCTGGAGCAAAAGCCCTCCCGCGCCATTGAGCATCTAATTTCCAAGCGGGATGCCTATACCGAGGAATTGATGTTTGAAAAAGCGGCGCTGGTGCATGGCCAACTGGAAGCGCTGGAGCAACTGCAATTCCGGAGTTACGGGTTTATCCGCGCTATTGAGGAGCATAACTGCCTGATTGTCCTGCCCGACGCCGAACCGGATTCGGTCCGCCTACTCAGTGTACTGCAAGGGCAGCCTGATGAGTGGCGCAGCTTCCGTCCCCGGCAGGATTCGGTTGCGGAACTGGAAACACTCATCCGCGATCTCTGCGAAAAACGCCCGGCCCAGAAGGATTCCGCGCGGGCCACCACCATTCCCAAAGCCTTGTTCGAGGAAGCCCGGCTGCTCTCCCAGTGGCTGGCCCAGGCTTCGGCAGACGAGGGACAAGCAATTTACCTGAAGCACAAGACGCCCGAGCAGGTGCTGGGCGAGCTGCTGGACATACTGCCGAACTTCTTGGGCAGCGGAGACCTTCCGGCTTCGGTGTCCATGGATCTGACAGTCTCGCCGGATGATTCGGATGAAATTGACAACGCGGACTGGGAGCGGGAGTGGGCCTCCGGCGGGTCAGCCCAATCCGGTTCAGGCTACATTTAAACTTCCAGGCCGACCAGATCTCTCACGGATGTGACCGCATGTTTGCCGTTTCCCTTGGAGCGCCTCATCATCCGGCGGGTCCGGTTAAACAGGTTTTGCAAGTTTCCCGGCTGCGTATTGGTGTTAAAAATCTTCAGCAGTGGATCCCAGCCAGTCAGCCCGTAAATGACGAAGGCGCCACCCACAATACCGCTAATCCGGCTGAGCGTATCGACTTCTTCCAGCTCCTCCCGGTCGCTCAGGCCATGGATGAAGTTCATCACCAGCATCCCTCCGATCGTGCCTCGCACAATGCGGTCCAGGATCCCCATGTTCTGCTCGATACCCGGAATCGGAACTCTGGCCATGAACAATTCCCTCTTCATTTTGCGGCTTGTTTTACTTGCGCTTCCCATTATCAGGCAGCAAGGGGTAAAACCTATTCCCCGGTCGACTAGTCCACACCGGGCACAACGGGTTGAACTGCCCATCCGGACAGGTTCCAGGCGCCGGAATCTACCAGCTTCGACAATAGCGACCCCAAAAAAGACAGACTATGATGACTCAACTCCAACAAACCGTAATAAATGAAGGGTACTTTTTCTATGTCTCGATGCCCGAACTGCGGATCCCAACGAATCATCGCTCAGAATGTCGGAGAATTGGTCAATGAGGTGTCCATGCTGAAACTGTTCCAGCGTATCCAGGTGCGCTGCAACGGTTGCGGCTGGATCGGCTTTGATTCGTTCGAAATTACTGAAGTTTAAACCCAGTGACGCACTTCCATGATGTTACTTTGCCCCACCCGGCGTCTGAGCGTCAATCCTTGCAAGCACTTCCAAGTCGGCTTATTCATGACTCAGCCTGGTTAGCAACGATCGTCCCAGGCTGCAAGCCTTGTTAATACTGTTCAAGCCCTTCCTCGAAAAGCAGAACGCTTATAAATAGCCAGTCGGGGGAATAGGCCGAGGGCAATAGAAAGCATACAATCAACAGTGTAGGGAATGAATAGCCACTAGCCACGTCCGGGGGAAGCCGCACATTTTTCGGCGCCCGGGTTTTATTCAAGTTAGATGCCAAGCAAACGCTGATAGAACAGGACATTATGAATCTTAAGCCACATAAGCCGCGCTATTCGCGCCGCAAATCCGAGCAGGATGGCTGGGAACGAGCCATTGACGCGCTGGCCATGCATATCTGCCCCGCAGAGGAATGGCAAGACTACGAGCGTCAGCTGCAACAGGTGGCCTGGAAGAACACCACCCGCCCTCAGGGCAACAGGATGCATGCGCCGGTGGTGCGCGTGTTTCCGGTTTGGCGCAAATACCGCCAAAAAGCCCTGCGCGTCGCCACCTTGCAGAAAACCATCCCACTTCTAAGGCTTTTCCCGCTCGGCCTCTCCTGCTTTTTGGGAGATGTGTTATTTAAATAGCGAATTAGCGCAATTTTGCAATTGATTTTGCTCTACTGTCATGGCTACATGAAATGATAATGACAGTGGAGAGAACCAATGGTTCACCTTAACGCGATCTCAGCGCCCAACTTTGCGTCTCCGGCACAAACTCCGGAAATCTCGCATCAACCGAAGGTTCTGTTTGGGCAGAAGTCCGATATTTTTACAGAGCAGGATCCTCATCAGGCTTTGAAGCAGCAGATGTGGGATTTGTTGGGACCCAAAGAGCATTGGCAATCCAAAGGCAGGATGCTGGGCCTGTGTACGGGGCTTCAACATCTTGGCGTGAAAAATATCGACGGGAAAGATTCTTCGGCAAAATGGCAGGCGAAGAATAATGCATTCAAGATCAGAAGAGCGTTCCGGGAAGAGCTTGAATGCCATGAACACGTGTTTCAAGACCTGGGAAAGAAACCCCAATTTAAGCAATTTGCAGACTTTATCCAAACGTTGCAGGGCTTGCTAAAAGAAAATGACACGGAGAAACTAACGGCCATCGCGAACACAGCCGGTGAAATCTTGAAAAAGAAGGGTGCGCAACCGCTGAGCGCCAGGGTATACGGCAGTTGCTATGCCCTGTTCTGGCAAGATAACCACCTGATTGCCTTGCATGGGATCGGCCTGCCGAGAAACTAGCCCTTCAGCCAGCGGGCGGCGTCCAGGGCGTGGTAGGTGATAATGAGATTAGCCCCGGCGCGCTTGATGCTCGTCAACAGCTCCATCACCACGTTGCGCTCGTCGATCCACCCATTGGCGGCGGCGGCTTTCACCATGCTGTACTCGCCGGAGACATTGTAGGCGGCCACCGGCACATTCACCAGTTGGCGCACCTGACTGATCACGTCCAGGTAAGGCAGGGCCGGTTTGATCATGATGATATCCGCCCCTTCCTGCAAATCCAGCGCCACTTCCTCCAGCGCTTCCCGCCCGTTGCGAGGGTCCATCTGGTAGGCTTTCCGATCGCCGCTGGAAGGCGTGGATTCGGCCGCATCCCGGAAGGGCGCGTACAGCGCGCTGGCATATTTGGCGGAATAGGCCATGATCGGCGT
>DATNPJ010000005.1:0-39486 GCA_036703295.1 Coleofasciculaceae cyanobacterium | reverse complement strand
GGCTGTAGAAAACCCATTGAAAACCCTGCGGGTTTCCAACAGGTTTACTACAACCGTTTCTTCTCATTTTTTACGACGAGATTTGCAAGTGGATCATTTTTTGATCGCCGAAGTGGATCACTTTTTCCTTGCCATTTGCAGACGATTATTCTGCTTGCCACAACCGTTCTGTCGGTGGGGCATTACTTATTTGGTAACAACCATTATTTGGAACTGTTGGCCCACTTTAGATTTGAATATTTATGTCTGCAAATTGCATGCCTGCTTGGTTTCATTATGTTGTGGCGCTGGAAGCTGGCTTTGCTGACCTTGTTATTTCTAATTCCCAATGCAATGCTGATTTTTCCATATTATTTGCCTCAATCTCGAATACTTTCCGTTGGGGATGCTCACATTAAAATAATGCATATCAATGTGCTGGGCATCAATCGCGACTATAGTGCCGTTGCTCAAGCTATACAGGAGAATAAACCTGAGATACTAGTGCTGGAAGAGTATAACGAGCGTTGGCGTGTAGCTCTCACGAAAACCGGTATTCTAAAGCAGTTTCCATATAATTATGTTGTGCAATATGGCAATGATGGTCTTTATAGCCGTATCCCGCTTAAAAGGGTTTATTCTGAGTATCTGCAACCTAGTAAGGATCCCACTACAATTGCAAAACTTAATCTCAATGGGAATCCTGTTACTATGCTGGTTGTTCATCCCAGGCCTCCAGTATGGCCATCAAATGCCCTGCGAAACCGAAACATGTTTGCCAAGTGGACTCAGGATTTTAAACAGTATGGTCAAAATGTAATCTTGGTTGGTGATTTAAATAACACGCCCTGGTCTTCTTCATTTCAGAATTTACTTAAGCAAACCGGGCTTCGAGACTCTCAGTTAGGTTTTGGGATTCAACCTTCCTGGCCGATTAGAGGTTCCCGGAAAGCCTCAAAGGAGCTGAAATTGCCATTTGCACTCCTCCCCATCGACCATGTATTGGTCAGCCCTAATTTTGTGGTGTTAGATCGGAAACTCGGCCCGGATGTGGGTTCGGATCACTTACCCGTCATTGTGGAATTGGGATTGAAGCGTGATGAGTGAAAATCAGCCCTTGAATGCGGAAAACACAGTCGAATCCGCACCGAGCGTCCCAGGGGCAAGCCAGAATCATTTCAAGCCCTTATTTTCGAAACGCGTGGGGCTGGTTGCGCCGGTGATCGTCATCATCTTTCTGCTGTCTCTGATGGGCTACTGGAGTTTCCTTGGCTGGGCCGCCGACCTGCCCAGCCACTTCAAGATGCAATATGCCATGATCCTGCTGCCGTGCCTGATTGCGGTGATTGTCCAGAAGAAGCCGCAATGGATCCTCATCGCTTTGCTGGGCTTGGGTATGAACCTGGGCGAACTGGTCCCGGACTACCTCTCATCAGAATCTCCCA
The DNA here is from genome assembly GCA_036703295.1 of Coleofasciculaceae cyanobacterium. Taxonomy (GTDB): domain Bacteria; phylum Cyanobacteriota; class Vampirovibrionia; order Vampirovibrionales; family Vampirovibrionaceae; genus DATNPJ01. Next base: position 38,062 of record DATNPJ010000005.1, on the reverse strand, counting down.
TGGATACGTCAGAGCAACCTAAAGTCATCGGACGGTTCAAATTGATGCAGATGAACGTCCATACCGAAAGCCAGACGTATGCCGAGGCCCGCGACGCCATTCGCAAACTCAATCCGGATGTCATCTCGCTCAACGAGGTTAGTGAAACCTGGCTGGAGAATCTGCGCCCGGTCTTACAGCAATATCCTTATCATGTGGAAAACGCGCGAGATGATAATTTCGGCATCGCCCTCTATAGCAAGCTTCCTTTTGCTAAATCTAAAATTCACGGGTTCGTTATTGGCGGCGTTCCCAGCGCACTGGCCGCCATACCCTTCAAAAAGCATATGGTGACGATTCTCTCTACGCATCCGTATCCTCCCATGAGTCCCGCTATGTACAAAGAGCGTAATGAGCTGCTGATAGCCATCGCGCAAAAGCGGATGAGCCTTGGCGCGCATCTGGTGGTGGTGGGCGATCTCAACACCACGCCTTTCTCGCCGACTTTCAAATCTTTCACCGAGGCCACCGGGCTGCGGGACAGCCGCCGGGGCTTTGGGTATCAAGCCAGTTGGCCGTCTTTCTTTCCGTTGTTGTGGATTCCGATAGATCACATTCTGGTCAGCGATTACATCAACGTGCGTCATCGGGAAATCGGTCCTGCGTTCGGCTCGGATCACCTGCCGGTGATGGCTGAGCTGGAGATCCTTGAAGTTTCTGAAATGTCGGATGACCTTCCGCTTCAACCAAAAAATCCTGCACCGGCCCTGCAACCCGAAAGCCCGGCGGCCTCAAAGCTTCCCCATCCTCAAGAGGAAAACGCCCACCCATGACACCCCAGCAGAAAAAAATGCTGATCCTGTTTATCGCGATTGACCTGATCTTCGTTCTGGCGTTGGTGGCATGGACGCTGTTCCGATAAGCCCGGTTGCGGACCTCTCCCGGCGGGCATTGAGATGGGATACAATATTGAGCACCCTATTGTGTGATTCGAGGCGCCTCCCGCACGACCGATGTTCAACATCTTTTGGCCTTTTAAACTGATTGGCGGCCTGCTCCGCCTGCTGGTCAATGGACTGGTTCTGGCCAGTTGCGCGCTGACCGTCGCAGCCTTTATGGGAGAGCGGGGCTGGCTGTGGACCCTGACCAGCCACTTCCGGATGCAGTACCTCGCCATCCAGTTGATTGCGTTGGTTCTGATTACCCTGTCCTGGTGGTTGTTTCGCCGAAAAGGCAAGCCCCCCGCCTCAAGGGCGGAGATGTGGATGGGCACGATCTTCCTCATGTTCTTTGCAGGACTCAATCTCAGCCAGATTGTCCCGTATTATCCGCCGTTCGCGAAACCGGACGCTCGGGAATCGGGGATGGCCGACACCGTGAAACTGATGCATATCAACCTGTTCGGCTATCTCAACAACAGCCGGTCCCTGGTCATTGAAGCGCTGCAAGCCACTGATGCGGACATTGTGGACCTGGTGGAATATACCGAGCCCTGGCGGCGCGAGCTGGAGCGCTCTGGCGCCCTGAAGCGATATCCCTATAAAATCGCGGGCAAAAACCATATCGGGCTCTATAGTAAACGCCCGCTGCACAATGCCCGGCTGGTCTACACAGATCCCCAACACCAGACCACCCCTTACGCCAATATTATTGCGGATTTCAAGCTGAACGGTCATCCGGTCACCATTCTGGTCGCCCACCCGGCTTCGCCAATCCAGCCATCCCACCTGCAATGGCAGCAGGCCAGTTTCCGGGCATGGGAACACGAGCGCGGGAAACTGGGCCGTAATCTCATCATCGTGGGCGATCTGAACACTGCCCCGTGGTCCCCGGAGTTCGCGCAACTCCTCAGTAAAACCGGATTGCGGGACAGCCAATTGGGATACGGTATTCAGCCCACCTGGCCTGCCTTTTTCCCGGCACCGGGCATGCCGCACGCGCAGTCTCCCTGGGCGGCGCCTTTAGGGATTCCGATTGACCATGTGCTGGTCAGTGAGCGAATCCGGGTGCTTTCCCGCCAAACCGGTCCCTTTGTCGGCTCCGATCATTGGCCCGTTGTGGCAGAGCTGGGATTGAAGAAACGCTGAGGTGCCTGAGCTGTTCAGGTGGCCGGCTGAGGGCGGTGGCTGGCAAACAGCGCCTTGACCGATTCGCGCCGCAGCACCAGGATGGCGGAAATGCCCAGGATCATGCCCATCGGGATATTTAAGCATTCCACAACGCTTAAAATCATGCAGCTGATGCGGTTGCGCTTGCCTTTCAACGAGAGGCCGTTCATGGCATACACCAGGGTCATGAGGCCGCCGATAAACAGACCGGCCAGCAGGCGTTGCTGCATTGCGCCTTCAGAGTCCGGCATGGGCATGCCCAACGCGGCGTAAAAGGACGGACCGAGCAGTAATGGCAGAATAACGAACAACAGTAGCCCCACCGCGTTGATTCCGGCGATCAGCAGGTGATAATTCCCGAGCAGGCGCAGGTGCTCCTCGTCGCGATCCACCATGATCCGGCCGATATGCTGATAAGCGTGTGCGTTCATCCGTTTTCCCTCCAGGCTGGAATTGTGTCTTTCCAGTTTGCAACAATCCGGCAACCGCATGCAAGCAGTGAGCCGCCATTCGCCTGAAAACTGCCGCTACTGCCCACCCCATGCGCGGGTAGGATATCCGCACCGCCCATTGCCTGGTTCACGCCGGTTTGGGCTGGCGATATCCATTTTAAGAATTGCTCGGATAGGCTCTAAATATGAGGGATGACCGCATCGACCCGCTTCACGTTGGAGAGATGCCGCAGTTCCAGCCAGATGCCCTTGGATTTCAGGAAGAATTCCACGCTGCGCATCAGGTGCTTTCTGGCGCTGTCTGCGGCGGTGTCATTGGCCAGGTTCTTGTAAAGCTGGCCAATCTCGAAGGCGCATGCGGCAACCAGCGGCTGGAAGCGCGCCTTGACCACCTGTGGCCATAACGGCTCCAGGATCTTGCCGGCGGCTTTGAGTTGTCCTTGCGCCATCAGCGCGCGAGCCGAAATCAGGCTGAGCTGAATCGATTCGTAAATATTCAGAATGTCCGACTTGCGGGCAACATCCTGGGCCCTGAGGGCCAATTCGTGCGCCACGTCGTTGTTGAGTTGCGACAGTTCCAGTTCGGCCAAAAAGCGCCAGCCCGTCAACGCCGCAGAGGCGAAATGGTGTTCGGCGCTGAGTTCCACGGCCTGCTCCAGCACCTTTTGGGCCTCGCGCACCTTGCCCAGCTTCGCGGAAATATGGCCCGCATACGCCTGAGCCATAATCCAGGTCAGGTAATCGCGCGTTTCTTCCGATTTTGAAATGACCGTCAGCACCAACTGCGAGGCGCTGGCCCAATCTTCCAGCTCGCAGTGGTACATAATCGCCAGCAATCCCCACTGGGCCAGGAACCAGTCGGAATCTTCCATGGATTCAATCGCGCTGAGCAGCCCATCGGCTTCGTGATTGCAGGTTTCGTACTGTCCGCTGCGCAACAGGACTTGGCCCCGCACCAGTTGCAGCGCAATGGTGAGCCCTTCCAGGCCACGCTGGCGAGCCTCGTTCAGCGTTTCATCCAGCAACGGCATGACGCGCTCATCGCATTGGGCCAGCAGAATCTGCGCCTTGATCAGCCGCGCCTGCAAGTAGGCTTCCGGAAAATCCGAATCGTCGTCGACCGCTGTCCCGCTTTGGGTCAGATTGCTCGCAACCGGCTCGATGACATCTTCCATCAACCGGAGGGCCGATTGCATCCGTCCCAGCGTGTAGAGGTGCTCCAGCTTGTTAATCAGCATGGATGCATGCGGCAGGGGATACGCTCGCGGATCGATGCAGGCCAGTGCGTTCTCCAGCGCGTCCAGCGCCTTCACGAAATCTCCTTTTGCCTCGTAGGCGGAAGCCAGGAAACCCAGCGGCTCAATCACCCCGGCGGTGTCTTCTCCCGTGCGGCGATAGTAAAGCACCCATTCCAGCGCATCAATGGCCAAATCCGGGTTATGCCGCATATTGAAAATGCCCAGGCTCTCCATCATGCGCAAGGCCAGCTCCTGAGTGTGGAGGGGCGTCTTGGTGCTTTCGCGCAGCAAATCGATGGCCCGGAACATGGCCATGTTCATCCCGGTCAGCGAGCCGACCTGCCCCGCGTAGATACCGGCCAGGTTCCAGTAGTTGAGCGCCCGGTTCGGCAGGCGCCCGTTTTCGGCATGGGCGGCAATCAGCATGGGGTTGACGGTCATGCCCTGGTTGAAATCGTTCTCCAGCGCTTCGCTGACCAGCTGGTGCATCTGGACACGCAGGTCGTCATCAATTTCATCGTAGACCGCCTGCCAGATGAGTCCATGCCGGAAGCGTCCGGTATTCACCGCGTCCGGAAGCAGGTAGCCGTGGTTGAACAACGTGCTCAACGCCTGGTTGAAGTCTTCCTCGTTCAGCTGGGACAAGGCCATCAGCACGCTGACGGCAAACTTTTCGCCCAGCACGCTGGCCAGCCGCAAAATATACAGCGATTTTTCGCTTAAAAATTCCAGCCGGGACCGGATGAGCCGTGTCGGATCTCCCGGAAGCCGGGCTTGTGCGGGATCAAAGGCCCGGTTCATGGTGAACTTGTGCGTCTCCGGATCGACCGTCAGCACCTCTTTCAGGTGCATCCAGCGCAGCGATTCCTCGATATAAAGCGGCAGCCCGCCACCATGATGCAGGAGGACCTCAACCAGTTGGGTCGGAAATTCAGGGAGCTTTCCGCCCAACGGCCCGTCATTCAAAAAGCGCTCGGCTTCCACGTCTTCCAGGTCGGCCAGCACCATTTCCTTGTAAGTCAGTTTTTTCAGGCAGGCGGCCAGGCGCCCGTCCGGATAAAAATCGCGTGTCTGGGTCAGGATAAAGCAGACCGGACGATCCAGGACGCTTTTTTCCAGCAAACGCGTTAGCAATTCCAACGAGGCCGTGTCGGAGAACTGGACATCCTCAATCACCAGGACTACTGGCCGTTGGGCGGAAAGCTCGTGGAAGAACTCGAAAAAGAAATTTTCAATCCGGCCCAGGTGTTCGCGGGCTTCCACCGAAATCGGTTGCGGCGGGGTGACCGACAGAAAATCTGCCAGAAAAGCCGCATCCTCGGGCGGAACTTCGCCTTCATGAATGAAAGAGAGAAAACGGTTGATCTGCTCCTGGGTGTCCCGCGCGGTTTGCCCTTCGAACACTAAGCTGAGCAGGTTTTGCATCATTTCCAGCCAGTAGTAAAGCGGCAAATCGGTGCGGTGGAAGCAACGGTAATTGTGCCCACCCATCCAGATGGCCCGCTGTCCGGCGGCATCGACCCGTCCCCGAACCATGTTGATGATGTTGGATTTGCCCAGGCCATCCGTACCGCACAAGGCCAAAATCCGACCCCGCGCTTCCAGCCCTTCGGCCAGAAAGCCACTCATCTCCGAAGTCAGGGCTTCAATCGTCTGCTCATAACTCAGGTTGGCTTGCCGGATGGTTTTCCGCATCCCCAGTTGGGGCGCTTCATAATGCGGAGGGCCGGGCGGCATATCGGATTGGGCAGGTTCTTCCAGCTGGGTGACGCGCTCCGCCCGGTCGTCGGCCATCTTGCGTGCCGGTTTTTCGGGCGGTCTCTCAGTCGGTTTTTCCTCCGCAAATGCCGGTTCCGCACTCAATGCTTCGGTTTCTGCGGCAGGCCGTGTCGATTCGGCAGGAAATTGCACGATTTCCTGCGCGGGAGGTGCTTCGTCCGGTGAGGCGACTGCCTCCGGCTGCGGGCTTGGTGCTTCAAACTCCAGAGACGTTTCCTGTGCCGCTTGCGCGGGCGTAACCGGCGGAGCCTCCGGGACGGGTGCTTGAGGCGTGGCTTCCGGGGGCGGCAAATATTGGGCGAGTTCCGGAATTGTTTGCGCCGTCCCGATGCGGTAGAAGTGCAATGTTCGGTTTCCCATGGGGATGGGGCCGATCATTTCCACCGGGTAAACGCCTTGAATCTCCCGATAGAGCGCTTCGCTGACGGTCAAGGTGCCTGCCAGCCCAATCGAGCGCTCCAGCGTGGATGCCAGCGGATCCCGGTTCTTGGGATTTTCAATATCCATGCCGATTTTTAGTTTAACGCCGTAAAAGCCCACCTGGAATTCCTGACTCAGCAGCCCCAGGCAGACACCCACCGCTTTCTCGATGGAGGCCCGCAAGGTGGGTTCTTTTAAAAATGCGATAAACAGCACGCCCTGTTTGCTGGCGTTGATTTGCCCGTTGGCGGACAGCACGGCCCGGCCAATCCGCTCGAATGCTTCGCGGCGATCCATTTCCAACTGCTCGGCATCCATGGCGGTTGACTTCAGTTGGTCCCAGTTGGCAATTTCAATGGACGCCAGCGCATAGGCTTCCGGCAAGCCCGGCGGCGTTTCCGGGGAAGTTTGGGTTGGGCCGGCCTGGGCGGGTTCCTGGGAGATACCGGTGATTGCCGATTGCCGGGCCGCCGCATTTCGTGCGGGTGATGCGATGGGTTCCGCCACGGCGGCGCCCATCGGATGGGGTTGCCCATGCCGGACGGTGGGCACGGGAAGTTCCGTATCCGATTGAAGCTGCTTGCCGCAGCTACCGCAGAACGGTTGGCCGGGCAGGTTATCGAATGCGCAAACCGGGCACTTGTTGTTCAGCCGGTTTCCGCAAGTACCGCAAAATATGCTGTCGGTGGAATTAACGCTGCCGCATTTGCCGCAAGATTGCATTCGTCTCCCTCTCTGGAGGAGCAGACAACCTCTCTCTATCCAATCCAGTATAGCCTAATCGAGAGGAATGGGGGATATCCCCCACTGATGGCGGTTACAAAAATTATGGGCCCTGCCCCCTAGACGAACTCGCGGGTAAAGTCCGTCACCTGATCGGCAAACAGGAAACCGACGACCGAATCGGTGGACTGATCGCCCAGATCCTGCCACTCACCGGTGGCCTTCCTGACGGGCTTGGCCAGCATGGATGTTAGGGTCAGCATCTTGGGGCTGCGATAAAAAATATCAGTCGAAAGTCCGGGGATTTTTCCGTGGCTGAAAATCATCGGGTTGGGATAGCCGACTTCTCCCAGCACGCCTCGGATAGCACCTTCCAGACTTCTGGATGCGCGGAGCTTCGGATAAAGTTCTTTCATCAGGGTGAGGTTATTGATCAGGCTGAGCGGCGTTTCACGGACAATGAAATCCCCTTCGTTCACCAGCCAGCTTAAGGTCTTGATCAGCAGCTTCTTGAAGCCGAAGGCGCTTCCTTGCCGGGACAGGCAACGATTATAAATGATGCGGTCGCAAGGAATATCCGCCATGACGACGGGGTTGCCGCAAATAAATTTGAGATTTTGCCGGTAGCCGACCGTCGCCTTAGCTTTCGCGATTTTGGCCGCATCCGTATCAATGCCCACGATCTCGATATCCGGAAACAAGAGGGAAAGCACGTTGCAGAAGACGCCGTCCTCGCAGCCGATCGCGACGATTCGGCGCAGACGGGGATTGGTATTACGGATCAGAAAATCCGGAATCAGCGGCCCATTGAAGAGATTCCAGGGGAACAGATCATGCCGCTGCAAATGCGGGTACATGCGGATCAGGGTCCGTTCAATAAATAGCCGCTCGGTTGACTTCAAGCCGAGATCCAATGGGTGAGGGTGTTCCGGTTTCCCCGGCATGCTGCCGCCCGGATGCGTCTCGTATCGGTTGTCCACCATGAATCCACTCTTTCACTTCTTACATCCCAGTATAAATTCACGGCGTTGCGCTGCCGTCCTCCAAACAGAGGGGATTGCAGCCAGACGCGGCTATACATATGGCAACCGTTGAGCCATATCTGCGTTGGGATGTCGTTTTTGGGCAGGCATTCTGTAGCCTGTACCAGGAGAATGGGAGGAGTGTTTAATGTTTGTAAGCGGAAAACTTTCTGTTTTTGTGGGCAGTTCAAGTGAGGGGCATGCAAAAAGCGGCACGGGTCAGGGCGCCGGAAAACGGAGTGAATGAGTGATACTTCAATGCTATGAATTAATGTTCCAGGGGTTGGCCGCCGTAGGCCACGCTGCTCTCGTTGGTCAAGGTGCTGCGAAAATCCAGCAACTCCGGGAAAAACCGGGTTTTCACGCCTTTTTGAAGCACCTGGGTAGAAAGTCCCTTCAGCGAGTTGGACTCGGTGCCGATGGTCCGGGAGACCAGCGCATAGTGGTGTGCGCGCCACTTATGAAACAGATCATCGAAATCCACCAACCCTTCAGCCAGGGTGTGCAGATCGATATTGGATTGGTAATCTGTGTAAATTTCCCGGATGGTCTTGTTCCGGCGTGCCAATAAGCGGCTGAACGCGTCCCAGATTTTGGGTGGATAATCCAGCAGCCAGTTGAACCCCGGCGATTCCATCCCGCTGCCCTGCCCCAGGGCTTCCCGGATTTTTCCGTACTCCACGATGCTGATGTTCTGGGCAATGAGGTCCATGCTTGCCATCAGGATTCCCTGGCAGGATGCGACCAGGCGGAAAGAACGGCAGGCCATCAGGATCTGATCCGCATTCATGAACGCCAGCGCGCGATCCAGCTCATGCATCATCAGCTTCATCCACAGTTCCGAGGACTGGTGCGTCACCTGGAAGAGCAGCTCTTCGGGGCTGACCATTTGAGAGACCGGCTTTTGCAGGCTCAGCAGTTCCGGGGTATGGAGGTATTTTTCGTAATCGGTTTGGCCTTCGCCAATCGGAAAGTTGGGAATGTAGTACCGCCCGTAGAGTTCGGGATGCCCATTCGGGCTGGGGGTGGATGCTTCGCTCACTGGTTCGCCTCGCATGTATTTAAACAGACTTGTCATCGATTATGCGGCAAAAAGAAGCGGCAGCCAAGGGGCTCTGGTCCAGGTCATACATGGATCTGAAACGGTCCCGTTTTTGGCATTGCTTCATCTGTGTGGATTATTGGAGATCGGTTCAGGATGAAACGGCTTCTCAGGCTGCCTGGTAATGCCAAAGTGTCCTGAATTCGCGGGTCATACTGGGTCAATTCGGCAAGTAAATACTAAACGTCAGGTCAATTTCTTTTAAATGAGCGGCTCTCTAGAATGAGGGCACATTACCAGAAGGAGCGCAGGATGCTCCTGTACAGTGTCGAGAAGAGGAGATCCGTCATGCCTGGGAAGAAAAAAGGTGAAATGTCCGTTGAGGAAGCTGGCCGTCTGGGCGGTGAGAAACGCAAGGAGGAATTAGGATCCGAAGGATACTCCGAGTTGGGTAAAAAAGGCGGAGAACGCACCGCCGAAACCCATGGCCGGGAGTTCTACCAGGCAATTGGCCAGAAGGGCGGCGAGGCCCGCAAGGAGGAGCTGGGTCACGAGGGATACGTTGAATTGGGCCACAAGGGCGGCGAAGCGGTCAGCCGGGATCGGGAGCATATGTCCGAAATCGGCCGCAAGGGCGGTGAAGCTCGCGGCGGTGGGAAGAGTGGTCAAAAAGAAGCAGAGGGTTCTTCTGAACGCGGCTTTGCGGCCATGGATAAGGAAAAACAGCGTGAAATCGCCAAAAAAGGCGGCGAATCCGGTCATGGAGGCCGCGGTAAAAACCAATAACTCCTGGGGGAAGGGTTCAATCAAGCTTAGAGCAAGCAAAGATTCGTTTCGTATGGGGCGGATTTTTGCCTTGTCGAGTCGAGATCAGAACCCGGTACAGTCACGTTGCATGCTCAAAGCTCTCAATCTTAGCCGGAGCCCAGGACGGAAAACGTGTCGTCGGTTTTCTGGTACACCATGTCAAAAAGCTCGGGGTGATTGGGCAGGTATTCCGGGTCGTTGGCCACTGTAAAGGCTGCCTCGCGGGCTTTTTCCAGGCTTTCCCGGTCTTCAATCAAATCCGCCAGTACAAAATCCGGCAGACCGCTCTGGCGGGTGCCTAAAAATTCCCCCGGTCCGCGCAATTCCAAATCCTTTTCCGAAATGGCAAAGCCGTCTTCGGTCTCGGTAAGATAGGCCAGCCGGGTCATGGTGGCTTCCCCCCTGCTGTCGGAGACCATCACGCAATAAGACTGGTGCTGTGCCCGGCCTACCCGCCCGCGCAACTGGTGCAATTGCGAAAGCCCGAAGCGATCCGCGTTCTCAATCACCATCACGGTGGCGTTGGGCACATCCACCCCGACTTCCACCACGGTGGTGCTGACCAGGATGTCCAGCTCGCCGGCGGCAAAACAGGTCATCACGGCGTCTTTTTCCTCGGGGCGCATCTTGCCGTGCAGCAGGCCAATGCGAAGATCCGGAAAGACCTCGGTTTTCAAACGTTCGGCTTCAGTAGAGGCTGCTTTCGCAGACAGGGTCTCGGATTCCTCAATCAACGGAAACACCACGTAGGCTTGCCGCCCTTTCAGAATTTCGCACCGCATCAGTTGATAGGCTTTCCCCACCTGCGTATGGGTGAGCAGCGTGGTCTTGATAGGGGTGCGTCCCGGCGGGCGCTCGTCCAGCATGGAGACATCCAGGTCCCCGTGCATGGTCATGGCCAGCGAGCGAGGAATGGGAGTAGCCGTCATGGTGAGCATCTCCGGGTGATCGCCCTTGTTTTTGAGCAGCGTACGCTGGCGAACCCCGAAGCGGTGCTGCTCATCCACCACCACCACACCCAGGTTGGCGAACTCCACATCCTCCTGAATCAGCGCATGGGTGCCCACTGCCACGTGAATCTGTCCGTTCAACAGGCCTTGGCGCAATTCGCGGCGTTCTTTTGCGCCGGATTTCCCCACGAACAACCCGGCCCGCAGGCCCAGTGGGGTCAGCCATTCCACGCATTTGCGGTAGTGCTGTTCGGCCAGAATTTCGGTCGGGGCCATCAATGCGCCCTGATAACCATTCTCAACCGCTGCCAGCAGAGTCAAAATCGCCACGATGGTTTTTCCGCTGCCCACATCCCCTTGCAGCAGGCGGTACATGGGCTCGGCGGAGCCTAAATCAGCAGTAATCTCTTGCCAGACCCGCGCCTGGGCCTTGGTCAGCTGGAAGGGCAGCAGACCGACCAATTGCTCGGCGTAGCCGTCGGCTTGATAGGTGAGCGAGAGCCCTTTCACGGTGTTCTTGTATTGCTGGCGAATCAGGGCCAGCCGCAACTGTACGTAGAACAGCTCGTCAAACACCAGCCGTTCGCGGGCGGCGGCGGCCAGGGCCTGGGTGTCCGGAAAGTGAATCTGTTGCAGGGCCTCTTTCAGGTCCATCAGGTTGTATTTTTTGCGAATTTCGGCGGGCATGGGGTCCAGGATGCTGTCCAAGTGATCTTGTAAGGCTTGGTGGATGGCTTTTCTCAAAAAGCGCAGGTTGAGTCCTTCGGTGAGCGAATAGATGGGCACGATGCGGCCCGCATGCAGGGAGTCCGCCTCTTGGGTGGCCGATGCATCCTGGTAACTGAGAATTTCCACCTGTGGGCGGTCCATCGACGCCTGGCGCTTGTAGCTATCCCACTTCACTTTCCCGGAGAGCATCACGTCCGCACCCTTGGGATAGCGGCTTTTGTAGTTCTCCAGCGCGGCCTGGCTGGATTTTCCGTAGAACCAGGAGGCCGTGCATTGCCCGGTTTCGTCCGCCACCGTGATGCTCACGAGGGCCACCGGCTTGTTCTTGGCGTTGTAGGCGTTCACCGAACGGACGGTCCCGATGATGGTCACGTCCTCGCCGGGTGTCAGCTCGCGGATTTTGACCCGGTTGTTGTAGTCCAGGTAGCGGCGGGGAAAGTAATACAGCAGGTTCTCGACCGTCTTGATGCCCACCTGGTTCAAGAGCTGGGCCAGCCGGGGGCCTACGCCTTTCAAAAACTGAACGTCCATCTCGTTGATGGATTGTGTCCCCACCGCGGGCTTGACCGTGGCGACCTTTCGTTGGGGCGCCACCGAGCCTTTGGCGAAGCGCTCCAGGAAGTTTTCCATATCTTCCAGGGATTGAATCCGCCCGCCCACATCCATATGCCGATACTGGTCAAAGCGCTTGCGGAGTTTTTCCAGTTCGGTTTGCTCCGACTGCTCGCCGAGGACCATGCCCCGCAGTTCACCCAGGGTGTCGTAAACAAAGCGGGAGAATGTTTTGCGCCGTCCCTGCACATCAATGTAGCGGCGGTCCTTCTCGTAGGAGAGGGCCTGCCGCAAATCTTTCAGCTTGAGTTGGGCTTCTTCAATAGGAATCAAGATGACCAGCCCCCGATAGCCTTTTTGTGCGGGTTTATGTGGGCCTTTGTGTCTGCCTTTCAGCCCAAAGTGCTGACCGTATTATATAATAGGGCTTGGAATTTGGAATTGAACCGTAACGGGATTATTACGTCATCAGCTCTGGTATTATCAAGGACCGGGCTGGCCGGGAGTTCCCCAATCCCGGAAATTCCCCAACATGGCTCCAGTACAGATAGAGAGGCACCCGAGGCTGATGGTTCCTCATCGGAAAGGTAGAGGCCGCATGAAAATTTCAAAGCACCGTTTATTTTCCCTGATGGCGTTGGGCCTGTTTGCAGGCACCGTCGCAATCGGCAACTTGCCGGGCCCGGCCATGGCCCAGTCCCCGGAGGCCATTCGCTCCTATAACCAGGGGATCGAAGCTTATACCCAAGGCCGTCCCAACGACGCGTTGAAAAAATTCCAGCGGGCCACCCAACTGGATCCCGCGTACGGCGACGCCTACTATAATATGGGTTCCATTTATTATCAGATGAAGCAATATGACACCGCGCGGGACATGTTCCAGAAGTCGGTCAACTTGAACCCCGGCGATTCCCAGGCCAAGTACAACCTGGCCCTGGCGCTGGAGAAGCTGGCCCGCTATGAAGAGGCGGTGAATATCCTCTCCCAAATTCCCGCGAGCGACCCCAAGGCGGCCCAGGCCCGCTTGAAGCTGGACGAGTTGCGACCCACCCTGAAACCCCAAGTGGCTGCAAAGCCAGAACCGGCCAAGCCGTCCGGCCCCCAGCCTGTCCGGCCCAGCGCGATGCCTACCCAGCCTCCCTCCAGCAAGCTGATGCTGCAAACTTTCTCCAAGGGCTATGATGGCCCTACCGGCATTGCCATTGGTCCCGGCGGCTACATGTACGTGGCCAACTATTCCAAGAACCTGATTTACCGGGTCGGCGCAAGCGGCGAAAAGGCCGTCTTCACCCAGGGCGAAAGCATCAAAGGGCCTATCGGGCTGGTATACAACCCGAAGATGAACGAGCTGTACGTGGCCAACTACCTGCTGGGTAATATCACCCGCGTGAACTCGGTGGGTAAGGCCAGTGTTCTGGTTTCTGGATTGAATAAGCCCTACAATCTTTACCTGGATGCCATCAATAACGTGCTGTATGTCTCTGAGCAAGAGAGTAACGCCGTCTCAAGGGTAATCCTGCCCCAGTAAAACGGCGATAAAAAACCGGGAGTTGTGCTCCCGGTTTGCGTGGATGTCCAAGTGCTGTTCGCGTTTTCAGGGCACTCGCTTGGCACCTGGACGACGCTTAGTATAACGAAGCGCCTAATCAGGCACTTCTTCCCTCCTCAAACCCTGATAATTGCTTTTAACCGGACTGGCGAAACGACGGCCATGCTTTGGCACCGCATTGGTCCCCTCCCCCGATGTGCGGTGGTTGAGCGTTCCATGCGTGTGCGCAGGCATTGCTGCCGGGCTTGCCTTCCGGTTCATTCTGCTTGTCCTTCTTCCTCATCCAGCCCTATCTGGAAAGTCGAATCCCACTTGCGAACTTCGACCGCCCAACTGGGGGCATAAAAACCACTTGAATTGCTCTTCTCAACACTGAGTCTGTGCTTACGGGCGCATAAAAGCGCGTGAGCATGATCTGGTGCTATTTTGTAAAATAAGTGTTACATGAGGTATTGAAATTTTGGGACAAATAATCTAAAGTAAAGATACACAATAAAAAGGTTCGATAAGTAATAAGGCGGAATATTACGATAATCGAAAAATTATTAGCTATTTTTCGAACGAAAGGTTCCGCCTATGCCCTTCAAGCCCATGAAACTCAAGGACTACCTCCGCTGGATCCATAAATATGGTTGGTCTATTGAGAAAGGCAGCATCGACCACAAGTTGTATAACCAGTACGGGCAATACGTTACGCAAATCAAAATCAAACACCCTCCCGGCAACGAAGTCCATCCTGATAGCGTCAAAAAGACCCAGCAGGAACTGAAAAGAGCCGGACTCGAATAATCGATACTCCTCGACGGTAGGGAGAGGTTGGAAGGACCAGCAGTACAATACCGACAGGAGCACATATGCTTTCAAATATCGACAATGAGCTGAAAAAAGCTCTACAGGAAATCGGAACCATCCAGCCTTGGTGGGATGAGGATGTTTCCGCGTTTGTTTTCGAACATTCCGCCTATCCCGTTCGTTACGCCGGTGATACGGAGCAGGAAGTTATTGAAAACTATCCCCAATACCTGCGGGAGTTCATTGCTGAGCGTTTGGCGGGAAACTTGGCACCAGAAGTTGAAAGGGCGACCAGTGGCCGTGGCGGTCGTCGTCCTGGAGCGGGCCGTCCTCTCGGCACCCGCAAGGAAGCAACTGAGCGTATCCGCTTGCCCCTGCCTATTGTCCAATGGTTACGGGACGATCCGGATAACGTTGACAAAATCCGACGATTGATGGGCTAATACTCGCTTACCAAGGGGCTTTGCCGTCAATAGTCTACATCTTGTCCGGGGCATCGACGCCGATTAGCGCCAGCGCCTGAGCCAGGGTTTTCCGGATGGTCTGGATCAGCATCAGGCGGGTCTTGGTGAGCGCGGGTTCGGGGGTCAGAATTCGGCAAACGCCGTAGAAAGAGTGGAAATTCGCGGACAGATCCATCATGTACTGGGTCAGGAAATGCGGTGAGCGCAGGCGTGCGGCATCCTGCACGATGTTTTCAAAGTTGTCGAGGTGCAGCACCAGGGTTTTCAGGATGGCTTTTTCCCGGTCCTCGGTGAGGGAATCGAACATCAGTTTCAAATCGTCCGGGCGCAAGCGGCACTCAAAATCGGACAATTCCAGCGTTTCCACGTAAGACGGGGCCATTTCGCCGGTGTCCACGTTGGGTGCCGGTTCCACTGCATTACGCAAAATGCTGCAACAGCGGGCATGCGCGTATTGCACGTAAAACACCGGATTCTCGCTGCTGGCGGAGGCCGCCAGATCCACGTCAAAATCCAGCGAGGAGTCGGCGGATTTGGAAACCATCCAGAAGCGGGTGGCATCCACGCCCACTTCCTCCACCACGTCCTGCAGGGTCAGCATCTTGCGGCGTTTGCCCATGCGGGTGCGCTCGCCTTCCACAATCAAGTTGACCAATTGGCCCAGCAAGACTTCAAACTTCTCCGGATCATGCCCCAGTGCGGCGATGGCTCCCCGCATGCGCGGGATGTAGCCGTGGTGATCCGCGCCCCAGATGTTCATGATACGCGTGTAGCCTTCCGGGCGGTTGAACTTGTCGTCGTGATAGGCAATATCCGGGGTGAGGTAGGTAAAACTGCCATCGGATTTCCGCAACACCCGGTCTTTTTCATCGCCATAGGCCGTAGAGCGGAACCAGGTGGCCTCATCCTGCTCGAAAATCAGCGGTAGAGGCTGGTCTTCAAGTGTTTCAAGCTTTGTTGGCAGCTCTTCGTCTTGCAAGAGCTGTTGAATTTGCTTTTCTAGTTCAAATCCTGCATTTTGTGCTTTCTTGCACAGATCTTTATTTTGCAAAAGCTGTTGAAGGTAGCTTTTCAATGGAATGCGCTTCCCTTCGAACTTGCGCAAAGTGGCTTCAATCGGACTCAAGCCCTCGGCATCCGTGCGCTCGTAAAGATGCGCTTTTTCGGAAATCCAGGTGTCAAAATGCACGTGCATCTCGTTCAGCAACGCTTGTTGCAATCCTAGAAAGGCGTCCTTAACAAATGGGCGTATAAAATTGGAAGCCACTTCGTCCAGAGCAGCTAGAGGTGCCCCACCACTTCTGGTTTCTTCAACCCAAATTTTTAATTGAGAAGTAAGTACCTCACGGAAACGGCTGTTTGTCGAAAATAATTGAATAGCCATTTCTTTGACATACTCGCCAGGATAAGGAGGCTCATACTCGCCTTGATCACCTTCAATAATTTCAAGATCCGCAAAAAAATCCTCGGACTGTGTTTCTTTTAAGTATTCATAGACTCTGGCGAATACTGATTCCGAAATATTTCGCATCTGCACACCGGCGTCGTTGATGTAGAACTCCGGGGTGACGAAGGCACCGCAGTGGCGCAGGATGCGCACCAGCGAGTCGCCCAGGGCGGCCCAGCGGCCATGGCCGATGTGCAAGGGGCCGGTCGGGTTGGCGGAAACATACTCCAGCAGGATTCGTTCTGCTTTCAGGCTATCGTTGCGGCCGGGCTTTTCGGCGTGGATGATCTCCACCAGCGCCTCGCGAAGCACCGCTTCGGTCAATTTCAGGTTCAGGTAGCCGCCGACGACCTGCACTTCAAACGGCGCGCCTTCCACCCCGCAAGCGCTCAGGTGCGGCGCGATGGCCTCGGCAATCTTCGGTGGGGCCATCTTGGTGTGTCGCGCCAGGAAAGACACGTTTACGGCGTAATCCCCGTGCTCGGGATTGCGCGGGCGCTCCAGTTTCAGGCCGGCGCGGACAGTGTCATCCACGGTCAGGCCGTTCAGGCTCGGGGCGGCTTTTTCGAGTGCGGCTTCCAAGTAGGCCAGAATGCGATTTCGAATCATATCTCCACTCTAGCAAAAAAGAACGCCAGGGCAACTGATCTCCCGCAGAGAGCGCCGAATACCACCCGTCGTCACAATTTTAAAGGCAAACATCCCGCCTCGGACTGCGGGCGGGATGTCATGCAAGCTTTTATCACCTGAAAATTTAATCCTGGGTAAAAAGACTCTAAAGCTCATCCATCTGGGATTCGGACTCCACTTCCTGGGTTGTGGGGCCTTCCAGCAGCTGAATGTTTGGGTCGTTAGTCGCGTTCATATCATCAGAGGCCACGTAAGAGACCTTCAGCTCCAGCTCAGCCAAGTGGCGGCCACCTGTGGAGAACTCTGTGATGGTCTCGATCGAGATGGTCCAAAGCTCTTCCTCGCTGCCATCCTTCTTATAAGATTGCAGCTGGAGGGTTTCGTTATCCACCGCGATCAGCTTTCCTTCGTAATAGCGGTTAAAAGCCCCTTGGCGCACAAACACAAATCTCTTTACATAAGGCAGCAGTTTACGATACATGCCGGCTTTCTCCATATAGCTCGCTTTCCACCTTTGTTTATTTAATTTTAGACGATATCTGATCGGATATCAATCTGCTGAAACTCAGCAATACCAATTGGTTACGGAATTTTAACGTCCAAGGATCTCATTATAGCTTTATACATCAAAAAATACAGAAACTTGAAGCTTTTAAAGTAGGAAAAAAACGGGAAAGCCGCTGCCCGTTTCCGTAATATAAACTAAACTGGGGGTAAGTAATCCTCTGAATGGTGGAGTGTGGCCATATGCGTACAATCCGGATGAAGTTGTGGAATCGGGAAATACGAGTATCGATGATAACGGGTTGGTTGGCTCTGTTGATCGTGTGTGTGAGCCTATTTGGCGGGTGTCGTTCCGCGCGGGAGGCCTCCTATACCACCACTACGGAGGCAGAAATACCCGCGTCCGCACCGGTTGCCTCAGCAGGAGGCTCTGGCGGTTTGGCGGCCCCTCGGAAAGCAGCGATGGATTCCATCACCAACCAGGCAATGCCCGCCGAAGCGGCCAAGGAGAGAGCCACGGGAACTCGTCAGCCGCAAACTGCCGGTCCGGCCCTGCAGCCGCAACTCATCAAGGAGGCCAACGTCACCATGAAGGTGGACAAGGTATCCGAGGCTGGCAAGCGGGTTAAACAACTGGTCCGGAATCTGGGCGGCTATATCACTATGGAGAATACGACCCTGTCCGATGAGGCGGGGAGCTACCGCAACGCCACCCTGACCATCCGTCTGCCCCAGAGTAACCTGGATCGGTTTCTGGATGCGGCAGGCAACGTCGGTAAGATTCTGAGCGAAAGCATTTCCGCGACTGATGTCAGCAAGGAACTGGTGGATACCGAGGCGCGCATCCGGAACCTGCAGGCCGAGGAAAAGGCCCTGCAACAAATCATGAACCGGGCCGGCAAGATCCCGGAGGTTTTGGAAGTGTCTCGGGA
Source organism: Coleofasciculaceae cyanobacterium (assembly GCA_036703295.1). Taxonomy (GTDB): domain Bacteria; phylum Cyanobacteriota; class Vampirovibrionia; order Vampirovibrionales; family Vampirovibrionaceae; genus DATNPJ01. The sequence continues at coordinate 19,943 of DATNPJ010000005.1, read as the reverse complement.
GCTGGCCCGCGTACGGGGCGAGATTGAGCAAGCCCAGGGCAATCTTAACTTTATGCGTAGCCAGGTGGCCTATTCCACGGTGAATATCAGTCTGAGCGAGAACATGATTACGCCCGCAGTCAACGCTAAGCCAGGAATTGTTACGGTGATCTCCAATACTGTCCAGGAAGCCTGGAGTGCCCTGTATGGTTTTATTCTCGGGCTCATTAGTCTGGCTATCTGGCTGCTCTTTTTCCTGCCGGTTGTCGGACTCATGCTGTATGGCGTTGGCTGGGTAATCCGTTGGATGGTCATTCGAGCCCACCGGAACTGGAAACACCGCTGGGGGGCTGGTAAAGCAGGGGCTGCTGCATCGAAAGACGGCTAAATTGCGAAGGATGGCCGCATACTAGCCAGTCTGCTAATACGAAAAATAGCCTGGTTGGGTAGTCCTGCAACTATCCTTATTATTTCTGTCTATCCGCTGGCTCAGCGGTTAAAATGGCTATGATTGTTTGCTGATCGACAATTTATCAGGTTTAAAAGCAGAGTTCCAGCCGAGTTTTGTGCGATGTCAAAGGTTCCTGGCTGTGCTAGACGAGTAGGGATTATGCGCTTATAATGACGACATCGTAAGGTAGTAGGTAGAGTAGGTAGATTATGATGAATCAAGCAACCAGTCCGGTTGAGACTTCCGTAATTCGTCTTGTACTCGTCGAGGATTACAAGCTGGTCCGGATTGGCCTCCGCTCCGTATTAAACGAGGATCCACGAATCGAAGTGGTCGGAGAAGCGGAAACCGGAGAGCAGGGGATTGATCTGATCAAGCAACTGCGCCCTGATCTGGTCATCTTGGACCTGGGTCTGCCTGGCATCGACGGTATTGAAGTCACGCGTTTAATCAAGAATTTTGACGAGAACATCAAAATCATCATCCTGACCTCTCACGAGGTGGAAGATGAAGTGCTGGCCGCTCTGTCGGCGGGTGCTAATGCCTATTGCCTGAAGGAAATTACCTCCAACCGCCTGATCGAGGTCGTAAAATCGGTTTATGAGGGTGCCGCCTGGCTGGATCCGGCCATTGCCGGTATGGCGTTGGAGATTTTCTCCAGCAGTGGCACGCTTAAATCCCGAGCCGGCGCCCAGGGTGCCCGTGCCGATTTACAGCTGACCGAGCGAGAAAGCCAAGTGCTGACGCTGCTGGTGGAAGGTAAAAGCAATTCCGAGATTGCAGATGCGCTTTCTGTCAGCGTACATACCGCAAAGGCCCATGTCTGCAGCATTTTGCAGAAATTATCGGTTCACGATCGGGTGCAGGCAGCCGTCAAGGCCGTGAAAGAAAATCTGGTCTAGCTCTCCACTATTGTTGAACCCGGGACACCAAAATGTCCCGGATTCGAGTTCATCAAGCGCTTTTTGCAGGGTCTCCCCATGCCATCGGCTTTCCAGCCTATTCCATACGCCAGTGCTTCTAGCCAGTCCCGTCGGCTGCTCATTATTCCGGCTCTTTTCCTGCTATTGATTCTAATCACCTTGGGATACACCATTCAAAGCCTGGAAACCCAGAAAAGCCAAGTGGCCTCCCTGGAGCTGGTGACGCGTCAGCGGGCCCTTCGCGCGCGCTACCTTCGAGATTTCCTGCTGGAGAGCCATGGTGGCGGACGCACCGCTTACCGAGAGGAAGGCCGGGAAGTCGAACGAATCTTGGAACTGCTGGGCCGAGGGGGGAGTTTATACGTGGATCCTTATCGGCATCCCATTATCATTCCTCCGCCCCCCAATCCGAAGATTGCCGCAGAAATCCAACGAAAGCGGCAGCTCTTCTCCGAACTTCAGAATGTTGCCGACCGGCTGCTTACTTTGAGGCCGGGCACCTCGGAGTATCAGGCTGCGCTGGGCCAGATGGGCCGCTTGAATACGAGCATGGATGATCCTCCACGGGATCTGCTGAGCCAATACATTGCGGAGGCCAGCCGAAGGATTTACGCCCTGATCTGGTTGGAAGTCCTGGTTCTCCTGCTTACGGGCGGGTTGGGCATTGCGCTGACCCTGCAACATCGCGTCGCTAATCGGCAACTGGCGGAAAATGAAGAGCGTTTTCGGCAAATTTTCCATGCCGCCCCCATTGGCAAGGCGTTGGTGACGCCTGAAGGGTGCTGGTTCGATGTTAATCCCGCCATGTGCAATATGCTGGGGTATTCAGAGTCCGAACTGATTGGAAAAAACTTCGAGGACTTAATCTTTGCGGATGATTACTACCGGAAAATGCCCATTCGGGAGCCTTTGCTCAAAGGGGAAATCGGGACCGATCAGATGACCCACCGTTACATTCACAAGGACGGTAGCCTGATCTGGGTGCTGGCCACGGTGGCGGCGGTTCGGGCGTCTGATGGCCATCCGCAGTACCTGGTGGTCCAGCTGCTGGATATCTCGGAGTCGGAAAAAGCAATGGAGGCCGTGCAGGCTTCGGAGGCCCGTTATCGTAGCGTCATTGATACGGCAACCGACGGCATCATCATTGCTGATGGCACCGGGTGCATTGTTTCTGCAAACGCGGAGTCTTGTCGCATCTTTGGTTATTCCGGCGAGGAAATGATCGGGTTGTCGGTGTCCTCCCTGGTTTCAATCCAGGAGCGGACGGAACTGGGATACAGTCTGCGCTATCTGGCGGATAACCGGGCGCTGGAATTAATGGGCCGCCAGCAGGAAATGCTCGGTTTGCACAAGGATTTGGGTGAGTTTCCGCTGGAGATGTCTCTCTCCACATGGCGGGATTCTGAAGGTAAATGCTTTTATACCGCTATTATCCGGGATGTCAGCGAGCGCAAGAGAATTGAAAAAGAGCGTCAGGAACTGGTTCAGAGCAACAAGGATCTTGAGGAGTTTGCCTTGATTGCATCCCATGACCTTCAGGAGCCGCTCCGGAAAATTGTTTTTTATACGGAACGATTCACTCACGAAAATGAAGAAAATTTAAGCAGGGAAAGCCTGGAGCATGTCAGCAAAGTGATTGGCTGCACGCATCGCATGCAGAACCTGATTAACGATTTGCTCATGTATTCGCGGGTTTCTGTTAGAGGCAAGCAATTTAGCCGGGTTGCACTGAAACAAGTGGTGAATGATGTTTTATCGGATCTGGAATGCGTCATTCAAGAGACCGGCGCAACCATTCGGGTTGATGATCTTCCGGTTATCGAGGCGGATAGTAGCCAAATGAGGCAATTGTTCGGAAACTTGATTGAAAATGCCCTGAAGTATCGCCAAGCCGGGGTATCCCCGAAAATATGGATTTATGGTAATGTAGTGGACAAGCAATTACAGGTTGGCTCTGTTCCATTGCATGGTACAGGTAATGGCGCCGCCCCGGAAAAGGCCCGGTTTGCCGAAATTCGAGTTGAAGATAACGGCATTGGATTTGAAGAGAAATATCTGGACCGGATTTTCAATGTATTTCAAAGATTACACGGTCGGGAACAGTACTCGGGGACAGGTATTGGACTGGCAACCTGCCGCCGGATTGTAGAACGGCACAATGGAAGCATTACAGCCACCAGCAAGCCCGGAATTGGCTCTACATTTATAGTCAGCCTACCGGTCTACAGACATCACCCTAGCTTGCAAGCACGGTAGGAAACCCTGATGAGCACCAAACCCAATCCTAACCCTATGACCATCCTGATTGCGGATGATGATCCGGATGATCGGCTGATGGCGCGGGAAGCGATGATGCAGAGCCACCAGTTGAACCGGATCTTTTTTGTGGAAGATGGCGAGGAATTACTCGACTATCTCTACAGGCGGGGCAAATATACCGAAGAAGAGGACTACCCATTCCCGGACCTGATCCTTTTGGATCTGAACATGCCCAAAAAAAATGGCGTGGAGGCACTGCGGGAACTCAAGTCCGATTTGGACATGCGGCATATCCCCATTGTGATTCTGACGACCTCCAAGGAAGAGGAAGATATTTATCGGAGTTATGATCTGGGGGTGAACTCTTTTGTTACGAAGCCGGTGACCTACGAGGCGCTGGTGAATACGATGAAGATATTGGGGAAATATTGGTTTGAAGTTGTCCAGCTCCCTCCCGAGAGAACAGCAGGCTGAGATTGATCAGGCGCCGGTCCGCGTCCTGCTGGTCGATGATGATGAAGACGAGTACATCATTACTCGCCGTATCATTTCGGAGATTGTAGGTCGGAAACACCTGCTGGACTGGGCTGCGACTTACGAGCAGGGTTTGCAGATGATCGTGGAAGGAAACCATGATATCTATCTCATCGACTACCGCCTGGATGAACATACCGGCCTGGACCTGCTGAAGGAAGCGATTGCCGAGGGCTGCACCCAGCCGATGATCCTGCTGACCGGGCAAGAAGACCGGGAAGTGGATATTGAGGCCATGCGTTCCGGCGCCTGGGATTATCTGGTCAAGGGCCGCATTGACGCTCCCGTGCTGGAGCGGGCGATCCGTTACACGCTGGAGCACAAGAAAGTGCTGGATGTCGTGCTGGAGAGTCAGCGCCAGCGGGAAAAATTCGTTGCCACATTAACCCATGACTTGAAAACTCCCATCAAGGCCGAGTTTCGCATCTTTGAGCTTCTGCTCGCCGAACGGTTCGGGCCCATTACCGAAGATCAGCACACGGTCATCAACGAAATGCTGCGTTCCAATCGATTCATGTACCAGATGGTGGATAACCTCCTGACTGCGTTCAAATTCGAGGAAGGACACCTGTTGCTGCGCATGGAAACGATTGATATCAACGAGCTGATTTCCTCCACCGTGACTATGGACCTGATGGGTCTTGCCCAGGATAAGCAGCAGCAGCTCTCCCTGAATTTGCAGCCCGATCTGCCGCCGATTCCATTGGATGCCCTGGAAATCAAGCGGGTCATCTACAACCTGGTTCAAAACGCGATCAACTACACGCCCAAGGGCGGGCATATTTCCGCCAGCACGCGATTCTCTGATCATAAGGTCTGGGTGACGATTGAGGATAACGGGCCGGGCATTGACCAGCATATCCAGAGAAGCCTGTTTGAGCCTTATTCTTCCATGGCCAAGCGCTACCGTCACATCGGGACGGGGTTGGGTCTTTACATTTCCAGAAAAATCGTGGATGCCCATCAGGGGAGCTTGACGGTTGAGAGCGAAGTGGGCCGGGGAAGCCGGTTTATTTTTTGCCTTCCTGACCAGCAGGGAGAGAAAACTCGCCAAGTTGCGCTTTAGGTGCGCTGTGTTCGTGTATAGAGGGGCTTCTCTTTTGTAATCAAGGGTGTCATTCGGGGTAGCCGGTTGGGCAGCATACTATCTCCTGTTTTTCTCCCCCGTCTGGATAGTGGGTATTCCGTCGGTTGGGGAATAGTGACCCCATCCTCAAATTGATATATTAAGGGGGTGATTAGCAAATAGTCTCCCTTTCGGTTTCACGACACTTTCCACGCTTTACCACTCTAGCTCCCTTTGGTCGGTCAAGAAAATCAACAGCAGCCACAAATGCTTCAGAGCGATGCATCTGTGCTCTCTGCTTGTTATGGGGAATTTTCTTTGCAATTCGGATTTCCGCAAATGAGAGTCATGAGAGTTTTGGTTCAAAATTCAGAGAAAGTGAGTCAATCCAGTAAACCGGGATATCATCATGCCCGAGTACTTGAAAGCCAACACGGAGGAGTGAGTCATGTCCTTATCCAACATCGAGTATTCCGTCCTGAAAAAGAAAGCAGGTCTGCATAATTGGGGTTTTATATCCATCCGCGACGAATTCGACGTCGATCTGGAGGAAGAGATGGGGATTCAGGATGTCTACTCACCCGAAGTTTTACATCAGAACAGCTTTGGAGAATTTTACGCTTTGCAGGATTACGAGGAATAGAAAACGCCGCCTCTGAGCAATCAATCATGGGAGAGTCAGGGTTATGTGGAACAGCAGAAGCCGGGATGAAAGCAAAACATTGCATTGGGAGGATTTTCCCGCCGCCGCGCACAACCTGGAAGAATTAGGCGCTCCGGCAATTACCGCTTACCTGCGGCGTATTCTGGATGAGTTCGAGGATTCGGAGTTCATCAAGTACCTGGTGATTCCGTCACCCCTTGCGCTTTCCGGGTTTTTCCACAGTTCTGAGGACGAGATTTTCAATGCCTTGCAGGAACTGAGAAGGCAGGGCTATGAATATGAAGCCACCGGGCAATCAGGACCGATTACCCTATGGGATCCGTTGATTCGGAGAAAGAGCCCCGTGCAGTCGGAGCCAATGCCCTGGCAAGTTTTATACCAGTCTCTGTTTCATCCGGCCAGGCATCAAGCCGCCGGCTAGGATAATCAGGCCGGGAAATCCGCCGGGTTTGCGTTTCGGATTGGCCCCACAGAGGGGCTGTGGTAACCACGTCCTTGAAAAGTCCATGAATGTTTCACAAGTATCAAGCTCTGGGAGTGAATTGGCGCCGGTCGGTTCACTCCTGTTTTATTGGGGGTTGGGAGGGAATCGGTTGTCTTTCCCGTGTGTTGGAAAGAAACTGGCCTTCGTGTTGTGCAAGCCCTCATCCGTCGGGGCTTTTTCAAGGTGTAAAATCTGCCTAGTTGTCTAATGGTAAAAAAACAAAAACAAACCTATGATAATACTTGTAATTGGGTTCTTCTTAACACCTCAGCCTCATCCACAAGATATTTTTCCTTTACGGACTTAGGCGAGCACACAAAGGTTGGGTCGCTTGACCAAACCTGAGGGATGGCTAATCTGGCTCCCGGTCCGTAAAGGATTTTTCTTTTTCTTCTGCCCGTGACAGGTGATGAGGTCTATTTGAACAGATCTTTCACCGACTGGAAGATGCCGTTGCCGTCTACGTGAGTCTGCTCGCCGCCGAAAAGGGTTTTCTTGCGGGTGATGAGCGGCTTGCCGTTCGGGCCGTTCACGGTCAGGTTGTTGCCGTTTTTGACTGCCTGGCTGCCGAATAGTTTGGTGCTGGTCGTTTTGCGGCCGAACCAGCCGGTTTTTTTCTCGACCTCGTTACCCAAAGCATCCTGATAGACTGTGCTTTGTCGGCCAAACCAACCTTTTTTCTTCTCGACCTTGAAGCCAGGGCCGTCAATGATGGTGGAGTCGGCGTGCACGGGAATGCTTGCCGCCGTGAGTAGTCCGCACAAAGCGACCGATAGTAATAATGCGTTGGTTTTTTGGGTCATCGCAGCCATTCAGACTTCCTTTCCTGGATTCTGCCCCGGTCATCGGACGGGGATGAAGTGTGTTTAATATGCTTGCTGATTGCTTAGTCTGTAACTATCGGACGCCAACTCATCCGCATTGTTCCTGAACTTTTACAATGATCACACATCCACGCGGGAATCGAACAGGGCGCGCATAATCCGGTTCCAAATCCCCCGGCGGGCCTCCTGGGTTTGTTCCAGGCGATAGATCTCTTCCCGGATGGACTTCTGGCGTTCCAGCGCACGATTAATATCCTCCTGAGAGCACACCATTTGTGCCAGCAGGATCTCACCCAGCGGTTTGCTGGTGTTGGCCTGGATTTGCAGCGCCTGGTTCAGCTGCTCGTTGGTGATGAGCCCTTCCTTCACCAGGATGCTGCCCAAACGGGTTGCCTCCTGGAACAGAGTCCGCTTTTTGTTGAGGGACTGGTGAAACTCATGGGCACGCTTGCCGTTGAGGGTCGTCTTTTCGCTCAGGAGGCCGCTTTCATCCAGCGCGCCGGCTACCAGTTCCTCAAAGGAAGCCCCAAACGGATTTACCCATTCGTCCTGACGGATATTAGTAATGGTCACGCTTTCTTTAGCCATATCAATCCGGCTTTCGCTGCTCCAGGTCTCTCTGCCATCCTGTCCACTCGGTAAAGGCAAGTATATCAGAAAGCGCGGCAGGCGGGTTTAAAAATCCTTCATAGGGCGTCCAAAACGCTCCTGGGCCTCAATATAACCACAGTTTGATTGGGACGCTGAATGACCCACCTGTAGAAAATCGCGTGCCCTCCGGGCATACTGAACGCATGCTTGCCTATCCGCTGATTATTGCTGTGACCATTGCCGTTTCGGCCCTGACGTTTTTTTCCGGCTTTGGGCTGGGGACACTGCTGTTGCCGTGCTTCCTGCTGTTTTTTCCGGCGGATGTTGCCGTGGCGGCAACCGCAGTGGTGCACCTGGCAAATAACCTCTTCAAGGGGGTGCTTATTGGCCATAAGGCGGATTACGGGGTGGTCATCCGGTTTGCGCTTCCGGCGGCCTTTATGGCCATTCTCGGCGCTCTGGCGCTGGAAGGGCTTTCCCGGCTTCCCGTCCTTGCCACGTATGAGCTGGCCCATCATTCCTTTTTCGTCACCCCTATTAAACTGGCGGTGGCTGTCCTGATGGCATTTTTCTCTCTGATGGAACTGCATCCCCGCCTGACTTCGCTGGCCTTTTCTCCCAGGTTGGTGCCCCTGGGTGGTGCTTTATCCGGTTTTTTTGGCGGCCTGACCGGCCACCAGGGGGCGTTGCGTTCGGCGTTTCTAATCCGGCTGGGCCTGGAAAAAGAGGCTTATATCGCCACGGGTGTTCTGTCTGCCGTGATCATTGATGTCGTTCGGCTGACAGTGTATGGCGTTACCTTTTTCTCGAAAGATGTCCACCTTTTGTGGGCTGGTGGGCAGGCTGGGTTCATTGCTGCCGGGATTGCCGCCGCACTGGTGGGGGCATTACTCGGCAACCGGTTTCTACGTAAAGTCACCCTGGACGCCATTCAGAAGCTGGTTGGTGGTTTGTTGCTGCTGTATTCTCTATTGCTGGGCTCGGGACTTATTTAGACGATCGGTAGGTAATGGCGCTGCAATGGAACATACCGGGACTTGGGTAGTCTCCCATTTTACTGAGCGATTTTTACCGGATTATCGTTGTGTTTTTATGGCCGGTCGCGGCTTTAGGTCAAAAAATAAAGTTTATTAAACGGTGTCCGATAACATTGTTGAGATGAAACGAGACTCACGACGGCTGTTTCAGGGCTTTCGTCAACTCCCCGTGTATTCCAGTTCCTTCTATCAATTAAAGAGATTGAAAACATGATCCTCCATCAGAGGTTTTATGAACAGGAGCCTGTCGTTGCTCAGGCTGTCGGGCTCATGTTCCTTTTTCCGGAGCCGATGCAAGAGATTATCGCGCTGGGCCTCTCGCAGATTGCCAGCCAGGAATGCCAGGCCCATGAGGTGATGAACAATGTGAAGTCACTGGGCAGCGAGCATGTACTCTCGTTGTACAAATCCAAGCGGAAACGCCGGAATTACGATCAAAACCAGATCATCCACCAAGCCATCAACCATTTGTTCGTGCTGTCCCCGGAAAACCGGGTTTTCGTATCCCACAAAGTGATCGAGCTGGTCGGCTTTATCCAGGAGTTCTTAAAAGCAACCAATACTTTGCCCTCCAACGCAAACCTGCGCACGATGAACCAGATGATGGAGATTTACGTTGGTTTTGGCCCCGACGAATCCCGGCAGTTCCTGGATGCGCTCCAGGACCAATTCCTGCGCAGCCTGGGGACCCCCCTGGAAGCCCTGGCGGAGGGAGACGGCGGCCTCCGCGTGTGGCAGCACGATTCGCACCGCTAAGCCTGCTGAGGTAACAATTTTGCCGTTCCCACTGGAAATAAGGGTATCTCTGCCCTAAAATGTCCATGCCCTGAAACTGCGTGGGAGCAATCGACATGAGAAATTTGTTTATCGCACTGGCTTTTATCACCCTGACAAGCGCGCCTGCCCTTGCAGAGGAAGGTCCCGTGCAAGTCCATATCTACCGGGATAGCGAAGCCGCCCGGCAAGAACAGCAAACACAATCCGAAGTCCTGGATTACCAAACCAATGAGCCTAAACAGGATCGGGAAAAGTTCTCCAAGATTGAGTCCCAGCCCTACGAGGCTTCCGATGGCTACATGATGTTCGGCCTCACCCCCGGCCAAAGCCGCTGGGAATACGGATTCTGATACTCACGCCCCTTCAGGGTATTCTGTGCCCTCTAAGTGGAAAATCCCCGCCGATAGCCAGAGGCTCGCTTGGGGATTGATTTTCCATCTCTGAAATCTGGAGCGGAGGACGGGGCTCGAACCCGCAACCTTCTGCTTGGAAGGCGTTCGGCTGTAAACGGTACCAAATAGGCACCTTGAGGGTTTCAGGGTGGTGCCTTTTTAGCGCTGAAACGGTACTATGCCCAATGTGTCAGGATATTTTTGCGTTTCAAACAATTTGGGGCTCTATGGAGCGTAAGCTGACAGAGCGTAACCAAACTTTACTTAAAAGATTTTACACTATGAGATAATTCATACTACAGAATCCTATTACTCAACTATCTGTTGGTTACGATGCAAGAAACTAGATAGGGAGGCACCTATGGCGGCTGCACCTGCAATTTTTAACGCAAATGATCTCCAAGCAATCTGCGACATCATTGCTGACACCGAAAGCGGACTGACCGGACCCGAGATCGGGAGCTTACTTTATCAATCGCAATTGCCAGATCCAGATCCCGGAATTACGAAAAGAAAGCGGTTGTTTGCAGCCTTACAGGCAGGCCAATTCCAGGAAAAAAGTGGGCGGGCTGTCATCCGGTTTCTTTATAAGGCGATGGAACCAGTCCGTTATGTCAAGGCACCCGAAGTTTTCACTGAACGCCAGCGCAAATTGAATGTCGTGCTGAGCTTTTGTGGGATGCAGTTGCTTGATAACGGGAAAATCAAATATGTAAGCCGTGCCAGCACTCTTTCGGAGGCAGCGGACCGGTCACATCGGCTTAAGGCTGAGTTGAAACGGCGGAATGTCCACACTGACGTACTGGCGTTCTGCGAACCCGTGTTTTTGCAGGAGAACTACTTTCACGCGGTTTTCGAGACTACCAAAAGCGTTGCCGAGAAGATTAGGTCAAAGACTGGCTTAACGAGTGATGGATCGATTCTCGTGGATGAGGCGCTTGGATTGGGAAAGGTGGGTATTCCACGCCTAGCGTTCAACAAGCTGACGACAGAAACGGAACAAAGCGAACACAAGGGTATAATGAACCTGCTGAAAGGGATGTTCGGTACGTTCCGGAACACTACGGCGCATGCGCCGATGATCAAATGGGAAATCAAAGAGGAGGATGCACTGGATATGCTTTCATTAGCGTCACTGCTTCACAGGAAATTAGATATCGCCATAGTTATAGACTATCGAATTGATCAAGCCAGTTAAAGGTTCCAGTAACCTAAAGGAAATATCGTTTGCCTGAGAAAAAATGGGTCTTTGTCCATGAAGATGGTCCGCTTGAGGCGGATCTAGAAACCTTGCTACAGACTCTTGATGCCTCCCGTCAAAAACATCTAGGAATTGCAGTGGCTATTTACAAGGCGAATAATGGAACTTTAGATTCCGTAGATCTCCTTGCTACTGCTGTGCTCAACCGATCCATGGCGTTGATTTCTGGGTTCATCACTTTGGTTCGGAATCAGAATTTTCTTTGTGCTGCTGCATTATTGCGAATGCAACTGGATAATCTGCTCCGATTCTCAGCCATCCACCATGTTGATAATCCCCATGATCTAGCTGACGAGATCCTACGAGGCGCCCCTTTAAGAAAAATCAGAGCTAGGGATGGACAAAAGATGACTGATAAATATTTGGTAAGTAAGCTCAGTAGCAAACTTCCATGGATAGAAGGGGTGTATGAAAGCACATCTGGCTTTGTCCACCTATCCCATTACCATATATTCTCAACCCTCACCCTGGGCGAGGAAAATGAGGAAGGGATAAGTGTCCAAACAGCCCTAGGTGGTAATGGAAGCTTAAACATTGATGAATCGGTATATGCAGAGGCAACTTTCGGAATGAACGATATTACTCGCGAAATTTTCAAGTATTTGGAGGAGTGGGTGTTCATCAAATCCAACTCTGGCATCGTTCAGCAGATGAAAGCTCTCAAAAATAGTTCTGAGGTTAGGAAAGATGAGTGAACCGAGTCCTCGCATCCAAACGCTTGAATTGATTGATATTGTTCAAGAAGTAGAATCAGTAATCAATCATTTTGATCAACTTACTGAGCCGTTTAAGAATCGGCATGTATGGAAATTGCTCTACCAGATCAGAGAAAAGCTTCGTGAGGTAGAGCAACTGCCTATGCCATTGTTAGGTGACATGCTGGCTTATGAGGTGAACACGGTTTCTGTCAACGGAACAGAACGTGAAAATCACGGGCTTGAACAGCACTTAAATCCAACCGTGATGGAGCATTGGGAGCAGAGGGCACGTTCCCTCACTAACCCCCTGCTCAAGGTTACGTACGCTGATGCGCGTTGGTATTTCTCACCCTTGAACGGTGCCCGTGCTTCCGTTGACATGGCATATATTGTCATTGATGCGTGTTTCGAGATCCTTGAAACCAAGCGCTATCCAGACCCAATAGACGCCCGTTGGTACGCTCAGCGGGCATTTGACCTTGCCGCTAAATTGAACGACCCCGTCAGGAAGTTGAAAGCGATAGAGACAATCATAAAAACCGAGGATGAGATCAGCGTTGATAACAAACCCGGATTGTGGGGGTTCGCGTTTGATTGCCTTATGACTGGTAGCAGGGTCCAACTCGATGAGCCAACCACGTCAAAGCTCATTCAGGATCTGGAGGGGCGTTTAGAGCGGTTGACACAGCCGGCAATACTACACCTGAGCGCTACGGAAAAGGCGTTATCCCGTCTTGTCAGTTACTACAAGCGGATGAACCGTCTTGAAGATGCTCAGAAACACATTTCCACTTACGCGGAAGCAGTTCTATTGTTTGCCGACAAAAACGATGAGTCAGCTCTCACTAGACAGCATCGGATTTTGGAATTGCGCGAACTCTACCTACAAAACGGGATGCGCGATGAGGCACATGCCCTTGAATCCAAGATTCACGAGCTAGGGGAAATTAGCACAGGCGAGATGCAGACCTTTAGCGTGCCATTCGAGATCACGAAAGAGGAAATGGATGAGTATGTTGCAACTTACATTTGTGAAACGCTTGAGATTAGTCTGACTCGGATTGCCGCACGTTACCTGATACCAAGCCGTGAGGATACGGAAAGAGAAGTTCGGAAACAAGCTGAGGAATTTCCGATGTCGTACCTGTTTCCCCAAATCATTGTCGATTCTGATGGCCGATGGGTTGCTCGCACCAGTGGCATTGACGACCATGTCGGTCCTTATCTTAGCCAACACGCAACAAGAAGCATGATCGTTTCCGCTGTGTTTCTCAGAAAAGTAATCACCGGCGTTCTCAGCCACTTTGATGCGAAAGCTGACGACATCATGGAATACCTGATGAAATCACCGGCGTTCAAACCTGATAAGGAGGGATTGATTCGTACCGGCCTGGATGCGTATCTCCGTGATGATTACGTGACCGCTACTCATTTGTGGGTTCCGCAGATTGAAGAGGGGATCAGGCAACTTGCTAAAGGAATCGGTATCGAAGTATTGAAAATAGACCCACACACTCACGGGTACAACTACCGGGATTTGGGTAACCTGCTGGATGATTCGAAACTTGAACAAGCGTTCGGCATCATCGGCAGCCGCCTAATTTTCTACCTCAACATCGTCATGAATGATAAATTTGGGTGGAACGTGCGTAACGATCTATGTCACGGTCTAATATCAGATGATGGTTTCACAGATGTGATTACGGATCGACTATTTCACATCTTATTGTTGCTGGCTCTTTTCCGCCACCCCCAGCAGGAAACAATTGACCGAGACCCACTTCCGTGACTGTCCTAAAGTTGAGTAGGGATGTTCAGCTATATAACTATCTTGCTTCTCAAATGCCAGCGTTTCATATATATGTAGACGACCCAATAGGTAAAAAATAAAACTGCTCTGGAATTCTGCCGATTCTGACTGCCGTAAACGGCGCCATATAGGTATCTTGAGGGTTTCAGGGTGGTGCCTTTTAGCACTGAAACGGTACTTGGGGCATTTCCAATCACTCATTCCTATATTGCCTGAAACGCAACCTCGAAATCGTAAACATTGATCTCTGGAACCGTTCCGGAAGCACTGCCATACTGTGGGGCTAGGACGCCTCATGCCGCCGAATGGATATCCGGCGCTTGCTTTGTGTCGACTTTGTTTCCCTGAAAATAAGGACTGCCTGGATGTCTATCCTACCGCAAGAACCAAGGTCTAAAGGCAAATATGTTTGTCACGTCAATGCCGATGGCGAGATGGAATGCGAATGGCGAGAACCCAGATCTCCCTGGGTCATTGAAGAGAATCCTATGCCTCCGAATCGCGGGGCAATTATCTTAACTGCCAACAGCCAGCCTGCCACTCAGTCATTGCCGCCATTCCCTTGGCAGGATGTTGTTTTGCCGCCCTGGGAGACCGAATCGGGACCCTACCAAGGGCGTATTTACAAAAGGGAAATTCCCCCCTTGCCACCTGCCGAGCCAAATACCCCACCACGAATACCAGATCCGGTGATTACGGGCCGGGTGGAAAAGGGAGACGACCCCGGTGGCACTTGGGGCAAGCTGGGAGGTGTTCTGGGCACTGTGATCGGAACCGTGATACAGGTTGGTGTCCCCCTGGGTTTGGCGCTGTTGCAAAAGCGGCTGGCCGACAGTGCTGCCGATGCCCAAATGCAGGCGCAAGCAGCCAGAGATTTTAGACAAATCCTCGAAGCGGGACCTCCGCCAATCTACCAGCCGATTCAAGCGCCGAATAACATCCCCTTATCCCCCATGCCGTCTGCCTCGGCTCCGCCGTCCAGTGCCTTGCGGAATATGGCCCAACAATCATTGGCCACCTTGCGGGAGGCCCAGCATCAGAGCATGCTGAAGGAGGCACGGCAGTTACATGAAACTTCCCAGGGGCGTCCGGATTTGATCGCTCGGCTGATGGATGCTTATGATCCCAGCCAGATGGCACCACTGCCGCCCATCCGACAGAACCAGCCTACCGAGCACGATACTTACAATCCTCCAGTAGACCCGGAAGTACAGCAAGCGTTCAAGAATTTACTGAATCCTCCCAGCGGAGCCAGTATGCCTTCCTTCCAGGAGGATCAACGCTGGATCCAGGAGAATCTTGCGCACGCCGCCAAGCCACTGGATGTGAACGCTTATATGCGCCGCCAGCAGGAGCAGGCAATGGCGGAGGCGAACTGGCAAACTCAAAGCCGCTTGGCCGCCGAGCAAGCGGAGACTGAGCGGTTGAAACAAAACTTGCTCCGCATGCAACAACAAGTATTGCAGGAGCAGAATCGGATGTCCCAGGCCCGCGATAATCGCCCACCCTTGGCTCCTGACAAGGGGGATGGAAACAAAACCGACGTTTGGGACAGATTGGAGCAAGGCGAAATGCTAGACGATCGCGAGATGAAACACTTATTCCACACCTTGGATTTAAGACAAGCCCAGGCTCCAAGCAGTGCTGAACGCATCCAGGCGGAGATGATTCGAGAGTTCGCAATCCAAAAAATGGCGGTGAATACAGTCAATCAAGCTGAGCGTACCGAACAAGGCGAAGTCTTGATTCAAGGCTTTCCCGTTCGCTTTGAGGATGCCCCTTATTTTGCCGAGCAGGATATCCGCCATTTTGAGCAGACGGATAGGCATCTAAGCCCTAATCAGATTTCTGGCCAAGCATACTCATATAGTGGCAACCAACCTGGAACAAGACCTTCTAATGAAAACGCTGCGGCGTACCAAATGCTTGGGCGCTCAGCAGATGAACTAGAACGAGTTGGTATAACAGATGCTCAAAGAATCCGACAAGCAAAGGCAGCTTATGAATATGCGCTGCGTCTAAAGCAGGCTCGTCAAAGACTAATCAACCAATATACCGATGATCAGTTAAAAAGGGAGTTTGGACCTTATCTAGGTGTAGCAGCATTTCAGCTTGCTGGAAGAATCGAACAGAATCAACTGTTGTATGGGCTTGATAATCTAGTGCAAAATTTTGGTAAAGCACCTACTCCCGATTCTTTAAAGGCAATCCCAGAGTTAAAACCTTCAGAGTTATCCTTGCTTGCCAGGTATGATCACTCTTTCCCTTGGATGAAATTTATCTACAAATCATTAGTTAATACAAGTATTTTAAAAATTCCTGGAAACAGTCCGACCTTTTTTCAAGGACAAATTCAAGGAAAAACGTTAGATATGGGAGAAATTATTATAAAACAATATCACAAGCAAGAAAAAGGAAATTCTGAGAAAAAATAATCACATCTCTACTGATAAAGAGGCCCTACAATTCCCACTTGCTTCTTTATGTGGCAGGTTGGAATTTTGGGCTTTTTTAATATAAGCATGCGCATCATCCAAAGAAGCTCGATCTAATTTATACCTTTTATAAAGCGTTATTGCCCTATCAATATAGTGCTCAGCCTCACTCAATTTGTTTTGACAGTATAGAATTGAAGCCATGCTAGCCATATTATTCGCGTAACCTATTTGGTCAACATACTTTTCAGGCTTCTGTTCAGCATATAGCAATGCTTTTTTCATATAGAGTTCAGAATTTCTGAATTCTTTTTGCTCGTAGTACAAACGGGCGTAGAGAGCATACACAGATTCCAAATCTATTTTTTCTGGGGGAGTGCTCTTTTTTAAAGACTGTCTCTCATTCAAAGCTCTGTCAAGCCATAACTTTGCAGCATTATAATCTTTATGCGCAACTGCTTTCTCAGCCTCCATAAAAGCCGTTCCAGGTGCATTGACCTTAACAAGGATATACGCAAGAGCCAATATTAAAAGCAACCAATAACTTTTTTTAATTTTCATTTTCCAAGCAAAATAAAACTTTATCTGATTATGCAGTGTATCACATCCTTAATTTGAATAACATCACTCTCAGCAGGCCTTGGCCGCCGAGCAAGCCGAGACCGAGCGATAGCAATGGCAAGCAACAGGGTTGCGTTGCACTGATGATATTCTTGACCCTCCAAGAACTTGGGATCTATACAAGAACAAATGAAAAACATTCCACCGGAGTGGTGGTAAGCCAGCTCACTGATTTAAGAATACCGAACATTTATCCTGTTTCCATTTCAGACCTCTGCGGTATGATCGATTTTGTCGAGTCTCCCTGGAGTACCGTAATGCCTGTTGTTATCCTTCTCCTATGCTTATTGCTGATTCATCCTGTCTGGGCGGAGCAAAGTAGCCCCAATAGTTCCTCAAGCCCTGCTCTCGGACCGATCTGTAAGATTGTAGACGGCGATACCTATCACTATTGCGATGGAACCAAGATTCGTCTGGATTCCGTTGACACGCCGGAAAAAGGAGAGCCGTTCTATTGGGTGGCACGACGCTCTTTGGCAGACCTGCTACAGACCCGAGACATTAAGCTTGAAGGTTGTCACACCGACACCACCGGGAAGCGTCAAGCTTGTCGGGTGTTTGCGAATGGCAAGGACGTGCAAGCCGAACTTGTAAGACAGGGAATGGCTTGGGATTGGCCGAAGTACTCCGGTGGTAAGTATCAGGCCGAGGAGCGGGAAGCCATGGAAGCCAAGCGTGGGCTATGGGTGGATAGCAAAGCTACCGAGGTCCACTGGGGAACGCGAAAACGAGACTAGGCAATTTCTAGCCTTGAGGATCCTTTAGGGTAAAACCGAGGATTTATCCGGTACGGGTAGACATGTTTGCCCAATACTCAATATGTCATTAATTGGAGTATTGAAGATGAAAGCCGTTTTCACCCTATTTCTGGTTGTCCTGGTGGCGCTTGGCTGCTGTCTGGATGCCTCCGCCCGTCATGTCCGAGTGAGAAGCTACACCACCCGCAGTGGGCACTATGTCCGACCGCACTACAGAACTTCTGCCAACCGAATCCGGCTCGATAACTGGTCCACAAAAGGGAACCGGAACCCATTCACTGGTAAGTGTGGTTATAAAAGCCTGTTCAGTCATTCCAGAAGGAGCGTTGTTTCATGGTAAAAGCTGTCTTATGTCTCTCTGCAAGCTGCCTGATGGTAGTAAGTCCCGCTCTTGCTCAGGACTACACCCCCAAAGAATGTCCCGTGGTGGCGGACAGCAAGTCCCAAATCTTCCATGTGAAAGGCGACCGCTTCTATGAGCAGCTGCTGAAGCAGAACCAGAGCAAAAAAGATAATCGGGTGTGCTTCAAAACTCAGAAGGAAGCGCGAGAAGCAGGCTATCGCCGCTCTGAAAAGTAGTCATACTTCTTCGTTTCTGGTTTAATTGCTCTAGTGGAAAGTAAGCACCCTCCGGAATGGAAGGAATCCCTCTGATGGTGAAACGTTTAAGTGCCTTGGCAATGGCCTTTGCCTTGAGTCTTGGACTCGGATTCGCGCCCTCGGAGCATGGCCATCGCTCGTTAGCTGTTGCTGCCTCCGGGAAGAGGGTAGTTAAGGAACAGCTCGTCTATTTCAACACCAAGTCCTTCAAGTACCACAGCCCGGATTGCCAATGGGCGCATCGTTGCACAAAGAATTGCATCTCAATTCCAAAGTCGGAAGCGATTCAGCGGGGCGGCGTTCCGTGTAAGGTATGCGGAGGTGGTTGATATGCGCACAGTCCTTTTGCTCATGCTAGTCTTTGGCCTCTCGGGCGGGCTTTCTTTTGCCCAGCCATTTGAAAATTCGGAGTGGTTTACTTTTAATCTCAAGCGGGAGAGTGACACCGCCGAAGACCCTGGCAAACTGGCGATTCATCTGCCCTCTATCGAAACCGTTTCTGCTTCAAATGTGAAATTTTGGTTTAGGAGAACATTTAGTGCACCCAAATCGCCCGATAACGGAAGAACTAGGATTCTAAACATTGTGGCGCTTTACATGGTCAATTGTGATTCTAAGCAAAGTCGTCAATTGTATTCAAAGGCTTTGGATGAAACGGGCAATGTAATCTATACATACTCCGAGCCACTTGCCTGGGAATACATACCTCCCGATGGCTGGGTCTATAAAGTGGCGTCTATGACTTGTTTTAAGTCCTTGGGGAAATGGAAGCCGGATTATCTGCTGGATAGAAGACCTTAAAAGCTTTCCGGCCATCTGCCGGTAACAAATGGCGTCTTTTGATCGCCGTTTTGCTTAAAAACGGATCACTTTTAGGATGCCATTTCCACTCTTCACCTGATTCAGCTGGCCTTGGGGCATGCCGATATAACCACCACCCAAGGGTACCTTATGTCTGATCAAGAGGCTGTGATTGAGGCAATGCAGGATTGGTGATAAAGAATTAGCAAATCTATCAAAATCATCCCTGCAAAACCGAGAAACCTCACCTTTAAGACCAAAGCTGGCCATCTAAAGCGTGCATTTCAGAACCCCGATCCCCAGCTATAGGCTGAGGCTTCTTCACGATTGCCTCACAGAGACAGTACTACTTGTCGTTTAGTGATTTCAAACGCTTGCAGAATAACTCCTAACTTTCAGCCTGTCGCGAGCTTTTTTCTAAATATTCTATGAAGATCTTTGCGGAAGAAAGTATCCGCAGAATTTCATTTTTTGTCGCCGTAACAGGAATTACACCTTCATGGACAATTGTATTCCTCAGATCCCTAGCTCTATTAATGTCCCCTATTATGGTTGCATAGTTAGGAAGCTCTGTAATATCGCGCATACTAAACACATGCATATTCAATAGTTGAGAAAAAGTAATAGCCTTTCTGTTGTCATCTATCTTGCTTTTTGTCACATGCCTGCTTAAGAGAAATGCCTCATATTCCTTAGCTAATATTGATTCACAGGCAATGCAGATTTGAAGGATTGCTAAGTCGATATAGCCATAGTGCAAGAATGTTTCAGCAAGTGAAAGAGCAGACTCTGAGACACTTATTATCATTTCGTTCTTTAGTAAACTTGAGAGCTTTTGAATTTGGACTTCTTCTAATGAAAAAGTCTCTTTAAATGCACTTTGGCCTAAATCACCTACAAATTGTTGGATTCGTCTTTGCTCGCAGCCTTTAACGGCAAGCCAAAACAAGGGAAAGGAGGAGGTTGAAAGCTTCGGCA
>DATNPJ010000059.1:0-17496 GCA_036703295.1 Coleofasciculaceae cyanobacterium | reverse complement strand
ATTCTGCGGGCTGGTTCTGGATGAGTTGCACCCGCAAACCTTCAGAAGCAAGGTCTGTCCGTCGTGCTGGGAAGAAACGCTGAAACGGATCGGACCTGAAAAGACCTCATCAAGGTTGATAGCGATGGATATGAAAGATCTACGCGGTGGCGGCCACTCCCACGCCGAATAATTCAGCCGTATATCAGGTCACGCTGGCTGAGTTTGACCGGGCGTGAATTCAGCATACGGGAATTCGTCATGTCAGATGTAACATTCCGTAAATATCTGTGTGGGGTTCCTTCAGTTTGTCATGAAACTTCCGATGACCACCAAAGTTGTGAGTGACCAATGAGGGTTAAAAACGTGGCAAGGATTTCCACCTGGAGAATGCGGGGCGAGGTTCGCGTCGAATTTGGGCTGTTATTTGGGCTGGTTGCGGTTCTCTCCTTTTTTGCCACACCCTTTCTCACGGGAGGCAATGCTTCCACGGACCCGCAGGAAGGGCTGGCTTCCCTGCGCGGACAGCCCCGCTTACAACTGGGTCGGGTCGGTAATCTGCCCAGGGAACAGGGCGGCAAAGGCGGCGGTCCATTGCACACCTCGGATGCGTTGAGCGATACGGCAACCGCTATGGGCACCAACGCCACCAGCACCGACGGCATACAAATGGGCCGGGCGGCAGCGGCAACGGCCGCTAACGCCGGAGAATTGGACAAACTCGCCCGGCAATTGGAAAACGCGGCCGGTGGGGAATCCGCTCTGGCGGACATGCTGGCCAACCTGGCCGGACAGGGCGGCAACATGGCCAGCGCGCAGCAATCGATTGCGAAATCATGCCGGGGAAATGGCCAGTGTGCGCAACTGCCCAAAATGCGGCAGGCTCAGGCGGCCTTTCAGGCAGAGCTGGAAAGTCTCATCACTTATCTCGCAAATCATCCCGAAGCATTGACGCCGGAGATGGAGCGCGAAATCACCCGCCATGCCAGCGAAATCCTGAGTCACAGCGAAGTATTCCAGAATGCGTCAGGACAGATGGTTTTAAACACGAAGGACATGGGCAGGCTGCAAGAGGCATACAACCGCTGCATTAACCGCGACGACGCCGAAGCCTGTATCGAACAAACACTGCAATAAGAGCCATTCTCGGCTTTAGCGAATCCCAACCAGGGAAAGCATTGGGCTGAGCAGTTGCATCAACGATTGGGTAGTGTTGCCGAACATGTTGCCCATCGCGGGAAGACTCCCGAAAAACGGCGAAGGGGTCGGGGATGAAATGCCGCTGAAGAGAGATCCAATGTCTCCGAAGGGCAACTGACTACCGCCCAGAGTGGAAGCAAGTCCGCTGAAGGGTGATTGGATATTGCTGAATAGAGAGGGCATACTGCCAAACGGTGTTGCCACGGGCGCTTGCTGAGAGCCACCCAGGAACGGGAACTGGAACGCATCGCCGAATGCCCCGAATGACGGCATGGATCCCACCGGGGGACCGAACATGGATGCGGAGATGGACGGAATTCCGGCACTTTGTGCGAGTCCGCCAAAATTCGGGGTGCCGACCGGCGCCCCAAAGTTCATCAGAAGTGGTGGTGACTGCCCGGAAGGCTGGAAACTTGGAAATGCACCTGAAGCTCCGCCAAACAGGGACGGCTGACCGGCAAAACCGGCATCCTGTGCTGAAGGTATCAAGCCTGAAAGGTCGGGAAAACCGAAACCGCCGGACAACTGTCCTCCGATGGGAAAAACGGGTGCGCTAGAGAACAATTGGGGTTGAGCGCTGCTGAAGGGCAAAGCTATCGGTGCCGCCTGGGATGCCTGTGAGGCCGAGAGATCCGGGAAGCCAAAACCGTTGGCCAATTGGCTGCCAATTAAAAAGCCGGGCGGGAATCCCGGAATGGTAAAACCGGACGGAAATCCCGACTGAAGCATAGATGCCATATTCTGCTCTCCTGTATGTCCCGAGATCGTGGACCGGTTATGATGCCGTCAACCCAATAAAATGATGAAGACCCATCAACCAGCCACGGTACAATGCCTATATCTATATATAAAAAATAGAATTGATATAAATTGCCTACATCTTCAGGAGTTATTACCAATATTTAATGATGTCTGGCCATAGCGCGTTGTGATGAACGAATTTCTGGGAAAGATTCCCGGTTTCCAGGCTTGTAAAAGGCTTCAAAGCCTGGCTGGCCAAACATGGATGCCTAAATAGGCGCTTAGGAATCAGGGGTGGACGAATCGGGGATGGAGGAAACTGCGTCCGCTGTATCCTGGTAGTGGTTTGCCGGATCGATCTGGAAAAAGCGTTTCAGAATATCGTAAATCGGGGCGCTCAAAGCCTGGAGCGCACGCGGCGTTTCGTAGAATTTTTCGACCATGACCGGCAAAAACTCCCAGCGATTCTCAAGCCCGTGCAGGTTGAGTTCCTTCCGTTCGCTGGACTCGTCCTCCCGGATTTTAATTTTGAGTGCCGGGCTCGTTCTGGCTTTATCGAGGGACTCCTCAGAGGGGCATTTCTGTTGCTCCTGGATATACTGCTTTGCCTCATGATGCAACTGCTTGCCAATCCGGGCATGTTCCTCGGCAAAGGTATTTTGATCTTGTTCCGATAATCCCGGGAGTCCACGGTTGGCAATATTCAATAGAAAAATCGATTCGCTATCCAGACCGTGAGTGGTTTCATGAATCTCCGGCGTGTAACCGTCCCGGCGATCCAGGACGCCTTTCCAAAAATCGGCCTTATCCAGGTGAATGTCCGCATTCCCGAACGACCAGTAGCCGCCCAGGTGATGCTTAAAAAAGGAACATTCCTTTGTCCACGTGGTTTGCAACAGCTTCTCATGCATAATAATGCGCAATGGCGCATCTTGTCGGATGTTGCGAAGCAGGACATCTTCACGGTTACGCATCAAATCCAGGATGCGCCCTGCAATGAGATATTTTGCGGAGGTATCCAGGGGAAAAAGTCGTCCATCCCGGCTAACCATCCAAAACTGCACCTGGGATGAATGGACGAAGTCCAGGATTTTCCGGTCATGAATCGCCAGTTTGCGGGCGGCATTCCCGGTGGAATCTTGGCCGGCCTGCTCCGACAACAGACGCCGGTAATGCAGGTAGGGATTCAAGAGATCCAGGTTTCGGGTCCGGTTGAATTCCGCCCGCAAAGCCGCCAGGGCTACTTCCTTGTCCTTCTGTGAATCCACGAATTGCACATGCTGCGGGTCATTCGTATGAAAACCGGTGGGAACAACCGGATCGCTGTACGCGTTCACGCCCCGGTGAAAAGCATCTTCCGGCACCATCCCATTGGCAATCTGGTTCAATTGGGTGCAACCGGCCCCCGCACCCAGCAGCGCTCCAAGTGCCAGGATTCTGGGCAGTTTTTTAAGGGTCGTCATTTTTGATCCTGCCGCAAATTGAACCGGTTGGCAGAATCTTTCTCGCCCGACTGTTGAAAACATACTGCGCATTCCTCTGCTAAACGAATGATCGCTGTTGATCAGGCCCGATCCACAAACGGAGAACCTGTCTCCTTGCCATGCAGTCCCCAGCCCGCATTCGGGACGTTTCTGTACCAATCCGTCATCTGTTGGGCTATTTCCAGCGGAATACTCCGGAATCCCTTGAGATAGTCAAACATTTTGGGATCCACCCGTTTCAGTTTGCTGCGGTTGTTGTCCAGGCCATTTCCGTAACCGTTCTCAAACAGCGCATCGTAGAGCAGATGATGGGCCTTGTATAAACTGTCCAGCGCTTCTCCGGATTCGGCCCCATACTCACCCATGTTGGTGGAGCCATAGTTATCTATAAAATGTTTTTGACTATAGAGGGAAAATATTTCGACATCATGTCCCTGGGCTCCCCATACCAACTGCATAAGGTGGTGGGTAAGCTCATGCGCAAACACGTTCTCATGCTCAGGCTGGAGCCGGTCCAGGGAGGTAACGGCCTCACCCTCCGGCGAAGAAACACCCTGAATCGAGTCATTCAAGCGCCCGTCACGCGTACGGAATCCCACTACATTCTGGTAGCCCTTTGCCTCTGTAATCGAATGTTTCACAAAGACGTGCCGTCCGCCTTTTCGCAATACCTCAGGTAAATACTGCCGAAATGGGATGAGGGAGCGATCCACCTTGTTTTTCTGGGCGGTATCCAGCAAATCCCAGCCCTGGACATACCGATTACGCAGGTCTCGGTAAGCTATACGCTCCGCATCGGTCGCAAGCAATTTGTTCACGTAGTAATCCAGCTCGGTTTTGGGACGAGCATCCAGTTTTTCTCGCATGGCTCTGGCTGCCTCTTCAACCTCCGTGCAATGTTTCACACCCATCGCAGGCTGGCCGGGTTCCGGCGCATATTGTTGAATCGTCTTCATCACCCGCTCCGGGGCAGTTTCGTGAAATTCCGCCAGGGAGTACATGGCCATTTCCTGGGCCAATGGGTGAAACTTTCGATCGGCCAGTATTTTTTCCAGCATGTCCAGTGCTTCCGGAGAGCGGGAACGCCCCAGCGCCCAGGCCACCGCCCGCTGGGTATTAACCGGGGTACCGGGTTTGACCATAGAATGCAGCAGCTTGGGGAGGTCGGGGGCTTCAAGCAACCCCAAGAAGACAATCCAGTATTTTTGCTCGTCGGCCTTTTCTGCATTTTGCAGTTTTTGCCGCACCGTTTCAAGCAGTCCATCCCATAGCGGTGATTTTGGACTTTCTCGATAGGCAATGGCCAGGTAAATCATGGCCTGGTATTTTCGGGCGGGTTTTTCGGATTCCAGGAAGGTGGCTTTGAGATGAGACAGGTACTGCTGTTGTTGCATGGGCGTGAAATCCCTGAAACCGTCAGACAAAAGCTGTATGCCCATGCTGTAAAGTGCCCGGCTGTTCTTGCCTTGCAATAACTGCATCAACGGCTCAAACAGTTCGCTCATGGAAATTGCCAAGGAGTTTTTCCGGTCGGGATCCGTAGTGCCGTGATAAGCGCTTAATCCGGCCATCCCGCGCAATTGCATGGCGGACCGAAACTCTTGCGGGGAAAGCTTCTTTTCAGCCAGACTCTTCAGAAGGCCATCATGCCAACTGTCATAGAAACGAATCAGTCCCGGATGAGGTCGGATTACCTCTTCATGCATCCGGTTCACCCACAACGCCATTAGCACGGCCTTGGCAGCGGCATTTCCTTTGACGGCTTCCGTGCGGAGCTTGTGCCATTCCGTTTTCAATTGCTCAACGCCCTTTTCCCGAGCTTCGGAATCCGGCGGCAATTGTTGCAGACGCTGATATTCCGCCTCAATGGTCTGAAATCGCTTCTTATCCTGCTCCGTCAGTTGAACAGGGGCATCTGCCTGATTCTCGGCAAGTTCGGAGCTAGCAACCGCAGGAGCATTAGGAACAACCGGCGCGGTGCTGCAAGCCGACAGTGCAAATTGCGCCGCAGCGCCTGCCAGCAAGTAAGCCGCCTTGCGCAAAGAGGGCTTATTCCTGGAAGGATTCCCGTTCCCGGCTGACGTGGCTTGTTCTACGCGTTGCGGTTTATCGTTTGCGGCAAAGTGTGGTTTTGGCGGCAAGCCGAAACCATGAAACCCCATGGATGTCCCAATTTTCATTGTATGAAATACCCGCTAATTCTGACAGACAGTCTGAACCAAGCTGTCATCAACCCACAAAAGTCTTAAGTTCATGTTTATACCTGAAAAGCGCCGGTCTTGCCACCATCTTTTTATGTCCGGCGAGCAGTTTCACTGAATCTCCCGACCGGGGCAACGGTTCCCGCTCACGGGAAAGCCTTCTTGCGAAAGCGCAGCCTTTCTTTTAGAGTAGTGCCATCACAGAGCGAGAGGGAGCATGCAATGAAAATCGTTGTTTTTATCAAGCAGGTTCTGGATAACACCAAGCTGAAATTCGCGGATGGCAAGCCGGTCACCGATGGCGTGCCCATGATGATGAATCCTTTTGACGAATACGCCCTGGAAACCGCCTTGCGGCTGAAAGAGCAGGCCGGAGGAGACTCCACCGTAACGGTCATGACCTTGGGCGCGGCCAACGCCAAGGATATTATCAAGAAGGCCATCGCCGCCGGGGCTGATGACGCGTTCCTGCTCTCCGATCCCGCCTTCAACGACAGCGACAGCACCGCCATCGCTTACGCGCTGGCCGCCGCTGTAAAAAGTCTGGCGCCGGATTTCAAAGTACTGGTCTTCGGCCAGATGGCCCTGGATGACTCCGCTGCGCAAACCGGCCCCAAGGTGGCTGAAATTCTGAATCTTCCCAGCCTGACTTACGGCAAGAACGTGCAACTGAGCGGCGAAACCTTGAAGCTGTTCCGGGAGACCGAGCGGGGCACCGAAGAACATGAAATGTCCTTGCCCGGCGTGATTTGCATGATGAAGTGCGAGTACGAGCTGCGCAGTTCCAACATCAAAGGCGTGATGAAAGCCAACAAGACAGACATCCCGGTCAAGACCCCGACGGACTTGGCCATGGAGCCCGCCCTGGTCGGTGCGGCGGCAGCCACCACGCACGTGATGAAAACCTGGCAGCGTCCGCCAAAAAGCGGCGGTCGGGTGGTTCCGGGGGATGACCCCAAGGCAGCCGTTACGCAGATGCTCGACTATCTGCGCGAAGTGAAAGTTCTGTAAGGAGAGGGCACGAACATGAGCGAACATTTTCAAGGCGTCTGGGTTGTGGCCGAACTGACAACGGAAGGCAACCTGACCGAAACCAGCCAGGAGCTGATGACCCCCGCCCGTCGGCTGGGCGACAAACTGGGCCAACCGGTGACCGGGGTGATCCTTTCCGGAAACCGGGACACCTCGGCAGCAGAGGCCATGCTGGGCCAGCTTGGTGCCAATCAGGTGATTGTGGCCAAGGATGACAAGCTCGGCGAGTACCAGGCCGAAGTCTACACGGTGGCCCTCTCGGAATTGGCGAATGCCCGCAAGCCCGACGTGATTTTGATGGGTATTTCCTCCAACACCGCCGACTACGCGCCACGGGTGGCCATCCGGACCGGCGGCGGATTGATTACCAACGCCATGGATCTGGATTTGAACGAACAGAATCTGGTGGAAGTCACCCGCTCCTGCTTCGCGGAATCCCTGCTGTCCAGCGTGGTAGCCGACAAGCGCCCGCAGTTGGTAACCGTGAAAAAGAAGGCTTTCCCCAAGCCGGTGGCCAATGGCGCCCATAACGCTTCGGTGGAAACGGCTAGCCTGAACCTGGGCTCCGTTCAGCCGCGCACCAAGATGGTGAACGTGCAGCAGACCGAAAGCAAGGGCACCAAGAAGCTGGAAGAAGCGGATATCATTGTTTCCGGCGGTCGCGGCCTGAAAGGGCCGGAGAACTTTTATCTGGTGGAAGAGCTGGCTTCTGCACTCGGTGGCGCCGTGGGCGCTTCCCGCGCGGTCGTGGACGCCGGTTGGCGCCCGCATTCCGAGCAGGTCGGCCAGACCGGCAAGACGGTCAGCCCCAAGGTCTACTTCGCGCTGGGTATTTCCGGGGCCATTCAGCACCTGGTGGGAATGAACACCTCGCAGATCATCATCGCCATCAACCGCGACGAAAACGCCCCCATCTTCAAGATGGCCGATTTCGGCATTATCGGCGATGCGACCGAGATCGTCCCGGAGCTGGTCCGCACCATCAAGGAACAAAACCTGGCGTTGAACGTGTAGGACTACAGTCTGCGCGAACCCAGAGCAATCAACACTAACGGCCCGGAGCCAGAATGCTGGTATACCGGGCCGTTAAGATTAAATGGAATATACTATCGGGCGTGGACGCTTTTCTTCGCCGGAACAACAGCCTCTTCGGCGGGTGGGAGTTCTGCCTGCCGGGTTTGCACGTATTGATCCAATTCGTCATCCGATGCCGCCAGAAAGCGATCTTCGGGATGGATTTTATTGGGATAGGTGCCGGCCTTAATGGCCTTAACGTCCGCCTTGTAGACAGCCTGGTGCCGTAAACCGACGTTGTCCAGCAGTGCCAACTTCCCACACATATCCTCCCTGAGCTTTTTAATCCGACTCCTGTAAATGCCAGTGGAGCCCTCGTTCTCTGGCTTAGAGAGCAGCTCATTTACATCTTGGCTGGATTGATGCTCGAAAAGTGTTCTGCCACCGAATTGAAGTGCGTTGGGGAAACCGGAAATATTCATTGTCCTCACCTGACTACTTGCGTAAATTTGGTAACAATCTCATGGAAACATAAAACTTACGCATTGTAAGTTGTAGTCAAAGTAAGTCGTTCAAGAATCGGGATTGCCCAATCCGGTGGGCATGTGATCAAACCGTTACAAGACCAGGTACCGCAGTGCCAGCATTGACCGGTGTTGAGCCGGTTGGCCAGAGTCGTTTTTTGAGCGCACGAACCTGCGAAATATTTCAGACGTCAACTCGCCTGATTTCAGGCCAAAAACCCCATTCGTAAATTCGCAACTCCGTTTTTAAAATCTCGGGGATGGTTTGCTAGTGGCCCATCAGGCCCTGAAGAAGGAAAAATGCGAGGGGAATAGCCAATGCGGCCAGCAGAATGCCGGACAAATTGAAACCGCTCTCCTCCTGGCGGTAGATATCCCGCTCCAGATCCAGTTCATAATCCATTCCCATTTGCAGATCGGGCGTCGGATCATGCTCGGTTTGTTGAATTTGCGGCTGATTCACAATCATTCCCTCCATGTCCTGATGAAGATCATTTGGTACTATCGGCTGAATTCCACAAAACTTCAGTTTTAACCCTAAAACCGCTCCGGATCTGCATGTTGCGTTGCTCCGGATTGTGTTAGAATGGGCCGCAACCATTAGCCAGAGAGGAGGGTTTCCCATGACCACCGTGATTGATCGATACCAGCCATTGCCTGTCGGCACGGCCGCACCAGACTTTAACTTGCCCGCCACCGGCGGACACCAAGTGAAATTGTCCGATTACAAGGGCAAAAACCTGATTATCGTTTTTTATCCCAAGGATCAAACTCCCGGATGCACGCAGCAGCTCTGTGCCCTGCGGGATGACACCGAGATGTTCAAGGGCCTGAATACCGAATTTATCGGCTCCAACCCGGATTCCGTAGACAGCCACGAACGTTTTGCCGAAAAGCAGAACTACTCGTTTCCCATCGTGGAAGATGCCGACCGCAAAATGGCCGCCGAATACCACGCCTTGAAAGAGGACGAAAAAGGCATCCAGCGGACCGTCTACATCATCGACAAGGACGGCGTCATCCGTTACGCCAAGCAGGGGCTGCCCCCGGATACCGAACTCGCCGAGGCAATCCGCGCTTTCGGCTAGTCGCGCTTTCGGAAAACCAAACACGCCACTGCGGGCCCAAAGCCCTGCCTGTTTCTTAATATCGTTGTAAATCCGGACTTGCTGTGCGGTGCAGACCCGAATGATGGAGGATCGGCGCGAAGGGTGAGTCTGGATTATAATGAAAGCAGGGCATGGCTTCCTGCGGAGTCGGCAGAAACGGATGAAGACAGCAGTGATCGGACAGGCGGACCCGGAAATGGCATGTGTTGGGAAATGCGAAAAGCTCTGGCCGGTGGGAACCGGGGTTCAACTAGTCGGCTTGGCATTGATGACCGGTGGCATGCTGGCCTTGGGTGCTTTTACGGCTCCGGTGGTTTTCGGGCAGCTCCCCCGCGAGCAAGCAGGCCCCATCATGGCGACCATTTTTCGGCGCTATGACGTGGTATTGCTGGTAGCCCTAGGGCTGACGCTGCTGGGAGAAGCGATGAGAGTGGTCTCCAAGTGTGCCGCGACTGTCTCCAAGCTGTCCATCGTGCGCTATGTCCTCATGGCACTTCTGGCAGCCGGAATTCTGTTCTCAACGCTGAAGGTGAATGCCGATATTGAGCGCATGAACCGGGCGGGCTGGCACCGGGATTACTCTTCACAGGGGCGCACATTCGAGGCTACCCACAAGTTATCGGAAAGCCTGTACAAGGTGGACATGCTGGCAGCCCTGCTGCTGCTGATTCTTACCCCTTTTACCGGCTTCAAAGCGGGACGTTCCGGAACAGATGCCTAATCGCCTGCTTGGATTTATACTCTTCCTCGCGATTGTCGCCATCGTGACTGTCAACTTCAACCAACTCCTGACCTTCAGCCAAGAGCGCATGATTTACAACAGCGTGCAGGCGGCGATGGATGTGGAAAACTGGGAGAAGGCCGTCGATGCCTATCGCGCCGGACTGAGACAATACCCCGACAACGTATCAATCGCCCTGCGGCTGGGATGGCTCTATGAACAGCAGCACCAGCCGGGACAGGCTGAAAAGGTCTACCGGAACATTCTCGACAAGCACCCGGATAGTCTGCAAGCCCGGATTGGCCTGATCAACGTGGTTAAAACCGACCCCCTGCGGATGAACGAGGCCGTGGAAGAATTGCGCAAGGCGATGAAATCAAATCCGGAGGATGCCCTGCTGCTGAGCCAGGCAGGCAATCTTTACAAAACGGCGGCTGAAAACCCTGCGGAAACCCGCGAGAATATCCGCAACTGGCTTTATGATCAGGCCAGATATTATTATGAATTGTCGCTATTGGGAGAACCGGAGCAATTCCAGACCAACTTTAATCTGGGCGTTGCTTACCAGTATATGAACCGTCGAGAATTGGCAGCAAAGGCTTATTGCCGCGCGATTATCCAGCAACCGGACAGCTACGAGGCCCGTTTTAACCTGGGATTGGTGCTCAGCGACATGAATTTCCTGGACGAGGCCTATCGGCAGATGCAGCGCTCAGTCGAAATGCTTTCGGAAGGAAATGATATGAAAAGGGCCCGCCAGGTTGCCCAAAAGGCGCAAAACGTGAAGAATGGCATCTACAACAACCCGGAACGGCGGGGGCTGACTTCAAAGACCCATCCGAATTTCCTGGATCCGAAATGCCTGCTGGAAGAACGTGAATCACCCGAAAAAGCGTCCCGCTAATTCAGGATCGAAAACAGATTGCTGTAATCATCCGCCCAGACGCCGACGCGCGGCTGCCATTTCAAGGAAGTCAGTGCCGCATTCGGGTAATCCTGTTTAAACCGAGGTTCTCCGGCTCGGTCGGTAAACCAGCGATCACGAGATAAAATTCCATATAGGGAGGGGCTCCCCTTGGGTTGGGTCCGGGGGTTGAAGACGGTCAGGCCGTTCAGGTGGGCGTTGACGGCCAGGTTGCCGATGACATCTTGCAATTGCAGATAACTGTTAGAAATATGAAACAACAGCAGCCCATCCGGCTTGAGATGGGTCAGGTACGCAGCCAGCGCCTCGCGGGTCAGCAAATGAACCGGAATAGAATCGCTGTTGAAGGCATCAATCACGAGGACATCGTATTGCTGGGGCGACAACCGTGTCAGCGTCAAGCGACCATCCCCCATCAAGATACGAGTTTGTGCCTTGGAGTCGGCCAGAAACCTGAAGTTTTCCCGCGCGATCGCCACGATTTTGGGATCAATCTCAAAGAATGTGATTTCATCCCCCGGCTGGCCGTAGGCGGCAATGGTTCCAATCCCCAGACCGACAACACCGATTTTCAGCGGCTGGGCTTTCCGGCGCTCGCGCATAAAGCGATTAGCGATACCCACGGCTGAATCTTCCACATAATAAGTCGTGGGCGTGTACTGGAAATGCCTGGTTTTCACATCCAGCAGCATCAGGCCATGCAGGGTGGTTCCATTCGTGAGTGTCAGCGCATTCAGCTGTTCGCGCAAATAAATCTGAGCCGACCCGTAGAAATTCCGGCGTGCCAACACCAGCTCCGGCTTGGGCATCAAGAAGTTGAGACTATAGATACCCGCCATCAAGAGAATGGCCATGCCTACATAAGCGTTGTTCCAGCCTTGCGTTTTGAACAGGAAAAGCCGTTCCCGCCAGATGGTTAACAGGCTGATGATGCCAACGGTGAGCAGAATCAAGGGGAATTCAATGTAATTATCGAATATCATGGGCGCCGCGAGATTGACCAGAATGCCCCCCAAGGCTCCGCCCGCCGCGATGGCGAAATAAAAGCCCGGCAGATGCGCACGCTGGGGGCGGCGGTGGTAAATCTCACCGTGGCAGACCATGCACAGCAGGAAAAGCACGGACAGCAGCAGCGAGATGCTGAATGTCAGCGGCATTTCAATAACGGAAGGTACCAACAGCAGCAGCATGGACACGATGGCAGCATGCAGGAAAAACCGGCGATGGTATATTTTTTCGTGGCTGAAAGTCAGGATAAAACTCAGGAGGTAGACGGCCAACGGCAGAATCCACAGCATGGGCACCGGCGCCAGGCTGTCTGAAATATAGTGCGTCATACTGATGAGCAAAACGGTACCGCAGGCGCTTAAGAAAACCCACCAGAGGTAATCCCGCCGAACCGGGGCGATACCCGCTTCGTCTTGCCGTTGGCGTGCTTTGCCGAACCACTTGAAGCCCCGGATGGAACAAAGCAGAATCAGGATAATCAGCAGCCGGTAGCCCCAGCCCCATGCCTCGACGGTTTGGCTCACGGTCAGGGTGGGTTCTACCAGGGTCGGGTATACCAGAAGCGCCAGCATCGAGCCGACGTTTGAAATGCTGTAAAGATAATAGGGGCTGCTTTGCCGGGTGATGCCGTACCAGTTCTGCAACATAGTACTGACGGTGGCCAACAGGATGCAGGGCAGAGAAACGTACGTGAACAAGTTTTTCAGCAAGTGCAGCAGCGGATCGCTCCCCTCGGGGGGCGCCCAGTTCATGCCCAGCGGAATATGCATGACCAGGGCGGAAAGCCCTAACAGGACGGTGTAGACAATGGCCTGGGTTTTCAAGGCAAAGCGGCTGACCAGAAAAGTGAACCCATAGCCCAGCAGCAGGGTGATCTGGAAGAACATCAGGCAGGCGCTCCAGACCTGTGAAACCCCACCATATTGAGGGGTGACGATTTTGCCGACCAGGGGCTGAATTAAAAACATCAGGAAGGCACCCAGCCAGATCGCCGCCGCATCGATCAGCCAGTCCCGCTTATTATCCGTTGCCATCGCTCGCTCCAACGCTTAAACCAATACCATCAGTATAATGGCCTCGTCTGGTCGCTGGAAGACAAGAAGACGGATAGCCGACACGCCACGCCCCATGCGCGGGCCCACCGTACAATTCCCACCCTGGACACCATTACCGGTACAACCTGCCACTATCAGCCTGTAGGAGCAGCCAGGTCGCTATTCCGAGCTTTAGATTGCCGGGTTTTTTACTTTGTCTCCACTGGACCGACCTTGTACCAATCGGGTTCCCGGCGCCGAACTCACAAACCATGCCTGCCTAATGAGTTATAAACAGGAACATGGCCAGGTTGAGCAACATGATCACGAACCAGATCTTCATGATCGGGCTCTGGTTCTCCAGCAAGGACTGGAGAATATGTTTCTCCCGGGCAGGCAGCATTGGGGCTTCCTGCAACGCAATTTCCCTGAAGGTCATGTGACAACTTTCTTTCTTACGTAAAATGCTTCTCTACTTTGCTTATTGTAGAAGATTGTCAAGGAGTTCCTCATCCACCGGAAGGTCAATTTTCAGGGACCGCCAATTGACCAGGAGGATGATTCTTTTCAAGACACATGCCATCAGTCTTAAAACCACCCGGACTCTATGATAAGAAATGGCCCCATCCCCTCTGAAACTCGGCTGGCACAACAATGAGGCAATCAAGACAGAAAAGGCGCCTGAAATCAGGCGCCTGTAATTTAAAGGGAGAGGACATATCAAGTATCCAAAATACTTATCGAAATAATCTCCCAGGACTTGAGCCCTGAAAGTTAAATTGAAACATTTCCTAACAATGGGTGTTAATTGCCTGAAAGCTTGTTTTTCAGCCTAGACTGAATGTCCCAATAAAGCAGGGTAAAGGCAAAGGTACCCAGCGGGAGCAGCAGGGAAGTAATAATGGCCATCACGAGCGTATCGGTCAGCGAAGCGGCAATGGCCGGGGTGTTATTGCGGAGGAACCCATAGATCCAGTCGTAATAAGGCAAGACATCCCCCCAGCCGGACTCGGGCGCAATATTCAACAGCAAGCTATCCACAAACCCGCGATGCAGGAAATCCAGCACAAAAGTCAGCCGCAGCAGCCGGAGCAGCCCGGCCAGCGGAAAGGGCAATAGGGTTCCCGTCAGGATCATCAGGATAATTTGCAGAGAAAGGGTTCTGAATGGGGCCTGAAACACCATTCGGCTGCTTTCCAGAAAGGCGGGCAGCGGATTGAGGGTGAGCTTTTCAAAAGCCACAATTTGGAAGATAAAGCTGAGCAGAATCAGACAAACCGTGCAAATGATGCCGGCACCCAGGGAGAGCAGCAGGCCCATACCGAAGATTAGTGCCGGGAGCCCCTCTGCCTGGATCAATCCGGCCAGGATACTGCCCATAATAAAGGGCAGAAAAGCCAGCAAGGGAATCACCAGATAGGCAGTGAGCAGCGCCATGTAAGGTTTGAATTTTTCCTTTGCGATTGCCGCATAGGCCCCTTCGAAATCCGGTTTTTTGCCGTTCAGCACTTCGGCGGTGTTGCTGCATAAGGAAGCCATGTAAATCGCATAATCCAGGACGCCTTTTTTTAAAAGCAGCAAGGGACCCAGCATGACCAGCAGCAAGCCAAGCAGGAAAAATCCGATATTGCCGACGTTAAGCCCGCCCATGGCTTGCTCGATCCGATTGATATACAGATGGCTCAACCCGATGCATGCGTAAGCGCCCACCATCATCAACCCGACCGGCACCAGCAGCACGCGGGTGAATGGGCCAAAGTGACCACGGTACAGCACAAAGCTGTTTTTCAGGATCGTTCCCAGCGAACCCCCTTCCGGCGGTGTCGCCACAGGCAGGATGATCGATTGTGCTTCACTCATGGACTCTCTGCCCCACGCGTTTCTTTCAAAATTATACGTGTTCTCCATCGGTCTCGGCCATTGATTCATTTTGGATGGGGGTTCCGAGAGTTCCCTCTCTCCTCCGGAAGGGGGAGGAAACGAGGCTTTTCAGTTTTTTCTACCAGCAGGGCAAAATACTGATGGTCCAAGCACTTCGGGACAAATCACAGCAATAGCGGCGGTCCTGCGAGCAGGGGAGTTTTCCCGCGGAAGTCTCAAGTTTGACCCTGTGGAACACGATACGAAATTTGCAAGCCAACAAGTCTGATAAACAGATAAGTTGGAAGGCGTTTGCAAGCGATTGCAGGCTACAGGTTGGAAAAGCAAGAATTTATGATGTCCTCTTCCGGTTCATCGCGCCAGTTTTGGCGTGGTCATCGGTTTGCGACAGGCGGAATGGAATCCGCCACGCATCAAAGGAGGGCTAAAAATGAAAAAGGAGATTTCATAGATGCCATTAATCATTAACACAAACGTCAGTTCCTTAACCGCTCAGCGTCACTTGGGCCTCAACACCAATATGTTGTCCAAATCGATGGAAAAACTGGCTTCGGGCTACCGGATCAACCGTGCCGGGGACGATGCAGCCGGTCTGCAATTGAGCGAAAACCTGCGGGCCCAGATCCGTGGTTCCAAAAAAGCTTTAGACAACACCCAGGATGGCCTGAACGTTCTGAACATCGCCGACGGCGCATTCCAGACCATTACGGATAACCTGCAGCGCGCTCGAGAGCTGGTTGTGCAGGCAAATAACGATACCTACAACACCAGCCAGAGAGCAGCCATCGAAACCGAGATTACCCAGTTATTCAAGGATATCGATCGCATCGCCCAGGCCGCCAAGTTCAACGGTGTTGACTTGATGTCCGCCAGTGCGCCAGCATCCTTCATCCTCCAGGTCGGGGCCAACAACGTCGCCAACGTTGACACCATCGATGTCGCCTCCGCCCTGGGAACCTCCCTGGCAGAAGCCCTGTTTGCGACAGCCCTGGCAACCGCCATCTGGACATCAACCGTCGGCACCTTGCAGACCGCACTGAGCGGCGCAGCCCCCCATACCGCGGCCAGCACGATGCTGAGCCAGATTGATGTCGCCATCGCCACCGTCAACGGCAAGCGGGGCAGGCTGGGCGCTATGGTCAACCGATTGGAAGGAGCCGTCAACAACCTGTCGGTGAGCATCGAGAACCTGTCTTCCTCCGAATCCCGCATCCGCAACGTGGACGTGGCCGAGGAGTCCGCCCTGCTGACGCGGAACCAGATCCTCCAGCAGGCCGCAAGCACCATCCTCTCGCAGGCCAACCAGACACCCCAGCTGGCGCTGCAGTTGCTCAAAGGCGGCTAACCCTAAACAGGCACAAAACCAGATTCGCTTTTCCAATCCAAGCAGGAAGGCCCGGAAGAAATTCCGGGCCTTTTCCGTTTGGGTAAATCCGGCGAAACTACAGCATCATCAGCGCTTCAAGGGAGTATTGAGCGGCTTTGCAGTGTGGTTTTTTTCCGATATTCAAAAAAAAATTAAAGTATTCGGTGTAGACCGTCGAGAGGAGATTTGCACAGAATTCTCCTCCAATCGGATGAGAAGTTTGTGAGTGTCACACGAAACCGAATCACACCAAAACCGGAATGGCTGCGGCCTTGGGCATCGCCTTGGGCTCACCAGGCCTGCGGATGGCAAAGGATGCAAACCCCGGCCAGGCAAGAACAGTGGTTCCGCTAATGGAATAGGAGACAATTATTTATGCCACTCATCGTCAATACAAACGTGTCCTCGCTAACGGCCCAGCGACATTTGGGCAACAACACCAACGCCCTGACAAAATCCATGGAAAAACTGTCTTCCGGCTTCCGGATTAACCGGGCGGCGGATGACGCGGCGGGCCTGCAACTAAGCGAAACCTTGCGCGCCCAGATCCGGGGCTCCAAGAAAGCCCTGGATAACGTTCAAGATGGTATCAACGTTTTAAATATTACGGATGGGGCCTACAGCCAGATCACCGAAAACCTGCAACGGATGCGCGAACTGACGGTACAGGCGGGCAACGACACTTATGCAGCCGCCCAGCGTTCGGCGATGGAAGCGGAAATCGATCAGTTGATGGCGGACATTGACCGGATTGCTTTAGCGACCGAATTCAACGGTAAAAAGCTCATGGATGGAACGGTGGGAACCGACTTTGCCATCCAGTTAGGTCCTAATGACTCGGCCACCGAGGATCAGTTGGACTTGGCCACGGCAGTCACCGCAACCGGCCCCTTTGCAACCGCCAAGGCTTCCGCTATTCATGCCAGTTTGACCACGACTGATGTGAATGTCAACGCCGCCAGCGCTGCCCTTGCCTCACTGACTATTATCGATGCTGCATTAACAGAGGTCGGCAGACGTCGTGGCGCCATCGGCTCCCTGAGCAACCGTCTGGAAGGCGCGGCCAACAACCTGTCGGTCAGCATCGAGAACCTGTCTTCTTCCGAATCCCGCATCCGCAACGTGGATGTGGCCGAGGAATCAGCCAACCTCACCCGAAACCAGATTCTGCAACAGGCCTCGGCGGCCATGCTGTCACAGGCCAACCAGACACCCCAGCTAGCGTTGCAGTTGCTCCGAGGGTAAAAGGTGCCGTTTCAGGCGTGCTGAAACGCAAG
>DATNPJ010000052.1:0-42973 GCA_036703295.1 Coleofasciculaceae cyanobacterium | reverse complement strand
ACCCGGTTCGAACGCATCTCCGGGGAAAGCACCCACTGCTCCAAGCCAGGCGTGCCCCTGGTTGGAAACCGTACGGTGATTGAGTGCATTGCGAACATGCTGGCCTTGCACGGCTTTACCCGACTGCTGGTGAATACCTATTTCAAGCCGGACTCCGTCAAAGACAGCCTGTCCCGCTCGGATGCCCGGGAAGTCCTTTATATTGACGAAAACGAACCCTCCGGAACGGCGGGTGGATTGCGCAAGATGCTGCTGGATTCCCGCCATCAGGGGCTGCTGGATGAGAGCAAGCCGTTGCTGGTGGTTCAGGGTGATGCGGTGACAGACGCCGATTTTTCCGCGCTGATGGCAGTCCATGTCGCCCATGATGCCTTGATTACCATCGGTTGCCAGTTCGTAAACGAGGAAGATGTCGACAAGTTCGGCATTATCGTGACGGATCGCTCCGGGACAGACGGCGAATCCGGCAAAATTATCGGTTTTCAGGAGAAACCACCCAGAGCGCTGGCGAAATCCCGGTTGGCGAACACCGGATTCTATATCCTGTCTCCCAAAGCCTACCCGGTGATCCGGGAGATCTACCAGGACAAGCTGGACCAGAGCAGGCAAAAAGCCCGACAAGCGGGCGGACCGGTGCCGGAAGAGATCGCGTTCGATTTTGCAAACGACATTTTCCCCGCCGTTCTGGAGCGCGTGCAGGCGGATCCCGCCCTGGGAGACTTCAGGGCCGAAACGGTGGCCGGGTACTGGAGCGATATCGGCAATCCCCGGCAGTACATCGAGAGCATTCATGATATTTATGCGGGAAAAGTTAACATTCCTCTGCCCGATATGTCGGAACTGTATTATCATGGCGGGGTCATTTTCTGGGAAGGCGCCATGCAACCGGCAATGCAGGAGCACGCAAAGCTTGAAGGCAATATCGTTGTCGCAAGGCCCTACCCGCCCGCCAAGTGAAGATTTGAAAAGTTCTTGCCAGGATTGACACAAATCTGACTTGAGGGGGTTTTCTAACGCCATAGTCGCTGGCCGAAAGGTGGCAAGGGTTCACATGTCAATCCTGTCCGGGATTAGCAATCTGATTGCGAGAATCCCCGCTCCAGATACCGTACAAAAGACCATGCTGGCCATCTCGAAAGAGGGGCCCGCCGCTATCGTGCTGCCTGAAACATCAGTCATCAGCGGGCGAACCATTGCTGCCGGAAGGCGGGATGGCTTTTTGGGCGTGCAGGAGCGAGGCCCGGAAGAGGTCACGGTTGCCCTGGTCTGGCTTTTCGGCGTGAAGTACCTGAGCAAGCTGTTCGATAAGTACCTGCGTCCCAGGCTGTTCCCCGGCACCAGTCATTTGCCCGGCAAAATCGCCTGGCGCAACCCTTGGGGACAAGCCTCCCATGTAGATTTGACTGCCCAGGAGCGCTTCGTGCGGGGCGCCTCGGAACTGTCCAGGTTGGGGCACATCAACAAGCTTCGACTCCTCACCAGCACAGGGCTTGCCCTTGGGCTGGTCGCCTGGATTATTCCCAAGCTCAACGTATGGAAAACCAGTTGGGTCATCCGCCACTTATACGGCAAAAACATCAAGCCGGATTCCGTTGCCGGGCAGCCCGAGCCGGAAAAGGTTCGTCCCCTGCCGGACGATACGTTGACAGCCTCCACGCGGGGCTACGGACTGCTGCCGAAAACGCCCGCCACCACCAACGCCATTACTCCGCCCACCTTCACGCCTTCCCCCGTCTCCCCATCTCCTCTTTTTTCCTACTCCTCCCTTATTTCCCCAGCCTCCCTTATTCCCCCTTCCTCCAGCACCTTCCCCACGGCACTCCCAACCTCATCACCTTTCCCTCCAAACCAGCCTTTAACTTTCCCTCAGCCAGCACCAACAGGCAGTATTCTCCCGCCTCCATTCATCACCCAGAATAGTACCCAGCCGTCGGCGCAAAAGCCCCTTGTTCCCATGCCGACGTATCCAATGGGTTTTGCGGACCGCCAGGCGCCCGGCAAGCCGCGCTTCGGTTTCCGGCTCCCCAGCGGATCAGTCTCCGAGGGCTTGGGCCACCTGATCGAACAGACCCCTTATGGCACCGTCCTGGTTCTGGATACAGGGATAACCACCGGTCGAACCGCCGTGGCCTACCAACGCGAACCGATGGAAGCACCCGAAAAGGTCTTCCAGGAGATTGCCTCGCTCTACTTCTACATGCTGGCCCAGCCACATATGATGAAACTGATGAGCAAGCTCATCGATCCGGTCTTCGGCACCAGCATCCTGATGGAACCGATGATTGCCCGTCAGATGACCGAGCTGATTCAGCGTCAACTGGGAGACATGGCGAAGCATCGCCCAGATTTGCGGAGCGCTCTTCAACATGGAAACGTGCCGCTCTGGACGATCGAGGAAGTCATCACCGGCTCCGCCCAAAAAGACGCATTGATGCAGCCTGCCGCTTGGCTGAGCAAAGCCATGCGAACCGCCAATGTTGAAGGCGTCAACGGATTCATGCCGCTCCTGAAGCTGGAACTCCAGGCCATCCTGCAAAATATGGCGGCCACGGAGACCGCGCACAAGCAAATTCAGGAATATGTGGCCCCCCTCGCCTTCGACGGAAAGCTCTCCACCAGAAACCTGCACCGCCTGCTGACCGCCATCCAGAATCAGCATGGCCTTTTTGCCAACCTGGAAGGCCCCGCTCGGGTCAACCTGACAT
Organism: Coleofasciculaceae cyanobacterium; assembly: GCA_036703295.1. Lineage (GTDB taxonomy): Bacteria > Cyanobacteriota > Vampirovibrionia > Vampirovibrionales > Vampirovibrionaceae > DATNPJ01. The sequence continues at coordinate 40,268 of DATNPJ010000052.1, read as the reverse complement.
TGGCCGTCAAGAATGCCTTCCGGCACACAGCCGGGCTGCCGTTCAGTCTTACCGAAAAATCCCTGGAAGGGCCCGTTGGAAATACCCTGGAGCAGCTCTCTGAGCCCAACCGGCAGGCATTACTGGCCAGAATGCAACGCATGGCCCGCATCGACGCCTGGGATCAGGCCAACACCATGTTGCGCAGAAGCCTGAATGTGGCCCGTGGTCATCTCACGGCCACCCCGGAATCCTTGCCACTTCCGGAGAGAATCCGCGCCGACTGGCATGCGGAAGCCTCCAAACGCGGGATTTCCCAGGAAGCCCTGGCCACCGAAAAGCTGCTTGCCCATACCGAAGCCATGGCCGATTGGCTGGATCAGGTCGTCAGCGGCAAACTGACACCCGAGGAGCTGATTCAGAACGAACTCGCCGACATCCAGGATCTCACCCGCACGCTGGAACTCCAGAATGAAATGAAGGCCCTGCTTGAAAAACCGGAAGCCTTCACGGCCGACCAGCTCAGGCAGTTGGCTGAGGCCTTGGAAAAGCTGCAAGGGCAGAGCACGCTGAATCCTTTCCGGAAGCGCCGGATTTCCCAGGCGCTGGAGCGGGTCCAGACCCTGAATGGGATCGTGAATCCGGCGATCCGCGTTTCGGCCCAACCCGTCGGTAAAACGCTGTCCCAGTTGGCCTCCGAGAACCTTGCCGACACCGTGAGAACTCTGTCCGAGAGCCTGAAGCCGGAAACGCCCGCCGAAATCAGAGAACTGCTGTCCCATTACCGGCAAGCGGCAGAACCGCTGCTGCGGGGCACGCAGGGACGGTTGCTCTCGCTGTCCATCACCGACGCGGAACCGGAGCTCAGCCAGAAGATCAAGGAAATCCTGCTGGGCGGCTTGCAGCATGACAGCGCCTTTGTCCGCAAAGCCCAGGAAATCATCGGCCAGTTCACCCCGGATTCCCGCGAATATGCCAGCCCGGAGAAACGCCGGGCCCTGCAAGATGCCATCAACCTGTACACGGACCGGTTCTTGGATCGGGCTCGGGAAGCCGCCGGGGACGTGGGCGAAAAGTTGATTCAGTGGCAGCCGATGATGGAAAAATACGGCGCGCTGAACCGGAACATGAATTATCTTTCCCGCATTCTCGCCCTGGGATTCTCCATGTACGGCCTGGGCATCCTGGTGCCCAAGCTGCAATTCGCGCTTACCCAAAAGCTGACCGGGCGGAACGAGAATCCGGGCATTGCGCAAGCCAAGCAGGCTGCCGGTATTACCGGCGGAAAAAGCCGGATCCACCGCCCCAATACTTCCAGCACGTCCGCGTTATATGCCGACGGCGGACTGAACCGGAACAATTTCCGGATGTTCCAGCAGCAATCGAATCCCGCGGGACAAGCTTGAAAGGCGTAAAACAAGCCCTGCGGTCACGTGTTGCGGACAGAAACGCTGGCTGCGCGATTGCCAGGACATACTTAAAAAAGCCTCATCGGAATGAAGCCTCTCGCCAGAGGGCTTTCCTGGACAGGTTCTGCTTAACCCAGACTGCCGGTAATGAGCACCAGGCCCACCGGATGATAACCAAAAGCGCCCAGATAGCTGAGTACGGCACCACCCGTGAGGATGCTGATTAAACCCAGTACATTCAGTATCAGTGCAATATTTCGCATCAGAGCCTGCCTTGTTGGTGCATTTGGTCCATTGTAAAAAAAACGCCCGTTCAGTCGAAATTGCTAGGACTATCCCGAATGGATACATTTGTTCATAAACCGATTCAACAACAGCTGTGCTATTTATCAGCATAATCAGAGCTGGATAAAATGCAGAACCCATCTTCCGCACTTTAAACGCCTACTGTTCGTGCAATCGCGCCACTGTACGCGGGAGTCATGCACCAGCGCCAATCCGTCGGGGGCACTACCCGGAATAAGAGCATTCGGATGGCACTGCCACAAATATCAGGAACCCAAACACTGTTACATTTCGCCCAAACCCGGTTTTAAAGGATTGATCTTGTCATGGGTCGTGGCTATACTATAACAAGTAAAGTTATCTTCAATAAGGATAGACTACGTGCCAAAGACGGTTGACAAGGTGATTGAGCCGGCAGCGGATGCCCTGATGACTGAACAGTCCCTGCAGGATGTGACTAAAAACCTGAACCGGCTGATGCATGCCGGGCTCTACGGTGTTGAATCTCCTATTGAGCGGGCGATGGAGCTGATTGGCGACAAGTATTCCTTCCAGATTATTCATATTCTGTACCAGTTCGACACCCAGCGCTTCGTGGAACTGGAGCAACAAATCACCGGGATTTCCCCTCGTACGCTCAGCGCACGGCTGAAGCACCTGGAAAAATTCCGGCTGATTGACCGGCACCAGTACCCGACCATTCCGCCCAAGGTGGAATACAAGCTGACCGAACGCGGACGGGATCTCGCCACCACGCTGGAATCGCTGGAGCAATGGGTTAACCGCTGGTTTCCGTATCAGCCCACCGGCGTATAAAAGCCTCCGCTGAACGTTCGGATGGATGCTTAACCCTGCGGGTTGGCTGAGTTTTCTGTGGTGCCCAGGTAAAGATCACCCAAAAGTCTGCGCATAAACCTTTCAGCCACTTTAACCCTTATCACACAGCGTTTATTTTCAGGACAGATCGGCTTCCGGTCAATAATGACCTCCCCCGCGCCGTGCAAACTCTCCTTCGTCGTGTCATTGCCGTCCTTGTTGAGCTTATAATGATTCAGATCGGTTATGCCTGAATGAGACTTCACCTGTGAAATAGTACCGAGGCAGTAGTGGCCCACTTTCCTGTTGGTTTCAAGGATCCGGTTCTTCTCCTCTTTGCTTTGGTATTTAAAACGTTGCACATTCCCAAAAGAGAGGTGAGATCCCAGGCCTGTGACCATGACGAACTCCTTTATATTTCCAGTGTGGTCGTGATGACTACGGGATTAAAGGTCCTCAATGGGGAAAGTTGCCAGTTTAGTATAATTTTTCGTTCTTCAGGCGGAAGGTGACGGGATTGCCCTTGGGGCTCTCCAAAACCAGGCGGAATTCCTGCAAGTCCTCAATGTCGGCCATGTTGAAGTAGTAGGCATTGATGCCCTCGTAGAGATTACCCGCCGGATCGGCCTTCTGATCCAGGATTTCCTTGTGGGGCTTGATGTCAAACTCCTTGCCCCGACCGAACCCTACGATGCGGGCGTGGTACTCCTTGGCAAACTCCAGGGAGCTACCGTAAAAACTAACCGAAAACTTCACTTGCTGGCGGTTCTTGGGATCGGAGTAAAAGGCCACTTCCTTGCCAAATCTCTCGCGAGCTTTTTTCAGGTCGCTTTTGCTGGGATTCATGGAAAACTTGGCCTTGGCCGCCTTGGAGGCCACCATCATGAAAGGCGAGTAGACGTTCAGCAGTGACCCGTCCGTGCCCTCAACCCAGTTGGGACCCAGCAAAGTGGACAAGCCCAGCTTCTGGTTCTTCATCCCATAGACCAGCGCGGCGTCAATGCTCTTGGGGTCCAGCCGGATGATGGCCCCGGCAGGCAGGGCGGCGCCCAGCGTCAGCGCACAGAGCGCGACGCCGACAAACGAGCGAAGCAAGACTTGAGGGGGGCGAAATGTCATCAGGGTAAACTCCATGGCGGATATACGACTTTCCAGGGCGCGAATGCAACGCGCGGCTGAGTGTCTCTTATTCTATCGGGTCGTCCTGAATTTCTCCAGTTCCCAAACGGGCAACTGGCCTTTAAAGGCTTTAAAGCGGGGCTCCACTGGCATACAATAATAAAACTTTCGACAGGAATCGAAAAAGGAAACGAACGATGGCCAGAAAACGGGTATTTGTCGTAGTCATTGACGCCTGGGGAGTCGGCGCGCTGCCGGATGCCTCCGAGTATGGCGACAGCCAGGACTGCAACACCATGGGCAACATCGATCGCGCCGCCGACCGCCTGTCCCTGCCCAACCTGGAACGGCTGGGGCTGGGCAACATCCTGCCCCTCAGCCGGGTGAAAGCGCAAGAAAGCCCACTGGCCTCCTATGGCAAGATGTCAGAGTTCTCCAAGGGCAAGGACACCACTACCGGCCACTGGGAAATGGCCGGAATCTATCTTGAAACCCCATTTCCCACCTACCCGGACGGCTTTCCGCCGGAAATCGTGGAACGCTTCAAGCAGGAAACCGGCGTGAAAGAGATTCTGGGCAACAAGCCCGCCTCGGGGACCGAAATTCTCAAGGAGCTGGGGATGCAGCACCTGGAAACCGGCAATCCCATCGTCTACACCAGCGCGGACAGCGTCTTCCAGATTGCCGCGCATACCGGCCCCGAGAGCAAAGTGGACCTGGGCACGCTGTATGCGTGGTGCGAGAAGGCCCGTGAAATTCTGGACGGCCCGCACCAGGTGTCCCGCGTGATTGCCCGGCCTTTTGTGGGCAACAGCCCCGAAACCTTCAAGCGGGTGGGCAAAGATCGCCGGGATTACGCCGTGCTGCCGCCCGAAAGCACCACCCTGAACCGCATCCGGGAAGCCGGAGGACTGGTGGTCGGCATCGGTAAAATCGAGGATATCTTCTGCTTCTCGGGCCTCACCCACTCCATTCACACCGGCAGCAACGCGGATGGCATCGAAGTGCTGGATAAACTGGCTCGGGATGAGCAGGATCTGGACGCGCTCAGCCTGGAAAAAAAGCCGTTGAGCGTCTACCCGCAGGCCGACAAGCAGTTTATTTTCGTGAATCTGGTGGAAACGGACAGCAATTACGGTCATCGCCGCGACGTGGACGGCTACGCCCGCGCGTTGGAAGAATTCGACGCCGGTCTCGGCAAGATTTTGGAGGCAATGGGAGACGAGGACCTGCTGATGATTTCCGCCGACCACGGCTGCGATCCCACCGCGCCGGGCTCGGATCACACCCGCGAGTACGTGCCGATCATGCTCTACAACAAGCGTCTGGCGGGGCAGAACCTGGGCATCCGGGAATCCTTCGCCGACATCGGCAAAACCGTCCTGGCCTGGCTGAATATCGAAGACCCCACCCAACGCGGCCGCAACATGCTGAAAGGATTGGCGGAAACTCGCGAAGCCGCAACCGTCTAGTACCTAATGTCTGCCACAAAGCTTGAAAAACCGAAAAGCAGAGCCCGTAGTGCCGCAGCATGGCTCCAACTGGCGCCGGTGATGGACGCGCTGGTGGCGCAGTATAAAACCCCGGCGTACATTTTGAACGACCCTATTCAGATCCCGCACCGCTTTGCGGATGACCCGAAAGCCTGCGAGCTGGTGGCGTTTATTACCGCGCTGTTTAGTTACGGGCGGCGGGATTTGATTATCGAGACCGTGACCAATCTGTTTCGTATTACGGATGACGACCCAGTGGGCTTTTTGGAAAGCTTCAACCCCAAGCGGGATGCGAAACTCTTCAAGCACTTCGTCTATCGTTTCAATAAGAGCGCAGATGTTGCCTACCTGTGGGAACGCCTGCAATGGGCCTACCAAGAATTTGACAGCCTGGAGGGCCTGTTTGCGCACTCCGCAAGACTGGATGAGAGTGAACAGTCCAGGCTTAAGGCTGGAATCGCAGGATTCACGGACCAGCTTCTGGGTGAAAAACCGCCCCAAACTTACGGGCTGAAGTTCCTGTTCGCCCACCCGGATAAGGGCGGCGCTTGCAAGCGATTCAATATGTTTTTGCGCTGGATGGTGAGGCAGGATGCCGAACCTTCAAACTCAACACGCCAGGATATTGACCCCACCGGACGCGTCGACTTTGGACTTTGGAAAAACTCTCTGAAACCAGCCGACTTGCTGGTCCCGTTGGATACCCACATCCTGAAAATGAACCGCCAGTTGAATCTCAGCGCCCGAAACGATAATTCTTGGAAGACGGCGGAAGAGATTACGGATGTCTTTCGGCTGTTGTGCCCCGAAGATCCGGTGAAATACGACTACGCTCTGTTCGGATTCAGCTTGGACCGGCGCGCTCCCGAGGAAATCCTCCGGGCGCCGGAGACGGCAAGCTCTGCCGTTTAGCATCCACAACGACTTGCTATAATAAAATTCAACCGTCTGCGATGGAAAGTGAACCTGCTTTATGACAAAAGAAGAACTGGAAGCGCTGCTCGCCGGTGAAGACCTGCTGAGAACCCTGGATGTGAAGACCCTGGTGCTGGATATCGTTCGGGATCTGCCCGACCAGGAGCTGCTTTCCATCTTCTGGTCCAAGCTACCGGACCTCACCAAGGATTATGTGCGCGATTACCTCTACATGAAACGTTCATAGGGCCTTATCAAGCGTCGGCACGCTCCACACCAGCTTTTACAATCCACATCGTCCACCCATGAGGGCATTCTGATGCTTCTGAAAAAGAAATTCATGCTAACCCTGGCCGCCACATCGGCTGTTATTGCTTCTGTTGCGTATTACATGCTGATGCCGGAAGGTGTTCCCGGCCAGCTATACCAGTATTACCCCACTTCTACCGGATTTTACCTGGAGCTGGCGCCCGGTGAAAAGCTGACCCACCGGTTTGTGTCGTATCTGCAAGAAAAAAACGCGGAGCAGGAATTACTCGAAGCCCAGGAAGAGGCCCTGCAACTACCGGAACTGACGGCCCCGAAGCAGGAGCCTGCAAAAAGCGCCAGTCTTGAGCCGAAACCCAAGACTGACTCAAAACCCGACACTGAACAGAAACTCAAGACCGCACCGGTCCCACAAACGGAAGCCCCCCCGAAGCCCAAGCAGCACAACTTCCGCCGAGCCTTCCTGCAAAAGTTTGAGAACACCTTTGAGCCCTACTTGAGCGTAGGTGCTTGGCCAAATCCGGGCCAGAACCCGGATGAAGGGCATATGCTGGTGGTCCTGCCCCTGAAGGAGGACCTGACATTACCCGAACTGGTGCGGCGCTTCAATTTGCCCGCATCGGATTTTGAATCCGACCGTTACCGGCAAACCCTGTTTTATATCGAAAAGGAAAGCCAGATTGGGCTTGCGATCGTCAACCGCAAGCTGCTGATTTCCAACACGCCGGAAGCCATCCACCAGGCGCTGGCCCATGGAACGCGCAAGCAGCCGAATGTGTACGAACAACCCGAAAACAAGCGTTACCTGGCCCGGCTGCCCAGAATGAGACAGGGGACTTTTATCCTCAACAACACGGTGTATACACCCAATGCGCTAACCGGTGGCGGCAACAGCATTGCCAGCCGGATTGGCTCGGGCATGAGCGGCTTCAGCCATGCACTCCCGCTGACGGTGGGCGCTATCCGGGCACAGCGGGAGGACGTGGTGAACGTGGAATTTCTCACGCCCATCCAGCTGAAAAACCTGCCCAGCGAGAGCTTCCGCAAAAGTCTGCGGGAAGTTTACCGTTCCTCGGAGCGATTTGGCCAGGCGGAACAATTGCCCGCCGACACCACGCTGATGGTGGGCATGACCGGCATGGACCGCGCCTATGATTTCTACCGCGATTACCTGATGCAGCCGGATGCCGGACGTATGCTGAAGATTGCCGATTTCTACCTCAGCAACTTCCGGATGGATTTTCGCCGGGATGTCGTCAGCCTGCTGGAACACCGCACGGTGATTGCCGCCCGCCCAGGAAATACCTCTCTTATCCTGCTGTTGGACAAGGACACCCGAAAAGATCAGGCCTTGGATAGGCTCTCCACCTTGTTTACCGCTGGAGCATTTCCGATTAAGCAGCAGACCGAGCAGGTGGGCGATTTGTCCATCCGTACCCTTTCATTGCCACAAGCGTCTCCGGAACAAAAACTCAACTATGGCACGCTGAGCGGGCGCGGCGGTTCGTCCATCGCTTTTGCCACACCGAAGGATTACCAGGCGCTGATGGCAGTTCGGACAGGTACACACAACAACTTGGCCGAAACTCCGGAATACCGGCAACTCATGGAGAGTCTACCGGGTAAAAGCACCGTGCAGGTCTACCTGAATCTCAAAAACCCGTCCCGGAAACCCCAACCCGCAATGCAGCCGGACTGGATCGAAGGGCTGGGGCTCTCGCTGCGCGTCACTCCGGAAAAAGCCGACGAGACCGATCTGCTGGAAGGCCAGCTCAATTTGAAGCTGAAAACTGCCCAGCATTAAACCGGATTATTGACTGGCACCTGTCCGAACATCCACGGCCCAGCGATCCGGGAGGAGTTGGTAGCGTTTGCGGGCGACATGGGCGGCTTGGCCGGCCTTGACCGGGGTCAGGAACAATTGCGCGTCGTTGAGCATCAGGCGGCCCATCCGGTTGCAGCGAAGGCTGACGTCATTCAACGCGTTGCCGCTTTGGCGGTAGATGTATGCGCTGTGGGGCTTGTGTGCCTGGGCGGACAGTCCGGAGCCCGTCACCACACACTGATCATCCGTCACGGAGGGGTGGCGCATGTCTCCCACCAGCATTGTCAGGCCGATAAAAAACGCGGCCAGGGGCGCAAACATCAGGAAAAGTTTTGTCGTTCGACCAGGTTTCAAGCTCACGGAGGGTCTCCTTGAATCCGTTTGACCGGGGCATTCCGCTATATCATAATACAAGTCACGCCATTCCCGACAATAGCGGCATGCCAGCAAAGACAGGGATTCAGCCCGAGAGGCCACCAACAGGGGCGAGCAAAGAGGCGATAGAGATGCTAAATCAACCCACTCACTCGTTTTTCCGTCAATGCCAGGAGAAGGTTCTTCTCTTTGACGGTGGCATGGGCAGCATGTTGCAAACCTACCACCTCACCGAGGACGACTTTGAGGGACTGGAAGGCTGTAACGAAATTCTGGTGCGAACCCGCCCGCAAGTGGTGCGGGAAATCCATGCGGCCTACTTTGAAGCCGGGTCCGACGTGGTGGAAACCGACAGTTTCGGCGCCACCTCGATTGTGCTGGCCGAGTATGACATCGCCGATCAAGCTTATGATTTGAACCTGCGCGCCGCCCGCGTCGCCAAAGAAGTGGCGCAGGATTTCACCCACAACCGGGGCGAGCGCCGCCCCCGCTTCGTGGCCGGCTCCATCGGCCCCACCACCAAGCTGCCCACGCTGGGGCACATTGGCTATGATGAGCTAAAAGCCTCTTATATCGCCCAGGTCCAGGGATTGATTGATGGCGGCGCGGATATGCTGCTGATTGAAACCTGCCAGGACCTGCTGCAAACCAAGGCCGCCATTGCCGCCGTGCACGCGGTTCGCCGCACATTAAGCCGCTATATTCCCACTATGGTGCAGGTCACGATTGAAACCACCGGCACCATGCTGGTGGGGATGGATATAGCCTCAGTTGTCACCGCGCTGCAACCGTATGATATTGACGTACTGGGCATGAACTGCGCCACCGGGCCGCAGGAGATGGCGACGCACATTCGTTATCTCTCGCATCACAGCCCGTTTTACATCTCCTGCCTGCCCAACGCGGGCATCCCGGAAAACGTGGGCGGCAAGGCGCACTACCACCTCCAGCCGGAAGAGCTGGCCAGCCACTTGCAGCACTTCATCAAGGACCTGGGAGTGCATATCGTGGGCGGTTGCTGCGGCACCACGCCCAAGCACATCAAGGCCGTGCATGACTTGATTGGCGGCTTAAGCCCCGGAACCCGCGAGATCAGCTTCGAACCCTCGCTGACCAGCCTGTATTCCAGCGTGCCGATGAAACAAGACCCGCCGCCGGTGCTGGTGGGCGAGCGTACAAACTCCAACGGGAGTAAGAAATTCCGAGAGCTGCTGGCCGAGGACAATTACGACGCGTTGGTGGATGTCGGACGCCAGCAGGTAAACCAGGGTGCGCACTTGCTCGATTTGTGCACCGCGTACGTGGGCCGAAACGAAATCAAGGATATGACCGAGGCCGTCACCCGCTTCAACGCGCAGCTCGATGTGCCGCTGATGATTGATTCCACCGAGGCCCCGGTGATTGAAGTTGCCTTGAAACGCATCGCAGGCAAGGCGATTGTCAATTCCATCAACCTGGAAGACGGCGAGGAGCGTCTGGAAACAGTGCTACCGCTTTGCCGGGAGTTCGGCGCCGCCGTGGTGGCCCTGACCATTGACGAAGAGGGCATGGCCAAAACCGCGCAGCGCAAACTGGAAATCGCCCGGCGCATTTACGATCTGGCCGTCAAGAAATACGGTATACCGCCCGAAGACATTATCTTCGACACGCTGACCTTTACACTTGGCAGCGGAGACGAGGAATTCCGCCGGGCCGGGGCGGAAACCATCGAGGCCATCCGGATGATTCAGCAGGAGTTCCCGGCGGTCGGGTTCGTGCTGGGCATCAGCAATATCAGTTTTGGCCTAAAACCCGCCGCCCGGCATATTTTAAACTCGGTCTTCCTGCATTACGCCCTGGAAGCGGGCCTGAACATGGCCATCATCAACAGCGCCCACATTCTGCCGCTGCATCGCATCAGCGAGCAGGAGAAAGAGCTGTGCCGCCAGCTGATTTTTGACGAGCGCAAATTTGACGCAACCGGCGAGTGCACCTACGACCCGCTGATGGAGATGCTGGCCTACTACGAGGCCAACAGCGCCACCGCCGTGGAGAAAAGGCAGCGTGAACTGCCCGAACAGGTGGAAGAACGCCTGAAGTACCGCATTATCAACGGTGAAAAAACCGGCCTGGATGCGGATTTGAACGAGGCGCTTACCCGGTACCCCGCGCTGGAAATCATCAACAACATTCTGCTGGATGGCATGAAGACCGTGGGCGAGCTGTTCGGCAAGGGCGAAATGCAATTGCCTTTTGTGCTGCAATCAGCCGAAGTCATGAAAACCGCCGTGGCCCTGCTGGAGCCTCACATGGAAAAAGTGGAAGGCGATCACAGCAAGGGCACGCTGGTGCTGGCCACCGTGAAGGGTGATGTGCACGACATCGGCAAGAACCTGGTGGATATTATCCTCACCAACAACGGCTACCGGGTCATCAACCTGGGCATCAAGCAGCCGCTGGAAACCATGCTGGATGCCCTGAAGGAGCATAAGGCCAATGCGGTCGGCATGAGCGGGCTATTGGTCAAATCCACCGCCATCATGAAGGATAACCTGGCCGCCATGCAGGAATTGGGGCTGTCCGTGCCGGTGATTCTGGGCGGAGCGGCGCTCACCTCCCGCTTTGTGGATGAAGACTGCCAGGCCGAGTACGCAGGAAAAGTCTACTATGCCAGAGACGCTTTCTCCGGGCTGTACGCCATGGAAAGCATCATGTCCGGAAATGGAAACGGGCATGGCCACGGTAACGGGAAAGGCGTGTTGTCCCAGCCTGCCGAACTTTCCAAAGTTCTGGTCACGCCGGAGGCAGAACCCGTGTATCAGGCCGTGGGCGAGATCAGCCGGGGCATCAGCGGCCTGTCTCCGGAAGATCCGGATTACTTCCGCCGTTCGGACGTGCGCGAGGATGTGCCCATCCCGCAGCCGCCATTCTGGGGTTCGAAAGTTCTCACGAACATCGATTTGAACGAAGTTTATCCTTATCTGAACGCCCAGTCGCTGATTGCCGGGCAATGGCAAGTCAAGCGCGGAACCCGCAGCGCCAGCGAGCATGAAAAATTCGTGCAGGAAAACATCCTGCCGGTGCTGGAAGACCTCAAGCGCCGGGCCGTTACCGAAGGCTTCCTGACGCCCAAGGTCATTTACGGTTTCTACCCCGCCCAGTCCGAGCGAAATACCCTGCTCATCCACGAACCCGAGGCCTGGCAGCGGGGCGAAAAAGTGGTGATGCAGCGTTTTGAATTCCCGCGCGGGGGCAAGCAGCGCTTGTGCCTGGCGGATTACTTTGCGAGCGTAGATTCCGGGCGCATGGACGTGGCCGCCTTCCAGATGGTGACCGTGGGGGAGGCGGCGACCCGGTACTCCCAGGCATTGTTCCAGGCGGACAACTACAGCGATTACCTCTATTTCCACGGTTTCAGCGTGGAGATGGCCGAAGCCCTGGCCGAATTCCAGCACAAGCGCGTGCGGGAAGAGTGGGGCATTGCCGGTAGCGATGCGAGCGATATCAAGCGCCTGTTTGCGCAAGGGTATCAGGGTTCCCGCTACAGCCCAGGCTACCCGGCCTGCCCGGCGCTGGAAGACCAACGGCAAATCTTCGCCATCCTGGAGCCCGAGCGTATTGGCATCCAGTTAACGGAAGAGTTCATGCTGGAGCCCGAGCAATCCACCTCCGCGCTGATCGTCCATCACCCCGAAGCGCGTTACTTCGACGTCCGCTGATGGCCGGCCAATAAGCCCCGCGATGCCACCTGCTTTGAAAAAGACAGGCGGCAAGCGCAGGATTGGTATGCACCCGGCTGAAGAAAACTATAGACTGACCCCCGACCGCTCCGGTTGAGCAGGGGGTGAGAAAAACCGCCGGGAAGGCGCCATGAACTTTTTGGCCCTGCGTTCCCAATCAAACCGGGCGGCATCCCATTCATCAATCACGCCCAGCATGTGCTCAACAGTATTATTTTTCAGCTGGCGCAGCCCGTCAATTAACTTCCGGATTTCAGAGTCTTTGCGTCGGATCTCATGCGCCACGCGGGTCGTACTGATGTTGTAGGGACCCTGGGTCAGGGTAAATAACTTGAGCACTGCCAATTGGTTGTTGAGGTCATCACTGGCCAGCCATTCCTTCATTAGCTGGGCCTTGTGCCGATCATCGGGAAGGACCAGCATGGCCTCGGCGGCATGCACCTTAACACTGGCAGCCGGGCTCATCGCCGCCGCGCGGATTACCTCCATCAACAGCTTGGCATCGGCTTGACGTGTGGACTGGCCCAACCAGGCGATCAGTTGATTGAAAGCATTCTCCCTGGCTTCCGGATCATCGCTCGTGCATCGCTTCAACATCCGACTCACAGCCGGGTTTCCGCTTTTCAGCGAATTCAGCCGATAGACAGCGGTCCCCGGCGTCTCCCCTTCGACTTTCCGGAGATATTCCTCTTTTACCTGCTTGTAGACCGCTGAATCATCGAATGCCGATAACCAGCTCATCTTGATTTCGACCGTCTTTTGCAGCCGGATCAATGAGAGTTGCAACTTTAGCGGTAATTCTGCAAATTTCCCGCGTTCAAAAAGCTTGCCGCCAAGCAGCACTTGTGCTTTTCGTTCAAAATCAGCGCTTAGCGCTGTTTCCGTTTGTTTTTTCAGCTCGCCCAGGTCGCTGTTTAGCTTTTCCAGCTTGGCATTGAGCTGCTCCTGAGTGAACTTGCGGACGCCCAATGCATGATTTACCCAATCCTGGGCCGAAATATGCGCCAGCACGACTTTCTCAAAGCCCATCCGAAAATCTTCCTGAAAAGCCAGCAATTCCCGCTGGAATTCCGGGTCGTTGCGGATCTCCTGTTCAATGGCCGCAAGCCGTTCCTTGCCGCTGGGGGTCGCTCCGGTCGAGCGGTTATCCGGACTTGCCGGTTCCGAATCCGCCCCGCTACCCGACGTCGATTTCTGGCTGCCGGCAGGTACAATCCGCTGATCGGCAGGCGTCTTGGGGACGTCCCTGGCAGTCGTTTCCTCCGAGAGGAACAAAGTGGAGAGCCGCTCGGTTACCGAAGGAGATAGCTCGCCCTTCAGGCTTTTCCGTTTCCTTCCAAAGCGAATCGCAATCGAATCGGAACTGGGCCCGGATTGCAGTCCGGGCTCATTGCCGTGCCTCGCCGTTGGTAAGGGCAGTATGTTTTGCTTGGGTACGCCAGATAAGACTTTCATCATTGAAACCCTTCCCCTATGTTTTCCCCATCGCTAATTCAGAGCGGTTCATCCCCACAGCGCCCACCCGGCGCTGATTGATCAAGACTTCCCTACCGGATCGAACGTTTGATCCGTAAAACCCACTTTTTCCCAATACGTAATTATAAGCCTGAGGCAAAAGATACCATAAAATTATTAAATATTCCATTATATTTTCAAAATAGTTCAACTTCTCTTTTATCGGGCTAATGGTGTATTTTCAAATCCCATCCGTACTTTCAGGCCATTCCGGGCCGCTAGGCGTGCTAAAATTTTTACAAAGTGGAAGGTCTGCGATGCGAGTGAAAGGCTGGGAATGCGTTCAGACACGGTCCGCGTACATGCGGCACTGGTACTGGTCAGTCTGATTTACGGTTACTTTTATGTAGCCGTCAAATTACTGCTAAGAGATATCACCCCACCGGAATTCATTCTGTTGCGCTTCGTGCTGACGGCAGTGATTGTGGTTCTGATTGAGCGCTTATTTATAAAGCACCGCCTTCCCAGTGGCAGTGACCTGCTGAAGGTTGTCGGACTCGGCGTGGTAGGGGTTTTCCTGGTCCAGATCCTCGTGGTCTGGGGACTCCACTACACAACGGCCTTTCACTCGGCGCTCATCATGTCCACGATTCCCATTCTGACCCTGCTATTCGGCATTGTCACCAGACGCGAAACCTTCAACCTGCAAAAAATGCTGGGCATCGTCATCGGGTTTGCGGGGGTGGCCATTCTGCTCTTTTCCAAAAATCATGGCGCCGTCCTGCCTCCCAGCTACCTGGTCGGCGACCTGATTGTGATGCTGAATGCGGTGGCATTTTCCTGGTTTTTGCTGGGCAGCCAGAAGATGCTGCAAAAATACAGCGCCTTCCCGTTCATGGCTTATTGCTATATCGTGTCGGCCATTATGTTTTCAATCCTCTTTGTAGGAGAAAACAAGCTCTCAATAGGGACTTCCGGGCTGGGATTCGTTTCACGGCTTGATCTCGGCAACTGGTTGCTGATTGCCTACGTGGTGGTTTTCGCCAGTATCGGCAGTTACACCCTGAACAATTATGCCCTGCAACGCGTCACACCCTCCATTGTGGCGGTTTACATGTTCATTCAGCCGGTCATTTCAGCGATAACCGGGTCTTACCTCTTGAACGAACCATTCAGCATCCAGATGGCCCTGGCCACTTTCATTACCTTTGCAGGGGTCATGCTGGCAACTACAGCCAATCATAAAACAAAGAGCCTGAGCAGCGAAACCAGCTTATTACCGGAATCCCCGGATGAGCAGGAAGAGGAAGAGATCGCCCCGGTTAACTGAGGGACTCTCGATCCGGGCCGATTACCCTGAACAATGACACGCTTCATTTCCACTTAAACTTTTACAGAAGGGCGCTCGAGCTCAAACGCGTCCCGCACCGGACAGTAGGCGGCACCGGCCAGCCTGGCCACCGGTTTAAGGCCCGCCGTATCGATCCGGCCATTGTGGTACAGATCGGCCCGTACGTGAAATTGCACAATCGTGCCCAGCACCACGTTGCCGCTGCCCAGCCCGCCATCCCCAACCGGGACAATCTGCTGCAACTTGCACTCCATGCTCAGCGGCGATTCCAGCACGCGCGGCGGCTGCACCACCACAGAAGCCGCAGGCGTCAACCCAACCTCCCGGAACTCATCCACCCCGCGCGGGTATTCTGCGGCGGTCTGATTCATCTGGCGAACCACATCCTCGCTCACCACATTCACCACGAATTCCCCGGTTTCCTCGATATTCAGCAGGGTGTCCTTTTTCGCGCCATCCGAACCCCGGACCGTGGGACAAAACAGGATGGTGGGCGGATTTGAGCAGACGCCCGTATAAAAGCTGAACGGCGCAAGATTCAAAACGCCCGCTTTCGACCGGGTGGAGACCCAGGCAATCGGCCGGGGCAGCACGCTGCCAATCAACAACTTGTAATTATCCTGCTGACTATTTTGGGCCGGATCGATGCTGATAAATTCACTCATGCCTGTCCGGCCTTGTCTTTCACCTGCCAGGAGAGATAATATTCTTTCCATTCGGCGGCCTGGGCCTCAGGAGACATCCGCAGGGGCTTGATCGTATCCAGCATCACGGCCACCTCATCGGTCTCCGTCTTTTTACGGCTAGCTTCCACAGCTTGCGGATGCGGCCCATGATGGATTCCCTGTGGGTGGAAGGTAATCATGCCCTCTTCAATGCCATGTCGGCTGAAAAAGTTGCCCGCATGATAAAAGAGCACTTCGTCGTAGTCGATGTTTCGGTGGTAGAAGGGCACCCGCTCCGCAGCCGGATCGGCTTCCAGCGGACGCGGCACGAACGAACACACCACGAAGCCTTCTCCCTGGAAGGTGGTGTGCACACTGGGGGCCAAGTGCGCCCGATGAGACATAACGGGTCTGAAATCCCGGATGTTGAGTTGCCAGACGGTGAGGTCACCCTTCCAGCCCACGACATCAATCGGATTGAAGGGGTACCAGACCGAGGTGAGTTCGTTCAGCCGCTTGATTCGGACCTCCCATTCAACGCCTTCCTCCTGGATGGCTTGCGGCGTGGGGGTTTTAATCACCGCCGGATCATAGAGCGCGTGCTGGCCCAGCAGGCCGCGCTCCGGTTGCCGGATGCGGCTGAAGGATTCGATGATTAAGAAGGCGTTCTCGCGGGTTTCCGGGAGCAGGCGATAGGTGGTGCCTCGCGGAATGACCAGGTAATCGCCCGGCTCGAAGTTCAGCGCGCCGTAGTCGGTTTCGATGACACCACGCCCCTTGTGGATGAAGTAAATCTCGTCGCCATCCGCGTTGCGGAAGTAATAGCGCATGGGTTGCGTCGGACGGGCAAAGTGCATCACCACGTCCTCGTTGTACAGCAACGGCACGCGATCCAAAATGCCCTCGGCAGCAGACGCCGAGGTTTTATTGCAATCGAAGGCGCGCGGTTTCAGCGGCCCTTCAATGCGGCTCCAGCCTGTAGGCGGATGCAGGTGATACAAATGGGAGACCGGCCCATAAAAACCATCCCGCCCATGCTCTTCCTCGTAAGTCCCTTCCGGCACCGCCACATGCGCCTGACTGGTGGTCTTTCCCTTGTTCAGCGGAAACATAGCCCCTCTCTTTCGGCACGCATTCAACCTCGATACGGTTTACGATACCAGAAAGAAACCCGTCATCCAACGGATGAAAACCGCCGTAAATCAAAATCCCGCATCCAACTCACACAGCCTCATCAGGTTACAAAGTCTGTTTGGCAAGTAGGGAAGATCACGCAAAAAAGTTAGAGCTATTTTTTGGATGCTTCTGTTGTGGCGTTGGGATTCGGGGTGAAAGTATCCGGCTTATTGTTTGACAACAAGTCCTTAATCTCAGTCAGCACTTTCGCTTGATAAGCGCCGAGTTCAACCTGAGTTCTGGTCATGATACCGATTTGCTCAAGCAGGACATTCGGGTGATTAGCATTAGCATATATCTTCAGATCCTTCGCCTGCTTCTCAGGGGAAGGGAGCATTTGATACGCAGCATTGGCACTTTGTAAGGACATGTTCATTATAGGCATGAGTGATCTTCCTCTAGTTCAATTAAAGTGAGCTTACAAAATTGGGCAAATCTTTAGTGTTCCAGGATCCGGTTTCTGAGGATTCCCAGCCCTTCAATTTCCAGCTCCACCACGTCGCCGGGTTGCAGCCAGCGATCCAGTTCCAGGCCGCAGCCAAAACCCACCGTGCCGGAACCTAGCACCTCTCCGGGATAAAGGGTTTCTTCCTGGGAGACATGGGCGATCATCTGCTCAAACGTCCAGTGGGAAGTGCCTGAATTGCCATCGGACCACAGCTCGCCATTGATTTTGGCCGTCATGCGCAGGTTTCGCACGTCCGAAACCTCATCCGCCGTCACCAGCCAAGGCCCGACAGCCGTCGCAAAATCCTTGCCCTTGGCCGGTCCCAATCGGCAAATCATCTCGTCGCGCTGGGTATCGCGGGCGGAAAAATCATTCATGATGGCGTAGCCCGCAATATATCGCCCAGCCTCCTCCACCGGAATGTTCCGTCCCTCTTTGCCGATGATGCAGGCCAGCTCCAACTCGTAATCCCGGATTTTTGAGTACCGGGGCCAGAAGACCGGCTCTTCGTGGCCAATCAGCGTATGGGGGTTGCCCTTGTAATACACCGGCATCCGGTACCATGGTTCCGGAATCGGCTCGTTTCGCCGCTTGAAGCCGTTGGCGGTATGGGTTTCGAAGGACAGAAAATCCCGCAGCATGGGCGGATTGGGAACCGGGGTTTTCAACTGAATCTCGCCCATCCGAAAAACCAACCGCGCCTCGTTCAAACCAATCAGGCTTTCAGGCTGCTGCAACGGCAGGGATTCGATGCGTTCCTGAACCTGATGGGCCGCACCCATAGCCGCCTCACCCATTTCCAGAAACAAACGCATCTCGGGAGGCACGAAGCACTCGGCCTGACGCCGAGCCTGAGCTTCAGAGGCACCGCCGTCCCGAAGCATCCAGGCATAAGCCGCGTTGAGATCAATGACCAGGGGCTCGTCTGGGGTCAGCAAAGCCAGTCCCAGCCGTTGGAACCGTCCCAAGCCCGTTCGTACTTCAAAGGTCGCCAATTTCATACGCAAAATTATAGGACAATCGATTCCGTCGCGCACGGCACTCGTTCAATCCGGATTCCGATTTTTCCGCTTTGGGCCGGATTGCCGATGGGAACCAGCGGCTCAGCAGAAATTCGTTCAAATAACGCCGTGGGATGGCAACGGGACGGCAATTTGGTAACGCGGGATGTGTTGTTTATAATGTTCCTGCGAGTCGACCGATCATCGCTTCATCACCGATAGCCAGACGCAGGCGCAATGAACCGCCTGTCCCGTTTCCGACCATTCCACTTGACAAGGACTCCTTATGTACAAAGGTCATGCAACCCTTCCTCTCCGAACGCCCGTCTTTTACGAATTCCTGGATACCAACGGCTACGTGAAGGCCGGGCATGTTTTGAAGTTGATCGACATCAAGGGCAGCGAGTCCGCGCTTCGGTATATCAACCAGGGTGAATTCAAAGGGCTGGTGGTCACGGCCTCGTTGGATCGCACCGATTTCCGGGAGCCCATCCGGGTCTTCGATGTGATTCACCTGGAGAGCCAAGTCACCCAGGTCTGGAATACCTCGATGGAGGTCCAGGTCCGCGTGCGGGCGGATAACATGATTACGGGGGCCTGCCGGGATATTGCCACGTCATACCTGGTTTTCGTGGCCATTGACGGAAAAACACGGCAAAAAATTCACTTCCCCCCCTATCACCCGAGTTCCCCGGAGGAAATCCAACTGGCCAAATCCGCCGATTTGCGCAAGAAAAATCGCCAGGAGGAAGGCCGTACGGCTCCGTTCATCCCGATTGAGGACTCCGACAACCCGGTGATCGTGACGCGGCTGATGACGCCGAACGATGCCAACGCGCAATCCAATGTGTTTGGCGGGGAGATTCTCGCCCTGATTGATAACGCGGGCAGCCAGGCGGCCAAAAGGCAGGCGCTCAGCGGTACCGTGGTGGGTGTTGCCCAGGATCGCATGAGCTTCATCGGACCGACATTCATCGGGGAAACCGCGGAAGCGCGGGCCATCGTCACCAAAACCTGGAACACCTCGATGGAGGTCCAGGTGGAAGTGGACGCCATCCATCCCAACTCCGGATTGCGACGAAAAGTGGCCAGCAGTTACCTGGTTTACGTGCGATTGGGACCGGATAACCGTCCAGCGGAAGTGCCTCCGCTGTTTCCGCAAACGGAAGCCCAGGAACAACGCGCCGAACGGGCCGAGGTCCGTCAGTCCATCCGCAAACACGAGGAAGCGCAGGCTAAAGCCCTGAATTCTGTCCAGGAACACGTCCATGAGCACGGAGACGCGCCCTGATTTTCAAGATTAACCGACCATCCAGGCCGGAGAAAAGGTGAACCCCATGCAAAAAAAGAAGTCCCGGCCGCAGGCCAAGCCCCGCACGCAGAATCAGGCCCCGCTACCGGCCGTTGAAATCAACATCGACAAGCTGGTTTACGGCGGCGACGGGCTAGGACGGCTGGGGAGCGGCGAGATCATATTCGTCCCCTGGAGCGCACCCGGCGATCGCCTGAAGGTTCAACCGCTGGCAGGCTCCCAGAAGCCCGCCCGTGGACGCATCGCGGAAATCCTGGAAACAGGCCCGGAGCGTACTACGCCGCCTTGCAGCGTGTTCGGCACCTGCGGCGGTTGCCAGTGGCAGCACCTGAACCCGTCCGCCCAGCGGATGTGGAAGCGGGACATCGTGGCCGAAAGCCTGCAACGCATCGGAAAACTACCGGATGTCCAGGTGCTGGATACGATTGGTTCGGATGAAGCCACCTGGCACTACCGCAACCGGGTGCAATGGGATGTCGGCCCGCGTGGCCAGCTGGGCTATTGCCAGGCGAGCAGCCATGACGTGGTTGCGTTCGACCACTGCTGGATTATCCCCGAACCCCTGAACCGGATTGCCGACTGGCTCCAGGAAAAGTTCCAGAGCGATACCGCGCTGGCCACGAGGGTCAAGCGTATTGAAGCGTTTGTCAACCGGAAAGAGCAAGTGCTCGTCACGCTGGAGCCCATCCAGGATCAGGAATTGAACCGGCTGGCGGCCGCTTTGAAATCCGCCTTCCCGGAGATCATCGGCATTGTCAGCATGGCCGAAGGACGCCCGGAGCCCAAAGTGCTGCAAGGGCAAGCTTTCCTTACCGAGACGCTGGGTGGGCACACCTTCTGCATCTCTGCGGGCAGCTTTTTCCAGACCAACCTGGAAGCCGCCGAGCGCATGCTGGCCGTCATGGATGAGTGGCTGCTACCGGATTCCGGCTCTCTAGTGGATCTTTATGCCGGGGTGGGCGTGTTCGCCATTCATTTTTCCGACCGGTTCAAGCGGGTTTTGGCCGTCGAGAGCGCTAAAACGGCATTGAATGACGCACGGCAAAATATCATACTGGTCCCGGCGCCTCATGTGGCGGTGAAATCCGGGGATGTCAGCCGGGTGCTCGGCAATCTGTCCGAGTCCTTCGATGTGGCCATCGTGGATCCGCCCCGTGCCGGTTGCCGCCCCGAGGTGCTGGACTGGTTGAATCGCCAGGTGCAAAGGCAAATTCTGTATGTCAGCTGCAACCCCACCACCCTCGCCCGCGATCTCAAGACGCTGGCCGAAGGCGGCTGGCAAGTCCAGGCCGTGCAACCCATCGACATGTTCCCGCAGACCTATCACATGGAAACAATCGTCAATCTCACCCGATAGTGCAGACTTCTTTTAGCCAGGCAGCCTCGTCCGGGGCCAGGGTGGGGGCGATTTTTTCCACGATGGCCGCGTAATAATTCCGCAGCCATTGCAGTTGCTCAGCATTCAATCGGCTGAAATCAATCAGTTTCTGTTCAAACGGAATGTAGGTCAGGCTTTCGAAGGCGTACCAACGAATCCCATCGGCATCGGCCTCCAGCTCAATCACCCGGTACAGGTTCTCCAGCCGGATGCCGCCCCAACCGGGCTGGTAGTAGCCGGGTTCGATGCTGGTGATCATGCCGGGCTCCAGTGGCTTGGTAGCGAGCTTATGGATGCCGTTCGGCCCCTCGTGCACGTTGAGAAAGGCGCCTACCCCGTGCCCGGTACCATGGCCGTAATCGAGGCCATTTTGCCACAGCGTGTACCGAGTGACGCCGTCCAGTCGGGCGCCTTCCGTGCCTTTTGGGAAGCGTTGCATGGCGCAGTTGATATGGGCCTTCATCACCTCGGTAAAACAGAGCTTCTGCCGCTCGGTGGGTGTCTCGCCCGCCTGCCCGGAGCCGATGAACCCAGAACCTACGAACATGGTCCTGGTATCATCCGTGGTGCCGCCCAAGAACTGGCAGCCGGAATCAATCAGGAATAATTCGCCCTTCTCCAGCTTTTTGGCCGGATCCGGCGTGCCGTAATGCACAATGGAGGAATTCGCCCCCGCCCCGGAGATGGTATTGAAGCTAAGGCCCATGAAATCCTGCTCTTCCGCGTAAAAACCCTCAATGGCATCGCGAAAGCTGGTTTCGGTCACGGTCCTTCCGGCCTGAATTTGCCGTTCCAGCCAGAACCAGGCCCGGATTTTCCCCCGGCTGGCCTTCAGGTTCGCCGCCTGCATCATGTGGATCTCGGTCTCGTTCTTCAACGCCTTCATCAGCTCAACGGGATGCTCGGCCTCGCGGACCATCCCGCCGTGCTGTTCCACAATAAACAAAGTCCCCGCCGTGGTGTGCTTGGGGTCAATCAGCACGGTTTTTACGCTGCAATGCTCCGATAGCCGCTTTTGGTAATCTTCGTAGGGGTGGATTCCCACCCGGCTAGCCAGATCCTCCAAGGCTTGCGGCTGCATGCGGGCGGCATCGATGAACAGGTGCGCCTGATCGGTTGTAACTATCGCGTAGGCGATAAACACCGGGTTGTAGGAGATGTCCTGCCCGCGCAGGTTAAACAACCAGGCAATCTGATCCAGCTTGGTAACAGGCAGAACATCTACCTTCAGGGCTTTCATCTTGTCCTGAACCTCGGACAGCTTCTGTTGCCAACTCTTGCCGCTGATGCTTTCCGGAATGGCAAAGACTTCAGACAGAACCGGCGGAGGCGGATCCATCCACAGGCTATCCGCCAGGTTCTCGGAAATCGGCACCAATTCGATGCCGGTGGAATCAAACGATTTTTTGAAGCTCTGGTACTGCTGCACCGTCAGCGTAAAGGGATCGAAGCCCAATCGAAAGTGTTGACTGCTCTCGGCCAACGCCTTTATTTTCTCCGACAGGCCCGGCTGGCCCTCCATGCCCATCTTGCTGACATGAATCTGCCCCAGGGCCACTTCGGTATCGGCCTGCTCGTAATAACGGGAGTCCACGAACAGCCAGGCTTCGTGCAGCGCCACCAGGAAATCCCCGGCCGAGCCGGTAAATCCGCTGGCCCAGGCGCGGCGCTCCCGATTTCTGGGCAGGTACTCGTTGATATGCTCATCCACGGAGGGAATCAGCCAGGCATCCAGGTTGTGTGCCCGCAGTCGCTCGCGCAGGGCCTCCAGCTTTTTGGCCGTGACGGTTTCTTTCGCATTGGCGTTGGTGATGGCAGCCATCCGCAGTTCCCTCTCAAATCCGATAATATCGCCATTATAGCGCTTTGCCTGCCCTGGACTGAAGCCCTTCATTCCAGACTGCGACGATACGACATCAGTGTTAGGGAGCGGTGGCCTGCCGACCTAGACTGTTCATCAACCGGCGGCTCAGCGTGTCACCCAGGCGGGCGCATAGCGCCAGGAACAGGATGCTTAGCAGGCAGACGGCCAGAATAATGGGCGTCACCTGTAACAACAACACCCGCAGGCCAAGTGACTGCATATGCATCAAGGTTTCCATCATGTTCTGAACCGTCAGCCCCTTGGACAGCACGAGATCCAGATCCAGGTAAGGATGCAGCAGCCATTTCAATAGCGGCATGGCGGGTGAGCAAAGGCTCGCTGTGAAAATCGCCAGGATTCGCGCCAGGGCCGGTAAATAGCGTTCCAAAAAAATCAAAAGGATGAGGCCTCAACAAAGCTTGATACAATTCGTATATCAATATCAACTCCGATCCCCAGCGAAAATTGCCCTGGAACCGTTGGATGTAAAGGAGCGTAACGGACACGGGCCGGGCTGCCGCCGCTTGCTTCTTTCCATACCCGGCTGGGACTATAATAGAAGCCGAAGCTGTGGAAACCCTTGAGCATCCTGGCATCATCCCTGAATCTCAGCCCGATTGGCTCACGCTCAAAACTTCCATCGTTCGCTTCCCAGACATAAGGACCTCCGGCGTTGGCCGATGAGAATAAGCAGTTCGAGGCAACCCCGCAAAAGCTGAAAAAAGCCCGTGAGCAAGGGCAGGTCTTTAAAAGCAAGGACCTGTCCACGGCTGCGTTCCTGATGATCATGTTCATGACGCTGAACGCCATGGCGCCCTTCATCTGGAAGGAAACGGCCACCATGTTCATCCTCATTTTCGAGCAAATTCCCAACAAGACGATCGAAAACGTGGGCTGGCAGTACCTGGCGGTAATCGCGCTGAAATGCCTGGTGCTGCTGGTTGCCCCGTTTCTCTTTTTGGCCGCCCTGATTTCCATTGCGGGCGATTTTTTCCAGGTGGGCGCTCTGTTTGCCACCAAGGCCATCGAACCCAAGTTTGACAAGCTCAACCCGGTGAAGGGTTTCAAGAACATCTTCTCCCAGCGGACGGTGGTGGAGCTGGTCAAAAACATCATCAAGATGCTGGTGATGGGCTGGGTGGCCTACATGGTTTTCCAGAAGTATATCGGCCACTTTCTGTCGGTGGGCGGCAGCGAGAACATCTTTGCGCTCATGGGAATTCTGGGCGAGGTGATGATGCAGTTCGTCATGTACGCGGGCGCCATGTTCCTGTTTCTGGGCCTGGCGGATTTCCTCTTTCAGCGATGGAAGTTCATGCAGGATCAGAAAATGTCTTTCAAGGAACTGAAGGACGAATTCAAGAACACCGAAGGCGATCCCATGGTCAAGCATGCCCTTCGCCAGCGCCGGATGCAAATGCTGCAGCAAAGTATGCTGGAGGCGGTTCCTACAGCTGATGTAGTTACGACCAATCCCATACACATCGCCGTCGCGTTAAAGTATAATTCAGATGTAATGGAAGCGCCCAGAGTGGTCGCCAAGGGAGCCGAATTATTCGCGGAACGCATCAAGGAAATCGCGAATGAGCATGGAGTCCCGGTCGTGGAAAACCCAGTGGTCGCCAGAGCCCTCTTTCGGTTAGTGGAAATCGACCAGGAAATCCCTCCCGATCTCTACCAGGCCGTTGCAGAGATTCTGATGTTCGCCTGGCGGGCCAAAGGCAAAGCGCCCCCATTGCAACCCCCGGCCTCATAGCCGGTCTGAACCGAGTTACGTTCCAATAAGTGGCGGACTGCAACAGCGTGTCATCACCCAAAAAATTGCCGGGCAAGGTTAATATCACCAAGTATCTCCCCCTGGTGGAGCGTGTCGCCAAGGTGGAATACCGACGCATTCCGTCCCACATGGTGGACTACGAAGAATTGGTCAGCATCGGCGCCATCGCCATCCAGGCCCTGCTGAAAAACAAGACCGAAGAAGAGATTGAGAGACTGAACACGTCCTACATGGCCACCGCCACCCGGTGGGCTATCCGGAACGAATTGCGTTCGCGCTACAAGTGGTACACCCTGAAGCACACCAAAGATCCGAACGAAGCCGAGGAAGCGGAGACCACCCTGCCCGGCAACGGTGCGGAAGGTGCGGCGGAAGCCCCTCCTTCACCGGAAGTCCTTCGGGAAGCGGTTTACGAAACTATCTTATCGATCGAAAGCATTCAGGAAGGCCAGGACGGGGACGCCCCCTACGACTTCATCAGCGACGGCTCCGCCAGTCCGGAAGAAAGCCTGGAGATTGTCGAGCTGGGCCGGGCGATTAAAAAAGCCATCGAGTCCCTGCCGCCGAAAGATCGCACCATTATGGAATACCGTTTCTACCGAAACATGCAGGTCAAAGACATCGCCGCGATGGTGGGCCTCTCCAGCTCACGCATCACCCGAATTGTCCAGGCTTCACTGAATCAGGTGCGCGATTACCTCAAAGAAAATCAGCACCTGGAGTAGTCTCCACGGTAAACCTCGGTACTGCCGAGCTTAGATCGAAAGTGTCCAAATAGTCCTGCTTTCTGCTTGTGATTCAGCTATAATCTTCAGGCAACCACTTTGATGAACGATCACGATGCGTAAGCCTCCCTCCTCAAAAATTGTCGTTGGTGTCATGGCCCTGGTGGCCTTGATTATTGGCATGGCGTCTTTCAACTATTTTTGGCCGGCCCCTGCCACTTTAACCCTTTCCGGCGAAGTCCAGGCCCGTGAAATTAAAAACGGTTCCCGTTTCGGCGGCCGGGTGAATAAACTTTTAGTCCGGGAAGGCGACGAGGTCAAACAGGGGCAATTATTAATCCTCTTTGATGACACCGACCTGCAAGCCCAGATTTCCGATGCGCGGGCGGCCCTGAAACAAGCGATAGCCCAGGAAAGCCTCCTGGCCAAGGGAGCGGACATCGGACAGGTTCGCCAAGCGGGTTCGGCGGTGGAACAGGCTCGGGAGCGCCTGAAGATTGTGGCAACCGGCGCGCGCTCGGAAGAAATCGCCCAGGCCAAATCCAAGGTTATCGCGGCGGAAACGCAATCCAAGCAAGCCCAGCAGACTTTTGAGAATGCCAAAGTCATGCTGGAAGAAGGGATTATCTCCAAACAAAAATACGAAAGCCTGCAAGAAGGCTTGCATGTAGCTGAAGGCAACCTGCAAGCGGCACAGGCATCCCTGCGCATGCTGCAATCCGGCGGACGTCCGGAAGAGAAAAAGATTGCCACTTCGCAACTGTCTGCGGCCAGGGCCCAATACGGGCAAGTCCTGAAGGGCGCCCGGCCCGAGGAAGTGAGCATCGCCTCGGCCAATGTGGAAAAAGCCCGCAGCACACTCTCCGCCTTGGAAGCCCAACTGGATGAGGTCCGCATCAAGGCGCCCTTCCCCGGCATCGTGAGCGTTATTGGCGTGACGGAAGGCGAACTGGTTCCGCCGGGTCGTCCGGTGATTAGTATTCTCGATTACGGCCATCTGTGGGTAGATGTCTATGTTCCCGAGTCCAAGCTGGCCATGGTGAAACCGGGCGGCGCGGTCACCGTCAAGGCAAAATCCTACAAGAACAGCGAATTTCCAGGCAGAGTGGCGCTGATTAATCCAAAAAGCGAGTTTATTCCCGTCAGCGGCGGGGATGCCAACTCGGAGGAATCCACCTTCCGGGTGAAAATCGGGGTTTCCGGCCAGGACGCCAGCGGCAAAACGCCCTTGTATCCCGGCATGAAAGTGGATGTGCTGCTCACCAAGTAACGGTTCCCGGGTCGGCATCGTGGCTTGCTGACTGTAACACTGCGGAAAAATGCACTCATCCGCGTGTACTTGCCAACGCCAGTCCGGTACAATAAGGAAACCGTTACCCTCCTCCGCCGGATTGCAAACCGGCATCGCTGAAAAGGCTTCCATCCACCTATGTCGGCAATCGAGATGTCAGCCAGCCCCAAAACCGCAACTGAACCCGCCATCCTGACGGAAAATCTGGTGCGGACCTTCGGCGAGAAAATCGCCGTGGATAACCTGAACCTGCGCATCGATCGGGGAGAAATTTTCGGCTTTCTCGGCCCCAACGGCTCCGGGAAATCCACCACCATCAAGATGCTCTGCGGGCTGCTGGCCCCTACTTCCGGGCGTGCGGTGGTCAGCGGGATTGACGTCAACCGGGATCCCGAGCGGATTCGGGGCAAAATCGGTTACATGCCACAGAAATTTAGCCTGTACGAGGATTTGACGGTCAAAGAAAACATCGACTTTTACTCTCAGCTGTATGGCGTCAAAGGGCCTGGCGCTAAAAAACGCAAGGAAGAAGTGATTGAGCTGGTAGGCATCAGCCATTACCGGGGTTTCCAGGCAAAGCAGCTTTCCGGGGGCTGGAAACAACGCTTGGCACTGTGTTGCGCATTAGTGCACAACCCTGAAATTATCTTCCTGGACGAACCAACCGCCTCTATGGACCCGGTCGCCCGCCGAGGGTTATGGGATTTGCTGTTTACCCTGGCCAGTAATGGTGTAACGCTGTTTGTGACGACCCACTACATGGATGAAGCCGAGCGCTGTAGCAGCCTGGGCTATATCTACAACTCTCGCCTGATTGTCAGTGGCGGGCCGGATGAATTGAAGCAGGCCCGTGAAGTCATTGCCCAGGGTAGCATCCGGATGGAAGTTGTCTGCAAGCCCCTCGTGAAAACCTTCAATCTGGTCAAAGGGCTTCCATATGTGCGCGATGTCACCATTTTTGGTCAGGCGTTGCATGTAGTCAGCGAGGATTTAGAGGCCCTGCCGATGCTACAGGAGGATCTCGCGCGCTCTGAGGTGGAAATTCAGCATATCCGTGCGATCGAGCCCTCGCTGGAAGATGTTTTCGTGACCCTCACCAAGGCCAGCATGCATGAAGAGGAAAGCCGGGCCCGTGAAATGAGCGCCAGCTTGTCTACAAATGCCAATGAATTCGAGGACGAGGAAGAGAACGATGCTTGAAGGGCTCCGGCGTGGAGAGTTTCTGGGAGTCACATGGCCCGGCATCCACTCTATTTTCCGGAAAGAGCTGATTCAGCTGGTGCGGGATCCCTATCTGGTCATGTTTATCATCGCGTTGCCGGTGATTCAGCTACTGGTGACAGGGCTGGCGGTCAAACGGGATCTCAGTCACATTCCGACGGTGGTCGTGAACTACGACAATCGGAACGCCTCCTTTGAGCTGCTCAAGGACTTTGAAAACAGCTTCCTGTTCGAGGTCGAACCCGTGCGCACGGAAGGCGAGCTGATGAACAAGATGCGCAATGGCAACTATCGTGTCGGCATTATTATTCCGCCGGACTACTCGGCAAAGGCCCTGTCCGGGTCGGACAGCCCACAGATTAACGTGATCATCGACGGCACCAGCGGGGCCATCGCCAAAACCATCCTGAACGGAGCCGAGCTGATCGTAGCGAATCACAACCGCAAACGTCTCGCGCAAGCACTGCCTTCTACGGGCTTTTCCGGCGGAGATCTGGGTCCGGGCGTGGATTTGAAGGCCAAGGTCCTCTACAACCCGCAAATGACCACCTCTTACTTCTTGGTGCCAGCCATTCTGGCTATCGTCATGCACATGCTGACCATTCTGTTCACCAGTTTCGCCATCGTGCGGGAGCGCGAATCCGGCACCCTGGAGCAACTCATGGTCACGCCGGTCCGGGTACCGGACCTGATGCTTGGAAAGGTCCTACCTTACGCCTTTATTGGCCTTCTGGACATGGTTCTGACCCTGGGCGTCATGGTCTGGTTCTTTGATATCAGTATTTCGGGCAACTTCTGGTTCCTGTTACTGGCCTCTGTCATCTTCATCCTGTGCTCGCTGGGCATCGGCCTCCTGATATCCATCCTCTGCCGAACCCAGGTTCAGGCTATCCAGCTGACGGTGGCTATCTTCCTGCCCAGCCTGCTGCTCACGGGCTTTGTTTTCCCACTGGAGCCCATGCCCTGGTTCATCAAGATTATCAGTTACTCGCTGCCGCTGACCTACTACCTGGAAATCATTCGGGGCGTGGTCATCAAGGGTGTTGGTGGCGCAGAACTGTGGCTACAGACGGGGATTCTCTCGGTGATGGCGACGCTGATGCTGGGAGCCAGCATTTTGCGCTTTAATAAACAAATCAGCTAATGATGGATGCGCGCATGAGAAAGCAAAACGATTTATACCGTCCTTTCAGCCTGTTGCTGGCCTTTGGGCTGCTGTCCTGCGCCTGGATGGCAACCACGCCGACGGCGACAGCAGCCAAAACGCGGGCACACAAGAATACCCCGCCTGCCATTGTTCAGGCGGCCCAAAAGACGCCGGACGGACGCCTCGCGGAAACCACTGAAGCAGAGGCCCAACCCGTGCAAAACGGAGAAAAAGCCCCAAAAGCCCGCCGCAAAAGCAAGCGCGGAAACCCAGAGGCCCAATTACAGCTTTCCACACCAGTGCTGGATGAAATCATGGCCCTGAAATGGGAAAGCGCGACCGACACCAGCCACTCGGATGAAACCCGGCGGGTGGGTCTGGAAAGAATCTTTCATGAAACGCTCGACAACAGCATCACCATTCGGCAAGCTGAGGTCCAGGTGAAGGACTCCCAGCGCCAAGCCAAGGAAGCGGGCGAGTTGAACCTGTTCAACCTGCTCAATCCCATCCAGCCCGCCATCCTGAAGCAGGCCGCGGAGAATAGCGTCCAGGCGGCAGAGGCCCATTTGCTGGCCGTCCGGCAACAGGAACTGCTGAGGAGCGCCCGTATGCACGCCGATTTGCTCCAGTCTTTCATGAGCAAGTACCTGGCTTTCCAGGGCATTGAGCAGGGCAAAGTACAGATGAGAGCCGATCAGCATCGCTTTGAAGCGGGGGAAACCGACCGCTTTGAAGTCACCCAGTCCGAAGTGGCCTTGATCGATCGTTATGAAAGATACTTGAAGACGGATAACGGCTATCACACCGCCTCTCTGGCCCTGGTTGGCCAGCTGGGGGCGGACCCTTCAGAGGCCCTGGTCCCGGAAGGATTTATCATGCAGGATGGCGACCCGGCTATTGCCCCGGTTAACCTGATTCCTGAGAATTTCACGCTGACCCAGGCCCAGAAATTGGCCCAAACGCGACCTGAAGCCCGCGAGCTGCAATTCCGGAAGGAAGCGTTGAAGCTGCTGGTCAAGGCCTCGATGGGGCTGGATCGTCGTAAAAAAGAGGCGGAGCTTCACCAGTTGGAGCTGGAAGGCGAGAAGGCCCAGAAAGCCTCGGAGATTATGTCGGAAAAAGCCTATGATGACTACCGGCTGGCCGCCAAAGGCATTGGCCTGGCCCGGCAGCGGTACGATCTGGCAAATCGGGCCATGCGCCAGCTTCAGATCAGTCATGATGCGGGCTTCAGCAGTTCCAAGGACGTTCTGGACGGGCAAGTGGAACTGGCACGCGCCAAGACCGCACTGATTGGCTCGCAGGTCGCCTACAACCTCAGCCAGATTCAACTCCTCTACGAGATGGGGCTGCTCAGCGAGGATATTTTCAGCCGTCCGCTGGCCATTCCGCCTAATTTGCTTTGAAATTCGCGCCCAGAGACCCGCGTTTTTCCGCCTTGCACGCAGGCAGTGGTGATAAAAAACACGCCCGCCGACCGCGGCATTGTTAAAATCACTTACAAAAAAGCATTCTCACCCGCATCTTTTGCGGTTGAGGGGCTTTATGTGAAACAATATCTGAAAGCAGAATTTTCAACTGGGTTCATACAAATAAAGATCGATTTCAGTAAAGAGCGAGTGCTAGGAGGCAACGAATCGTGCATGCCCTTTCTTTCAGTGGTTCATCTTGCGGAAATTTCCATCGCGCGCCTCAATTCGGCTCGATTTCAAGCGAATTCAGGCCATTCAGAGACAAGGTCCGAAGCGAGGCGTTCGAGAAATCAACCTATGACGTGAGAAATCCCTGGGGCATTCCGCAGGGATGCCGGAATCCGCTTTCAGCACTACTGGAATCAGCCCAAAATACTTTCCAAAAAAGAACCTACTATCCGGAAATCCTAAATATGATCGTGCAGAAGGGACTCGGATATAATCGCGGCCTGTTTGAGGAAAACCCACAGGAAGCCCGGAAAATCATCACGAAGATAGCCCAGCAATTTGGCGGTCCGCAGGAATTCTCCAGGGCCTTGGATCTCATCAGCAAGTCTTTTGGGGATCAATATGTCCCGGATGTCATCATGGAGCCACTTCAGGCCGCATATGAGCGTGTCCTCCAGAAGGCGCCCGCCGCACGCAAAGCACAAGCCCGCACCAGCAATAATGCTGACACGGGCTCGGTATTTGGCTTACCGCTTGTAGCGTAACCCTTCGATTGGCCGGTGAATGGCCTGTAAATGCTTAATTCATGCTGTGCCAGGGCAGCAATTCGGCCCAGACATCGGGATTAATCCGCCCCACTTCGGTGCGTTGAATCCGGGAGATGCTGAAAATGTGTTTCAGGAACATAATTTCTGCCTGAATAACCGGGTCGATCTGCACGCGATTCTTTTCCGGTTCGCACATCATGCCAAGTGTCAAGGACATTTCCAATTCAGTCATCAGTCTCTCGATCCTTTTACTACTTCTGTACTGCTCTTCTTTCAGTCTCTGGAACTGTGAACCCAGTTCCACAGGTCTCATAACTTTAAAAAAACATCCGAAAGGTCAGAATTGCTTACTGAGCGCGAACAATTTACAACTCAAAACCATCCCCGAGATCCCGCATCAGTCGTCTCCCGAAGAATAGAACCCCCGCCTAAAGCGCTCCCTGTCTCCTTAAAACTTTAAAAGCAGGGCAAAATCACGGCCCAAACAGCCTAACTCAATGAACCAAGCCTCGGGTAAAGTCAAACCAGCCCAAACCCAAAAACCACTGAAGGGAGTCGTTCTCCCCCAGGCTGCCATCCGTACGGTCTCCAATCCGGACTTATAAACCCGTTTCTTTAGCCGGACTCAGGCTGGGCATAGATATCTTCATGCTCATCGGACATGACCGGCAGAGAGAACTCCGTCATGCCGCCATCCAGCAAATAAATGTAATTGATGAGCTGCATCGCCAGGTCCTGCTGGGCCTCGAACGAAAGGTGCTTGAGCAGTTCCACCAGGTGACGGGCGTGCATCTCGAAGCGGGACCGCCGGAAAGCCGGAAAGATGAACCGGATCCGCTCCTCGCTGGTTCGAAGTTCCGCAGCATCCAGAAGTCCCTGGTCCCGCATCAGGTTGAACATATAGCGGGCCGCCATCTCCTGATGCGCGAGAGACGCATTCTGCAGAAGGCTCATCGCCATTGAGAGGGTGGGATCCTTGTCATACCATCGCTGCTGCATGAAATCGGAACTCCTGGATCTTCTGTCGGATTTGATAACCATTCCTGCTATCGGACAAAATCGACCGGAAGTTTAGCTTCTGATCCGTAATGTAAACAGTTTCGTAACAAACTAAACCCATTTCACTCCGCTTTTGTTGCAAATCGGTAATTTTTTAACATCAGCAGGCAGTTTTTCCGTTTTTATAAAGTTGCAAGGGATACACATCAGGAATACTTCACGGTGTTGCGGGGTTCCTGTGAATGATGGGAGGCAAAAATATGGCGATGGATGGCGTGACAGGTATGCCAAATCTAAACTTTGGAGCCAAGAACGACAAGAAGACGACAGGTCTAGCCCCTGAGCTCGACATTGAGGGCACTCTGAAAGCCATGCAGGAATCCGGATTCGGCGGTCCCGAGGCAGATGGTTTTACCAGGACGCCCACAGAAGCCTGACAGATAGCTTACGGACGCGCCGCCGCTGAGCACAGTTAGGTGGGTTCTTCGGTCAGCTCCAGCTTCTCACGCATTAAGGTTAAGGCGTTGAAGTTGGTCAGGTTGTAATGCACGGGTGAAATCGACACCAGGTTGTTGCGAATCGCCTCTACATCGGACGTCTCGGACTCGCCGGTCTCGATGACCTCGCCAGCCAGCCAGAAGTAGACGCCGCCGCGCGGGTCCACCCGCCGTTCATAGGTATCCGTGTACATCCGGGTGCCCAGCTCGGCGACTTTGATCCCCGCAAAATGGTGCAGGGGCACCGCCGGGATGTTGATATTCAGGATGCTTTTGGCCGGGATGCCAATCTTCATGGCCTTGGGCAGGAAATCCGAGATGAACTGGGCACCATGGCTGAAGTCGGCCATTTTCTCAAATCCGTTGACCAGGGATACCGCGATACTGGGAATGCCATGAATGGCGCCTTCCAGCGCAGCGCTGACCGTGCCGGAGTAGAGTACGTCCGAACCCAGGTTGGGGCCGTGGTTGATGCCGGAGACCACTACATCGATCTCCACATCCAGCAGGGCGTTCAAGGCCAGCTTGACGCAGTCGCTGGGGGTGCCGCTGATTGAATAAGCCTGTTTCACCGGGAAAGTCATCTGGACTTCCTCGATTCGAATCGGCTTATGGAGGGTCAGCGCGTGTCCGGTAGCGCTGCGTTCCCGGTCCGGCGCGACCATGTAGACTTCGTGGTGTTGGGAGAGCTTGGCAGCCAGGGTTTGGATACCGTTGGCATAGATGCCGTCGTCGTTGGAAATCAGAATTTTAAGCATCATTCCATTGTAAAGCAGGACTGGGCTTTAGGGGAGGAAGCAGCAACAGACATCCGTTGAACGGAGGACAGGGATAGCGCGAAACGGTCTGTTCCACGCCCGGCTTCAGCGGAATAGGGCCGCCGGACGGCAACCAAAGCAGGCCTGAGAGGTTCGTGATTTGCCGCTATTTCCCGGCCATCAGCGCTTCGATTTCATTCACTTCCTTGGGCGCGCCACTGCTCAAGACCTCATGGCCCTGTGCGGTCACCAGAATGTCATCCTCAATGCGAACGCCAATGCCGTGCCATTGGGGATCCACATCGTGTTGTTTGGCAATGTCAGGCCGGAAGTACAGCCCTGGTTCAATCGTAAATACCATGCCCGGTTGCAGTGGGATATCCAACACATTCGCATCACCCAGCTTTATCGGCAAATCATGGACATCCAATCCCAGCATATGGCTGGTCCGGTGGGGAAAGAATTTTTGGTAGGCCTCTTCTCCCCAAAGTTTATCCGACACTCCTTTAAGAATGCCCAGATCCATCAACCCATGGTGAATATGGCGTGCAGCTTCCATGTGGATCTCCCGCAGGGTCACGCCGGGCTTGACCATGCGGATAGCCCGTTTCTGGGCTTCCAGCACCAGGTTGTAGATGGCTTTTTGCGCGGGGGTAAACTTGCCGTTCGACGGAAATACCCGGGTGATGTCCGCAGCGTAGGAATTGTATTCGCAACCGGCATCTAACAATAACAGCTCTTTCCAGCGGGTATGCTGGTTGTTATCCACATAGTGAAGAGTGCAAGCCCGCTCACCCCCGGCGGCAATGGTTCCGTAAGCATGGCGCACCGCCCCGCGTTTCGTCCAAGACGACTCGATTTCCGCCTGTACTTTGCCTTCATATAGTGTTTTACCGGGACCGGAGAGCCTTGATCGCCGCATGACGGCTTTATGCGCCCGGGCAGAGAGATCGCAGGCCCGTTTCAACAGGGCGATTTCGTAAGGTGTTTTAATCAAGCGCATATCTTCCAACGCCCGCCGGGCAATCGTCCCGTCGAGAGGTTGACCGGCTTGCCGGGAAACTTTTTTCAGCAAGCGGGCAACCAGCGGATCCAGTTTGGACGCTGCCTTGCCTGGCAGAAACTGGGGGTGAACATCCTCCGGCAACGCTTCCGCCAGAGCCATCTTCATTGCCTGATCCGCCCGGGATAAGTTGTCATTGTTGTAGGCCACCGCATGGTCGGCCCCGTATAACATCTTGACCTGCTCAACGCCGATCGGCGTTCCGCAGAACAGGTTAAAACGCTCATTTCCCTGATAGGGAATCAGCAGCGTGAATGCAGGCTTGCCCGGCACATTGGAGAAGATGGCCACCGCGTCGGGTTTATCAAAGCCGGTCAGATAAAAGAAATTGCTGTCCTGCCGAAAGGGATGATCAACATCGTTATTACGGGTGGCCAGCGTCGCGCCGGGCATCACCACCGTTGTATTTGGCGGAAGCTTGGAAAGAAACGCCTGGCGGCGCTCGGCATGGAACTTGGCATTGAATGGTGGCGGTCCCACCTTGGGGAAAGAGGCCAAATGCGCGGCAATTTCATCCGTTGGCCGCTTGCGTCCGACGGCTATACCGCTGAAACAGAGCGTGTCCTCAGTCAGAGGACGGCAAAAATCCAGAACAGGCAGGCGGCGACCGCTTTGCACGGGTTTCGCCAAGGGGATCAATCCATACGGATAACCAATTTGCATACTTGTACTTCCCACTATTTCACTTGTGGGACATGCTACGAAAGACGTCAATGAAAGTAAAGGCTATCCAGCGCTTTCAGGCTATTCGATAATAGCGGCCATCACGGCTTTTTGGGCATGCAGCCGGTTTTCGGCCTGCTCGAAGATGGTGTCCGCGTGTTTTTCCAGCACATCTGCGGTGATCTCCTCGCCTCGGTGGGCCGGCAGGCAATGCAGCACGATGGCATCCGGGCGGGCCAGACTCATGTTCTGCGCGTTCACCTGGTATTCCTTGAAGATCTGCTTGCGGGCCTCCGCCTCGGCTTCCTGGCCCATGCTGGCCCACACATCGGTGTACAGCACCGAGGCGTCCCGCACGGCATCCTTGATGTTGTCGGTCACGGAAACTTCAGTTCCATTGGCTTTCGCAAAGCCGCGCGCGCGCTCCACCACCGCCGGGCTGGGTTGGTAACCCGAGGGGCTGGCAATGGTCACGTCCATGCCCACCATGGCGCAGCCCAGCAGCAGGCTGTGGGCCATGTTGTTGCCGTCGCCCACGTAGGTCAGCTTGTGCCCCTTGAATTTCCCGAAGTGCTCCTGCACGGTCAGCAGGTCGGCCAGCACCTGGCAGGGGTGATAATCATCCGTCAGCCCGTTAATCACCGGAACCGAGGACCATTCCGCCAGATCTTCCACGTCCTTCTGGGCAAAGGTGCGGATCATGATGCCATCCACATAACGGGCCAGGGTGCGGGCGGTGTCGGCGATGGTTTCGCGGACGCCCAGGTTGATTTCCTCCTTGCGGAGCATGAAGGGATGCGCGCCCAGGTCGAAGATGCCAACTTCAAAGCTCACGCGGGTGCGGTTGCTGGGCTTTTCAAAGTACATGGCGATGGAACGGCCATCCAGAACCTTGTGCGATGTGCGACTGCGCTTGAGCTGCTTGAGATAGGCGGCCAGCGAGAGGAGTTCCAGCATCTCTTCCGGGGAATATTCCAGGAAGGTCAGGAAATCCCGGCCTTTCATGAAGGTGGGTATCCGGTGGGAATCCAAAGTGGTGGCCATGCGCGGTTGCTCCTCTCTGCTCAAACTCTGAAAGGCATCTTACCTGAAACACCACGTCCCCGCAAAGCACTGAAAAAGACGCCAAGAGGGCAGCATCGCACCCGTTCTCTGCCCAGGCGGGCAACTGTGTGGTTGCCTTGGTTTTATAATAATAATCCTGCCGAACCTCACAAGGAGACATCGTTCATGCTGGAATCCACAGAAACCCAAACCAACCCGCACATTACTCCCTCCGGGCACCCAAGCCCCGAGCGTATCCCAACGCCAACCGACCCCATCCTGAGCCGCTACCCGGCCTTCAATCAACAGGCATCCAAGCAAGCCGCCTGGAAACCATACGCGATTGGCGCGGTGGTTGCCGCGTTGTGTCTGTTCATCGGATACCAGCAAACACAAATCAACCGGCTCTCACGGGATGTCGGCACCCTGACCAACGACATGAAAACCAGCGATGTCCCCATGCGGATTGACAACCTGGACGACAAGCTGGACGAGGTGAACAACCGCCTGTCTTATCTCGATTCCAAAATCACCGCCACCGACCAGAAAGCCCAGTCTGCACTGGAGCAGGTCAAGGCGCAGGAAAAAGCGGGCAATTTCGTCGGCAATTTTCTCAACAGCATGGGTAAAAGCTTGGGGCTGAACCGGTAAATTTAAATCAGACCATCTCACTAACGAGTTATTGGCACATGGTGGGTGGCTATGCCGGTTGGCCGCGCTTGGATAGTGCTTTACGTTTGGCGGTCGCTTTATTTCCACTCCCGTCAACTACGGTTAAAGCCTTCCGTCTTGCATCAAGCAGTTCCTTGCGTGTTGGAATGATGCTCTCCTGGTTCACGATCTGGACCATGGTATCCCAGTCGACACCTTCAAGGTGCTTCTCAAAAAAGGCACCAGCATCCTCCAGGAACAAATCCCCTAATTTACCGTTTTCAGACAATTTCAGGGCATCCTGTTCCATGCTCTTCAGTCGCTCGCGTCCCACAACATTCAGCACGTTGACCATGGTCCACAAATAGCGTTCCGTCAATCGATTCGCCAATTGCCGATCTTCCTCCGTAGGCTCCGGTTGGTTATGCGCATCTCGCTTCAGTGTCGACGTGTTGCTTCCCCGGACAGCGCCTGAGTGAATAAATGATATTAATTCTTCCCGGAGTTGATCCCAGTCACCCTTTCCGCCTTTGGTGACAGCAAGAACATCTCCCCCGCCCATGACTTCTTCCGCAGCGCGTCCACCTACACCCACTATGGAGCTTCCGATCATATCCAGGAGTGTTTTGTGTCCCAGGTTACTAATATACCTGACATGTCCCAATGAGCCACTTCGGGGGGTCATGGAGAAAACGGCAATTTCATAGGGATCTTTCCCTTTCTGAACCGAGGACATGTTCTGAAGCTCTAACATTTCAACCACTTTATTCCAAAGTAATGCAGCTATTGCATGACCACCCTCATGCCCTGCGGTCAGTTCACGCATCCTTTCATTGGCCGGATCTTCCAGAATTTCCGGTTCTGGGGAGCCCGCTTTGACTTTTTCATAGCCTTGCAAGACATGGGCCATATTGATTTGCTTTGCGCCTTCATCCCGCGCCATTTCCACGGCTGCTTTGATGGTTCCTGAAATAGTAGCGCCGGATTCACCAGCCATAATTTTTGCAAACTTCTGGACATCAACCACCTGATTGGGTCCATACTTCGCACGCTCACCCGCTGACAGAGCAGAAGACAAAAGCGCCAGCGGCCCTTTCCATTGGGGGTCTTTCTGCAGGATCTCCCGTTCTATGGAATTCAAGACTTTGTGCAGGACATCAATCCGTTGGGCGTCTGTTTTGGGGGCGGGAGTATTGACCACCTCAAACCGCCCAGGACGAATCACCGCCGGATCCAGATCTTCAACAGGGGCATTGGTTGCCGCAATGACGGTGATGCCGGCAGCGGAATTCAAGCCATCCATATAGGATAGCAAGGTGGCCTGGGTTTGGCCTCTGCTGGTGGAATCCGCGCTGTATTTGCGCTTCATGGCAATTTCTTCGATTTCATCAATAAACACAATACAAGGTGCATTCTGTTGAGCTTTTTTAAACACCTCACGCACCCGTTTGGAACCAGTACCAACATATACTTCTGCAAAGTCCCCGCCACTGATGCTGATAAAGGGTACACCCAGCCTTTTTGCAATGGTTTTGGCCAGCATGGTTTTACCGGTGCCCGGTTCACCCACCAGCAAGGTCTGGAACTTGGAGTCTCCCGTGTAAGGGATGGACGGTTTTAGGTCAATTTGGCCTGTTTCCTGAAAACGTTTTTCGTCTGCTTGTGTCCAGGGGGTTTCTTTTAATAATCTCGTCTTTAATAATGGAATACGTGAAGTGGCCCATGTCAAGGGGTTTTTAGAGGTTTTCATTTGCTGGAGTTGTTTTGAAAAGTTTTGATTCTCCTGGCGAATCCGTCTGATTTTCTTTTCCAAATCTCTCTTGAATTCACGAGGCAAGCCCCCGACATCTTCCAAATCCACAGTGAGCTTATCGGGTTGAATTATCTGAAAGGTTTTTGCCTGTTTCACGCCGGAAGACATTCTGAGCTGGAGATAAGTGGCAAGCGCAATAGCAATGACAAGTGTCAGTATCGCATGATCCTCGATCGTGGCAGAAAGTTGGGACAGGACTCCGGGCGTAATCTCATCAATATTGGGAATATTGACTTTTTTTTCTTTCATCAGATTCAACTGTTCAAGTGACACCGGGGTTTTAAAAGTCAGTGGTTGTCCGCCTGGCATAACCGGCTTCAAGAAGATCTCGAACTTTTTATTCTCCTTATCCACGACCGCTTTTTCAACTTTCCCCTGTTCAACCAGACGATTTAACCAAGGCGCCGCCAGTTCTGCGATGTTCTTTCCAGGATCATCCTGTTTCGCCTGATAAAAACCATGAACAACCCTGTCCAGAAGAGCTGCTTGAGCTTCTATCTGTTGCAATTCCTGGCCGGCCCAAACTTGAAGAGGAACGCGAACTTTCCAATCCGTTATCTCGGGAATCTCCTTGTTCTGGCATATGGCGTGAGATATCAGGCCACTCACGTCTTCATCCCCGCTAAGAATCAGATGCTCAAACTGCTGATCTTTCGTTTTGACTTTGAGCAAGCAATTGGGATTGCTCTCTGGCAAGCTGTCTAAAACAATTTTTCCCACGATACTGGCCGGATTTTTCACCAGTAAATCCAGCACTTCGTTGGGAGTTGCAATACGACCCTTGATTTGACTTGCCTGGGCTGAAACACTGGCAGGCACAGCCGTTTCAATCGGTGCTTTTGAGATAGCCTGAGCTTCTGCAAGCGCTGGTGACGCGGGGACGGTTAACCCTGCTAAAAGTGTTAACATCGGAAGATAGCGACTGGATGAAGATGCTTTTGAGTTGTTATTTGCACTCCCAAAATGAACTTCATCAGGGCGATTGGGAGCCAGCAAGGTTTGTTGCGCGGAAGAGGGGAAACTCCCCGGAACCGGGAGCAAAGCATGGGAAATGACACGTTGTCCCGGTTGATTCAATTCAAAACGTATCATTTAAAACAGAACTCCCCTTCATTGACTAATCTATAAAACCTGTGTATGACAACCCAAATTTTAACCGCTCTCTGAAATGAAAACCCATCTACGTTTGTTCAACTTCCACATCGAATAACTTGAAAAAAGATTCGGACCCCAGGCAAGAAAAAACCCCGATAATAGAAGTAAGTTTTATATAAACATGAAAAAAAACTGGAGACAAGGCTCTGCCAAAAACGTTTACCGTGTCGTAAACCTGGTATACACAACATAACCAGAGGAGGGAAAGTGCACTGGCGCAGGTTAAAAGCGGGTAATGCCGTCGGCAACTTTTTCAACAGCTTGGGCTTAAATCAGTAAATTTATTTTTAAAAAATTGAGAGAAGGGGGCAATTGCCCCCTTCTGCGGTACCAGATGAGCGTTTAGCCCTTACTTGTTTTGTGCAGCAAAGGGATTCTTGCGGCCGGACATCTGATGTCTTCCTCGGTAGCCTTGGAATGGGCT
>DATNPJ010000002.1:0-18179 GCA_036703295.1 Coleofasciculaceae cyanobacterium | reverse complement strand
TCCAATACCAAGCCAATCAAGAGCATAAAACCTGCCTTCAATAAGTACTGCTGTATCGGTATTAAACGTCTTGCAGCCGATTTCTACATCCCCTAGCAAATTGATCCACCGAAGGGACGATTTTCCAGTCGGATGCAAAGCGCAATCTACAAATCCGCTTGAAAAATGGCGAAACTCATCTGCCAAAGATGACGATGCCATGAAGGAAGATTGACTACTTTTATATTGATTGAGCGGGGATCTTGGCTCGCATTTCTTCGCGCTTGAAGCGGTAATAATCGTAATCCCCACAATAGGTGAGGATGCGGCCGTTATGAATCTCCCAGATCTCGGTGGCCAGGGTCTGGATAAAATGGCGGTCGTGCGAAATGCAGAGGATGGTGCCCTCATATTCGCTCAGCGCCTCGGTCATCGCATCCTTGGAGGGAATATCCATGTGGTTGGTCGGTTCATCCAGCATCAGCACGTTTGCGCCGGACATCATCAGCTTGGCCAGCGCCAGCTTGCTTTTTTCGCCGCCGCTGAGCTGTGAAGCCGGTTTGAAAGCCTGGTCCCCCTTAAACAGGAACCTTCCCAGCAATCCTCGCAATTCCGTATCATGAAGATCGGGACACGCTTTTTGGATGGTCTGGAAAACGGACAGATTCAGATCCAGCGTTTCCAGTTGCTTCTGGGAAAAATAACCGATCTTGGCATTGTAGCCGAGCTTAATTTCCCCGGTATCCGAAGTTTCCAGCCCTTGCAGCATCCTCATCAGGGTGGTTTTGCCGCAGCCATTTTCACCCAGTAGAAAAACCCGCTGCTTGCGCTCGATATCCGCATTCAGCCCCGTGAACAAAACTTTATCCCCAAACGCCTTGGAGAGATCGCGAATGGTCAGGGCTTCCTTGCCGCTGGGTTCCGGGGAGGGGAACCGAACCACGATGCGTTTCGTTTCCGAGGTCGGCAACTCAATGCGCTCGATCTTGGCCAGCTGTTTCTCCCGGCTCTTGGCTTGCGTGCCCCGGCTGGCGCTGGCTTTGAAGCGTTCCACGAAGGCGGTCTGCTTGGCCAGTTCCTTCTGCTGGCGCCCATGCGCCGCCGTAATATTTTCGATGGCTTCGGCCTTCTGGGCGAGATGCTCGGTATAGTTTCCGTTCCACAGCTTGAGCCCGCCATTTTCCATCTCGGCAATCTTGTTGGTCACCTTATCCAGAAAGCGCCGGTCATGCGAAGCAATGACCAGTCCGCCGGGATAGTCCGTGAGGAAGTTTTCCAGCCACTCGCAGGCTTCCATATCGAGGTGGTTGGTCGGTTCATCCAGCAGCAGAATATCCGCGCCTTCCAGGAGCACTTTGCCCAGGTTGATGCGCATCTGCCAGCCACCGCTGAAATCGCTGGACTTGCGCTCATAATCCGCAAGCGAAAAGCCCAGGCCTTTCAGAATGCGGCCGATGCGGGCATCGAGGTTGTAGGCATCCAGGCGGTCCATTTCCTCATGCAAGACCATCATCCGCTCGGCAAGCGCCATGTGCTTTTCCTCGGACTCCACGTCCTCACCGAGTTTGCGAATCAGCTCGGCTTCTTCTTCCATCAGGGCGTTTACTTCACTGAAAACCGATCGCATTTCCTCATACAAGGTGAGATTGGGTGTGATTTTGGGTTCCTGGGAGAGATAGTTGATTCTCATGCCGGGAGCCCGGTAGATAGAGCCCACTTCGGGCTTGACCTGGCCCATGATAATCAGAAACAGGGTCGATTTACCGCAGCCGTTTCGGCCAATCAGGCCAATGCGGTCTTTGGCATTGATTTCGAGCGAAAGCTCTTCAAACAGGCTGCGAGTGGCAAAGCTCTTGGAGATATCGTTGAGGCGGATGGTCATAGAGAGGAGGCCGTATGGTTGAGGGGGGATGAACCGCATTATCTTATCACAGTAAGAGAGTCTGCCCAGCCTTTTACAAGCTAAAAGTTACAAGTCGGAAGGTTTGCCGGGAACCTGCAATACGGTTTTCCAGGATTAATGCTAAACAGACGCCCTTTCGATGAGCTTGCCCCAGGGTTTATGTTCAGCTATATTGGTAAAATGCTCTGCATGATGTCAAATTGAAGTCATTCACCATGGGTTTAACAGGTAAGGAGAGAGGCAGCAGTGATTGAGAAACTGCAGGTGGAAGGGGCCAGTCGCTTGACTAGCGGCAGTCAGACTGTGGTCAGGAATTATATTGCAGGGGCATGGGTTGAATCCCTGGGCCAGGAGCACGTGGAGATTATTAATCCTGCCAATGGC
This sequence comes from Coleofasciculaceae cyanobacterium, assembly GCA_036703295.1. Taxonomy (GTDB): domain Bacteria; phylum Cyanobacteriota; class Vampirovibrionia; order Vampirovibrionales; family Vampirovibrionaceae; genus DATNPJ01. The sequence continues at coordinate 15,913 of DATNPJ010000002.1, read as the reverse complement.
CAATTATTGGCACGTACCCCGCTAGGCACCGCCGAAGATGTCAATGGCGCCGTCCGTGCGGCCAAGGAAGCATTCCAAACCTGGCGGGAAACGCCGGTTATTGAACGGGTGCAAATATTATTCCGCTTGAAAACCCTGTTGGAAGAGCATGTTGACGAGCTGGCAAGGTTAATTACCCTGGAGAACGGCAAGACCTTGGGAGAGGCCCTCGGTGACATCCGCCGGGGCATCCAGATGGTGGAAACGGCCTGCGGCATGCCCATCATGCTGAAGGGGCAGGTCGCGGAAGACATCGCTTCCGGAATCGATTGCCATGCCGTCCGTCGCCCCATGGGGGTGTTTGCGGCCATCACCCCGTTTAATTTTCCGGCCATGGTGCCTTTCTGGTTCTGGCCATTTGCGGTAGCCTCCGGCAATACTTTTGTGTTGAAACCCAGCGAACGCGTACCGCTCACCCAGGTCCGGCTATTTGAGCTGATTGAGAAAGCCGGCATGCCGCCCGGCGTGCTGAACATGGTGCAAGGCGGCAAAGATACGGTGAACGCCCTGCTCAGCCATCCGGATGTGGCCGGTGTCTCTTTCGTGGGCTCCACGCCTGTGGCCAAGCATGTCTACCAGACCGCAACCGCTCATGGCAAGCGGGTGCAAGCGCTTGGTGGCGCCAAAAACTTTATGGTGGTCCTGCCGGATGCCCGGATGGATTCCGCTGTCAGCACGGTGGTCGATTCCTGCACGGGTTGCGCGGGGCAGCGCTGCCTGGCTGGTTCGCTCATTCTGGGCGTGGCGGATGCCTACCCGTTGATTGAAGCGGGCGTGGTCAAGGCCGCACAGGGTTTGAAAGTCGGAGACGGCATGAATCCGGCCACCGGGATAGGCCCCTTGATTTCCCAAGCGGCTTTGGAGCGGGTAAAGGGCTTGATTCAGTCCGCGATGGACGAAGGGGCCACGGTTCTGATCGACGGTCGGGAAGCCACAGACCTGCCTAAAGATGGCTATTACCTGGGCCCGACCGTGATTACGGGCATCCAGCCTCATATGCGCATCGCGAAAGAAGAGGTCTTCGGGCCGGTCATCCTGCTGGGGCAGGTTGCCACCTTGGATGACGCCATCAGTTGGCTGAATAGCTCTGAATTCGCCAACACCACCACGCTGTTTACCGCCTCCGGCGCAGCCGCCCGGAAGTTCTCCTATGAAGTGGAGCCCAGCATGATCGGCATCAACATCGGCGTGCCGGCCCCGATGGCATTTTTCTCCTTTGGGGGCGCCAAGCATTCCTTCTTTGGGGATATCAAGGCGCATGGGCAGGCATCGGTTGATTTTTACACCGATACCAAGGTCACGGTCGAACGCTGGTTCAAGGACTCCAGTATCTGGTAGCACCATCCATCATTGGCAGTTGAGGTTTAGCACAAGATGACCCCCGATCGTACCCTGTTGCTCAAAAACGGCATCGTGGTGACCGCCACGGATCAGTTCGAGGCCGATATTTATGTGGTGGGCGAAAAAGTGCAGGCCATCGGCCGGAATCTGTCAGGCCCGGCGGATGAGATCATTGACGCGACGGGACATTATCTTTTTCCGGGCGGTATTGACGCGCATACGCACATGGAGTTGCCGTTCATGGGCACCTTTGCCAGCGACACTTTCGAGACCGGTACGCTGGCCGGCTTGCATGGCGGCACCACCACCATCGTGGATTTCGCCATCCAAACCCAGGGGAGCACACTGAACGCCGCGTTGGATGATTGGCACAGCAAGGCGGACGGCAACGCGGTGGGCGATTATGCCTTTCACCTGGGTGTGACCGATTTCAACCCCAACACCCGCAGCGAAATCGAGGCTATTATTGAAAAGCGTGGTGTGACTTCTTTCAAGACCTTTATGGCCTACAAGGGCGCACTGATGATTGATGATCGCCAGATGCTGGGCCTGATGAACGAGGCGGGTCAATATGGCGGCATCGTCACCGCGCATTGCGAAAACGGGGATCTGATCGATGAGCTGGTGGCCCGGCACCGTGCGGCCGGTCATACCGAGCCGAAATACCATGGCGTCTGCCATCCTGAAATTGCCGAAGCCGAAGCCACCGGGCGCTTTATCGATATGGCCTGGCAGGGCGGGCATCCCTGTTATGTCGTTCATCTCACCTGCGAAGGCGCACTGAACCGGGTGCGGGAAGCCCTGAAGCGCAACCAGCATGTCAATGTAGAAACCTGTATTCAGTACTTGTTGCTGGATGACAGCCTGTATGAAAAGCCGGGTTTCGAGGGCGCCAAGTGGGTTTTCAGCCCTCCGCTCAGGAAACCGAAAGATCAGGAAGCGTTGTGGAGCGGGATCAACCAGGGGCTGATTCATCACGTGGCCACCGATCACTGCCCCTTCTGCATGGACCAGAAGCGTATGGGCGAAAAAGACTTTGCCAAAATTCCCAACGGCGCCCCCGGTATCGAGAACCGGGTGGAGTTGCTGTACTCCGAAGGCGTTGCCAAGGGCCGCATTTCACTGAATACCTTCGTGGATCTCATCGCCACCCGCGCGGCGAAAATCTTTGGCATGTTCCCCAAAAAGGGTACGATTGCCGTGGGCTCGGATGCGGATATCGTCATTTTCGATCCCAATGCCAGGCACACGCTCTCGGTGGCCAGTCAGCATATGAATGTGGACTACAACGCATACGAGGGCTGGGCAGTCCAGGGCAAGGTGCGTACGGTCGTGCTTCGCGGTACGGTGGCCATCGACAATGGGGTTGCTCGTGTGGGCAAGGGCTTTGGTCAGTACATTCCACGCGCCCCGTATGGGGTCATGCTCACGGAAGCCCGTCTGCCCCTGGTTTCTGCGTAAAAGTCTTCGATTTTAATTCCTAGAGGAGCTCAACTGAAATGCCCAGAATCGTCCGAACTGCCGTCATCCAACTGGCCAACCGCCTTCCAGCCGAAGCTTCCTGCGAAGAACACCGCAAGGCCATGTTAGAGGCGCACATGCCTTATATCGAGGAAGCGGCCAAAAAGGGCGTGCAGATGCTCTGCTTTGAGGAAATTTTCACCGGCCCGTATTTCTGCCCGTCCCAGGAAACCAAGTGGTACGATCTGGCCGAACCCATCCCGGACGGCCCCACCACCCAGTTGATGATGCAACTGGCCAAAAAGCACAACATGGTCATCGTGGTGCCGATTTATGAAGTCGAAATGACCGGCGTCTACTATAACACCGCCGCCGTGATCGATGCCGACGGCACCTATCTGGGCAAGTATCGCAAGAATCATATCCCGCAGGTGAAGGGCTTCTGGGAGAAATTCTTCTTCAAACCCGGCAATCTGGGCTACCCGGTCTTCAAGACGCGCTACGGCAATGTCGGTGTTTATATCTGTTATGATCGCCACTTCCCGGACGGCGCCCGCTGTCTGGGTTTGAACGGCGCGGAAATCGTATTCAACCCTTCCGCCACTGTGGCCGGTTTGTCCGAATATCTCTGGAAAGTGGAACAACCCGCCCATGCCGTGGCCAATGGCTACTTCGTGGCCGCCATCAACCGGATCGGCACCGAGGCCCCCTGGGGCATTGGTGAATTCTATGGCCAATCGTATTTTGTGGGACCTCGGGGCAATATCATCGCCCAGGCTTCGCGAGATCAGGACGAACTGCTGATTGCGGATCTCGATTTTGATGAAATCAAGGAAGTGCGCGATCTCTGGCAGTTCTACCGCGATCGCCGTCCCGAAACCTACAAGGAATTGGTGGCCCTTTAAGAAAGAGCGTTGATTAACAAATGGCTCAAATGCAGCAATTACAGCAATTTGCGAAAAACGGTCTGATCAAATGAATTTGTCTTGGGATTGGGTGCCGGTTTTTTGAATCACTTTCATGAACCTTGATTGTGCCCCCGGAAAGGAGTTTCTAATGTCTCTGGCGAAACAGGAAACCGAAAAGACCCTGGATACGGTTGAAACCAACGGGGAACTGCTGGCGACACGCAAGGCGCATTTTCTGCCGACTGCGGCGCATTATTACCAGGAACCGCTGCATCTCGTTCGGGCCAAGGGGAGCTTCGTTTACGACGAGCAAGGCCGCGAGTTCCTGGATGTCATTGGCGGGATTGTCTGCATTTCGGCGGGCCATAATCATCCCCGAATCCAGCAGCGCATGATCGAGATGATTACCAATGACGAAATCCAGCACACCACCACCTTGTACCTGAATCGCTACGCTACCCGCCTGGCCGACAAGCTGACCGGTGAAGCGCCGAAGAGCATGGACCCCAAGACGGCGAAAGTGGCCTTCACAAATTCCGGCTCCGAAGCCAACGAACTGGCCCTGTTGGCTGCCCGCCAGGCCACGGGTGAAACCATGGTGATTAGTTTGCAGCATGGCTATCACGGCGGGACTTCCGGGACTTTGGCCCATTGCGGGCATCACTCATGGCGCTTCCGTGCCCAGCCGGTTTCCAACGCGGTGGCGGCCATTGCCCCCAATTGCTACCGGTGTCCGTTCAAGAGGGATCCCGGTACCTGTCATCTTGAATGTGCCAAGCACGTGGAAGAAACCATCCAGACAACCACGCACGGCCGAATCGCCGCGTTCCTTGCCGAGCCGGTGCTGGGTGTGGGCGGTTTCATCACGCCTCCGGAAGAGTACTTCCACCGGGTGGCCGAAATCATTCACCGTTACGGCGGAAAATACATCAGCGACGAAGTGCAGACCGGCGCGGGCCGTTGCGGACAGACGTTCCTGGCGACACCATCACTGGGCATCGATGCCGACATCATCACCATGGCCAAGGGTTTTGGCAACGGGGCGGCCATCGGGGCGACCCTGATGCGCGCTGATATCGCCGAGTCCATGACCGGCAAGATGCACTTCAACACCTTTGCCGGTGACCCTTTCCAGGCCATGCAGGCACTGACCACCATGGACATTATCGAGGAAGAAAAGCTGATTGAAAATGCCCGCGTCATGGGGCAAGCCCTGAAAGACGGCTTGCTCGAACTACAGAAGCGCCATCCGCTGATTGGCGATGTGCGGGGTCGCGGCCTGCTGCTGGGAATTGAGCTGGTGAAAGATCGGGAAACCAAGGAGTATGCCTCCGCCGAAACCGCCCAGCTGATGGAGTTGATGAAAGAGCGTGGCGTGCTGATTGGCAAGGGCGGCCTGTTCGGAAACGTGGTCCGCCTGGCCCCGGCTCTCTCGATCAACCGTGATCAGGCCGAACAGTTGCTCAAGGCGCTCGATGAGTCATTGTCGGTTCTGGAAAAGGGATAAGGTGCTGACGTGTACGACGCTGAATTAACCAACCACGATTTGCAGCCGGTGCCCCCGGAGCGGCGCACCTGGACGACCCTGAATTTCATGGCCCTCTGGATTGGCATGTGCATCTGTATTCCATCCTACATGATCGCCTCTTCCCTGATTGAAGGTGGGATGAACGTCTCGCAGGCATTGATGACCGTGTTCCTGGGCAATGTCATTGTCCTGATCCCCATGATTCTGAACGGACATGTAGGCGTGAAATACGGCATTCCTTTTCCGATTTATGCCCGGCTGAGTTTCGGGGTGCAAGGCGCTAATATTCCGGCTTTGCTGCGGGCGATTGTGGCCTGCGGCTGGTTTGGAATCCAGTGCTGGATTGGCGGCACCGCGATTTTTACCATGCTGACCGCCGTGTGGCCGGAGGCAGCCCATGTGCCCGCGATGCTCCCTGCTTTTATGGGCGTGAAAATTGTGCCGTTTCTATGCTTTCTGGTCTTCTGGGGCATTAACCTGCTGCTGATTCACAAAGGTATAGAATCAATCAAAAAACTCGAAACCTTCTGTGCTCCCCTGTTGGTCCTGAGCGGCATCGGCCTGCTGTTCTGGGCGGGGCAAGCTGCGGGCGGTTTTACGGGCATGCTGGCCGCGCCCTCAAAATTTAAAACTTCCGCCGAATTCTGGGCGTTTTTTGTACCTTCCCTGACGGGCATGGTGGGCTTCTGGGCCACACTCAGCCTGAACATTCCCGACTTTACCCGGTATGCCCAAAATCAGCGCGCCCAGGTACTGGGGCAGGCTTTGGGACTGCCCACCACCATGACCCTGATCGCGTTTATCGGGGTTGCCGTGACCAGTGCGAGTTTCGGTATTTTTGGCGAGCGCATCTGGGATCCGATTATGCTGGTTGGCAAATTCGATAATCCGTTCATCATTTTTTTGGCGATGCTCCTGATTTGTATTGCCACCCTGGCCATGAATGTGGCCGCCAACGTCGTGGCTCCGGCCAACGATTTTGCCAATCTCGCGCCAACCAAAATCGATTTCAAACGGGGTGGCACGCTGACTGCCATCATCGGCCTGCTGATCATGCCCTGGAAACTGATTGCCGATCCCTCCGGTTATATTTTTACCTGGCTGGTGGGGTATTCGGCGCTGCTGGGTCCGGTGGCGGGCATCTTGTTGACTGATTATTTTTGGGTCCGGAAGTCGGAAATCAATGTCGATGATCTCTATCGCAAACAAGGCCTCTACACCTATTGCAACGGCTATAATCCTGTTGCCGTCATTGCGCTGGCTGCGGGCGTGTTACCGAATATTCCCGGTTTTCTGGTGCAGATCAAAGCGTTGGATGCCGCCGTTGTGCCGCCATTTTTCACCGAACTGTATCACTACGCCTGGTTCGTCGGCCTGGCCTTGGCGGGCCTGGTGTATGTCGTCCTGATGAAACCGCAGGCAAAGACGCTTGCGCCTGTTGAAATTTTGCCGGAGCAGCCGGAAGCCGCGGAGGTTGCCAATGCTGGAGATTAGTCACGAGAACGGCCCGGTGCTGCCGCCGCCGGATGCGGAAACACTGGCCCGGAATTTTGCCAAAGTCAAACCGCGCATGACCGATAATGAGGCGGTGATTGAGGCCTCGCGCTGCCTGTTCTGCCATGACGCGCCCTGCACCATTGCCTGCCCCACTGAAATCGATATCCCGATGTTTATCCGTCAGATTGCCAGCCACAATCCCAAAGGTTCGGCCAGGACGATCTTTACTCAGAACATCCTGGGCAAGGCCTGCGCCAATGTCTGTCCGACCCAGATGCTTTGCGAAGGATCATGCGTTTATCACGGACTGAATGAAAAACCGATTGATATCGGCCGCCTCCAGGGCTATGCCACGGATTTCGCCATTGATAACGAGCTTCGCTTTTTTGAAAAAGGCGAACCAACCGGCCTGAAAGTGGCCGTCGTGGGAGGCGGACCGGCAGGCCTCAGTTGCGCGCATGAATTGACCCGCCTGGGACATACGGTTGTCGTGTATGAAGCAAGCGAGCGGGCGGGTGGCCTGAACATGTATGGCGTGGCTCCCTACAAATTCGACAATCAAGATGCCGCAAAAGAGGTCGCCTACGTTTCCGGAATCGGTTTTGAAATTCGCACCGGGACCCGGGTGAGCGTGGACGGTTGCAAGCTGGACGACAAAAAACAGGTTTTTCTTTCCGATCTGGAAAAAGAATACGACGCCGTTTTTCTGGCGGTTGGCCTGGGGCAATCCCACCGTCCGGGGCTGCCGGGCGAGGATTTGGCAGGCGTATACGGGGCGGCGGAATTTATCTATCACCTGCGGGAGCGGGAACTGCAGGTGCCGATCGGACGCCGGGTGGTTGTGGTTGGGGCCGGTAATACCGCCATTGATGCGGCGGTGGAAACATCCAAACTGGGCGCGGATGTGACCCTGGTCTATCGTCGCCGGCAAGACGATCAAAGTGCCTATGATTTCGAGGTCAATCACGCAAAGCATGCCGGGGTGAAATTTCTGTACCTGACTTCTCCAATTGAAATCACAGGCAAGACGCAGGTGGAAGGTTTGCGTTGCGTAAAAAATAAAATCATCAATGCCGACACCCAGGGCAAGCCGGAGATTCAGCCGGTTGCCGGATCGGAATTCACCTTGTCCTGCGATATGGTGATTTTCGCCACCGGTCAGGAAAAAATGGAGGCATTTTACAGCAAGATTCCAGGACTCTCGGTTAATCGCGGGAAAGTTGTCGTGAACGCAAATTTTCAGACCACACATCCAAAATATTTTGCCGGGGGTGATTGCGTGAATGGTGGCAAGGAAGTGGTCAATGCAGTGGCCCATGGTCGGGATGCCGCGCGCGGGATTGATCAGTTTCTGAGGCCGCCACAAGGCGCACCTGGGTATCAAAGCACGGCCTCGACGACTTCATTACCTCGCAATATTCAAAAAGGGGACGACTAACCATGGCCGATCTCGCCGTTAATTTTGCGGGCATCCAGGCACCCAATCCTTTCTGGCTGGCCTCTGCCCCGCCCACCAATACGGGTTACCAGGTGCAGAACGCCTTCCGCGCAGGATGGGGCGGGGCCGTCTGGAAGACGCTGGGACAGCCTATTGTCAATGTTTCCAGCCGTTACGGTGCCATGCACTACAAAAACTTGCGGATGGCCGGCTTCAACAATATCGAGTTGATCACCGATCGTTCGTTGGGTGAAAACCTGCTTGAGATGAAGGAGACCAAGGAGAAATTTCCAAAACACGCCCTGATTGCCTCCATGATGTGGGAGACTCGGGAAGAGTGGCACGAGTGCGTGAAACGATGCGAAGACATTGGAGTGGATGGCTTTGAGTTGAACTTCGGTTGCCCGCACGGCATGTGCGAGCGTGGCATGGGTTCGGCAGTCGGACAAAATCCGGATGTGGCGGAGCGAATCACCGCCTGGGTAAAAGAGGCGGCCACCCGGCCGGTTATCGTCAAACTGACCCCCAATATCACCGACATTACCGCCGCCGGTTTGGCTGCCCAGCGGGGCGGAGCGGACGCCGTTTCGCTGATTAACACGATCAATTCGGTGACCGGTATCAATCTGGAAACCATGTCCCCAAACCCGGCGGTAGACGGTTTATCTACGCATGGGGGGTATTGTGGTCCGGCGGTCAAACCGATAGCTTTGAACATGGTTTCCGAACTCTATAATCATCCGGATTTCACCCTGCCGATTTCAGGTATCGGCGGCATTGAAACCTGGCGTGATGCCACCGAATTCTTTCTGATGGGCGCCTCCTCTGTGCAGGTCTGTACTGCCGTTATGCATTACGGCCATCGTATCGTGGATGATCTCGCTGAGGGGCTGAGCGATTATCTGGACCGTCAGGGCATGCAAACACCAACCGATCTGACCGGCATTGCCGCCCGCAAGCTGCGGCGCTGGGAGAGTCTGGATCTCAATTACAAGATTATCGCGCAGATCGATCCGCAGAAATGCATCGGGTGCCAGCTTTGCTATATCGCCTGCGAAGACGGCGCGCACCAATCTATCGCACTGCAAGCACATACGCGTGTTCCAAAAATAAAAGAAGATCATTGCGTTGGCTGCAACCTTTGCAGTCTGGTCTGCCCGGTCGATGAGTGCATTACGATGGTTCAAGTCGCTAACGGGGCCGGAAGGCTGACTTGGCCGGATCACCCTGCCAATCCGAACCGAAGAAGTTAGCTGCTGAATTCTTGCTGTTCGGGGTTGATGCCGAGGTATTCGAGCACTTTACGTTGGCACCATACTACTTTACCTTTCTCGACGCCGGATGGTTCAGGATGAAATCTGAGCGCCGGAGCACGTTATAGCCCAGGATTTTTCCTCTTGTATTCTTCAGCCAGACTTCCAGCTTCCCGGAATCGTGTTCAAGCGCATTGACGACTCCTAAATCCACGACTTTGGCGGCATGGTCTGCCTTCACATCCAGCCGTGTTTTTTCGCGCCGGATTTCACCGGCCCCATTGCTGACAGCCCATTCCAGGGTTGCTCCGGGATAATCCGTATGACGATCATTGATCACATGCAGAGAAACCGAAGCGCCCGGATTGCCGATGTCATATTTGATGCTCGGCAAGACAGGTTGCATCGACCGTTTCAGAGCCTCAAAGCCTAGTTTCGGGCGTCTGAAATAATCAATGACCGACCAGGTAATTCCCGGCCAGGGATCGGCAAACATGAAATGGAAGATTCCACTGGTCTTATCTCCCTTGTGTCGCCGGAAGGTTTCGGTCGCATGCCTCACCAGGTTGGCCTGGTATTGTTGGGAGTTTTGGATAAATTCCTGGATATTGCTTCCCATTGAAACACCGTTTTGTTCCCGCATCAGCTTGGGTTGGCAATTTACGTCTTTCCAGGCATCCCAGTCTTTTTTTGTTTTAGGCCAAAGGGTGTCCTCGTCAAATATTTTTTTCATGGTCTGTAGTACCGGCAGGGCTTGCGCGCCGAATTCGGTTATTTGTGCCCCACCGGATTGGTTTTGTATAGTCCGTTCAAAACCAGAAGGAGAGCCTCCATACCAGCCATCGTAATAATGTTTGTCTCCCTGAACGTGGTCTGTTTCTCCGGTGCCCGAATTCATCTGGACTAGCCGTGATGGGTCTTCCCGCCGGGCTGTTTTCACCAGATCGAGATCCATTTTTTTGTTGTTTGCGCTACTTCTGCGTTTCAATTCCGGATCGAAAAAGTAAGGCGACTCGTTATGAGTGCACCAGAGCATGATGGAAGGGTGACTTTTCAGCCGTTCAATCATCTCCTTAAGCTGTTTGACCGCTTCTTTGCGGAACTCCTGGTTTGCGACATAAGACCATTGCAAGGGAAAATCCTGCCAAATCATGATGCCCGCCTCATCCGTCTGGTCATAGAATTCCGGGCGTTCCACGTGGGCATGCACCCGGATGGCGTTCAGGTTGGCTTCCTTCATCATGCGGATATCCCGTTTGTACCAGTTTTTGTCCGCCTGAGAGAGCCATTGGGTGGAGATATAGTTAGAGCCGCGAGGGAAAACGCGCTTCCCGTTCAGAAACCATTGCTGGTTACTGTCTTGAGTTATGGAACGAATGCCGAATTTTTTCTCCCGTCGATCGAGTGTGGTGCCGGTTTCAGAATTGTCAATGTTCATGGATAACCGGTAGAGATTCGGCTTGCCGCAATCCCATGTCCACCAAAGCATCGGGTCCTGGATGGTGATCTCTCTGGAAATGGTTGTAAAGCCGGGCTTGGCAACAACCGGGAACCGGATGGGAATTTCCACGCTGCTTTGGAAATTATGGGGTTTGATACTGCCTTTCGCATTGGCAAGAATTGGCTGGCCGGTCCAGTTTTGTACTTTGGTTTCGACACGCAAGCGAGCCTGTTTTTCGTTGACCTCAACCGGGACAATGTTCACGTTTGCGATATCCAATCCGCTGGATTGCCGCACGGAGATTCCCTCAATCAGCCCACCCGTAGAGCGTGATTGCCCTGAAGGGCCGATGGCACCTGGCCGGACATCATGGAAGTCGAATACTCCCTTGATCATTTGCCGGTTGTGTGGCCAGCTGAAGGGGATGCGCCCGGTCGGATCATATATTTGCTGCGGGGAGGCGATTCTCAGGGTGATTTTATTTTCTCCGGGCTGTATAAATCGCGTGGCGTCCACGTTCCATTTCTGAAAACACCCCTCATGCTTGCCGGCATGCTGGCCATTAATATAGACATCGGCATAGTAATCCGCCATGTCTAAATCCACGATGACCGGCTTATGAGCACCCGCTTGCCAGTTGAATGTCCGACTGAACCAGACTTCACCGGAAAAATCCAGAATCTTTTTGTCATGGGGCTGCGCCTGCCGGTCTAGGGCATGATCGCGGGGGCGGGGAAGCGAGTTGATGTCTGTCGGTAATGTTTTTCTGCCCCGTAAGTACCAGTTGGAAGGGAGTTTCATGACCGGCCACCGACCGGTTTTCATGTTCGGGATATCCTTTCCTGCCGCGTTGTTGAATGGCAGAAATCGCCACTTTCCGGCCAGGTTGATATGCGCCTGGCTTTCTGATGGCTGAAACTTTTGCTGAGATTGAGCAGTCCGTGCTGCAAAATGTAGCGATAAACTGCTTTTCGAAGCCGCTATGTTTTTTGCATTCATCAGGCCGGGTAGATTCGCCGCAGGCCAGACTTTTTGCCGGGCAGGGAACAATACTCCTGGCATGGAAAACACCTCACAAGATTATTGATATGATTGAGCATCATTAAGCAGATTTATTTTCACTCTCCGTCTGCCCTCTTCGGGAGTTGAGTATCCGTAGACAGTCCAATCCCACCATTATTCCGGCTATACGGGAAACAACGGCTTCAGTATTGAAAAGCCCCTCTGCTCATTCTAATTACATATAGAATAATAAAAACACTATTAATGCAACATCTTTTTCCCCTCGCTGCACAAGCCCCCCAATATTATCAAGCAACATGATCTGACATTCTCGAAGGTGTCACTCACTGCTTGCCGTTGGTCTCGCCTTCCAAATTGGCCTGGATAGGGTTTAGCGTGAAATAAAATGTTGCGCCTTGTTCCACTTCTGATTCCGCCCAAATTTCACCTCCATGCCGGTGAATGATGCGTGATACCGTGGCCAAGCCCACGCCTGTTCCAGGGAATTCATCCGCCCCATGCAAGCGCTGAAACGCACCAAATAGTTTATGTGCATAAGCCATGTTAAATCCGGCCCCATCATCTTTAACAAAGTATGCTCGCTTCTCTTTGTTGATTGTTAATCCAAATTGGATATGAGCCATTGGGTGTTTACTGGTGAACTTCCAGGCATTGCCTAAAAGATTTTGCAGAACTGCTTGCATGAGGTGTCTGTCGCAGTCTGCACGCAAGTTTTCCTCAAGGATAAATTCGACCTGTCGTTCAGGGGTTTGCATTTTGAGATCATCGGTGATGCTTCTTGCAATAGCGCTGAGATCCACATCAGTCTCAATATTCAAGGAACCTCTCGTCAGCCGGGACAGTTGCAGCATATCATCGATTAGCTTGGCCATTTGCTGGCTACCTTCCCGAACCCGATGGAGATATTTTTTCCCGCGTTCGTCCAGTTTGTCGGAATAATCATCCAGGACTGTCTGGCTGAAGCCGTCGATAGTCCTTAATGGCGCCCGCAGATCGTGAGATACCGAATACGAGAATGCTTCCAGTTCCTTGTTGACTGCTTCCAATTGGGCTGTGCGTTCAATGACTCGCTGTTCGAGCTCGTCGGCAAGCTGGCGAATTTCATCCTTGCTGTCTTTTAATCCTTTTTCGGCCATTTTCTGTTCGGTAATATCCAAGGTGAATGCAACGCCGCTCTCTTCCGAATTTTCCAGCAGGGCGCCGCCGATAAGGATGTTGATGCGTTGCCCGTTTTTCAACAGAAACTGCTTTTCATAGGGCGAATATGTCCTCTTTTCGCGTATTTCTTTCAGGGCTTTATGATCATAGTCAAAAAATTCGGGAGGTGTGAAGTCCCACCACCGGACTTTTCCGGAAGCAATTTCGTCGGGCGTATAACCGATCAGGTTTAAGAAGGCGTCGTTGGCATCGGTAATTGTCCCATCGAGGTTCCAGAAGAAGATGCCAATCATGTTGGATTCCGATATCTCCCGAAACCTTGATTCCGACTCGCTTAGTTGGGTGAACAACTGGGCCTGGTAAATTGCAATGGCCGTTTGATCGGCGATGCCCTTAATCATTTCCCTGTCATCTTCAGTCCATATCCGCTTGTCTTTCACCTGCTGGACAAAGAGCAGGGCAAAGCATTGGTTCTGTAGGATAATCGGGCAACTGAGCCCGGACTGGACCTTTAATTCGCGTAGAAGCGCTCTTGTATCTTCGGACAGGATGGGAAAATCGAGGTCAAAGTTCAGCGGTTCTTTACTGTCGCAGATGTGCTCCATAATCCAATGGAAATCTTTGAAGTTTCGCCACCGGGAAGTCAAGGCAGCCAAGAGGCTGGGCATATTATCGGCAGAACAGTATTCCTTGATGGGTAGAATTAAATCCTTGGTTTTTGGATTGTAACGTGCAATCAAGCACCGGTCCGCCTTCAGGACGGCCCCAAGTTCATTGACAATCTTTTGAAAGACCTCTTCCAAATTCAGGGTAATACTTGGGATTGCCTGGATAATATTGTAAATAAGCTCTTGCCTTTTGACCCAATTCTCCTGCAGCTGTTTGTCGGTCAGCGCGATTTCGTTGTAATAGTGGGTCTGACGAAGCAGAACGGTTTCAACCAGAATGGCCAAGGCAACCACAACCAGGTTGGAAGTGGTAATAAACCGGGCAACGGTCAATGCTTCTTGTGTGCCGGACGATAACATATAAAGTTGGTAAACATCCTGGCTACCTTTCAGGAGGATGAGCAAACCTCCGAGCAGGGCAATAATAGCCATCCAGCGACTTCGGACGGATTCCGAAACGATTGGATGAAGTAAGCCGCGATAGGGAATAGTTGCCACAAAAAGCGTAAGACTGATGAGCACCGCCGCCACGATAAACTGAAATGACAACCTGAAATTGTAGAACAGCGGAATATGTTGCCAGTAGGTCATCAGGACCAGCAGATTCAGGTTTGAGATAATGAGCGCGGGAATATTGATTAGAAAGACGCTTGATTCCTCCGAACGTTTGCCTGTCAGATAAATATACAGGGCAAAAACGGATAACAGCAGTGTAAGAATGGTAATAATGGGAGGAATATCCGGATAGGTTGTGATCCAGAGATTCAAGAAGTTAAATTGGGTTCTCATGAGATTGACGCTTAAAAAATAGATTCCAATTGCCGCGGGGACAAGCAAAGTTATATAGCGAACAGGCCAAAGCCAGCGAGGCATCTCGTCATAGGGACGGCTGTCCAGAATGGTTTTTAGGGCAACACCCAGAAAAAGCAACCCAATGGCGATGGGCAAGGGTATCGTTAAAAAGGGTTCCGCTTCCTCGGTGGCAGTACCCAAAGCGTGCTGGAACATCTCCCAGAGCCCAATCAGGGAAATAATGAGACTGAAAATTAATATTAAATTATTGGTATGAAGCAAGGATTTCCAGGTGTCGAATTGTTTAAAATAACCTGGTAATCGTTTAAATTCAGGAAAATCGGTTGTAAAAGGAAGCACTAATTTCATTAATGCTTACCATCCTTCCTGGTTGTGTACGGAGTACCTTACTGCCCGGAGCCTAGTTTACCTGTTAACTTCTGATACTGCTATCACCTAGTTAGCTGTTTTCCATAACCCTTTTGGACTGTTCTTGTCCAGTTTCAAGGAAACACCTTTAATGAGTGCACTTGGGAACACTTGCTCGTGATTACCTCCCGAACCAAACTCGACAATCCGGTTTACTTGGGGGCTAACCTCCTGGAATTATTTTTGGCAATGCAAACATCACAAGGCTTTGAAATGATTCCGGCAATGCGTCCGCTTTTACAGACATCGTCCTCCCCCAAACGGTCCCCACTCAGGGTCTCTGGTTAATATCTCAAAATACCACTTATCTCTCCGATGAATTACGGAAGAAACTGGATACCCTGGATACCATTGTTGCGGCCGGACGGATAAGAAGCGGGAATTTCCCGCGGCCTTTGAAGAATGATGGGCAAGGGGACTGGGACTCCCGGCGGGCGACCGGGCGGATTGCCAACGGTCGCGGCTCGTTGTAATTCAGTGTTCAAAACCTCCGGCCAAAACAGACGCTGCGTTGGAGGGGTTCATAACCCGGATTCAGGATAATCCTGAAATTCCTGAATCCTCTGAAATTGTTCTTTCTGCGAATCCCAATTTTTTGGTAGGGAATGCTTTACGGAAGGATCAATAATAATGAAGTGAGCACCCCTATTGGCCGCAACCATTGGCTTGGCATTCTGTTGCTTTTTGTCGTTTCCGGCTCGGCTTATGCCGAACAACTCTAACCGGTCTCCTGTTGATTGAAAGAGAACCGGCAGGACTCTCTGCCTGTGTTTGCGGTAAAATGCAGGCCAGGATTTCGGCAGAGGAAGGTACAAATGTTGACACGCGAAAAGCTGGCCATTGAAGACGAGTATACCGATGTTTTGAACAAAGCGATGCGCGGACAGCGCCTGACGTCGGAAGAAATCTCCGATCGGGCCGAAGTGTCCTTGGCAGC
>DATNPJ010000032.1:0-103406 GCA_036703295.1 Coleofasciculaceae cyanobacterium | reverse complement strand
CATTGAAAGGGCCTTCCGACAGCTCAAGCAATTTAGACGGATCGCTACTCGCTTTGACCGGAAAGCGGTTTATTTCTTGGCCGCACTGCAAATCGCCGCTTTCGTTATTTGGGGCTGAGCTGAATGTCGATTCGCCCTAGGGCATACTGACAGTTGCGCCTACGGCGTTGCTGTGGTGCTCGTTTTCGTCACGTACTGATGTACGCTCCTCAACTGTGCTCCTCGCGCCTTGTAGCCACAACTGTCAGTATGCCCTAGGGACCACGTCAATTCGGGATTTCGGCAGGCTAGGAAACCGCGCAGGTTGCGGATTCGCCGCTCAGCCGGTTCATCAGGCATTGGCCGTTGGCAATCACCATCCGTGCTTTGCCGCGCAGGGCCATACCGTCAAACGGGGTGTTGCGGGATTTGCTGCGGAACTTGGCCGGGTTCACCACCCATTCGTGATCCGGATCAATCACGGTGATATCCGCGCGTTGCCCCACGGCCAGATTGCCGGATTCTTTCAGCTTGAAGATCTCCGCCGGGCGGGTAGACATCAGGTTGATGATCTCCGTTGGCTGGAGCCGCTGGGTGTGATACAGCTGCGTCAACACCACGCCGAGCGAGGTTTCCAGGCCAATCACGCCGCAAGGGGCTTCATCAAAGGCCAGGGCTTTTTCTTCCGGGGTATGCGGCGCGTGATCGGTGGCAATCACGTCAATGGTGCCGTCCGCCACCCCTTCCATCAGGGCCTGGCGATCCGCTTCGCCGCGCAAAGGCGCGTACATTTTGAAGTTGGGATCATAACCCTGGATGGCCGCGTCGGTCAGCGCCAGGTAATGCGGCGCGGTTTCGGCGGTGATATTCACCCCTTCCTGCTTGGCCTTGCGGATGAGATCCACGCTCTGTTTGCTGGAAATATGCGCAAAGTGCACCCGGCCACCGGTAAAGCGGGCGAGTTCAATATCGCGGGCCACCATCACACTCTCGGCCACCGCCGGAATCCCCGGCAGGCCCAGCAGGGTGGAATAATACCCTTCATGCATCACCCCGCCGCAGCAGAGCGATTGCTCTTCCGCGTGGCAGACAATGGGCACATCGAACATCTTGGCGTATTCCAGGGCTTTTCGCATCATGTTGGCGCTGGCCACCGGCTTGCCGTCATCGGAGAACGCCACCGCCCCATTGGCTGTCAATGTGCCAATCGAAGTCATCTCCTGGCCTTCCAGCCCGCGAGTGACCGCGCAGACGGGATGAATCTGAATCCCCACGGCGCGCGCGGCGTTGTGCACATACTGAATCATGGGCGAGCTGTCCAGCACGGGGGACGTGTTGGGCATGATGCAGACTGCCGTGAAACCGCCTGAAATCGCGGCCTCGGCCCCGGTCTCGGTGTTTTCCTTGTTTGGGAAACCGGGATCGCGGAAATGTACGTGCACATCGACCAGTCCCGGCACCACCCAGTGTTTGGGAGATAATTCCACCACTTCATCGGCCTGCGTGGCGGGAATATTCTTTTCAATCGCGGCCACCGTGTTACCGTCGATCAATACATCCATGACCTCATCAAGGCCCGTGGCCGGATTGATCACCCGGCCGCCCTTCAGCAGCTTCTTCATGCGGTAATCCTTTCGTTCAGGTTGGCCTGCACGCGTTCGGTCGGCGTGCTGAGACACAGGTACAGGAGGGCCATTCGGATGGCCACCCCGCTGGTGACCTGGTTGGTAATCAGCGAGATATCCTTGTTGTCGGCCACATCGCTGGCGATTTCCACGCCCCGGTTCATGGGGCCGGGATGCATCACCAGCACATCCGGCTTGCAGTAGCGCGCCAGCCGCTCCTGGGTAATGGAGTAGAAGCGGATGTATTCTTGTAACGCCGGAATCAGCCCCGCCTTCTGGCGCTCCAACTGCATCCGCAGACACATCACTACGTCCGCGTTTTCCAGGGCCTCCTCAATGCGGGTATGGGCCGTGCAGCCCAGCCGCTCGATTTCCATCGGCAGCAGGGTGGAAGGCGCCACCACGTGCACATCCACGCCGTACAGTTTTAGCAGATGAATGTTGCTGCGGGCCACCCGACTGTGCAGGATATCGCCTACAATCACGATTTTCTTACCGTTCAAATCCTCAATACGCTCTTGCAAACTGAAGAGATCCAGCAAGCCTTGGGTGGGATGATCGTGGTAGCCGTCTCCGGCGTTCAGCACGCAGAGCCGGTCGCCGAAGTAATTCACCAGTTGCTGGCAGACGCCCGAGTTGGCATGCCGAATTACCACCGCATCGGTGCCCATGGCAGCCAAGGTTTCGGCAGTATCAATCAAGGATTCACCTTTTTTCACCGAAGACGTGGCAATCGAGAAATTGACCACATCCGCGCTGAGGTATTGCGCAGCCAGCTCAAAGCTGGTGCGGGTGCGGGTGGAGTTCTCGTAAAACATGTTTACCACCACCTTGCCGCGCAAAGTCGGGATTTTCTTGATGGGGCGGCCCAGAATATGAAAGAAGGACTTCGCGGTCCGCATAACCTCCTGGACTTCCTCCAGGGTCAGGGATGTGGAATCGATGACGTGGCGCTTGGTCCAGATGGCGGCGCCGGTTTGAGGGGGATGAGTGGCCATAAAAAAACCTCCTGATTAGCCTAGAGAAGGCGAGGAGGTCAACAAGCTTTGCAGAGACCCAAGCGCATGAGTTGCGCCGGATAACCGCTCGATTGTCATACCCTTTCTGACCTCGCCGAATCAGCATTAAAGGATATCGTGTCTATTTTCCATCGGAACGGCCCAGAAAGCAAAGGGATATTACAGTCCTTTACTTTCTATAAGCCTGTTCTGGAAGCCACTGGTCTTGGGATAGCGGCTTCCAGGTTTTGCAAGGCATCCTGATTGCCATGAAACCTTGTGAGACAACGGCCCATTGAAGACCGGGTCATCCGAAGGTTAAATGTAGACGTCGTCCAGATGCTCGCCGAATAGGCTGGCTTCTACAG
The DNA here is from genome assembly GCA_036703295.1 of Coleofasciculaceae cyanobacterium. Lineage (GTDB taxonomy): Bacteria > Cyanobacteriota > Vampirovibrionia > Vampirovibrionales > Vampirovibrionaceae > DATNPJ01. The sequence goes on along the minus strand of DATNPJ010000032.1, from coordinate 100,436 downwards.
CGCCTGTTGATGCGTTCACCTGATGATCATCATGGAAATCCCGTTCCGCATATTCGGCTTCAGCCAGCTTTCCACCGGAATAACCACCCATGGCGCCACCAACCACCGCGCCGGTGAGGGCCGCCAATCCGAATGCAATCCCCCCCGTCAGTAAACCGGCGCCAATGGCCAAGGCCAAACCGGCACCTGCTAGCGCCCCTGTGGGGATACCGTTTGCGATGCCATTCAGCTTGCTTTCATGCAGGTTCAATTCACCTTCCCGACCCTGGACCGGGTTGGAAAACCCAGGAATGGTCATCAATCCCATATTGTAGGGGCTGTACATCCCTGCGCCAAAACCGCCGCCGTACATGCCCATCATATTGTTATAGCCATAATTGCCCATGAGTGAACTGGGCCTTACTTGGTAAGACATTTCCCGAATCCCCCTATTGTTCCCATTACGAACGTTAAAATGCTTGGATCTGTACCCTGAATGTCCCTTTGTTTGTATAAAAACGATTGTTTGGGTTTTTGTGCTATTGGGTGATGAGTCCGGGCTCAACGGCGCATCAGGCTGACCCGGACGCCCGGTACCTTGAGCGCTTCCACGGGCCGAAAATGTTTTGCGGCCAGCCAGGCATCCAGTTGAAACCGGGTGCTGCGGGCCGCATGGGAAAACACCAGCCAGACCCGCTGCTTGCCTTCCACCGTACGATCCAGCCGCCGCATCAGCGGAGAGCCGTCGTCCAGTTCCTGGAAATTTTGTACGTCCACGCCCAGCATCCGAGTTTCGGGCTTGAGATATAGGGCCATTCCGGTGGCCATGGCGCCGGACTTGCTGACCAGCACCAGGTCGCCGGGCTGATAACCCTGGTTAATCCAGGCCGCTGCCTGCTTGAATTCATCCGAACCGGTGTGCTTGCGAAATAAAATGTGGCCCGTATCTCCCGCCATCAGGCCCAGCATCAGCACCGTTAAACCCGTTGTGAGCATTTTCTGCCAGCGCCGCCCGTTGATGCCAGCGCCCATCCAAACCAGGCAATAAGCCAGCAACAGGTAGCAGGCTGGGCTGGCCAGTAGCAGATAGCGGCGGATGGTGGCGGTCTGGGTGTTTTTGAGGATATCCAGCACCACTTGCCCGCCGATGACTAGTCCCAGCCACAGCAGGATCAACGTCAGCGCCGGGGACATAAACCGGGATGCAGGCAGGCTTTTGCTGTCCGGATTTTTTTGCCGGGTCCAGCCAATCAACAGCGCGGCGACGAGCACCAGCACGGGGATCAGTTTGCCCAACCCGTTTTTAGGCAGGAAAAACTCGCAGACAATCCGCCAGAGCTTTTCCGGCAGGCGGACGGGACTCCACAGTCCGACCGTGTAATGGCCCACCGTTTTGAAAAAGGCCATCTGCTCCTGGAAAATCTCCAGCCAGGGCAGCACGAGCAAGCCCACCAGACTCGCCGTTAGCGCCAGTTTCAACAGGAACTGCTGATCTCGTAGCCCCTGCCAGCCCAGATACAACAGCACAAAGCCTGCAAAAACCATGAAAAAATATTGCGTATAGAGCCCCATCGCCAGAACCAGCGCCAAACCCAACCAGGATAACCAGCTTCGCCCAGCATCCCGAACCAGCCTTGCCGCTAGCCCTACCGCCAGTAAGGCCAGCACCACCAAAAATGTATACTGGCGCGCATCCTGGGAATGATCCACCTGATAGGCGGACAACGCCATAAAAGCCGCAGACAGCAGCGAAAACCCATAGCGCCGCCACTGAGTTCGAGGCGTCTCGGCTGTTTCTCCATTGAGATCAAAAATTTTCAACGCCACCCGCCCGATGAGTGGAATGGCGAGAATGCCAAAAAAAGCGGCCGGTAGCCGCAAAGCGCCGGGATCGCTGCCAAATGCGTGAATCCAGAGATTCATCAACCAAAAAAACAGCGGGGGATGCACGTTGGTCCGCAAGACTTCGGCGGTCCGGGCAAAGTTGCCCGCCCCATGCGAGCGGGTGGCTTTTTCCGCATAAATCGCTGCCGGAACAGGTTCTGGCGTATCGAATGCTGCTCCCCGCAGCCGGTAGGCTTGGGGATCGATGGCATTGCCCAGGCTGGTGGCAATGGTGGCCACCTCGTCACTCCACAGGCTTTTTTCCTCCAGGCGATACAAGCGGGCCGCAGCGCCAATCAGCGTAATCACCAGCAGCAGAGCCAGGAAAATTGTTCGCCCGGACCTCAGCGAAAGCGCACTCATGAAACCGCCTGAAGCTCCGTACTCGCGGGGGCTTTTTGGGCTGGGCGCCGCAGGTCAACCACCAGCCAAGCCAGCGCGAGCCCGGTCATGAGGATGAAATTGATGAAATGGGACTGGCCGATGAAGGTGAGTGCCAGCATTTGCGTGCCGGAAAGCACAATCATGAAGCGGCGCAACCAGTGCCCTTCTTCCAGGTAAAAGGCCAGGGGGAAGAACATGCCCAGGTACCAGGGATAAAACTTGAGGCTGATCAGGCACACCATGACCGCCATCACCAGCAGGGCGTCTGTCAGCCAGTCCCGCAGGGCATAGGCCGGTTGTCGCAAACGTTTGACCGCCAGCCACCCGTAGAAAATGGCGTATATGCCCAGCAGCAGATTCTTCAAAATGCTGCGGGCCAGCTCCTTGGCCTCATATAGCGGATAAATCAGCTCCTTGCCAATGGTTTTGTACAGCGAATAAATCACCGAATGCAGCGAACCGTGGCTGACGAAGGCGTTCCGCTCGATCTGCTTGAAATGAAACTGCCGCCAGTCCCCCAAAAACGGCGCGCCGGTTCCCAAAAAGACCAGCACTCCCAGAATCAGGCCGCCTAGAATCGCTGCCCAGGCTCTTTGCTTGAATAAAAACAGCAGAGCAAACGGAATAATGACCAATGCCCCGTATTTAATCAGCGTGGCGCCCACCAGTGCGGGTAGTATCCACAGCCAGGAGCCGATGATCGCGAAAAACGCCCCCGTTGTGACCAGAAAGCCCATCAGGATATCGTTGTGCCCGTTGGACAGACTATGAATGAGCATCAGGGGGTTCCAGGCGTACAGATGCACTGCCCGTAAAGCGGGCCCATGGCCGGAATTTGGATGTAAACGCCGAACCCCCAGCCAGATTAAAGCCGCCGTTGCCAGATGGGCCACCAGGTTGAAGCTCTTGAAGACCATCATCGTGGCCGCCTTGCTTCCCCCGCCCAGCGCAGTCAGCGCTTTAGCCACCAGCAGGTACAGGAAGCCGTAAGGACTGGGGTTGTTCACCCAGTGGTCGGTAATCATCGGGTCTTGCTCCCAGTGGGGGATGTGATCCACCGTGTGAATGTAGGGGTTCATCCCATACTGAAGCTGCTGCCAGCCCCGGTTGATATAACCGAAAACATCCGTAGAGTGAAACGGCGGGATCATCAGAGCCATGACCGCCAGCAGAACGCTGGAACCCACCACCCAAAGGGCGGGGATTTCCCCTGATTTAAGCGCTTTATAGGAAGCTGCGTATGAAGCCAACAGGGTTGCAATGGAAACCCAAAGGATCACCTCCCGGAGCGGGCGGTTTTCGGCCAGCGCGGGTACGGTGTAGAGCACCCAGAGCAAGGCATAAATCAGCAGGCTGAGTCCTGCAAACAGCAGGAAGCGCCGACGGGCGCCGGACTGGACGGAGGCGGTCTCAAAAGTCTCTGGAGGCATCATCGCACTCGGTAGCGTTCATTGTCCCTATTTTGCCGCTGGCGGGCGCAGGAATCAAGCATCAGTTCTTGCGAAACCCGATGCGTCCCGCCATGGACGCGCGATCGTTCACGCAGCCCATACTCAAGTGTATGTAGCTTATTGCCCTGATTGTCACCATTTGTTAAAACAGGTTTATACGGTTGCCCTTCGCGGTACACAAAGGATAGTTAGACGTTGCTTGCGGTCATCAATTGCGCGGCTCGTACCGTACACATTCACACATTTTATAAGCTTTGAAACTTGTACCGCAGACCCGCACAGGTTGAACGTGTTGCAGACCGGCCTGGATTGGCGGCATGAGGAACACGTGGGAATCAGCATCTTCTTTGGTAACACACAATCAAGACTGGGAGTACTGAGATGAGCGTCAGAAAAGGAATTCTGGGCAAAGGAATGCTGGGAATTGTGGCGACCCTGTCGGTGGCGTCATTCCTGCAATGGCCAGGTGTGGCCACGGAGCTGCCGCCCAGTTTAAGCGCGCTCAAAAATCCCGAGCCCCATGCGCGGACTTCCGCCGTCAAACCCGCTGCCAAGCCGGTGGCCCGTAGGGTGGTGGCCCAGTCGTCAGTTGATCAAATGCCGGATGTGCAGCAAAACGTTTATCAGGGCAAAGCCCACCATGCCGTCTACCAGGCGGAACTGGCCAAAGAAGAACTCGCACAGCCGGAAAGCCTGACTTCAGCGGTTGATATGCTGCGTTCCATTCCTCTGGAAATCAAAGATTACCCGGTCGCCAGAAGTTTCCCGGTTCGATTCAGCACAGCCAGTCAAGTATTGCAGGCCATTGATAGCTCTCCCACCCTGCTGATCCATATGGAAGCCCTTCGCCGGGGCTATCATCAACTGGAACCTTCGGAAAAAGACAAGCTGTTGACCTCGCTTTTGGGTCGCCACCAGGCAGCCGAGCACGATTTAATGCTGGGCTTCGATCATGGTTACGCGCAACTGGTTTTCAAACGGAATAAAACCGGCTTGTTCTTCCTGCGCAAGGCCAATGACCGCTTCAAAAACCAATTTTCCAGCCTCGCTTACGGCATGGCTCAGGTCGAAGCGGACATCACCCTGGAGAATGCTACACCGGCAGAAATGACCACCCGCAAGATGGACGCCATGTACAAGCTGGCGGACGCGGTGCAGTACGATTCCCAGAGCCACCAGCCGGGCTTTTGGCCCAGCTATATGCGGGTGATTGAAAAAATGAAGCCCCTGCAGGCTTACGGCAGCTTCACTCACCGGGATTTCAGCCTGGTGTATCTTCCATACGGCAACAGCGTTATCCCCATGCAAGGCGTTACCACCGCCTCCATCCCGCTGAAAAGTGCGGAGGCCAGTCCATTAGGCCTGGGTATGGGCGGCGCTTGCGATCCCAGCCAGGTGACGGATTCCGATGGGGTGAGCGGCGGTATGGTTTCCCAGCGGTCGATGAATTTCGGGGCGGGCAGCGCGCTGATCCAGTTTTTCGGGACCAACGAGCCCGGCCTGTACCGGGTCCGGGTTTCCAGCAGCGACGGCCAGCCGTTGCTGAGCTTCAAGACCTACGCCAGAAACTCGATTGTGGAAGACCTGGACGGCGACGGCAGCTTTGAAATCGTGGCCCGCCAGTACAACCAGGACCCGCTAAATCCCGTCCTGGTCTACCGCCATACCCCCTGCGGCTTTGAGCTGGACAAGAAGATTACCGACAACTTTCTATAAGCAAGAAACTCCTCGTCATCAAACGCCGGCCCCCAAAGCCGGCGTTTTTAATTTGCACGACAATTGCACCATTCCGCCTCAAGGATTGCATCATCGCTTTTTACAATGGCAAAAGCACGGTTTTGTCAGCAAGGAGCATTCCATGAAGCACCCGGCAGGAATCAGGATAGGAAAAATTTTAGCGCTTCTATTATTGATTCCCGGATTGTATGTCCTCAGCATTCTCTGGCGTGTCAGTCTGGCGGAGCAGCAAGCTTTCGGGCGAAGCGATCTCCTGCCTCTTTCCTGGAATCGCCCCAAATACAGCATCAGCAATGGCCTCCATATTGCTGATGCCCATGGCAGTGGGACTTTTCTTTTTAACCGTGATGGCGAAAAGGTTATAGTCTGGCGACAAAAGGTAAACGGCTTCCAGCACATTTACGGCTCGGCGTTGGCAGCTTATGAACTGGGGGACAAGCCAGCCGGCCTCCTGTTTTGTGGTAACGAGTACATGGAGGCTTATGCTGACCTCATCTTCGATCTGGATGGGATTGAGCAAAGCGACCTGAGGGATCGGCGAAAGGATCTTCGCCACAACGCAATCGGTCGGAAAATCGGCCTGGATGCCAAAACCAATGGCTTGAGAGGTGTTGAGGCCGATCATTACATTCGGCAACGAATTCTGGCGCTGGTGGATCAAGGGGGCGGTTATATTCCGCACTATAACAGTCCCCTGGTTGACCAATTGAAGTCGGAATCGGATATGGGCTGCCCCGGTTTGCCGCCGCCGTTTAGCTTGTATGCGTTTGCCGACCGTTAGGCTGGTTGCATGGAGGAAGATTGTTCGGCGTCAGCAGTGGCCATGGCTTCGCAGTCGCATTCTACGAAGTCGAAGATGACCTTGAGGGCTTCGTCCATATCGTGGCTGAGCGGGAAGATGCGATGGCCGCTTTTGGTCAGCGTGGTGGTTTTGACCAGGCCCGGCTTGCCGATTTTATCGGCCAGCTTCTGCATCTCCGGATACGGGATGGTCAGATCGTACAGCGAATGCGCCAGGCTCACCGGCACATTGATGTTGTGGATCTGCTCCTTCATCAGTGAGAAAATCACCCGGCTCTGTTGCAGCAGCTTGGGCATGTTCCAGGGCTTCATCTCGGGCCGCCTGGCTTTAATGCCATGCTTCGGCGCGTAGTACAGCCCCCGAATCAGGTGCGGCACCGGAATCCGGGCCAAGCCATGCAGGTAGTTGTAAAAGTAGGCATGCTCGTAGGGCGCGGCAAAAACCACCGCCCCTTTTAGCCGGGGTGGCTGGACGGCGGCGGTCAGTAGCGTGCAAATCCCGCCCAGGGAATGGCCCACGATGTAGATATCCCGCGCCTCTCTGGATAATGCTTGGTATTCCGCCGACACATGGTCCAGAATCTCAAAGGCGGACGTCTCATGGAAATGCCGGTTCGGATTATCCCCATGCCCCGGTAGTTCCACCAGCCGGGTGTGATAACCGGCATCCCGCAGCGCCGCATCGACCGGCGCAAGCTCATGCGGAGATCCGCTCAGGCCATGAATCAGCAGAATTCCCTTTGCGTGCAGGTCATCATCAGGCTTTACCACGGTTTGCCGCCTCATGTTAGCGTTTCTCATTTGGTTTCCGGAGCCGGAGCTATCCTTATTTTAGATCCAGTCTCGTGTGCCGGAAAGTGGCGGAGCGCCTTCTCCTTTTTCAATCGACAGGCATTCCGCATCAAAAGTTCCCCAACCGGGCCGGGCTGAAACGCTTAGCTGGAAGAGGCCGGGCTATCCGGTTTGGGTGCTGCGTTTCCGCTGCCGCCTTGGCCTGTGGGTGCAGTGCTGCCATCTTTTGGCTTGCGGGACCGGTGGAAAGGCCTTTTCCCTTTATCGCCGCTTCTCCCGGACGAGTTGGAGGAGCCTCGGCCGTGGCCTGAGCCATGCCGTCCCCGCCGGGAACGAGGTTCCACCGGCTCGAACTCCAGGGTGGAGTCCGGATGCCGCTGAATGGCCATCTTTACCCGCCGTTCCAGGATGTCCAGTGCGTGTTTCTCGTACGGTGTAAACAGCGTGATGGCGGTTCCGGTCTCCCCGGCTCGCGCCGTGCGGCCGATACGGTGGATATAGGATTCGGGATCCGCCGGTGGGCTGAAGTTGATAACGTGGGTCAGGTTCTCCACGTCAATGCCCCGAGCCATAATATCGGTCGCGACCAGCAGTTTCAGCTTTTTGGCCCGGAATTCATCCATGACTTTATCCCGATCGCTCTGCGGCATGGCGCCGTGCAGGCAGTCAATCGGCAGGTAATCCCGTAATTTACGGGCCAACAGGACAACATCCCGCTTGGTTTGGCAGAAAATCAGACCGTAGATATCCTCCTCGCCTTTCAGCATCTGACGCAGCATGCGGTGCTTTTCTTCTTCCTGCACCACGTAATAAAGCTGCTGGATGCTGGCCGAAGACATGGTCTGCGGCTGGATACGGACTTCTTCGGGGTAATACATGTATTGGTCGGCAATTTTGCGGATTTCCGGTGAGATGGTGGCTGAAAACAGCCAGGTTTCACGGCCTCCGGGCAGATGCTTGAAGATATCCTCCAAATCCGGGCGGAAACCCATATCCAGCATCTCATCCGCTTCGTCCAGAATGACCATGCGGGTGTTGGTGAGATCCAGCGAAACCTGCCGCAAATGATCCAGCACCCGGCCGGGCGTTCCCACAATGATCTGGGCTTCTTTCTTGCGCAGTTCGTCCTTTTGGGCAAACACGTTCTCCCCACCGAAGATGGGCAGCACCTTGATCCCTTTGACCGAACCGATGCGATTCAATTCCTCGGCAATTTGCTGGGCCAGCTCTCGGGTTGGGCCCAGAATCAGGGCGTCCACGTTGCCACTACCCGGTTGCAGACGGCTGATCAACGGCACCCCGAAGGCGGCGGTCTTGCCGGTCCCGGTGGGCGCCTGGCCCAGGAAGTCCTGGCCGGTCAACAGCTTGGGAATGGCCAGCTCCTGGATGGGCGTCATGGTCTTGTAGCCCATCTTGTCCAGCGATTCCAGGACTTTGGGGTCCAGCGGATACTCATTAAAAGGTTTCATACTTTTTATTGTAGGGTCATCGGCGACGGCCTTCAACCCGGCTTCTCCGGGAATCGGTTCCATAGTTGCCTCTGTTTGGGCCTCTATTGGCTTTGAGGGCATTCTGTTACTCCTAATAGCTTCAATACTTTCTGTGCGTAAATCGTGATTGATCCGGTTCAGCCCAGGGCCGCTTCATTGCGGAAACAGTCGATAAAGGTCAAATCGGCCGTGCTGGCCGCTACCAACGTTGCTGATCCTGCTTGATTTGCTCGGAGAAATAATCACGGATGGTGCCCAGCGGTTTCCAATCCGGCAGGGTCGTTTTGGGGGATGACGTTGTTTTCGGCTTTTCCGCCGGTAATGCTTTCGATGATGGTTTTTGTTCGGGGGATTGCGATTCGTTCATACTGTTATAAAAACTCCCGGTTCATGGGAATGACCTTGCCGGGTTCCTTTGACTCGGCGGTATCCCCTTTAGGTGCTTCTTGAGCCTCTTTGGCCGCGTCTTCGGCTTCAACTTCTTCCACGGTTTGCTCGATCAAATCGGCTTCTTCCGGCAGCTCAACCTCTTTGATGGGCTCGCGGTAGATGGCGCGCAGGGCTTCTTTGGCCTGGTGGCTGAGGGCGGCCAGTTCCGGAATCTCCGAGTGCTCCAGAATTCGGCCAATCTGGCGCAGGATGTCTGCTGTTCGGCGCAACATGCGTACGATATCGCCTTCTCCGATGTTGGTGGCCGAAATCAGGCGGTTCCATTCCACCCCGTGTGCCCAAGCTTCCACCAGCGGGCTGGCGATTGGGTTTAAAATCAGCGGCACTTCCACGCCGTGCTTGCGCTGAAGTCGGTCAATGCGCTTGAAAAGCAGGTCGATGTTGCGTAAGGCATGGTTGGTTTCATCCGAAAGCTGGAAGCGCGTCCACTGGTTCTCGCGATTGCTGTCGTTCACCAGCGCGCAGAACGTTCCTGCGAGCTGCACCGGGGTTAACCCGTCTAAAATGCCTGCGGAACGAATGATTTCCGCCATGGCGTACTCGTTTTCCGAACGGATCTGGGCGGTCAGCTCGCCCCGGAAGGTGGGCTTGTTCTCGGCATCCAGGTATTCCGCATCGCGCAGCAGGTTGTAGATAGTCATGAACTGGCGCCAGTAAGTGTCCTGCTCGTCGGCCACCATGCGGTTGATGGTCTTGAGTTTCCGTTGCTCGCGCTGGATACGGTCTTCAATGCGCTCGTGCTTCCGCAGCAGATTGCACTTCTGGCAGGGCAGGCTCTCCACGGTCTGGCGCAGATTGGCCAGCTTGCCCTGTTCATGATCGAGCTGGCGGGCAATTTCGGGAGAATTTCCATGTTGCTTGACCTGCTTTTGCAGGATACGCACAAAGCGGGCCGTCTCATGCACCAGGACTTTCGAGCGCAGGAAGCCATGAAAATCCTTATCAGACACGTCATAAGGGCATTTGAACTCCATCAGCGCGTGCAGTTCGCCTTCATGATGCGCCTTGGAATCTTCCAGCGGACGCAGGCGACGCCCGGCGGTGAACTGCCCGAAGCTTTGGCGGATGAGGAATTCCGACTGCTGGAGCGTATGTTTTTGCAGCAGGTTCAGCACCATGCCGTAGGTGGGGGTAAACTGGCTGTTCAGCGGATCCGGCGGTGAGCTGGCCAGGGTGGCCGCTTCTTGCGCGCCTTCGTACTGCGAGCTCACGATAATCACGTAGCCCACTTCGTCCATGCCCCGCCGCCCGGCCCGACCGGACATTTGCAGGAATTCGCTCGCGGTCAGAATCCGATGGCCGTCGTTGGTGCGCTTGGAAATCTTGGTAATGACCGTGGAACGCGCCGGCATGTTGATCCCGGCTGCCAGTGTTTCGGTGGCGAACACCGCTTTAATTAACCCTTGCTGGAAGAGGGTTTCCACCAGGTGCTTCATGACCGGCAGCAAGCCCGCATGGTGGGCGGCAAAACCGTTCCGAATGAACGGCACTTGCTGGTTATCGGCCAAAAACGGGTTCTGGGCGATGTAATCGTCCACCTTGCGGTTCAGCAGCGTCCGCTCTTGCGGCGTCAGCAACTTCAGCGACTGGGTGAATTCCAGGTTCTTGTCGCAGTCCTTGCGGCTGAACGTGAAGAAGATGGCCGGCAGCATGTCTTTTTCCTGCATGACCCGGATCAGATCGTTGGGCCGGAAAAAGCGCTGCTCCTTCTTGAACCGCTGGCCCTTCAGGTCCGTTTTCAGCTTGCGGTTGAGTTTGCCGGGCACCCCTTTTTCAGAGGGCTCGAACAGAGGCAGCAGACGCTCGCGGTCGTAAAAGGAAAACCGCAGCGGCACCGGCCGGAAATCGCTCCAGATGAGCCGGGTATCGTGGTGGACATGGTTGATCCAGTCGGTCAGCTCCTGCGCGTTGGCCACCGTGGCCGACAACGCGATGAGCTGGATGTTGTCCGGGCAGTAGATGATGCTCTCCTCCCAGACCGTGCCCCGTTCGGCGTCATTCATGTAGTGGCATTCATCCAGCACCACGTAGCCCAAGTAGCCCAGCATGCTGCTGTCTTCCCGGATGCCGTAAAGCATATTCCGGAAGATTTCCGTGGTCATCACGATGATGCGGGCTTCCCGGTTCACGCTGGCATCTCCGGTCAGCAGGCCCACGTTGGCTTCGCCATATTGGGTCTTGAGATCGAAGAATTTCTGGTTGCTCAAGGCTTTGAGCGGCGTGGTGTAAAAGAGTTTCCGACCTTCGGCCAGCGCCCGCATGGCCGCGTATTCGGCAATGACGGTTTTTCCGCTGCCGGTTGGCGCGCAAACCACGACACTGTGCCCCTCGCTGATGGCGTCCATGGCATCGCGCTGGAAATCGTCCAGGGGGAAGCTCAATTGCGCCTGAAACTCGTTAACGGAAAAAGTACTGTGCTTGGTCATCCCGGCTGTCCCGCCGGATTGGCCTGTGTGGATCGGATGGAGCATTCGTTTAAAATCCCCTTTAGCAGGTGGACGAATCGTGGCTTGGCCTGTTCCGTGGTTTCCATCACTTCCTGGTGGCTCAGCTTCTTGGAAGACAGTCCAGCCGCCACATTCGAGATGCAGGAGATGCCCAGCACCTCCATGCCCATATGATTGGCGGAAATCACTTCCGGCACGGTGGACATTCCCACTGCATCGGCGCCTAGGGTCCGCAGCATGCGCACTTCAGCCGGGGTCTCGTAGGTGGGGCCGCTGAGTCCGGCATACACCCCTCGCCTCAGTTCAACGCCTTGTTCTTCTGCCACATCCACAGCTAATTCCCGGAGTTTCATGCTGTACGCTTCGGTCATATCCAGGAAACGCGGGCCCAGAAAATCAAGATTCGGCCCTTTCAACGGATTGTTGCCCATCAGGTTCAGGTGATCCTTAATCAGCATGAGGTCTCCCGGCTTGAAATCCGGATGAATCCCGCCTGCTGCGTTGGTGACTACTAAAAACTCAGCCCCCAGATGACGGAGCAGTCGAATGGGGTAGACGACGGTTTCCATCGGGTAGCCTTCGTAATAATGAAAACGCCCCTGCATGCAGGCAATTGCAAAGCCCGGCGCAATCTCTCCAATCACCAGTCGCCCAGCATGGCCTTGCACGGTGGATTGGGCAAAGTGGGGAATATCGGCATAATCAATGGCCACCGCGTTTTTTAGCGTATCGGCAAACAAGCCCAACCCCGAGCCCAGCACGACCGCCCCTCGGATGGCATGTCTACCGCAGGCTTTTGCTACGGGTGCCTTGCTTTCGGCCAGTTGTTGTTGCAATCGGGAACTTGGGGTCATGGTTGAAATCCTGTAGGTGCTTTTCAGCTATAATGGGCGTGAATTTTAATTGTGAACGTTATGTTCAGGTGGAAGCGGGACGGCAATTCAATGAACATCATTGAGATTATAGACAAAAAACGCCGGGGATTGACCCATACGGAAGAAGAGATTGAAGCGCTGGTGCGGATGGTCAGCACAGGGGCCGCCCATGATTACCAGACTGCAGCCTGGCTGATGGCGGCTTGTATCAACGGTCTGGACCTGGATGAAACCACCTGGCTGACCCAGGCATTCGTGACCTCCGGGCGCATCCTGGATTTATCTGCGGTTGAAGGGGTTGTGGTGGATAAGCACAGTACCGGCGGCGTGGGCGACAAAACCACCCTCGGCCTGGTGCCACTGCTCGCCTCTGCCGGGGTGAAAGTTGCCAAGCTTTCCGGGCGGGGATTGGGTTTTACCGGCGGTACTATCGACAAGCTGGAGGCCATTCCGGGATTCAAGGTGGCTTTGTCCACCCAGGAGTTCACCCGGCAGCTCAAGCAGATTGGCATGGCCATCTCGTCCCAAACTTCCGATCTGGCGCCCGCCGACGGCAAAATATACGCCATCCGGGATGTTACCGCCACCGTCGAGAGCATTCCGCTGATTGCGGCCTCGGTAGTCTCCAAAAAAATTGCCGCCGGGGCGGACGTTGTCGTGCTGGATATCAAGTTCGGTCGCGGCGCTTTCATGAAGACCCTGGAAGAGGCCAAGACGCTGGCGCATACCTGCCGGGAAATTGGCAAGCGCCTGGGCAAGAGCATCTCCACCGTCATTTCATCCATGAACCAGCCGCTGGGCTGCGCGGTCGGCCACAGCCTGGAGATTCTGGAAACGCTGGATTTCCTGCAAGGCAAGGCCTCCCCCGACCTGGAAGCCGTGAGTTTGAAGCTGGGCGGTGTGGCGCTAGTTTGTGCCGGGCTCCATCCCACCATTGAAGAGGCTGAAGCCGCGCTGGCGGGGCATCTGCGCGATGGCTCCGCGCTGGAAAAATTCCGGGAGTTGGTGGTGGCTCAGGGCGGCGATCCTTACTTTCTGAAGGACGCCTCGTTGCTGCCCCAACCGGACCGCGTGCTGATGATTCCTTCGGAGACAACCGGCTACGTGGCCGACATCGACCCAATGGCGGTCGCCATGTGTGCCAAAATGGTTGGCGCGGGCCGCACCACCAAGGATTCCCCTATCAACCTTGGGGTGGGCGTTCTGCTGCATTGCCAGATTGGCGACGCCGTAAAACAAGGCGAAACCCTGGTAGAACTCTACGCCGACGACCGGGATCACCGGGATGCGCTGGCACTCCTGAAAAACGCCTTCAAATTCTCTCCCGACCCGGTTGAATTACCCTCTTTGATTGAGGAAGTGATTCTGGGCGAAGTCATTCAAAGCCCTATTAAAGCCTGAGGCTTAAAACAGCTTCTGCTGGACCGGATCGGCTTCGAAAAGCTCCCCTACGCCACAATCCAGAATGTCGCACAGGCGATCCATGTTGTCATAGCTGGGTTGGGTACGGCCACTGGCCCAGGAATAGACGGTCTGCTGCGGCAAGCCCAGTTCTTTCGCCAGTTTATACAGGCTCCAGCCTTTTTTGTCTTTGGCCACGTCCTTGATTTTGACCTTCATGTCGCTGAACCCGCTGGCCTTTGGCCGTTGCTGACACAGGATTGACGCTGCACGTCTGCGGACCTGGCGTGGCGGTGATTTCCACGCAGGTAGTCAACAGAGTGCTTACTTAACAAAATTATACACAAGAATTTGTAGTGTAACCTTCAACTTTGTCTTCATACACGATTTGCTTGAGGAGGGAACAGTCCAAGAAGCTCCCCCGCTTGTTCCCGGTTCCGGATATAATGATGCAATCTGAAAGAGGGAGCAGGAACCGTATGGAACTATTGCTTGGTCTGTTGCTGTTTGCCAATCTATTCCTAGGCGGACTGCTGTTAGCGGATTATGTATATCGGACGGGAGGAACCATGGACGAGCGCAAAGCGGTGGTGTTTGAAATCTACCGGTATTCCATCTGTTTTATCATGGTGATTGTGTTCGGCCTGCTGGCCTTCCAGTTGCTCAGCGGGCTTCTGGGCAGCATGTTCAGCGGCACTCCGGTTGATCCGCAAGCGCTGGCGGGACCTGGGGTTGGCGCCATCATCACGGCCATCCTGTTTTTTGCTCATTGGCTGATGAAAAACCCGGCATTGCCCAAGTCCTGCAACGCAACCCCGACGCCCCCGAGCGTTTAAGGAAGGTGCAAACAACCTGGCGAGGCGGTTCTCTCAGGAGGCCTGCTTTTGCGCCGGTTTGCGAATCTGTTCCTGCCATTGGGCGGAATCGATGACTTGCCCGGTCCTGTCTATCACTTGTAGCTTCAGCGTCTGTCCATCCAGCTCGAAATTCAGGAAATGATGCGCCTTCTTGCGCACCAGCGAACCGCCGACCGGACGATCGAAGCCGCGCAGATACGCGCCGCCGCCGCCTGAAACGATATACTGAACCCCCTTGATGGGCGCAAAACGCTCATAGTCATGATCATGCCCGGCCAGGTATAAATCCACGTGATGCTTAATGAGGATGGGTTCCAGTGTTTTTTTTAAGTCCGGGCTGTTGCCGTGTTCACCGGATGAATAGATGGGATGGTGCCCAAACACCACTTTCCATGGGGCGGTCGATTCCGCCAGCGCCTTATCCAGCCAGCGTTGCTGAACCTCGCTGCGGGCAAACTGGTTGGTGTCCAGGGCAAAAAATGCGATACTGCCAACCCCATCCGGTTTGCTGACACTATAGTAATAGCCGGGCATACCAAAAAAACGGACTTGGTCGGCTTGAAAGCCTCCTTTATAGTCATGGTTTCCCAGCGCGGCCAGAAAGTGGACGCCGCTCTCGATTAAGGGTGTATAGGTGTTGTTAAAGTAGGCTTTGCCGTATTTTTGGATGTTTCCATTCTCGTAAATGTTGTCGCCCAGCAGGAGAACCGCCTCAAAGGGCTCTTTCTGGTACGCGCACCACATTTGGTTGGCCACGTCTTTCTGAAATTGAGTTCCGGCGCCCCAGTCTCCAATTGCGGCAAACCGATAAGCTGCTCCGCGCTCGGCGCTGGAGGGCTTGGGTTTCATTCCGGACAGGGCCCATTGCGGCGAATGGCTCGTAAAGTCCTGTCTTCCACCGAGGGCATGGGCCGCCAGCCATCCGGCCACGCCAAGCCCAATCACCAAAAACAACCCGATTAATGCCCGAAAAGTCTGGTGCTTCATAATTCGTTATCAAACTCCTGCTCGGCGTGACTCGCGATGGTACTGGAGGAAATATTGAGAAGGTCCGTTTTTCAAAACCTTGACGATTTATTAAGTCAGTCTGACAGGCTGTTCCGGAAGGGCAACGGATCATCCGGTTGACGACTTGCCTCTGTATGAGCATATCTTAGCGTAAATTGTCGTCGGACTGAAATCGGATCTGTGGAAAAAGCCGGTCTCGGGGTGACGACAGGGAGTGTCTGTGTTAAAAATAAAGGACCGTGACAGTGGCAGGGGTCCTCATGACCAAAAACTTGTCATCCCGATATGCTTTTGTTAGAGTATCGGATCTTAAAGAAGGCTAGCCCTTCAACCCCTTCTCCACAGCGTTTGTGTCCGGCAAACCCCCACTCAATCCAAGGATTTACCGTAGGTCTCGTCTGGTACGCCGCGAGCCTGCACCATCAGTAAGAAAGATCAGACTGAACCCGATAAAGGAAACCAAAAGGCCCATGACGATCGAAGAACAACACGAAGACAAGCAAGATCTGAACCAGGAACAAGTTGCTGCGACCCCGGTCTCCGAGGAGACTCCCGCTGGAATGGCGACGGAAGCGGCGATTGATAAATCTGCTGCTCCTGCTCCTGCTGCTCCTGCACCGCAAGGACCGCAAGGGCGTGGAACGCGTCCCGAGCGTGGTCGGAAAAGCCGGGACAATGCTCCGGGCAGCCGTACCGGTGGTCCTGGTGGCGGACGTGGTGGCGCTCCTCAGCAAGCTGAAGAAGCCCGCGACGAGTGGAAAGAAAAGGTCATTCAGATCCGCCGCGTGACCAAGGTTGTCAAGGGTGGTAAAAAGCTGTCCTTCCGCGCAGTTGTTGTGGTTGGCGATGGCAATGGCCAGGTCGGTATCGGCATCGGCAAATCCAACGAGGTCATTGGCGCCATTCAAAAAGGTGTCAGTGCCGCGAAAAAATCGCTCATCAAGGTGCCCATCCACAAAACCACCATCCCGCATCCGGTCAAAGCCAAGGCTGGCGGAAGCTGCGTTGTACTGCTTCCCGCTTCCGAAGGTACTGGTGTTATCGCGGGTGGTGCCGCACGTGCGCTGCTGGAATTGGCTGGCGTCGAGAACATTCTTTCCAAGTCTCTCGGCTCCAATTCCCCGCTGAACGTGGCTCGTGCCACCTTGAAAGGTCTTGCGGAACTGCGGAAATTCGATGATATCGCCCGTAACCGTGGCAAGACCGTTCGCGAAATCCTGATGTAAGAGAAGCTTGAAGTCCGGAGAACTCCCATGTCACCCCAAGAACAACCGAAATCGGATCGTCAGATCCGCGTCACCCTGACCAAAAGCCTGCTGGGCCGTCCGGAGAAACATTGCCGGGTTGCCAAGGCGTTGGGTCTTACCAAGTCCCAGCGTAGCGTCGTCCACTACGACACGCCGATCATTCGGGGCATGATTAACAAGATTTCACACTTGCTCACCGTGGAGGCCGCATAACATGGCGAAGAAAGCTACCCAAGCCGCCGAACAGGCAGCTGCTGAAACATCTTCCACCCTTTCCTTGACCGATTTGCGTCCTGCCAAAGGGGCGGTCAAAACCAAGTTGCGTGTTGGCCGCGGACGAGCCAGCGGCGCCGGTAAAACCAGTAACCGTGGTCATAACGGTGAAGGCCAGCGTTCCGGACGTTCCAGCAAGCGCGGTTTTGAAGGCGGCCAGATGCCTGGTTATCGTCAAATGCCGAAAATCAACGGTTTCCGGGTGGTTAACCCCCGCAACTGGCTTGAGCTGAACGTGGGCGATCTGGAGCAGATCCTGCTGCCCGAAGAAAGCGAGTTGAATTACGAGTTGCTGCTGACCGGCGGTTTGCTGAAGCTCAAGCATGATGGCGTCCGCATTCTGGGCAAAGGCGAACTGAAACGCAAAATCAGCGTTGAGGCTCACTATGTCACCCCCGCTGCTCGCGAGAAAATCGAAGCGGCTGGCGGCAGCATCAAGCTGTTTGGCGCAGAAGCCTAATTATTTGATAGCATTAATAAGCGAAGCAGCAGAATCCAGGAAAGGATAGTCGGGTGGCAAGGCCCAAGACAGGCGCGTTACCGGGAGTCTCTGATATTCAGGCCATGTGGCAGGCTTCCGGCCTCAAGAATAAGCTTCTCTTTACGATTATGATGATTGCCGTCTTCCGGCTCGGTGTTCAAGTGCCGATCTGGGGGGTGGACCCCACCAAGCTCCAGGGTTTGCTTGGGAATCAGGCAATCGGTTTCCTGGATATGTTCTCCGGTGGCGCGCTGTCCAGCGTGTCTGTGTTGGCGTTGGGGATTGGCCCCTATATTACGGCTTCCATCATTATGCAGCTGCTGACCGTGGTGATCCCCCGGTTGGAAGAGTTGCAAAAGGAGGAAGGCGAAGCAGGCCGTCGCAAGATTTCCCAGTACACCCGCTATCTCACCGTGGTGCTGGCCCTGTTCCAAGGTGCTTTGATTATGCGCCTGATCGCCGGTTCGGGGGCCATTATCCCTGGCCTGCAGCCCGGTATGGATACCGCCCTTTTCTTTGCGCAATCGGTGCTTTCGCTCACGGCGGGCTCCGTTTTCGCGCTCTGGCTTGCCGAGATGATCACCGAGCGCGGTGTTGGTAACGGCGGCTCCCTGTTGATTTTTGCCGGTATCATTTCCCGAATTCCCTTTTACTGGGGACGTACCGAGCAACTGGTTTCGACCGATCCCGCCAAATCCTTCGCGCTGGTGGTCTTGCTGCTGATTTACCTGGTGACCATCGGCCTGATTATCATCCTGCAAGAGGCGACACGCAAAATCTTCATCGTCAGCGCCAAGCGTCAGGTCGGAAACCGCATTTATGGCGGGCAGAATACCCATATTCCTTTCAAGATCAACCCGGCTGGCGTGATGCCCATCATCTTTGCCTTTGCCGTGCTGGCCTTCCCCGCAACCATTTTTACCTACCTGCAACAACAGCATCCCCAGGGCTTCTTACTGGATGTGGTGACCTTCTATGAGCGGACCCTTTCTGCCGGGAAACCTGCTTACATTGCCGTTGAGTTTCTGCTCATCGTCTTTTTCACCTTCTTTTATTCCTCGATTGTGCCCAGCATGCAGCCCAAGGAAATTGCGGACAACCTGAAAAAATACGGCAGTTCCATTCCGGGGATCAAGCCGGGACGTCCGACCGCCGAGAAGCTGGAAGAGATTCTGACCCGGACGACTTTCATCGGTGCCTTCGCGTTGGCTGCCATTACCCTGATTGCCAGTTCCGCCACTTCGCTCACCGGTATTTCCACGCTGGCCGGGCTGGGAGCGACCTCCCTGCTGATTATGGTCGGGGTTGCGCTGGATACAGTTAATCAAATCCGGGTGCATCTGCTGGCGCGCCAGTATGAAGGCTTCCTGAAATAGCTGTTAAAATTGAATTTAGAGGCCGAAAAGCGAGGCTTTGACGAGTATGAACCAGACTGCGAATACGTTGCAGGGTAAATTGCTGTTCCCCTTTATTGCACCGCCCAACGGCGGCAAGGGAACCCAGACCCGCATTTTGTCCCAGCGTTACAAGCTGCCGACCTTCGACATGGGCGCCACCTTCCGGGCTATTCTGAAGGAAGGCAAAGACCCGGCGCTGGCCGACGAACTCAAATCCTACATGAACCAGGGCAAGCTGGTCCCGATTGAAACCGTGATGAAAGTTTTCACGCGCGGTTTCGAGGAGCTGGCCAGCCAGCACCCGGACGCTCCCGGGTTTATTCTGGATGGCTTTCCCCGCAACGTGGACCAGGCCGATTCCCTAATGGCGCTGTGTCAGCGCTGGGGAGCCAGCATCGGCAAAGTTATCTACCTGGATGTGAATATGAGCGTGGTGGAGCGCCGGGCGACCGGACGCCGTTTCTCCGCAGATGCCAGCCGGGTCTATAACATCTATGAGCCCCAGTTCAAGCCCAAAAACAAGAAAATGAACGCGGACGGCACCGTTGCTGCGGATGAAAAGGGCCGCGAAATCTGGCTGGACGACGTGGACAATACCCCGCTGACCATTCGCCAGGACGATGAGCCTGAGACCGTGCAAAAGCGCTTGGTTGAATACGAGCGCGAAACCAACCCTATCATCGATAAATTTCGCCAGAACGGCCTGCTGGCCGATATTAACGGCGATCAGCCGCCAGAGAAAGTGACCCAGGATATTGAAGCTGCCATCCAGCCGATTTTGGGACTCTCGCCAACCGCTTAAGGAGTTTAAACATGCCTGCCGAACGGATCGACCGTAAATCCCGACATGAAATTAGCCTGATCCGCTCCGCGGCCCAGATTAACGCGGAAGCCCATGCGGAAGTGTCCCGACACATCAAGCCGGGGATTAGTACGCAGGAGCTGAACGATATTGCTGAGGCCTATATCCGGAATGCGGGCGGTATCCCAACTTTCAAGGGCTTGTATGGTTTTCCGGCCACGTTGTGCATATCGGTCAACGACGAGGTGGTTCACGGCATCCCCCGCGCCGATAAAATCTTGCAGGAAGGCGACGTGGTTAGTATTGATTGCGGAACCACATATAAAGGAATGGTTTCCGATTCCGCCATTACCTGGCCGGTGGGCAAGGTAACGTCGGATTTGGAGCAGTTACTGAAGGCTACCGAGGAAGGCCTGCTGGCGGGTATCGCGCAGATGCACCCCGGCAATTACCTGGAGGATATTTCAGGCGCCATCGAAGATGTCTGCATTCAGTATGATTACGGCATGGTCCGGAATTACGGCGGGCATGGCGTCGGCCGCAAGCCGCATGAGGCCCCTTTTATTCACAACTTCCGTACCGGGGAGCGGGGTCCTCGGCTAGAAGAGGGCAATGTGCTGGCCATAGAGCCCATGTTCAACCTTGGCGGGGATGATGTGTACACGGCAGACGATCAATGGACCGTCATCACGAATGACCACTTGCCCTCAGCGCATTTTGAGCATACAGTAGTGGTTACCAAAGAGGGGCCGGAGATCCTGACCCGTCTGAAGTAGAATATTTACCCGCAGTCGCATTTTTATTAGTAGCAAGGAAATATGGCCAAAGACGTCATTGAAATGGAAGGCACCGTCCACGAATCCCTACCCAACGCCATGTTTCGGGTAGAATTGGAGAATGGGCTGGTGATCCTGGCGCATATTTCTGGTAAGATCCGGAAGAATTTCATCCGCATTCTGCCGGGTGACAAGGTGAAGATTGAGCTGTCCCCATACGATCTCACTCGTGGACGCATCACTTACCGGATGAAATAGTTTTTCCCCCAACTCAAATCAGAAGGTTAGACCCATGAAAGTTCGTACATCCGTTAAAAAAATCTGCATCAAGTGCAAGATCATTCGCCGTCGTGGCCGCGTTGCCGTCATCTGCGAAGACCCCAAGCACAAACAGCGCCAGGGATGATTTCCTGCCGAGTGCAGAGTCCAGCATTAGGATACGCCTGACGCCGGATTTAAATTTGAACAAAAAGACCTCTTTCACCGGAGGTCTTTTTGTTGTTACATGCCCCCTTGTTCAAGAATGGTTTCATATATGAATAAGCTGAAAGGGGTCACCATGCTCTCTCGGATGACACATTCTGCCTATCCTGTGCATTTTGGAATGATGAAGAAGGCAAAGCTAACAGCTTTGACCACCCTCGCACTGATCAGCGCGATGAGCGGTTCTGTCAACTGCCAAGAATTGCCTGCCTCAAAGGAACCGCCCACTGACGGGAGGAAATCAGATCCTGAGATGCAGGCTATCAAGGAGAGTCTGAAGTACAGAATGAGGCAATGGCCCCGGATCGAGAGCTGCGTACAGAAGCAACAGGCTAATGAGCCGACAATGAAAAGGGAGCAACAGGGTTTGCTTTCTCTTGTCGCCTCCACGAACCCTCTTCGGACCGGGGCTGATATGCTTGTGGAAATTGACGAGTTTGCGAAAAATATTGATCGCTATGAAAATGCATCTGGCAGTGTGACTGAGGGCTCTTCTAGGCTACTATTCCGCAAATTGGGACTCATGCTACAAATTGCAAAGGAGTATCCTTTTTCTGTCAGTGAAATCTTTGAGTTGCTCAATCGATTTTCAAAAAATGGGCTCTTTGACAAGAACAAGCTTGAAGTCACCCCTGTCGCTCAAGACATCATCACATGTCTTTCTCGAAAATCCTGATTGCGGCCGAATGTGGGACTAGATTTGACACGCCAAAGGTGAAAGCTGGCAATCAGACAGGGTTTCTTGTAGAATGGCAAAACCCTGAGGATCCCCTCACTCGATGCCGGGTTGCTTGTGGATAAGCCTTTCCAAGGATGGGACGATACAAAAGTTTATCCAAATAGCGTCAAAAAGGTGTGCCCTCTTGATCCCGGTCTGTTTTTACATTACTTTATTCATTCCCAGGTGTCGATTCATCTTAGGATGACCCAGTACCCTTGAATGACAACGATTTCCCCTTATAGTGACCAGTTGACAGGAGTCCTGAATGGCTAGAATTGTTGGAGTCGACCTCCCCCGAAACAAAAAACTGCTTTACGCGCTGCCCTATATTTACGGCATCGGACGGTCGCTCGCCGCTAAAATTCTGGAAGTAACCAAAATCAATCCCGATAAGCGCACCGATGACTTGACCGAGTCCGAAATCAACGCACTTCGTGACGAAATTGAGCGTAACTACCCGGTGGAAGGCGATCTGCGCCGCACCGAGAGTCTCAATATCAAGCGTCTGATCGAGATCAACTGCTACCGCGGTCAGCGCCACAAGCGCGGCTTGCCGTTGCGTGGCCAGCGGACCAAAACCAACGCCCGCACGCGTCGTGGCAAGCGTTCCGCTCCGATGAAGAAAAAAGCCTAGCCCTTGCACCTGGGAAGGCTCCTGTTCAACGGTACCTCACGCAAGAAACAAGACCTCTTATAAACGCAAGCTTTAATGGAGTTCCACAATGGCTGACAAATCCAGCAAACCTAAACGTAAAGAGAAAAAGAACGTGCCGCAAGGCGCCGTTCATATTCAGTCCACCTTCAACAACACCATCGTGTGCGCCACCGATCTGCAAGGCAACGTGCTTGCCTGGGGCAGCGCCGGTTCCGAGGGCTTTAAAGGTGCCCGCAAAGGAACTCCGTTTGCCGCCCAGTCCGCAGCGGAATCCGTGGCCAAAAAAGCGATGGATCAAGGGATGCGCTCTGCCGAGGTTTTCGTCAGCGGTCCCGGAGCCGGTCGCGAAACCGCTATCCGCGCATTGCAGGTGGCTGGTCTTGAAATTTCGATGATCAAGGACTGCACCCCCATCCCACACAACGGATGCCGTCCCCCCAAACGTCGTAGAGTCTAAGAATTCACTGAATCCAAAAGGAGTTGCACTTTGGCACGCAATCGGGAATCCCTTTTTAAACAGAGCCGTCGGGCAGGTCAGATTCTTGACATCACCCCCAAGACCGCCAAAATGAAGCGCACGACCCCGCCCGGTCAGCACGGCGCGGCTCGCAAGAAGCTTTCTGAATACGCTATCCAGTTAGCGGAGAAGCAGAAAGTCCGCCGCACCTACGGTCTGATGGAGAAACAATTCCGCCGCACCTACGACCGCGCTGTCCGCAAACCCGGTGTTACGGGCACCATCCTGCTGCAATTGCTGGAATCCCGTCTGGATAACGTGCTCTACCGTTCCGGCCTGATCTCCAGCCGCCCGCAAGGTCGCCAAATGATTTGCCACGGCCACGTCGAAGTGAATGGTCATAAAGTGGACATTGCCTCCTACCAGGTAAAACCGGGTGATTTCATCACCGTTCGCGAGAAAAGCCGCGCCATCTTCAAGAACCTGCGCGAGCTGAGCCCGCACGCCGCTCCGACTCCTCCGCACTGGATGGACGTCGATGCGGACAACCTGGTCGCGAAAGTCAAAGCGATTCCTGAGCGTGAAGACATTGATGCCACGATCAACGAAGCGCTCATCATCGAGTTCTACTCTCGTTAATAACGTTAAAATCAACAGTCGTAACTCCCTTTTACCGGTAAAAGTACTGTTAAGAGCAACAGAATTCGGAGCTATTACATACATGGATCAGCAGCTGAACATTAAATGCGTCAATACTACGACTGATTCCGACGGCTCGATTTACGGAAAATTTGTGATTGAGCCCCTGGAGAGAGGCTACGGGACCACGCTGGGCAATGGCCTGCGCCGGGTCCTGCTGTCCAGCCTGAAAGGCTGTGCCATCACCTCCGTGCGGATTGAGGGTGTCACCCATGAATTCACCACGATTCCGGGTGTGGTGGAGGATGTGCTGGATGTCATGCTCAACCTGAAGGGCGTGATTCTGAAGTGCGACAGCGATGAGCCTCAGTACATTCGTCTGGACGCCGACAAAGCCGGCCCTGTGCTGGCCGGTGATCTGGAAGTGCCGGCAGGCGTGAAAGTGGTCAATCCGGATTGGCACATCTGCACACTGAGCGAAGGCGGCAGCGTTCATGCCGTGATGACCGCCGAAGTGGGCAAAGGCTACGTGCCCGCCGATACCACCACCGCCAACAAGGCCGTCGATACCCTGACGCTGGATGCGGTGTTCATGCCCATCCGCCGGGTGGCCTACACGGTGGAAGATACCCGCGTTGGACAACGCACCGACTACGATAAACTGATTCTCGAGATTTGGTCCAATGGCAGTCTCGACGTGAGCACCGGGCTCAGTCAGGCCGCGAACATGCTGATCGAGCACCTGGTGCCCATCGCATCGCTGTCCGGCATTCCGACCCTGGTGACCCAGGCCCAGCAGGAAAGCGAGCCGAAAGAGGAAATCCAGGCCCCGAACATTACGATCGAGGACTTGGAACTCTCCGTTCGCGCTTTCAACTGCCTGAAACGGGCCAATATCAACAGCATCGCGGAACTGCTGCAGAAATCCGAGAATGACCTGCTGAACATCAAAAATTTCGGCAAAAAATCCTCGGACGAAGTCATCGAACGCCTGCAAGCGTTCGGGCTGAACCTGCGACCGGATCCGGAAGGCACCATCCTGCCGGTTGATATTGAAGTATAGATATCGAAAGCAACTGAAACCAAAAGGAAGAAACCATGAGACACCGCCGTAAATTTTCCAAGCTTGGCAGACCGGCCGACCAGCGCAAGGCTATGCTTCGCAGCCTGGCGACCAGCCTGTTCACTCATGATGAGATCATGACCACGCTGGAACGTGCCAAAGCCCTGAGAAAAGAGGCCGATCACATTGTGACCTTGGCCAAGCGCGGCGATGTGCATGCCATCCGTCTGGTTCGTCGGTTCATCTACCACAGCCGGACCGGTGAGATGATCACCGACGAGAAAAACCGTGAAATTCCTGAAACCGTGCTGCGCCGCATCTTCTCCAAGGTCGGACCCCGGTTCAAGGATCGTCAAGGCGGTTACACCCGCGTCATCCAGGCCCCGCCACGTCGTGGTGATGCCGCTCCGATGGCGCTGGTGCAGTTGGTCGATTAATTTCGACCAGCCTCGAACGCAAACCATCGAAAAGAAACAAGAAATGCACAATTCCACAGTACAATCGGATTTTTCCTCACCAGAAGAGCCCACCCAAAATCAGCGGGTGGCTCTTCTGGTTGAGTACTGTGGGGATGCATTCCATGGGAATCAATTTCAGCCGGGCCGTCCCACTGTACAGCAGGCTTTGCAGGAGGCTCTAGCCGGTCTCAATCTGCCTGCTTCTGCGGTCAGCTTTGCGGGGCGAACCGATGCGGGCGTTCATGCCCGGGGTCAGGTGGCGCATTTCGATATTGCGAAAGCCGCGATGGCCAATGTGCAGGACCTGTCCGGCGCCCTGAACGCGTTGCTGCCGGAGACCGTTTCGGTGAAAGCTGTTCATTTCACGGATCGCCGCTTCAACAGCCGCCGTGAGGCGACCTGCAAATGGTATCGCTACGTGATTTACAATCACCCTAGCCGCTCCGCTTGGGCCGGGCGACAAGCCGCCGCGCACGTGCGCCCCTTGCTGGACGCCGCTCGCATGGATGAAGCCGCAAAGCTCATCCTGGGCTTGCATGATTTTCGCAGCTTCAAGGATTCAGCCACCCAAGAGGTGGATGATATTTGCCATATCCAGCATGCGCAAGTTCGCCGGGATGGCGATTTCATCATTTTTGATATTGTGGCCGACCGTTTTCTGTATAAAATGATCAGGAACCTCACCGGCCAACTCATGACTATCGGCCATTCCGAGCGTCCGCTTCCGCCGGAAACCATTCTTTCCGTGATGGCCGAACGCGATCGCCGCAAGGCTGCCGCCACGGCAAAGCCGGACGGTTTGTCCCTGATGGCGATTCTGTACCAAGCCCCGTTCAACTTTTTCGATGCCGACGTGCACGTGCGGCAACTGAAACAAATCCTGAAACACCCTCAATTGGAGTCCCTGCAAAATGACAACGAAAACCTATTCCGCAAAGCCTCTTGAGCTTGAGCGCACCTGGTGGCTGATTGATGCCGAGGGGCAAACCCTGGGCCGCTTGGCGTCCCTGATCGCCAACCTGCTTCGCGGCAAGCACAAACCCCAGTTCACGCCGCACATCGATAGTGGTGACTTCGTCATCGTGATCAACGCGGACAAAATCAAGGTGACCGGTAGAAAGTACACCGATAAGCTGTACCGCCGCCACACCAGCTATCCGGGTGGTTTGCGCACCGTGGCTTTCCGCGATATGCTGGCCCATCGCCCTACCAAAATCATTGAAATCGCCGTGAAAGGCATGCTGCCGCACAACACTTTGGGCCGCCAGCAGTTCACCAAGCTGAAGGCCTATGCCGGTACTGAGCACCCGCATGCGGCTCAACAACCTGTCACATACAAGTTTTCCAAGGAGGATGCTGAATAATGGCTGCAGCTGCACCTTATCCCAAAATTGGTACCCGTGGTACCGGTCGCCGCAAGGAAGCCGTTGTTCGGGTCCGTCTGGTTCCCGGTAACGGTACCGTGATCATCAACGGTCAGTCCATGGGCCTGTATCTGGGTGAGCGCCCGGCGCTGCACATTCTGGCCAAGCAAGCCCTGGTGGCTGCCGGTGTCGAAGATCGCTTCAATATTCTTGTGAATGCCTGCGGTGGCGGCAAAGTCGGACAGGCCTATGCCATTCGCCTTGGTGTTGCCCGTGCGCTGAAGGAAATCAGCCCGGAATACGAAGTCACCATGCGTAAAGAAGGCTTCCTGACCCGCGATCCTCGCGTGAAAGAACGGAAGAAATACGGCCGCAAAAAAGCCCGCAAACGCTTCCAGTTCTCCAAGCGTTAATTTCCGGATATTTTGCAGGACTCCAAAAAAGCCCCGTTTATTACGGGGCTTTTTGTATACGGGTTTTAGCCGTTGGGACAGTGTTTCCGTGCACATAAGCGGGGCGGGGTGCGCCGCTGATTTCACACGCTGGCCGCCATACCCCGCTTAATGAATATTCGGTGGGCGTTCGGCGGAGGCCAGCAGGGTCATCATGTTGGTTTCCAGCCCCGCAGCCACTTGCTTGACGAGGCCCTTCTTATCCGCCTCGTAATCATCAAAGCGTGCTTTCAAATCAATCACTTCCCCGACCTTTACCACTGCTACACGAGGGTAAACCAGCCTTCCAACCCCAAAGACTTCTTTTTCCAGACGGTGCAGCATCTCGATAAAATGTTCGGGGCTCTGGTGGTCCCGCAGGTACGCCTCATCGTAGGTTAAGAAGTAGGTCACCCGGTCTAAGTCCCGGTAGAATTCACTCATGGCCAGCCGGAAATGCTCGATGGTGCGCTTTTCATAGTCCGAGAGATCCTGGGGATCCTCGTATGTGTGGATCATGCGGTCCATCATGTTGCGAATCTCCCGCAAGCGCTCCAGCGTGGAGGCTTCCGGATCCGGTTTCAAGCCCAGGAATACTTCTATTTTTTTCAGCATGCGGTGCTTGATGGCCCCAACCCGATCGTTCATGGTGGTGCCGGGCAGGGAAACGATTTGGTGCAGTGCTTCCTGCACCTGAACGACTTGCTTGGCAATGGCGCGAACACGGGCATAACGCTCGGCCTCGGGCTTGGATTGTATCCCCACCGACTTTTCCAGGGCGCGTATGGACTGTTCAATCGCCACATCCACGCCCGGTAAATAATAATACTTGATAGCCACCGGCGCGATGTAGACTGGCGGGTAATCCGGCCCGGCGCCGTGGTCTGCGGTCCTTTCATCCGGCGAGGCTGGGGTTTGCTTGCGGTTGGCTTTCCCGGCTTCCTTTGCCAGAGCTTCCTGAGCCCAGAGGGTGAGCTGAATCACACCGGGCTCAAACGGGATCAGGGTATCGTTTTGGCGGGAGATTTCCCCCTCGATAAAGATTATCAGTCGGTTTTTGCCTGTCATCAGGATTTTCTTGGAGGTCATGAAAGATTCCCGATCCGTAACGCCCCGAATAACGGAATACACCCCAAGCCGCCGCATCACCCAGCCCCGAAAACCGCGTTCGAGATCAAACAGCTCCCGGGCGGCCACAAAATTGAAAATCTCCCCTAATTGCATTGAAATGACGAACATGACCGCCGGCTCCTCGCCGGTGGGGTGATTGGGCAGCAACAGCATGCGCTGGCCTTTGTAGCGGCGCAGTTTCTCCAGTTCCTCGGGGTCAATGTGGACCCGCAGCCCGCCGAACATCGTTCGCATCATCAAGGGAAACAGCAACCGGACCAGCCCCACCATGAGTGGGTTGATGCAGGGTGACAGAAACGCACGGTTTGGCAAAACTGGTTACCCGTTTGGTGCGGTGCGGCCAGGGCACCCCTTCGCTTGACTGGCCTTTAGCCCCCGATTTGCCCTTGGGTGATGTTCTGGATGAGCCACCACAAAACTGCGGCCAGCACAAACAGCGCCAGGGTAATCATCGGGAAAAGGATAATCATAACCTTTTCCGGGTTATCCTTAAAGAAGCTCATTGGGTATTTGCCTTTATTCGAAGTTACGAATCGTCTCTAACGCAGCGGTCACAAGGACGGATCCTCTAGTCTTATTGTAACCCAATCGCAGCCCCGATAAGAACATCCGGAACATCCCTGGTTTACGCGGGCTTCAAGTCAAGGTAAGCTTCTATTGACAGACGCGATGCCGGATATCCCCTGAAGACATGCAGTACCTGACGGCCCAATGGCTTTTGCCAATCGCTTCCCCGCCCGTTGAAGACGGTTATATCGCCATCGAGAATGGCCGGATTGCCGCCGTGGGCAAAATCTCGGACTTGCCGGAAAGCATGGCGCTCCCGCTGCCCGTGCCCGGTAGTATTTTAACGCCGGGTCTGGTCAATACGCATGCCCATCTGGAGCAATCCTGGCCGGAGCCGATCCCCGCGATTCCGGGGGAGTCCTTCTGTGCCTGGCTGTTGAAAGTGGTGAAAAGCAACATGGCCTTTAACAGCTCGTCTGAGAAAGCCGCGCGAGCCGCCCAAGGCATTGATGAGCTGCTTTGCACCGGCACGACCTGTGTCAATGATATGGCTTCCGGTGTGGAAAGCTTGCGACTACTGGAGGAAAAAGGCTTACGCGGCATCGTGTCGCATGAGTTTTTCCATCCCGATGCGGCACAGGTGGATGTTAGCGCTTTCGTAGAAACCTATCATCGCTTCCAAGATGGCTACGAGCGCCACCCGAGACTCAAAGCGGGCCTTGCGCCTCACTCTCCATATAATTTTGCGCCCGCTGCCTGGCAAGCTTTGCTGGATGCCTGTCAGCCCCCCCTGGTGCACACGCATCTGGCGGAATTCGAGGATGAGGTTCGTTACCTGCGCGGTGAGCCTTCCTGCTTGAACGACTTGCACCGGCAAGTGCTGGGCCGGGTCTTTCAGCCCCAGGAAACCGCCGAATCTCCCACCGCGTATCTCGCCCGCTACGGCCTGCTATCCCCGAACACGGTGCTGGCCCATGCGGTTCATACCAGCCAGGAAGATCGCGCCCTGATTGTAAACAGCGGCGCCTCGGTGGCGCATTGCCCGCGCAGTAACCTGGCTTTGCATCGGCAAACCCTGCACGGCCCCGACTGGGCGGGTATCGGTATCCCGATGGGCCTGGGCACGGATGGCCGATTGAGCACCGAGAATCTGGATCTGCGGGCCGAAGCCCGTTGCGCCATGAGTCAGCACGGTTGGACGGCTGCCGAGGCTTTGGAAGCGCTCACGCTGAGCGGGGCCCGAGTCATGGGCTTGACTTCAGACATTGGCTCGCTGGAGGCGGGCAAATGGGCGGATATCGTACTTTGGCAAACCGGACCGAACGCAACCGGCTCGCCCGAGGGGCGGGTCCTCTCCGAAGCCTCTCGTGTGCAAGCCGCCTTGGTGGCCGGGCGGGTCTGTTATGAGGAGAAAGACTGATGGAAGAGCGTATTGAACAACTGGCTTTGCGTAGCGCGGTCATCTACGCGCTGTTCCTGATTCCGACCGGCATTCTGCTTTTTCACGCCGGGTTTTCGGATGCCAACATCTCGCACCTGGTGGCCACCACCTGGCAGGCCAAGTTCTGGGAGCTGTCACACCTGAACAAAAACGCCAGCCGGGTTATCCTGGATATCCTTTCCTTCATCGGGATCGGTGCCCTGGTCTGGCAGTTCTTGCGTGGATTCGCGTGGTTGAAGAACGCGAATCCGGCCGAGGCTGATGGAAAATGCCTTTGGAGTGCTGTTCTCCTATGGACCGGGCTTTGTGGGGCATTGCTGGTTTTGGTGGTGCCCTTTCACAGCAGCGATTTCTATGGTTACCTGAACCGGGGCTTTCAGCAGAGCGCCTTTGGAGTCAATCCGTACCTGGTCACGGTCGCCCAGACGCCGGGCTGGTCTGATAGCCCGCTCCTCCACGAACATTGGGTGAATAACCCTTGTCCCTACGGCTTTTTCTTTGCCAGTCTGGCTGGGGGGATTACTGCCCTGGCCGGTTCTTCCTTTACGTTGGCTTTTCTGCTGTTCAAGCTGTTGAACCTGCTGTTATTGCTGGCGACCACGGCGCTGATTTACCGTATTGCCAGTCAGCTTAAACATGAGCGTCCCTGGCTACCCGCTTTTCTGTTTGGGGCCAATCCCATTATCCTGTTGCATGTGATGGGGAACGGGCACAACGACATTCTGATGGTGTGCCTGCTGCTGGCCAGCCTCTGGTGTCTGCTGGATCGGAATTGGGGCTGGGCATGCCTCCCCTTACTCACGTTTTCCGTGCTCACCAAGTATGCTTCCATGCTGGCATTGCCGTTTATCCTGATTTACATGCTGCGAAACCGTCAATTTCAGGCAGTGATTGCGGGGGGATTACTGTCATTCGGTGTGCTGGTATTATTGGGAACACAGTATGTGGACCCGAACCAGCCCTGGCCCTGGACCGCCATGCTGGACAATGCCGGAAAAGCCCAGCATTCGCTGGTGGCCGCACTCTCCCGCGCCAGCTACTATGTGGCGGATATCTTCACGAACCACCGTAACGAAGCCATGCAGGTTACTCAAAAACTCCTGAAAGTGCTCTTCTGGGGTGGTTTTATCGGCTTCTACCTCTGGCAGGTGTTCCGGTTTATCGTGCGGTCTGCCGATTTTCGAAACTTGTTGTATGTGGCGGGCCTGACCATGACCGTGATGGTGGCCTTCGTCAGCGCCAAGTTTCATCCCTGGTACGTGGTGATGTTCCTGCCCCTGCTGGTTTTGCTACCGACTAGTTCGCGCTTGTACCGTTTCGGCATTTTATTCGCCCTGTTTCAGACGGTTGCCTTCACCCTGATCCAGAACGTGCACATTTTCGGCACATTGCTGCTCATCGTGCTGCCCGCATGGTTGGCCTGGAGCGGAAAGTCGCTGCCTATACCGGCTTGGGCTCGGTGGTCGGCGGAGGATTCCCCCCACCCCGAACCGTCGCTTCCTGAATCGACTTGAGTTTCCAGATAACGTCGGCACCGTCACGGTAGGCGATGGAAATCTTGATGGTGACTTTGCTGCCTTCCAGCGCGTGTACGTTCAGCGAGCCGTCCGGTTTCAGCTTCACCACCCGGCTGCTGCGCGAGGGGCCGTATCGCGGGTCCTTCATCAGCAAGGGCTTGTCCGGACCGGCAACTTTTTCAATCACTTCGGCCAGTGTTTCGTTGCCGGAGACAAATTCCGCCTTGACCGCCAGGTAGCTCAAATCCCGGCTGGCGTCGTTGGCCAGCTTTACGGACACGGTCGGCTCGAACTCGCCGGTGGCCTCATCAATGTCCGTATCGATTTTCACGTTGGAGATGGTGACCGGGTACAGGTTGTCCAGCGGGACTTTGGCCTGTTGGCTGATCTGGTCCGCTTCCTCAAAGAGTTTCTGGGCTTCTTCGGACTTCTTGTCTTTCATCAGTTGCTGGCCCTTCTGAACCAGGACATTGGCTAGGCGCAGGCCGACCACGTCGGGGTTAATCTTGAAGGCTTCGCGGTACCACTCGATGGACTCATCCACCTGGTTCATCCTGCCGTAGGTTTCCGCAATCTGCACCAGGGTTTGGGGCAGATATTTGAAGCGGAGCGAGAGCTTCAGCAACCGGATGGCCTGCTCGTAGTCTTTCATGGCAATCAGGCGCTCGGTATAAAGATGGATGGCGTCCGCCAGCTTCTCTTCAATAGTCTGCTGGTCCTGGTAATTGGCCACGTAGCGCAGGGCATGCTCGTATTTTTCCACGATGGTGCCGTAGTCTTTGGGCTCCACCTCAGAGAGCGTATTGCCCCAGTGTTCATACAGCTCAAACAGGGCTTGTTTCAGTTCCTGGTCTTTCCGGTTGCGGCGATAAGCCTTGAACAGGATCTGCTCCGCCTTGACGAAATCGCCTTGGGCGGTCGCCACTTTGCTGAGCGCAATTTGCGGAGAACTGTCATTGGAGCGGCTCTTCAAGGAAGCCGCCAACTCGAATTCCCGCTGGGCTTTGGCACGCTCATCCAGTTGCAGATAGGCCTGTCCCAGCAGCAAATGCCCTTCATAGCTGTCGCGATGATGGGTCAGCAAGGTCTGGAAGGTTTTGGCGGCCCAGGCCACCTTGCCTTCCGCCAGTTGCATCTTGCCCCGGTTGATCAAATCCTCTTCATCCGTGAACCGAAACAGCAGGAAACCTGAAAACACAAAGCCGGCCAGCGCAATAGCGCTCACGACGGTGGTCAGGTACTGCACGTTCGCATTCAGGTAAAAACTGCCGAATAAATTCTTGCGTTGCCTGCGGCGGCGACTAAACTTGCTCATAGCCTCAATCGGAAAATTGATGAATCAACTCTATTCTACCAGACGAGAGGCTTGTTGCCACAAGCGCCGCGGGAAACTCAAGAAGTTGTTGTGGGATGTCTTCCGGGTTGTGATGGCTTCGGTCTCATGCAGCGTCTGCTCATAGCGATTCAGGATATGGCTGATTTCCGCATCAGGTGTGTCCGGATCCTTCAGGCGTTCCGCCATGATCTCCTCTAAAGTGCGCATTTTTTCCGACAAGGCTTCCATTTCCATAAAAGAGGCTCCGTAAAGCAGGCGTTTCAGTGTGGACTGCACAAGCGTCCCCAGCTGGCCCAGTCCACCCCCCATTCCCGCAAACCCTTTGCTGAGACTGTACAGAAACGGTCCAAAGCGCAGAATTCCGGCCAATTCCTCGCTGACGGCCTGCTCATGGATCTCCAGCACGGCTACCCGCTCCCGGAGTTCCTGGCTGCGCGCCTGCATCTCTTTAGAGGGGTCGTTCAGGCGCTCGTACTTGTTCAACCGCATCTTCAGTTCGGTAATCTCACTGTCCAGACGTTTTTTGACCACCCGCAACCTGAAAACCGGTGTGGGCAGGTATTGCTCCAGTCCGGCGGAAAGATCGACGTCCAGCTGGTTCAACTGGCGCCCGGCTTCGCCACCTTTCGGCTTGTAGGCATGAAAAGGCGTATTCAGCGTGGCACCGGCGCCCGCTATTTTGGGTGCGGGCGATGCGGGTTCCGGGCTCCATTCTTCGGCCAGATGGCGGGAGATGTAGTCGCTCAATGAAACATGCTGCCCGCTTGGATTGCTGCCTGGCGCGGCATCCTGCTTGAACAGCGGTGTGCCTCCGGCAGGCGGCTGCCCGGATGTGGTTCGGTTTTCCGCTTGATTGGATTCCGTATTGAAAAAAGCCATCGAATCCGCCCGGTTCTTTGGATACTCAATGACCCTATCGATCGTTTCCGGCAAATCTTGAATGCCGACGGCTGCATCATTAAGCTTTTTGAACTATATTCAAGTTTGGTCCCCGCGCCATGACCGGGATCCCCAAAGCCGAGAACAAACAGCCTGCCCACAACGTCCTATACACTGAGCTATGAAAACCATCCGCATTCACAAAGCCAACGAGCACAACCTTTCCGATATTTCGCTGGAGCTTCCGCGGGATCAGCTGGTCGTGTTTACGGGGGTTTCCGGCTCCGGCAAGTCTTCGCTGGCCTTCGACACCATTTTCTCCGAAGGACAGCGCCGCTATGTGGAAAGTCTGAGTTCCTACGCCCGGCAATTCATCGGGCAGTTCGAAAAGCCGGACGTGGAAAGCATCGAGGGTCTGTCCCCGGCCATCGCCATCGACCAGAAATCCGCCGCCAAAAGCCCCCGTTCCACGGTGGGCACCGTCACGGAGATTTACGACTACCTGCGGCTGATCTATGCCAAAGTCGGTACGCCGCACGACCCGGAAACCGGTGCGCCGCTCACCGCCCACACCCTGCAAAGCATCTTTGATGCCGTCTGGCGCCTGCCAGAAGGCACCCGGTTGCAGATCCTCTCACCAGTGGTACGGGGCCGCAAGGGCGAGTATAACGCCCAGTTTCGCCAGTGGCGCAAAGAAGGCTACGTGCGGGTGCGCATTGATGGCGAACAGCACCTGCTGGAAGACCTGCCCGAGGATTTCCGGCTGGAGCGCAACAAGCGGCACGATGTCGAGCTGGTCATTGATCGCATCATCCTCAAGCCCGA
Organism: Coleofasciculaceae cyanobacterium; assembly: GCA_036703295.1. Classification (GTDB taxonomy): domain Bacteria; phylum Cyanobacteriota; class Vampirovibrionia; order Vampirovibrionales; family Vampirovibrionaceae; genus DATNPJ01. The sequence continues at coordinate 65,997 of DATNPJ010000032.1, read as the reverse complement.
GGACACGGTGAGCCAGCGCCTGATGGAAGGGCTGGAAGCCGCCCTGAAAAAGTCAGATGGCTATGTCGTGGTGCAGCAGTTTGATGGTGACGGCAACAAGACCAAAGACCAGGCTTTTTCTCGCCATTTGGCCGCCGGCACCGAAGATGCCCAGGCGGAGGAAATGTCCCCGCGTCTGTTCAGTTTTAACTCTCCCTATGGTGCCTGCCCTCACTGCGAGGGATTGGGCGTCCAGCATGAAATCGCGCCCGACCTGCTGGTGCCGGATCCAGCCAAGACCCTGGCAGCAGGGGCGATTGCCCCCTTCGAGAAATTCACCGGACGTTACTACCCCACGTTTATCAAGAAGCTGGCCAAAAAATACGGAATTTCCATTGATACACCCTGGGACAAGCTGAAGCCCGAGGATCGCAATTTTCTGTTGTACGGGGAATTCAAAAAGGATGTATCTACCGATACCGTCGTGCATGAAGGGTTCGGGCTGGAAGGCGAGACGGACGACGATGACGATGCCGATTGGTTTGATATGGTGGGCGATTTTGACGGCGTCATCAATATCATGCGCCGTCGCCTCATTCATAGCAGCGAAAGCACCAAGTTGTACATCCGCAGCTTTATGCAGGAGCGAACCTGCGAAGCCTGCCGGGGTGCACGGCTGAAACCGTTCAGCTTGGCTGTCACGCTGGGGAATGCGGGGGGCGGGAAAAATATTTTTGAACTCTGCGAACTCTCCATCCGGGACGCGCTGCATTTCATCCGGGAAGTGCCGGGGCAGCTTACCGAATTCCAACTGACCATCGCCCGCCAGCCGCTCCATGAAGTGGAGCAGCGTTTGCATTTCCTGCTGGAAGTAGGTCTGGAGTACCTCACGCTGGCCCGTCCGGCGGCCACCCTCAGCGGTGGTGAGGCGCAGCGTATCCGGCTGGCTTCGCAACTGGGCGCGACCATGTCGGGTATTCTCTACATTCTGGACGAACCCAGCATTGGGCTGCACCAGCACAACAACAACCAGCTCATCGCCACCTTGCAAAAGCTGCGGGACCAGGGCAACTCGCTGATTGTGGTCGAGCACGACGAGGACACCATTCGCGCCGCCGACTGGGTGGTGGATATCGGTCCGCACGCGGGCGTGCATGGCGGGCGTATCGTAGCCGCAGGCCCTCCCGAGGTCGTGGCCGACAATCCGAACTCCCTCACCGGGCAGTATCTCTCCGGTAAGCGTTCCATTCATGTGCCGGAGACTTTCCGTGCCGGCAACGGCAACGCGCTGACCATTCACAACGCTACTTTCCATAACCTGAAGAACGTGACGATCGATTTCCCGCTGGAAAAACTGATAGGTGTCACCGGTTTATCGGGCTCCGGCAAATCCACGCTGGTGTTCGACTTGCTGTATCAGGGACTGCGCTTCCACTTTGGCCAGCACCTGGTGCGCCCGGAAGGGTACCAGAAAATTTCCGGCCTGGATCAGATCGACAAGATGATCGACATTGATCAATCCCCCATTGGGCGCTCCTCGCGCAGTAATCCGGCCACGTATACCGGTATTTTCGATCCCATCCGCAACGTGTTCAACAATTGCGAAGAAGCCAAACTGCGCGGCTACAAGCCGGGGCGCTTCAGCTTCAATGTTTCCGGTGGGCGCTGCGAGGCCTGCAAGGGTGATGGCGTCATCGTGAAGGAAATGAACTTCCTGCCGGACGTGCATATTACCTGCGAAGTCTGCAACGGCGCGCGCTACAACCCGGAAACGCTGGAAGTTGCCTATCACGGCAAAAACATTGCCGAAGTGCTGGACATGACGGTGGCTGAAGCCTGCGACTTTTTCCACACCATCCCGCGAATTCAAAAAATGCTGGACATCCTGAAAGATGTGGGCCTGCATTACATCAAGCTGGGGCAGCCTGCTACCACGCTTTCTGGCGGGGAGGCCCAGCGGGTGAAACTGGCTACCGAGTTCTGCCGACGCAGCACCGGCAAAACCCTGTACCTGCTGGACGAGCCGACCACCGGCCTGCATTGGGCGGATATGGAAAAGCTGATTCATATCCTGAACCGGCTGGTGGACCAGGGCAACACGGTGGTGGTGATTGAGCACAATCTCGATTTTATTAAGGTTTGCGATCACATCATTGATATGGGCCCGGAAGGCGGCGAGCGCGGCGGCTACGTGGTGGCTGCGGGAACGCCTCCAGAAATCGCCCGATGCGAGGAATCCTACACCGGGCAATTTTTGAAGCGTTATTTTGCGTGATTACTGTAGCCGATCATCCAGTTCGCTGTTAATTACAACCTCCCGGATGAGGGAGCTAAGATATATGTAGGCGTTGTTGAAACTTGCTTCAGCATCTGGAGTTGCGTATTCTCCTGCGCATGCGGTAAGTATAATTGCCTTGTCTTCCATTGGAAGCATGCCTAAAATACAGGGCAGGTAGACATGGAACTGATCTTGATATGTTTTATAACTGAAAAGCAGATAGCTCTTACCATTCGGCAATTCTTCTATGGAAGTTTGCCTTTCTTGCATAGCATCATGAGCTTCACTGGGGGCATTCAGGTTTCCCATATCGATTCCCAGTCCTAACGCCTTCGTGGTATTAGAAATAGCTTCAGGGTCTCGTTTGTGCAGTATTCCTAAGGTCTTTTCTGAAACTGGTTTCTCCCAAATGACAATTGCCACTCGATTCTTGCGATCATTGAGCTGGACATGATTATTTTGGAGTTGTACTTCATAAGGTCCTGGAGAGTATGACCCAAGAATTTTTTGATCAATCGGTAGTTGGTTCGCTGGATCGGGATGAGTATTTGTATTCTGCATACAACCACTCAGTAGCAGCATAAAGAGGAAAGAACATAAAAGACTTATTGAGTTTTTCATCCTCACTATGCTCCCGTTATTATCGGTTAGGTAAAAAGTGGCTAAATAGCTCTACTGTAATCGATCGTCCAGCTCGGTTTCGGTGATGATCTGTTTCAGGCTGCCTTCCAGGGTTTTGTGTTGCACCTGGAAATCGGCCTGGGGATCCGTGGAAGTATTCTGACCATCCAGCGCAAACAGGACGATCAACCGGCCACCGGCTTCGGGCAGCAGGGCCACCACCGAGGGGCTGAGTTCGCCGTCATCCTTCACTTTGCCGTAGACCACCGGAAAGTTTTTGCCGTTCTCCAACTTGACCGTCTGCACCCCATCCAGTTGAATGTCGTCCATGCTCATTTTGCTGGAACCGCTGCCCTTGGAGTTGCTTTCCGCATCTGAAGCCAGGCGTTGGACATAGGCTTCGATTTGCTTAGGGTCGCCGCTTTTCAGCACCTTGGCATCCGAGGCATTGGCCGCTGTATCCAGCGCGACCACCACCCGCTTGCTTTGCGGCTGCATCAGGAAGGCCAAGCTTTTCAGTTCCTTTTGCCCCAGCGGCAGGCCAAAGGCCAGATATCCCGCTGGTCGCTTTTCCCCGAAAATGTCTCTCACCGTGCCGTCGCTCATCTTACTGAAGAACATCCAGCCACCGACTGCAACCGCTACGACAACAATAATCACCAGCACCAAGGCGGCACCACAGCCAATCAGCCATTTTTTGGCGCTGCCGTTGCCTTGCTTGGGTTCCTGAACCGGTCCTGTCATAACGCGCCACTCCCAGCCTGAAAATTGGTAAAACCTACCCCCATTGTATCGTTTCACGCAAAATGGGGATCGTCCTCTTAATGGACAACCGTGAGTTCCGCTAAAAACGGAGAAGATGGATTACTCCCTGATCGTGTGGACAGGCTTGTCTTCCGGCTAGCACTAGAAGAACTTAAACCGGCGGGGTGTCCAGGAAGCGGATGTGGGGGTTTTTTTCCATCATGTAGTTCAGCGCCCACTCCCCTTTAACCAGCGCTACCGGGCGGCCATCGGCGTCTTCCGCCTTGCGGGCGTTGACGATCCATTCCACCTTGGCCATGGCGTCAGCGTCGCCTTGCAGCCAGCGGGCGTGGGTGTATTCCATCAGGCGTTCCAATTGGGTGTCCACGCCGTATTCGTTCTGCAAACGATGCTGCACCACTTCAAACTGCAAGGGGCCGACCGCTGCCATAATGGGATTGCGGGCGGCGGCGTCCGCAAAATACATCACCTGCACCGCGCCTTCCTGGCGAAGCTGATCAATGCCCTTCTGGAACTGCTTGTACTTGGACGGGTTGGGATTTCGCAGCAGGGCGAACGTCTCCGGCGCGAAGCTGGGAATGGGCTCAAACTCGAACGTCGGTCCCACACAAATCGTATCGCCGATGGCAAATTGGTCGTTGCTGCTCAGGCCCACGATGTCGCCCGCGTAGGCTTCGTTGATGGTTTCTCGGTCCTGACCGAACAATCGGTGGGAATGGGACAGGCGGATCATCTTGCCGGTGCGCGGGTGCTTCACCTGCATATCCCGCGCGAACTGCCCGGAACAGACTCGCATGAAGGCGATGCGATCCCGGTGCTGCGGGTCCATGTTGGCCTGGATTTTGAAAATAAAGCCCGAAAAATTGGTATCCGCAGGGTCCACCTGCATGTCGCCGGCGCCGTTTCTGGCCGGACGCTCACTGGGCGGGGGCGCCAGTTCCAAAAACTGGCTGAGAAACAACTCCACCCCGAAGTTGTTGGCCGCCGAACCGAAAAACACCGGCGTCATGAGGCCCGCGAGATAAGCGTCTTCCGAAAACTCCTCGCCCGCCATATCCAGGATTTCAATCTCTTCCACCAACTGGTTGTAAACATCGGCGGGCATTTGTTCTTTCACGGCCTCGTCATGCACGTCGCTGACGGACACCGGCGCGCGGTACTTGCCGTGATCGGTTCGCTCGAAGAGATTCAGCTTTTTTTGGCGGCGATCGTAGACGCCTTTAAATGTATCGCCCATTCCAATGGGCCAGTTAAAGGCGCAAGTCTTGATGTCGAAAAGCTTTTCCACCTCGTCCAACAGTTCCAGCGGTTCCCGGCCGGGGCGGTCCATCTTGTTGATGAAGGTGGCCACCGGAATGCCCCGGCGCTTGCAGACCTGATATAGCTTCTTGGTTTGGGTTTCTACCCCTTTGGCGTTGTCCAGCAGCATGATGACGCTGTCGGCGGCCATTAGCGTCCGGTAGGTATCCTCACTGAAGTCCTGGTGGCCCGGCGTGTCCAGTAGGTTGATATGGTAGCCGTTGTACTCGAAGTTCAGCACGGTGGAGGTAATGGAAATGCCACGCTGCTTCTCCAGGGCCATCCAGTCGGAGGTCGCCTGGCGCTGCTGCTTCTTGGCCGCCACGGATCCGGCCAGTTGCACTGCGCCACCGTACAGCAACAGTTTTTCGGTCAAGGTGGTTTTCCCGGCATCGGGGTGGGAAATAATGGCAAACGTACGCCGTTTTTGGACTTCGGTTTGATAGCTCATGTCTGGAAAGGCTCAGGGGAAACTTTTACAGGGGACAACGGAAACCAATCTTACTAAAGATGAATGATCGGCGTAAAGAGAAGCTTGTCTCCACGCGGCTCGAAAAAACTTTACAGCCTGTTACAAAGTTAAAGTTTCGCCTGTCAGAGCCGATACAGCCAGCGGTGCGTCATTCCAACATCAAGAAGGAAGAGGCTTTTGGGTTTCGCTGCAAGCCAGGCAAGATATCTTGCCCTTACCGCCAGAAAAAGCGATCTGGAGCTCGCCGGGCAACAGATCAACCAGTCACGCCTGCAATTGGCCAATATCACCAACCAGCTTTTCACCATTGCTGCCAATCTCGAGCCGGATTCCGCCGAAGCCATCCAGTTGCAGATGCGTATTAATGGCTTGCAAAGCCTGGATAAGGCTCTGGAGCTTCAGTTGAGGCGGGTGGATACCCAGCGGGAGTCTGTGATGACCGAAATTGACGCGGTTCGGAAGGTCATCGGCAAGAATATTGAGATGACTTTCAAGACATTTGGGTAAGGGAAATTCCGCATCCGGTACAATAGAATCATCGGGGGAGGAACCTGGGGCCCGCTTGGGCGTCATGGGACTGTACCATCGGTCGAGTATAACCATGAGGATGGGGCAACGTGAAACAACCCAAACTTTCGGCATCTTTCAGCCTGCTCATCCTCCTGAGCCTCAGCCTGGGGGCTTCGGTGCTGACATATGCCTGGCAGTCCTCCGCCTTGGCCCAATCTGGCGGACCCTTTCCTCATTATGCCCAGCCTCCTATCTCCGGGAATGTCTACCAGAACCAGGCGGCCGCCTCAGGGCAGCAGGAAGGGCCGGAGAACGTGATGATCATCCTGGACTCCTCCTACTCCATGTCTGAATCGATCGGGGGCAAGGGCGGGGAAAACAAGATGGTCGCCGCGAAACGGGCGGTGCTGGATGTGGTTCGAAGTCTGGATCCACGGACTCGCGTCGGATTGCGGATTTACGGGAACTCCAACAGTACGTTCGGCGCCTGTAAGGCCACCACTGTACTGGTTCCCATCGGGGATAACAACCGGAACCTGATTGCCAGCAAGATGATTGCCGTTCGTCCGACCGGGGCGACCCCCATCAGCTATAGCGTCGAACGTTCCTTGAATGAGGATTTCAACAACGCGCAGGGTAAAAAATCCATAATTCTCATCAGTGACGGCATGGAAACCTGCGGAGAAGACCCTTGCGACGTGGCCGTCCGAATGCAGCAACTGGGAGCCAACATCAAAATCAATGTGGTGGGCTTCGGTTTGCAGGATTACGCCGCCACCAAGCAGCTTCGATGCGTGGCGCTGGCTACCAAGGGCAAGTATTATTCGGCCAATACGTCCGCAGATCTGGTCAATAGCCTGAATAGTGCCCTTGCGGCGGAAACCCGTGTGCAAGGAACCATCTTAATCCCTTCGGCACCCCCGGCAACCATCCAAAATACGCAGCCAGGCCCCACTTTACAGGCATCCCCGGCCCCGGCGCGTAAAGTCTACGAGGAAAAACTCCTGCCGGCGGACTTACCAAAGAAAACCAAGAGCAGGTAAAATACTAGAAGGCTGAAACCGGCAAGCCTTTTTAACGTCCAAGCCTCTTGGAACATCGTGGAAACTGAGAGAGCATCCGGAGTCCCATTGTGTTATTTCCACGAAGCATTGATTTCACATTGATTTCAAAGGAAGAAGAGCCCCATGCAGAAACGCTTCCCCCAGAGCCCAATCACCCGTAAAATGCTGCCCCTGGCACTGTCGGCACTGTTTGCCATCTCGGCTATCGGTATGGACGGCATGATGGCCGCCACCAAGACGGCGACGCCACAGCAAATCGCGGCTCAAGCCAAGAAAAAACCAGCCGGAGCCAAGCAGGCAGCTCCCAAGACAGAAGTCAAAAAAGATGAGAAGGCTGATGGCAAAGACAAGCCGCCATCCGCGACCCCGGCAGAAATTGACGCCAGCATCGCCGGTGCCCAGGCGGTGGATTCGCTGGAAATCATGAAAAACCCGAACCAGTATCTGAACAAGAAAGTCACGTTTACCGGTACGTTTAACCGCTTTGCGGATATCGGGCTGGATTACAAGAAGGCCTTCCGGGATTCCCGCGATTATGTCACCTTCTTCGTCCTGCGTCCCGATGTGAAAGAGCATACCATCCCGATGGCCGAGATGAAGCTGTTCTTTCCCCGCAAGAAGAGCGACGAAGTGATGGATCTGGAATCCGGCGACAAGATCCAGCTGGTGGGCACCGAGTTCAGCACCGCCCTGGATGAGCCCTGGATTGATGTCGAGCACATCAAGATTCTGGAGAAAATCCCCCGGGCCGACAAAAAGCACGAAGCTCCCGAGTTCTAGGCCGCATAGAAGCCTTCACCCAATAAGCCCTGGCAAAACCCGCTGGGGCTTATTGGTTTTCCGGTTTCTCTCATCAATTCCAGCTGAACCATGAGGGGTCTGTCGTGGTGTCTGGGTTGAAAGTGCCACATCCAGCACCGCTTTCATTGGGTGCTCGAGTTCCTGTGTCAATGGTACCGTGCGTTCTTAGTTTTCCATTGGCGTAAAGAAAGAGTTCAAGGGATTTGCTGCTGCCAGAGGTTGAACCACCGTACACACCGTCCGGATCGACGGTGAAATAGACCGCATCCGTGGTGCTGGTTCCACAAAAGTAGTTGTCGTTCTCTACTAGGATCCCCATCCCATTGTGCATGATATAGCAGGGTGTCGATGCACCGCAAGACAGGGAAGCAAATCCCGGCACATCATCCACTAGGCCACTGGTTTGAATTTTGACGTAATTTGTATTGGCCAGCAGATTGATAACAGAGGTGTTGGTTGAAACTGTATTTTTGGCAGAATAAGATTGCAGCGCGCCGGAAATCATTCCGGCCATTTCCTTGGCCATCGCATTGTATTTTTGGTTTTGTTGAGTAACCAGTACCTTGGGAATGGTAAACGTGGCAATTTCGGCGATGATCATCAGGGCTATCAGCAACTCGGCCAGTGTAAAGCCCAGGCTTGCCCTGCGCATGCGCAATGGTGAGGGTGCAGGCAATCTAGCGCTCAGTAGAATACACATTTTCCTTCTGGCTCTCACTTGGCCGGTCGTCCGGCGTGGGTAATTGTACTGGAACCTATTTTATCGTCATATTCTCCTAAAACTTAAGCTTCTTTATGAAGCAAGGCTCCACTTGTATTTTGGGCGCTTTGGCGGAGCGGCTCGTCAATGATAGAATCGGGTTGGTTTTAACATGAGCGTGGACCGGAGTCTCCGGAAGAGATTCACTGGCCAAAATTCGCGATGAAATTTACAACGCGATGAAATTTACAAAAGGAAAGATCATGTCCCAGCTACCCGTCACCCCGGAACGTACGGAAAATGCCGCGATTACTCCCAATGACGCCGTTTTGGTGCGGGCGCGCGGGATTATCGATATCGAAATTGAGGCGCTGGAAGACCTGAAGAGCCAGATGGATGCCCATTTTATTAAGGCCATCCAACTGATTGAAGCCTGCGAAGGCCGGGTGATCATTACCGGCATGGGGAAATCGGGCCTAATCGGTAAGAAAATCGCCGCCACCATGTCCAGCACCGGGACACCCGCCTACTTTTTGCATCCGGCGGAAGGCAGTCACGGGGATTTGGGCATGGTGATGAAGCACGACGTGGTCATTGCCATCTCCAACAGCGGAGAAACACCGGAAATTCTGGGGATTCTGCCGCTGGTCAAACGCTTTGGCGTGCCGTTGATTGCCATGACCGGAAAACCGGATTCCATGCTGGCCCGGCAAAGCGACGCGGTGCTGAATATTGCCGTTCGCCAGGAGGCCTGCCCGCTGGGCCTGGCACCCACCGCCAGCACGACAGCCACGCTCGCCCTGGGCGACGCACTGGCCGTGGTTTTGCTGGAGCGTCGGGGCTTTTCTGCTGATGATTTTGCGATGTTCCACCCGGCTGGTAGCCTGGGTAAGCGCCTGTTATTACGGGCGGGCGACGTGATGCATACCGGCGATGACCTGCCGATCATCCCCATTGAAACCCCTTTCCTGGATGCGCTGGCGGAAGTCAGCCGGAAGAAACTGGGAATGGGTATCATCGTGGACGCACAGGGCTGCATGCAAGGGGTGTTAACCGACGGGGATATCCGCCGGGGGCTGACCCGTTTTCCTGACCCGCGTACGATTGTGCTGACTGACATGATGACCCGCTCGCCCAAGATGATAGCGCCCGATGATCTGGCAGTCACCGCCCTGCGCCTGATGGAAGAGAGCAAAATCACCGTGCTGGTCAGTTGCGATCCGAATGGCCGCCCTATCGGCGCCGTGCACATGCACGACATCCTGAAAACCGGCATCACCTGATCTGAATTCAGACGCTCTGGTAGCAGATCCGGTTGCGGCCCTGGTCTTTGGCTGTGTATAGCTGTTCATCGGCTTGGGCCAGCGCTTCGGAGATCTCCGAGCGGCGCCCGCTGCCTTCGTGTTTATCGGTTTCCACGGCCACCACGCCCGCGCTGATAGTGACATGCAGCCGCTCGCCGTGGATGCCGCAAAGTTGCATGGCTTCCACGTTCTGGCGAACCCGTTCCATCAGGTCAGTGGCGGCCTTCATTGAGGTATCGGGCAACAGGATGGCGAATTCTTCGCCCCCAAACCGGCAAACCACGTCGCTGCGGCGAAGATTCTGGGTGAACAAATCGGCCAGCGCCTTCAGAACCAGGTCGCCGCTCAGGTGGCCGTAGGTATCGTTGAACATCTTGAAGTGATCCACATCGATCAGGGCTACGCACATCGAGGTCTGATGGCGGCGCGCCCGTTCCAGTTCGGCCTCGAAGCGTTGGTAATAGCCGCGACGGTTAATCAGCCCGGTCAATTCGTCACTGGAAGCCATCATGACCGCTTTCTCCAGCACCGTAGCCCGCCCCAGCGCCCGTGAGGCCAGAAAGGCCACTTCGCGGGCAATCTCGCGACTTTCCTCGGAAATCGCGCTCGGCGTAGTCTGGAACAGGTTGAAAGTCCCCCGGATTTCCCCGGTGGCTGAATCTTTCACCGGTAGCAGCAGGGCGGAATGGATGTTTTCCACGCCAAACACGGCATCCAGCTCATGATCGCCCAGCGTTTTGCCGCTGAGATGCAGATAGTACTTGTTGCGGGCCATCGAAGAAAGCAGGCCCACCATGTTTCCGTATTCCGCAACGACCCGGCGCTTGCCTTCCAAACCGGCGTGGCTGAAGCTTTGTACCCGCACACCCTCCGGCGCGCTTGCGCCGTCCTGGACGGGTGAGGTCCGGATTTCAAACAACACTTCGCCGTAGCCGCTTTCCGAGTTGAAACCGACGTACTGGCAGACATCGAAGCCCAGTCGGTTTGCAAAGTTTTCCAGCACCACGGTCATGATGTCGTCCTGGTCCACGGCGGTAATCAGTTGCCCGGCCACTTCCAGTACCACGCTCTGAATGTAGGGCACCGTCAGCGATTGTTGCAGATGGCGGAAACGCAGGACTTTGCTGGCCAGGTAGGGGGCCAGGATATCAAGCTTCATCTGATCCTGGGGGGTAAAGCGGCTTTCGCCCTGCTTTTCGGCAATCACCACGATGCCGACCAGGCGGTTTTCCTGCAACAGGTAACTGTGCAGCACTTCGTTGTCCGAGCCGATCAGGTCCTGCATGAACCAGTCGGAGATGCGGGTCAGCTCACGGACTTTGTTGCCGGGGATTTTCAAGTCATTCAGGCAGGAATAGACCCCGGAGGTCTCATCAAAAGTCAGGATCACGCTTTTTTGAGATCCCATCACGTTCTGGATGGCCTGCTCAATCAGCTCCACCGAAGCGGAAACGTCTTCCGGTAGCTCAAAGTTGAACTCGCGGGCGCATTCCACTTCGCGGAGCGCCCAATCGCCACCAACAGTGGCTGATTCGTGCCGAGGCTCACCAGCCCCCAATTTCATCAGGGCTTTCCAGGCGGCTTCCGCATTGGGCGAAGCCAACGACGCCCGCAGGGACAGACGCCCAGGCTCAGGGGCTTGTCCGGCGGGGAGCAGTTTCTGACGTTCGATTGCGTGCTTCTTGTTCACCATGGGGCAGACCTTTGAAAAACACTTCCCTATTGAGCGGGCTGCTTTCTGGAATCTTACAGCCGACCTAATGCATTAAAACGCGCAGGACCTGGTTTTTGTCACTCCTCTAAAATGCAATTTGCGCCGGGCTCGGGGCTGTCTTGCCGAGGCTGTCATGAATGTCGTCATCAGTTCGGAAAAATCCCGGTGGAATACTCTGTTCCTTTTATCCTATATTTGCGGGATTTTCGAATCGTCCAGTTCGCATAGACCGGTGGATCAATCTTGTGATTTTACGCGGATTTCCAGGCTTTCCACCCCGTACCTGCCGGACCGCTTCCGTTCCTCCTGAAAGATGAACTTCAGGCTCGTTGGTTCCGTGATGCCGGTTTTGCAGTGACTGGCGCGAAACAAGTGCCTTCGGCGTCGTCTTCACAGTTCAAGACCCTGGGTCCATATCCCCCTCTTGATTTGTCGATGTCATTCAGCTACATTGTTATCCCTACCCCATTCGTACCCAAAACAACCGGTCCATGCGGAAGTGGTGGAATGGTAGACACGCATGTTTCAGGAGCATGTGGCGCAAGCTGTGGGGGTTCAAGTCCCCCCTTCCGCATTTTAAATTCATCCATCTTATGGGCCACGGAATCAGTGAGAAGAACGTTCGGTGAAATGACCGGACGTTTTGGCTATAATTAAGATTGATTTTATTGAATACTATTTCAGTCGATTGGAGGGATTTTCCATTTCCAAGTTTCCACCACAGAGGCGCCCGGAAAGAGACAAGGGTCCTCAGATTCTCACCCCAGATATCAGAGCCATGGAACTTCGGTTGATTGATGGCGAAGACAACCGGATTGTGACCCGTCGTGAAGCCGAAGATATGGCGCGCGAACGCGGTTTGGACCTGGTCGTGATGAGTTTTGACTCTTCGCCGTTGGTTGTTCGCTTGATTGACTTCGGCAAGTTCAAGTTTGAAACCGACAAAAAAGCCAAGGAAGCCAAGAAAAAGCAGCATGTCGTCGAGATCAAAGAGATCAAGATGAGCGTGCGTATTGACGATCATGACTATGAAACCAAGCTGAACCGCGCCCAGAAGTTTCTGGAGCAAGGCAACAAGGTGAAATGCTCGATCCGTATGAAGGGACGCGAAACCCAGCATGCCAATCTGGCATTTGATCTTGGCAGAAAGTTTGTAGTAGACTTGCAAGACTACGGAACCCTGGAAGGGGACCTCCGGATGGAAGGCCGCACGCTGACCATCAACATCTCTCCCGGCAAAAAGAAGTAGCCCCGCGCGGATCACAGGTCTGTAGGTGGCGACGTCCTCTGAATCAGGGAGGGTTGCTGGGAGGGACTTGCCCGTCCCCTATGGCGTACGGACAAGAGGGCCAAAGGGCCTGAGCATCCCGCATATCAACAAGTTTTCCCCTTAATAAACCACGTCCAGGAGAAATCGATTCCATGCCTAAGATGAAAACCCACAAATCCGGATCCAAACGGTACCGGGTCACCGCCAACGGCAAAGTGATGCGTGCCCAGGCGTTCCGGGGTCACTTGAACGTCAGCAAATCCTCCCGCCGCAAGCGCCGCTTGAATTCGGACGTGGTGGTGAGCGAAACCAACCTGAAAAAAATCCGTCTCGAACTCCCCTACATGAAATACGCCCGCTAGAAACAGCGTCGGCGCAGGAGTTCGGCACCCGTCACAGCCAATATTGGCAAGCCTACGGCGCTAACGATGACGGATTCAAGCCAGGTTCCGCAAACATCAGCTTCCCCTTCCTTTTAACCAGGAAGGGATGCGGGGAGGGAACGGCCCCGCAAATAACAAGAAACGTTCCATTGTTCATTCAATAATCCGTAAGGAAGAACCCAACCATGCGCGTCAAAAGAGGAAATGTTTCCCGCCAGCGCCATAAGAAAATTCTGAAGCTGGCCAAAGGGTTCCGGGGCTCCCGGAGCAAGCTCTTCAAGGTGGCTAACCAGGCCGTCATGAAGTCGCTGAAATACGCTTACCGCGACCGTCGCAACAAGCGCCGCGATCTCCGCAGACTGTGGATCGCCCGCATCAACGCTGCGGCCCGTCAGCACGGTATGTCTTACAGCCGGTTCATCAACGGCGTGCAACTCGCCGGGATCAACCTGAACCGCAAGTTCCTGGCCGATCTGGCCGCCCGCGAGCCGCAGGCCTTTGCCCAGTTGGCCGCGAAAGCCAAAGCCGCCCTCTAGGCGCAAGGCTGGTACACTCTTCAAAAGCCCTCCCCACCGGGAGGGCTTTTTGTATGGTGGTCCTTGCGCGTTGAAATTGCTCGGCTGAAGTCGCCCACAGCCACCTCACGAGTGTGCCAGAAATCGCTCAATATCTGAAATGATTTTGCTGGATGGCCGTCGGCTGAGGGGTAAAAGCCTGCTGCGGAACTGCTTGCTGCATGGTGGCTTCTTTTTGGCGGCTGTTGTGGCGGCTCCAGAGGATTCCCAGCAGCGGGGCGGCAATGCCCAACAGGATCATGGTCAGCATGGTGCTGCCGGCATTGATTTGAATGTAGCGGCGCAGGGTGTTTTCCGCGACTTTGTGGCTGGCACCCTTTAGCGAGGGCAGCAGATGTTCAATTTCCGCCCTCGTCCGCAAGACCTTTCGTCCTTCCACTTCTTTCAGCAACATGGTCTGGCCGGTCCTGTCCAAGACTCCGGCAATGCTTCGTTGGAAAAAGGGCGTTGCCAGAATCCAGGCAATCCAGCCCAGGCCGGAATCCAGCAGGCGATCCCGGAACTCATTGTCGCTGCGGGCGGTTAACAGGCGAGAAGTAATCAGCAGCGCAAACATGGAAGCGATTTGGGGCTGCGTGGTAAAGGGTTTTGCCTTGCTGAAATCGTAATCCTGCTGCAGCTGTTTGAGAAATGACTTGAATTTAAAGGGATTTCGCCATTTCAGCCTTACTGTGTCAAACAGACCCACCGCAAAAGGCAAAGGAACCAACGCCAGTAACGATGGCCAAATGTTGCCTTTGCGGAATTGTTCTTTCACATAGCGGTTTTTTTCAGGGGCGGAGCCGCGCGGACGGTTTTCGTGAAAGCTCCGGAAGACCTGGTTGTGGGTAAACAGCACGGGTACTGGTGGCGCCGCCACTGCTTTTGCCTGGCTATCGGGACCGCGTCCTTTCAAGCCCATATCGCCCGGATAGTAGTCCACACCGAAAAAGCGCTTACCCGCCCAGGCGATGATGGGTGGAAGGCTGTATGTGGCCAGCATGCCCAGTAGAATACTAGGCAGCAGCTTGATATTCTTGATTTTTCGCGTCTGTCCAAGTGTGTGCTCGGCCAGTTGATGCCAGCTTGTACCTGCTTGTTCCCGCGTCAGCTTTGTCATCTGGTCCCGGAAGAGTCCGACATCCGAAAACAGATTGTCCAGAGGGAAGATGTGTTCGCCAATCTTTTGATCAAAACTGGTGAGGCCCAAATCCTTGGCCATTTGAGCGGCCAGCTTCGTATACATTTCGCGCTTTGCGTCTGGGGATAAATCTGTCTTTTCCCAAACTTTTTTCAATGTCGCGAGACAAATCTGTTTGGCCTGGGGTTGGTCTTGTTCGGACAGCCTTTCGGCCAGTCCCTTCAGAAAGGCCTGTTCATCCGGACTGTGCCGCGCCACTTCCTGAAAAAGTCCAATGGTCTGGAAGTCGCTCCATCCGTTGCTGTAGCCGCCCATGCGTGCATCCAGCGTCTTGCCGACCCCCATTGCCGCCAGCCCCGCCAGAATATTATCCGTAAAGATGGAACCGACTTCGCTGCCCAGTCGGTCCAGCGCCGCGAGAACATTCAGGCCGCCCGTCCCGTAGATTAACCCGCGGAAAAGGTTGATGGCGCTGCGCATCACGCCAAATCCAACAAAATCCTCCCAGAGCATCTGCTTGGTCCGATTCTCAAGGGGCCGAAAGACTCGATCCAGCCTGCGCGTCATCGGCCCGAACGATGTCGGGGGAATGGCAGCGGCGCTGAACCGGATAGGTGATGTAGGAGGAGGGAGTTTCATGAGCAAGACGCGATTGATACTTTATGAAAGAGGCTGAAGCCAAATTTGTGCCTACCGATTGGTCCAAACCGGTCATTGCCAGCCCAATCGCCACAAGCGCCCCATGATAATCCAGGTTGGCTCCATCTGGTATGAGCGAAACCAGAACCCTTCCCCCGATTTACACGTCTTTGTAACAACCGGACGGGTCACGTATGCATTAGAATGGAACTATCGACAGGAGGCGGGGATGTCCCCAATCGCGGCCAAAACCTATACGACCGAAGTCATCTGCTTGCGCGCCATCGACTTTGGCGAGGCGGACAAGATCTTACATCTTTACTCCGCCGACCATGGCCGTATTTCGGCCATTGCCAAAGGCGTGAAAAAGCCGCGCAGTAAAATGGCCGGGGCCTGCGAGCTGCTGAGCATTAGCGAAGTACAGTTGGCCAAGGGTAAGAACCTGCATACGCTCTGCCAGTACCAGCCACAAGCCACTTTTGTGGGGGTTCGGTCCGATTTGCTCAAGCTGGCCTACGGTCTGCTGTTTGCCGAGCTGGTGAATCTCATCGGGGCTGAGATGGACAGCCATCAGATCTATGGCTTGCTGAAGGATGCCCTGGGCATGATGGATGCGGTTGATGGGGAAGCGCCGGAACAAGAGGTCATTCCGCTGGGTATTGAGTTCCAGATTGCCATGCTGCACGCGGCGGGCTACCATCCGGCGCTGAACGAGTGTATCCTGACCGGAGAGTCGCTGAATTTATCCGACCCCGGCCAGATGTACTACGGATTCTCCCCTGAGCTGGGCGGCATCACCGCCCCGGATCGCAAGCGCACCCACCAGATTCAGACCGGCGGTCTGGGCATCCATTGGGTGAACGTCTCCACCAGTACCTTAAGGTTGCTGATGGCGCCCCACCAGGGGACATGGACCAATGACCAGCTTTTAAAAGCCCAAAAATTCCTGCAATACTACTTTAAGCATCTATTCGAGAAAAATCTGCACGCCTACGATCTGCTCTTCAATCTGCTGGAAATGACCATTCCTTCGACCGAACCAGGCCAGAGTCTCTGCTCGGCCTGAAACCGATCTTACTGTGCCTTTGGATTTTGCGGGACAAAAGACGATGGAAATGTCCCTCGGCGGCAATACAGGCTAAGCGTTTTGTTCGGTGGCTGTTTTAGGTGGATTAACTGAATGGGGCTGTAAAACCCTTTCGCTTCTGCCTCGTTCAGTAGTTGTTGAAAATCCCGGTTACTTTCAACGGCAAATATGTCAGCAGCCAGTTCATTCTCTACCTGCATTTGGAGGGCTCCCCAAGGATGGGGATCTTTGAATCCCTTGTTTTTAGCGATTGCTTTCGACAGACAATCCCATTCTTTATGGTATAGAAATAATTTCAATTTGCCCCAGAGTGTCTCTTCCTTGATTCCTCGCCAGTCCTGGACGAAGGTCAGCTTCGGATCCAGCTTGTGCGCGTCATCCGCCAGCCCTTGCTCCCGCAGAAAGATCCGGATTTGTTCCACTTCCGCCGGTTTGGCACGCCTTCCAAAATGCACCGGAGAATGGTGGCCTCTAGCCGAGGAGAACGAACCGCCAGTCAGTATCTTCAAAATCTTAACCCTCCTTATGAATATTCGACGAAAACAGTAAAGCCGACATTGGCCTGTCCATGAGCCGCCCAATGCTCAGCCGATGAATTCGAAAAGGGACTTGTCAGAGGGTTCTTTAGGCGCTAAAACAAGCAAAATTTGGTTTGGAGCCGGTTTTAGAAATAATTGCTTACACTCCATCTCCGCAAGGACTTCATCAAGTGCCTGCTTGCCATACAGTTTCTCCAAAATGACCAAAAGCATTGGTAAGATTCGTTGATAGATTGCCCATGACCGATCAGCGGCGGCCTGATTCTTAAGCTTGTAAAGGTTCGCTGTCCAGGGATGTGGATCCTGCTTGGATTTCTGCTTAACAGCGCTCATTAATTCCTTAGTCTCTCGACGTTCTTCGGAATGATTACGAATCTTTGATAAAAACGATGTTCGATCCTGTACCTTGGTCAAGTTGGGGTCAACCTTGTCACCCTCCAGCCCTTTTGCGCTCAGAAAGTCGCGAATTTGGTCATATTCCGATGGGTCGGCGGCTCTGCCAAACCGAACCGGGGAGGAAGCCTCTCCAGCATTGAAAGATGGACGAACAGCATTGGCTGGAAACATGAATACCCCCTACTTGAAATCAACCCTACTCCTAAATTTAAGCCTAAGTATAATTGAACAATACCAATCCATGCAACGCGCCACCCCATTTAAAGCCCAACAGCCAGCAGTTGGAAGTTGAGAGGGGCTTGCGCAGGCGAGCAACGTTTGCGTCCTGCTCGGGTTTTAGTACAATAGGTAAACCGAATCGGACCTTCAGAAAGGCCCTGCAGGAAAAGTTTTATGTCGCTTCAGCCCCCGTTGACCGGCCCCGCGCCGGGCAAGCCCGAGGATATCCAGAGCGCAATCGATGCGCTTACCCCTCATCCCGGCGGTTACAAGGCAGTTCTGAAAAACCGGAATTTCCTGGCCCTGTGGATTGGGCAAATCTTCTCCCAGATTGCCGATCGCATCATCTTTGTGGTCTTTATCAGCCTGATCGTCAATCATTTTGGCAGCAGCGACCGCTATAGCAGCTTTCTGTACATTGCATTCACCATCCCGGCCATCCTGCTGACCGCCATCGCGGGGGTTTTCGTCGATCGCTGGCCTCGCCGGGCTGTGTTGGTGACCACCAACCTGTTGCGGGCGGCCATTGTGGCGCTCATTCCCTGGGCCGCAGAGGCCACCGGGGGCTGGGCTATTTACGCCATGGCTTTTTTGATTTCAGCGGCCACCCAGTTTTTCGTCCCCGCAGAAGCTGCCACCATCCCCATGATCGTCAACCGCTCCTGCCTCATGACGGCCAATTCCCTGTTTACCACCACCATGATGGCCTCGGTTATCTTCGGCTTTGCCTTGGGCGACCCTTTAATCAATATTTTCTCCCTGAGCAAGGTCCACTGGGCGTTGACTGCCTTGTTCTTGGCGGCTAGTTTGTCGTTGGCTTTCGTCAAACCGGCTGCGACCTGTGCGCTGGAAGAAGGACGCCGTCCTCCCACTACCTTCATGGGCTCCATCATGGATTTTAAGGAAGAAATTCAAGACGGCTTGCGCTATATCGCGGCAAACCCCATGGTCCGGAATGCCATGCTGAAGCTGGCCATGCTCTTTTCCTCCATGGTGGCGCTTTGCATCCTGTTTATCAGCTTTGCGAAAGCTTACTTGTTTGCAGACCCGCTGGTAGCAGCCCGTAAATTTGCCTATATCATCGCTTTTAGCGGCGTGGGTATGGCGCTGGGGGCTTTTTGGGTCGGGCAGGCTTTCCACAATGCCAGGCGGGGCTTGATGGTGTTCGGGGGCTTTACCGTCCTCGGGCTGGGGCTCGCCTTGCTGACCTTGGTCGGCCTGATTCCTGAAAAGGTTTACGCGTTTAACCTGCCGCGTGTCGCCAGTGATTTCATCTATCTGGAAGAAGTCCGCTTCACCATGCGGATGCTGTATACCTACACGCTGGCCGTCATTATGGGTGTCGCGGCCGCTTTTGTTGCCATTCCGCTTCAGGCTGTGCTGCATGAGATGATTCCGGAGGACAAGCGCGGCAAGGTGCTGGGTGTCCAGTTCACGCTGCTTAGTACTTCCAGTACCCTGCCCGTTCTGGTGGCGGGCTTGGCCGTTGAGCAACTGGGCGTGGACACGATGTTCTTACTGATTGGCGTGCCCACATTGATATTTGGGTTCGTGGGACTATACAAACGCTTGAAAGCGGATCAGAACCATGTCTTTATTGCAAATTGGTAAACGGCGCAAGAACGCGCCCCAACTGAGAGACAAGCTCTATCTCTCAGTCAGCAGCGAGGGTTATGGCCATTCCAGCCGGGCGCTGGCGTTGGCTCGGCAGTTCAGGCCCGGTGAAATCCTGATTGCCTCCTATGGCTACGCCTTAGAGCGCATTCGTTCCTTCGACTACCCCAGCGTGGAAGTCAGCCAGGAAGTCAAATTCGTCGGCTCCGAAGGGCACTTCGATGTCGGTAAGACCATTCTCAGCAATCCAGCCCGCGCTTTGGGCTTCAACCAGATTGTGATGGAGGAGATGGACATCATCAAGCGCCATGGCATCACGCTGGTGGTGGCTGATGGCCGCATGGCCCCGGTGCTGGCTGCGGAACGGCTGGATATTCCGTGTATCGTGCTCACCAACCAGAGCGCGTTTTATCCATTCTTCGAGCGGGATTCCGCTCTGGTAAAGCTGTTCGGGCGCTCCTTCGAGTGGGTGATGAAGCTCTGGCTTTCCAGTGCCGAGGAAATTCTCATCCCGGACTTTCCGCCACCGAACACCGTCTGTTTGCCAAACCTGTCCGACAATTACCAGGTGAAGAAGCGCACGCGTTTTGTGGGTCCGCTGGTGGCTTGGCAGGCGCATGAAGTCACGCCTGTCGCCAAACCCGGTGAGAACCCGCTGATTGTGGCTTCGCTGGGCGGGCATGAGTACCGTCGTCCGTTGTTTGATGCCATTCTGGAGGCAGCGCGGCGGAGTAGCGACCTGGACTTCATCATTATTTCCAGCTTCACGGCCAGCAATGTTCCGCATAACGTGCAGATTCATCCCTTTGTCAAAGATGCCGCACCCTACTTCAAGGCGGCGGATCTGGTCATTACCCAGGCTGGGCACAGCACGGCCATGGAGATGCTGACGCTGGGCAAACCATCGCTGATCGTGCCGGACAGCCACCAAATCGAGCAGGAAAACAATGCCCGCCGCATGGTGGAACTGGGCGTCGCGTTGAGTATGGCTTATGATGATTTGCTGGATGAAACCCAGGCCCCGTTGCGGGAGAAAATTCGCCAGTTGCTGGAAGCACCGGAGTTCAGCGAGCGAACCCGCTCCTTTGCGGCCATGGCGGCGGAAATTCACGGGGCTGCGACCGCCGCCAACCATCTGCGAGAATTTGCGCATCGTCTTTCGGCATACTAGTGGTATAAAAGTTGGTTAGTATCGTTTCATGCCACACCCCAACAACGTTCAGGTAGGATAACCGCTTTGCAACAAAAACTTCTGCTTATCAGCATGATTGCCCTTGTCTGGCTGGTCGCCTTTCTCACCGGGAAGGTCATGCCGCACTACTCTTCGGTCATCTTGCTGCTCATTTTCATGATTCTGTACACCTGGCTGATTACGCTGGCCATGGTGCACCAGAAACGGATGGAGCAGAAGCATCCCAAGCCGCCCAACATGGATTACCTGCCCAAAGTGTCCGTGGTGATTGCGGCTCACGACGAGGAATGCGTGATCGAGGAAACTATCCGGCACCTGATGCGGCTGGATTATCCGAACTTCGAACTGCTGGTGATGGATGACCGCAGCCAGGACGCCACCCCTGAGATCCTGAAACGCTTGGGGGATGAATTGAGCCTGCCCTTCCGGTATCATCTCCGCAGCGCTGATGCTTACCCCGGCAAGTCGGCCGTGCTGAACGAGTCCTTGACCATCACTGATGGGGAAGTCGTCTGCGTATTTGACGCGGATGCTTACGTAGAGCCGGATTTCCTCCGCCGGATTATTCCATTTCTGGCCGATGAGAACGTGGGCGCGGTGCAAGCCCGCAAAATCATTATCAATGCCAACGAAAACTGGCTGACAAAATGCCAGAATTACGAGTATTCGCTGGACTCCCACTTCCAGTACGGGCGGGACTCCGTGCGAGGCGCGGTGGAGCTGCGCGGCAACGGGCAGCTGGTGAAGCGCGAGGCGCTGGAAGAGGTCAACGGCTGGAACATCCACACCCTCACCGACGATCTCGATCTGTCCACCCGGCTGCATATCGCGGGTTGGGACATTCGTTTTGCCCACAAGGTCGCCGTCTTTGAAGAAGGCATCATCACCTTTGGCGCGCTATTGAAGCAACGTCGCCGCTGGACGGAAGGCACACTGTTCCGGTACCTGGAATACGCGGGTCCCCTGCTGAAATCGCGCAAGGCTTCGATTCGGACCACGCTGGACATGGTGGCTTACTTCCTGGAATTCCTGTTGCCGCTCTGGCTGGCGCTGGATTTTATGATGCTCGGCTGGGGCTTTGTACATGGCGATCCCACGCCCGTCCGGATTTTGTCTTCACTCATCGTGATCCCCATTTTTTCAATCGGCGTTACCATCTCCATCATCGTGGCCATTATTCGCTTCCATCGGCCCAAGCTGCATCAGGCCCTGTTCTGGGGCGTGGTGACAGGCGCGTACATGACGTCACTCTGGTTCCCGCTGGTGTTCGGCATCATGGTGAAGGTGCTTTTCCAAAAGAAACGCCGTACCCGCTGGGATAAAACCAGCCATACCGGTGTCGCTCGAAAAATCCCCGCCGGATCCAATCTTCAGGGCGGCTAGCCCTTCTTTGGGCGCCTTGCGGTCCTCCATCCCGAGCAGAGAGCCTGCACTGTTGTAGACTGCGGGGGGAGGACTTAACTCTGGGGCAGGCCCAATGCCTGGATAATGACATCCGGCAGGCGGCGCTGCACCCGCCACTGGGCATCCAGTATCACCACGGTGGTTACGGCTTCCAGGGTGATTTTGTCCGTATTGTGGCTGCGGAAGTTCTGTAAGAAGACCATTTTGTAGCCATCCATGGCTAGACGGGTGGTTAAGGTCAGTTTGTCGCCGTACCATGCGGCGCTCTTGAACTTGAAATTCTGCTCCACCACCGGATAAATCCAGCCCTCGGGATCGTTGGGCTTCGAGAGCTTCAGCCCCTGTCCTTCCAAAAGTTTCACCCGGCCCATCTCCAGCCACTTGGTGTAGGCGCCATGCCACATGACGCCGAAGCAGTCGGTATCGAAGATATTGACGTCCTGCTCCATGCTATGAACCAACTGGAGCGTAATGAGCTGATCGGGTAGGGTTGACATGGCCTTCAATTCTTATTTTTTTATGAAGCGGTCTTTATAATCCCATAATAACGGCTATAATCAAGAAAGCGCAATCAACTTATCCAATAAGACCACCATTTGGAATGCGAGGTATTCATGGACGCATTCAGTCTGATCCAAAGCTTCTTTACCCGCATGCGCTGCAATTTCTGCTCGCATAGTTTTTCTCCCGAAGATATCCAGTTAATTCGGCAGGATGAAGGGATTTATATCGTTAATGTTTTCTGCAACCACTGCCACACGCAAAACGGGGTGGCCATGGTCGGGGTTGAAGTGCCCGGACAGGAAACCGCCTTCCAGGATCCGGAGCTGACCGAGGAAGAACTGGAGCGGCTGGCCGATTACAAGCCAATCTCGGCGGACGACGTGCTGGACGCTCACCATTTCTTCAACAACCTGGACAGCAACTGGGCCAGGTTTATTCCGTCAGAAATGATTGAACGCTGTACAGCGATTGAAACGGAATCCCTAGACGACTAAAGGCCTCTTTGCCGCCCGCATTGCGATCGATAATCGCCAATACCTGCACGATTTCTACAGAAGGGCAGGTTCGCCGGATGGCTTCGATGGCTTTTAGTGTCGATCCGCCGGTGGTCACCACGTCTTCCACCAGGGCAATCCGCATCCACGGAGCCAGATGTCCTTCCACCTGCCGGGCGGCGCCGTGTCCCTTGGCTTCTTTTCGCACGATAAAGCCCGAAAGCGGGTGCCCCACTTCCGCGCTGCGATACAAAATGCTGCTGACAATGGGATCCGCGCCCAGGGTCATACCGCCGATGGCGTCCACATGCAGGCCTTCCAGCATGTCGTACAACAAGTGCCCGATCAGATAAGAACCGCGCCCATCCAGGGTGCTCAGGCGGCAATCAATGTAATAATTCGAGCGCTGCCCGGAGGCCAGCACGAAATCTCCCCGCTTAAAGGAGAGCCGTTTGACGATCTGAAACAGCTCGTCTTTCATGGTGCCATTTTGAGAGAGGGTTTGCGTTGCCATGGGTCCAATTCCTTTCCAACCCCCTCATTGTACTTGGAAAGCATGCAACCGGAGTCAAAGTTGTGCCGCGTCACGCACTTCCTGGATCTTCCGATCAATCCACCGCAGGCTTTCACGCGCCAGGTCGCTTTCACCGCTGCTGCGGGCGGATTGATAATGAGAGAGGGCGAGGGGCCAATCCTGGCGATTGGCGGCCAGTTGACCCAGCTTCATATAAAATGACGCTTTCCAGACGCCCTGGGGCTCATGCAAGGCCAGGGACAGGGCCTGTCGGCAGGCATTCTCCGCCTTGTCCCATAATTCGCAATCCATGTACAGGTTGGCCAGCCATTCCATGGTATTCAACTGGCCCTCCACGTTTCCAATCTCCCGATCGTAGGCCAGCGAGCGCTGGTAGCACATCAAGGCGTCTTCCGCGCGGTTTTCCTCCGAGTACAAATTCCCCAGGTTGGCCAGTGCGGAGGCCGCCGACAGTTTGTTGCCGTGGGCTTCATCCAGTGACAGGGCTTTTTCGTAGTATTCAATGGCGTTTTTCGTATCCTTACGATCATCACAGACGCCCGCCAACTGGAAATAAACCTCCGCCTGCCGGGTCTCGTCATCACCCGACCCATACCAGCGCAAGGCTTGCTTGAATGCGTCCATCGCCGCGTCGTATTGCTTGCGGTACGCGTAAATCTCGCCCAGATTCTGGTAGACTTCTCCTAGCCGGTTCAACCAGACCATGTTCACCGTGTCGTCCTCGTACATCAGCCGCTTGATGAACGTGGCGGCCTTGCTCAGGGAGGCCAGCGCGGCGTTATGATGGTAGGTTTCCTTGCTGACCGTACCGCTGAGCCGGTACACTTCCGCCAGCACCTCCTTGCCGGACTCGCTGCTCAGGCTGAGGGCTTTTTCCAGGCATTGGCCCGCGCTTTCAAAGCGGCCATGGCTGGCGCGATACCGGGCCAGTTCCAGTAGTTCGCGGACCATGCCGGGTTTATCCCTGGAGGCCACCGCAGCCGCCAGTCGCTTCTGGATTTCCCGTTCCCGCTCGTCGGCATGCGTTTCTTCGGCCATCAAGCCTTCGGTCAGTGTTTCAATACCGATGGCTTGGGGTGTGGCCTCGACTGGAAGGGAATCAGGCACTTCAGGGGTTGCTTGCTCAGCTTGCCTGCTTGCCTCGGAAACCGGCGGCAGGGCAAGCGGCGCGTCGCCAGACAGTAATCCGCGTTCCTCGTCGGTCAGGTGCAAATCTCCCAAAACCTGCTTAAAGCCCACACGTTCCGAGGCTTCCCCTTCTCTCAGTCCTGAAAATCCCATTGACATGGGCTCATTTGCATCCTGCATCAGCGCTTCGGCTAGCGGATCTTCGGGCAAGCTGATCTGGCGATAATCATCCAGGGTGAAATGCCGTTCTGTGCTCAATGGTTTGACATGCCGGTACAGGTAGGCTTTGGAGGTGATTCGCTCATCCACCGGTTTTTCGTCGAAGGATTCGGAGGACAGCTCCACCATGGTCATGGGAGGCATGGATTGTTCGGAGCGTGCGGGACGACGCTCCCGCGAGGCATTGCCATGGTGCTTGGATTCAGCCAGCAGGGCGCGGCTTTTGATGGTGGTCAGGCGGTTTTCCGGCTCATGTGATTTTTCCCGCAAGTAAAAATCCTGCAATACCGTATGGATTCGCTCCCGCTCCTCCAAGGGCAAGCCCAGGTAAACCATGCGCTTGACTGCGTGATACAGCTCGTACCAGGGCTTGAATTTCTTCTCCTCCGGCGAGGCTTTCCCGGATTTCTCCCGGCGATGGCGGATGTGGGCCAGGACCTCCTGGGGCGGATAGCTGATTTTCAGCATGGGCTTGAACAGCGCATGCTCCAGGATGTCTTCCAAAGTCTCCGCCGTCAGGCCGGACGGCCCCAGCACGGGATAGCAGAGCCCCACCAGCGCCTGCAACGTTTTGCCGTCCAGGGGATGACGGATGAAGCAGAGGGTTTGGAAGATTTTGCGCTGCTGATCGGGCAGGCGCTCGCAGACAAAACGAACAAAGGCCCCCACCGGCAATGCCGGGCCGTTTTTGGTTGCTGGAGAAGCGTCCCCCTCGCTGTCCAGCATGCGGTTCAAGGTGTAAAAATCCAGGCGGGAATGGTGGTTAAGGTAAAAAATAACTTTCAGCAGCCAGGGATAACCATGGGTCTTGGCATACAGTTGATGCAGGGCGGCCATTTCGGCCTCCGGCGCTGCGGTCAGCTCCAACACACCGGGGTCTGGTGCCTCGCTGCTAGTCTTTTTGCGGGTCTGCATGAAAGCAATCATCTCCGCTTCCCCCAGTCCGCCCAGCTGAAAATCTGCAATCCCGGCCTGGTTGGGGCTCATGTCGGCATAGGGCAGGCGCTCCCCGCTCAGAATCATCTTGATGTTGGGAAAGGTCAGCAGGAAGTTGAGCATCTCCTTGAAGGGATAGGAGTTGAAGCGGCGCTCGGAATCGACGATGTATTCCACGTTATCCAGCACCAGCAGCAGGGGCATGTCGCTCACCCTGTTGATGAGCGCCTCCAGCCGCCGGATAGGTTCGGCGGGCAGCGATGACGAGGAGGTGATGGGTGATTTTCCCGGCCCAAATGTCGTCTGTGCTTCCGGGCTATCTCCGGCGGTTGCGCAGACGTAGGTGATGTACTGGATCAGGAACTGGATGATCTCTTCAAAGTCCGTGTGGCGGTTGCAGTCAAACCATAAAAGCTGTTCATTCCGGCTGCCCATCAGCTCGATGACGCCGCGCAGCAGACTGGTCTTGCCGCACCCCTGCGGGCCGCCCAGCAACAGGATCTTTTTGGCTGGATCGTTCAGGCCGTAGGCGATATTCAGGATCAACGGCTTGCGATTGTGAAAAACGTTGGGATCGTAACGAATGCAGCGTTTGGTAACGGACAGGGGCGATACGATATCCCGGCGATCTTTCGTCTGGGCGCCGGCTTGCTGCCGACGCGCGGGAACAAAAGCGCCTTGCTCAAGCCGCTGGAGAATCGCCGGACTGATAAAGGTCAAATGCTCCGACATTTACCCGTCAACACCTTCCACGCCGCACGGACCACTGTCGCCATGCCACTTTTATTGTACACTGTGGCCCATGGAGACACCCCGAATGAACGGCAATATCAACCATTGGGAGCAGTGGCAGGCGGACTGCGCTCAGATCGGCGTCCCCGTCCCGGATGCTCAGGTTGCGCTGTTTCAACGGTTTTACGGCCTGCTGATCGAAGCCAACCGCACCACCAACCTCACCCGGATCACCGAGCCGGAGGATTTTTTGTACCGTCACCTGCTGGATGCCCTGGCTCTTCTCCCGCTGATTCCACCCGACGCCAGCTTGGCCGACATCGGCAGCGGCGCGGGGATTCCGGCCATTCCGTTGGCGATTGCGCGACCCGACCTGCGCATCACCGCCGTGGAATCCGTCGGCAAGAAGTGTGCCTTTATCCAAAGCGTGAAGGAGAGCATGGATCTTTCCAATCTGGAAGTGCTGAACGATCGCAGCGAGGCGTTGGGGCAGAAGCCGGAATTCAGGGAGTATTTCAATGTGGTGACTGCCCGCGCGGTGGCTACCTTGCCGGTTCTGCTGGAGCTGTGCCTGCCGTTGGTGACCGTGGGCGGCCAATTCCTGGCCATGAAGGGCTTATCCTACGAAGCGGAACTGGAAGCCTCCGCTCACGCCCTCAAAACGCTGGGCGGGCGCTTGAAGGAAGTGCATACTTTCAACCATCCCCGGCTGGAAGGTTCCCGCGTGCTGGTGTTTGAAAAAGTGGCCCGCACCCCCCGGTTATATCCACGCCAGCCCGGTACCCCGGCCAAAAATCCCCTGTAAGCGCCATCGCTTCCCTCTTGCCCTGTTGGGCATCCGTTCGTATGCTGGAAGGGTTCGTAGTCCCGCCAATAAGCCACAGAGAGTGAGTATGTTATGCCCCCGGAAAACCCTTTGAGCAACCTGATAAACCGTTGGAACGCCCGCTTTGGTGGCTCCATTGTCGGCTGGATTGTCCTGGGCATCGTTGCCCTGGTGGTGTTGAACCAGCTGTTTATCATCATTCCTCCGGGATATCGGGGCATTAGTGTGACCCTGGGGAGAGTGGACAAACACTTTCGGAGCGAGGGAATGACCTTCAAGATACCGATTATTGAAAATATTATCCTGACCCCGGTGAAACAGCTGACCATCGCGGGAGAAGCCATCTGCTTCAGCAGCGATTTGCAGAGCGTGAACGTGCAATTCAAGGCCCTGTACCGGATTCCGGAAGAAAAAGTGGTGGAGCTGTACCAGCAATACCAGGGAGACCCCTACGACACGCTGGTGGAACCCCGAATCCAGGACGCCCTCAAGCAGATCACGGCAAAATACCGCGCGGAAGACCTGGTGAAGAACCGCGAGAAGGTCAAGTTAGAGGCGTTGGAACTGATCCGGGACACGCTGCGCCTGAAGGCGGGGAAATTCACAAAGCCGGTCCAGGGTGCCAGTTTGTATAACGACGTCCCGCTGGTGTACGTGGCGGATTTGCCGATCAGCAACATCGATTTGAGTGAAGAGCTGGAACATGCCATTGAGCTGAAGCAGATTACCGAGCAGCAGGCTCTGGCCAAGAACTACGAACTGGATAAAGCCCGCAAGGAATCGGAAATTACCCGTGTTCAGGCCGAGGCCGAGGCCAATGCCGTTCGCATCAAGGGCGATGCCTTGAAAGCATCACCCGCGGTGGTGGAGCTGGAAATCGCCAAGAAATGGGATGGAAAGGCTCCCAGCACCGTGGTGGTGGGCAAAGGCGGCGGAAACGTGTTGCTGCCGCTGCGTTGAGCGCCCTCTGACGGCTTTTGATAACCCTTCACAGCCCTTCGTAATTCTATCTGACAGCTCCAGGCCAAGAATCCCGTTCTAGGTCAGGTTCTGGGTACTCAGATTCTTGTGAATGCTGCGGGCGATCTCGGTCTTGCCGTCTTTTTCCATCAGGTCGGCCACGTTGCGCAGGAAGCTCAGCACTTCCGGGTTGCCGGGCAGTGGGCCTTGCCCCGCCTTTTGGGCAGTGGGTGACTGGGGACGTCCGCCTCTACCGGCTACCGGATTGGTTGCCGCTGAAACGCTTTTCGGTTGCCAGTCTTGAACTTGCCTTTTCGCTGCAGGCGCCCGGTTCACCGGATTGGCCGCCGGAGAGACGTTTGGCTTTTGCGCGCGCGCGGGCAGGCTCTGTTGTGCCTGTCTCTGAAGGGCACTCTGCACTTCCTGGGCGCGCTTTAACTCGCGCTGCTTATGCTCCTGGTACATGGCCTGCTCGGCAGACGCTCTGCTTTTGGGCCTTGGGGCCGTTTGGGGCTGATTAGGCTGATTCTGAAGGTACTGGTTTAGTACTTGCTTTTTGGGCGCCGGGGTTTTC
Source organism: Coleofasciculaceae cyanobacterium (assembly GCA_036703295.1). Taxonomy (GTDB): domain Bacteria; phylum Cyanobacteriota; class Vampirovibrionia; order Vampirovibrionales; family Vampirovibrionaceae; genus DATNPJ01. The sequence continues at coordinate 37,144 of DATNPJ010000032.1, read as the reverse complement.
ACCGGTTTGCCGGGTATCTTGGGTTGGCTGGCCGCCTGCATAGCCGACAGCAGGGTTTCCAGCTTTTTGGCCTGGGCCTTGGCGTCTGCCGTGGTATCTGCCGGTTGCGCCATTGGCTGGGAATCCGGCTCATCAAAATGTTGCAGCGAGCGCAGGCCGATAACATCCTCCGGGTTTGTCCGCCGGGAGCCCGGCCGCTCGGGAATCACATCGGAAATCGGTTGCTCGTGCTTGCTGCGATAGGCGTTGGCCATTTCCTGGAAGCCAACCCGCTTGCCCTGGGCTTGCTCCTGGATTAAATCCTCTAAACTGGGTTCCTGTTTCTTTAGATTCAGGATTTTATGGCGGATAAAGACGCCCGTGCCCAGCAGGACCAATGCGAGCAGACCGTAGGGAATCCAGGTATCCACTTTTCCCACGGCCCCCGGTTTAAAAAAAACGGCGAATAAACCCGCGCCCTCCGCCTTGGAGGCCTGGGAAGTTCCCAGCGTCAGCGGCGTGTTCTCTGAAGATTCGTTGTCCGGAATCGGTCTGGCCGAGGTGGGCGCCGGTTGGGCCGCTTGTGAAGGGATGTCCCCGCCGGTTGCCGTCAGGCTCACCGGACCATCGTCTTCCGGAAGAAAGCCGTCAACCGCCGGATTCTCGGAGGCGTTATCCGCACTGCCCAGGACAGCGGGCTGAGTGCCGGTGTTCTGGATGTCTTGCAGTGCGGTGGCGGTTTCCCGGCCCAGTTTGTCCATGGCCGGTTCGCTGCCTTGATAGTTGGGGTTGCTCGCGCCAAACAGGCCGCTGCTGGTATGGAATGCCACGCTGGGGGCGCCCAGGTTCTCGCCTCGGATGATCATGCGGATCTTGTGCTCGTTCAGCGGCTGCATGATGACATGGCTGATGTTGTGCGCGCTGGAGAAATTCGTGCGGATGGTTTCTTCGGTGTTGATCTGGTCGATGTCCAGGACCAGCTTGCGCTCGGTGACTTCCACTTTGCTCACGGGGACGATGCTGCCGGTGTGCAGGATGATGTCCGTTTTGTCGCCGCTGCTGGCAAAGTCAATGCTGTCCAGGGTATAAGTTTCCGCCCAGCCTTGCGCGGCCATTATGGGCGCGATTGCAATTCCAAAGGCCAGTATCCACAGGGCACCCGGCTTTCGGTTGCTTCTCAGATTCTTCAAGGCATCCATGTTTTCTCTCATACCACCACCACTTTCTTCCACGCTTGCGCTGATCCACACCTGAGACAATTCCATCATCAGAATAGTGGTTTGCGTGGGGTGATTCATCAATCATCCGGTCGAGTTTGAAAAGGACACGGGTCTAAAACGACTATCCGTAAAGCCTTTTCAGGAGTTAACCCCTGCCCGCGCGTGCCATGCGAGATCCTTCAGTCGGAGGAGTGTCCGGGCCAATTTCGTAAAGTTTGATGAAAAATCAGGGCCGCTGAATACTCTGAAACATGACTAAAGCCCCCGATTTTTTGAGGGCCTCGACATGGATCATGACTCGCGAAGCGGTTAGTACTCAATCCCTTTGCGGGCTTTGACGCCGATATCCCAATAATGCTTGATGGGGCGGATTTCGGAGACCAGATGGGCCATTTCGATGATTTCCGGGTGGGCGCGTCGCCCGGTGAGGACGATTTCCAGCTCGCGGGGCTTGTTGGCCAGCAGCTCTTTCATCTCCTCCAATGGAATCAAGCCCAGATCGATGGCAATATTGGCTTCATCCATCACGATCATCTGGTATTTGCCGGAAAAGACGGCCCGCTTGGCAATCTGCCAGCCGTTGGAGATTTCAATCGCGTCCTCTTCCTTCATGTTGTGGGTAAAGACGATGCGATTCAGCCCGGCCTGCACGATGGTTAGCTGGCGGGCAATCTGGGGGCTGAGCTGACGGGCGGAATACAGCTCGCCGTAATCATTGCCTCCCTTGGTGAAGAGAATCACCAGCACGTTCCAGCCCCGGCCCAGCGCCCGAAAGGTCAAGCCCAGGCTGGCCGTGGTCTTGCCTTTGCCGTCACCGGTGTAAACCTGGATATAACCAAGCTCCGAGAACTTGGGATTGACCAGCTCGTTCACAAAGCCGGTCTCGGAGGGCTCGGGGTTGTTTGCATCCCCGCCCGTTCCTGGTTCCGCCTCTGGAGATCCCCCGGCTGCCATGTTCGTATCCGCTTGATTCATACCTTCCATTGAACCAGATCCGGCGGGGTCGATCAATTCATTGCGTGCGTTCAGGGTCAAACAATTTGCCCTGGGTTTGGGAGGTGTTTGGAAAAGCCTTGAAAATAGCTACCTAGAGCATATAGGACTTCCGGCGCATCAGCCAGGCACCGATGAGCGCCATGACCACAAACGGCAGCCAGGCCATGAATGCCATATGCGCCGACATCGGCATCCCCAAGCTGAGGAAATCAAAGAAATTGACCTTGGCGATATTCTGGAAGACCGCAAAGAGCTGATAATAGACAGCCATGATGATAATCGCAAAGAGAAAACCACGATTGGACCCTTTGCGAGGGGGGCTCAAGGCCAGCGGCACGGCATTTAGAATCAACACCAGCGCTCCCAGGGGCCAAGTCAGTTTCTTCCAGAGATCAAGGTAATTGCTTCTTTTCACGGGCCGCCCCAGGGCAACCCGCCTGTCGATGCACTGGCTCAGCTCTGAAAAGTTCATTGCCTCAGAACTACAGCTAATCCGTTGTTTCTGGCGTCGCAATTCATCCAGTCGGCTCTCTTCCGTTTCTGCATCCTTATTCAGCAGACCGGCGACCTGGAGGGTACCGAGGTGCCCGGCGGAAGAATTCTCTGCGTTCTTGGCCACCACGTACATGTTCACGTTCTTGAGATTCCAGCCACCATCTGGATCCCAGGTGCCGGAGCGTGACTGCAAGACCTGCATCACTTGGGGTTTGGAAAGATCAATAATGGTGCTGTCTCCCAGGGTACGGCCTTCGTAATGGTTGACATAGATCATCTGCACCAGGTTGTGCTTGTCGTTGTAGGTTTTGTACATGAAGCTGTTGCCGTTCGGGGGCAGGGTTCCGCTCTGCATCAGTTGACGGGTCATCTGTACGGTGCGGTCGTTACACCAGGGAACGATGTAATCGTTCAGCAGATAGGTTGCCCCGCTGCAAAAGAGGCCCAATACCAGCGCAGGCGCCGCCAAACGCCAGAGGCTGATGCCGTTCATGCGCATGGTGATAATTTCAAACTGGTTGTTGAGGTTGTTGAAGACCATCAACACGGCCAAAAATCCGCTGGCAGGCAGCACCCAGGCGACCGATTTGGGCAGTTGCAGCCCCACCATGGTCATCAGCGTCGCAAAGGGGATGCCATACTTCTGAATATCCCGGATAAAGTTGAGCAAGGTGTCCGAAAAGAAGAACACCAGCGTTAAAACGACCACACCCATCAGGAAGTAGTCGAACAGTTGCTTGAAGATGTAGCGATCCACCAGTTTGATGGCGGGCGTTTGGGGGGCGAGTGTGCTCATGAGCCTTCCACGAATCGGTTGCCTGAATCTGTGCAATAAAACCGGGGACGCAGCGGTCGGCCATCGGTTCCCGGAGCGGATGCGTTCCTGGGTTTATGATAGAATCAAATTCTTCCAAAAGCAAAGTGCCGATGGCACAGCCAATCGAAGTTTATAGCATTTTCGGAATTCGGAGAAGGAGCCAGTCATGGGCAATGTGTTGAATGTGACCGATACCAGTTTCGAGCAGGAAGTGAAAAAAGCCGGCGTGCCGGTTCTGGTGGATTTCTGGGCCCCCTGGTGCGGACCTTGCCGCGCGCTGGCCCCGGTGATTGAAGAACTGGCCGGTGAGTACGAGGGCAAGCTGAAGGTGGTAAAAGTGAACACCGATGAAAACCTCCAGATTGCGCAAAACTACCACATCAGCGGCATTCCCACGCTCATTCTGTTCAAGAACGGCGAACCGGTGGAGCAGATGGTGGGCAACCACAAGAAATCCACCTTGGCCGATGTGCTGAACCGCCACCTGAACAATTAGAACGGCGTCAATCGATATTCAAAAAACGGGCCAACCCTCTTGGGAGGCTCGTTTTTCGATGTGCGTGTCCATGATTGGGCTCTGGTGATTAGGGGTGGCGTTCTGCCCCTTCCCGAGAATGGACGCTCAGTTGATGTAAAAATAAGGATCAGTACCAGAGAATGCGGGTAAAGTTGCCGAGTGAGGTCTGAGTATCGTTGAAGGCCAAGCCGTCGACGGTGGTATTGGTAGAGGTGGTCCCGGTTTTCAGCAACAGCACGTTATTTGAGTTGCCCTGACTGCAATGGATTATGCCTTTGGTCCGGTTTCCCCCGCTGATGACCAAGCTGCCACCCCCCACCCCCGCGCCCGAACAAACGTTAACATCAATGGAATAGGTCGTATCCGATAAGCCTTTGGTATAAATAATATTATTGCCGGTGCCGCCATCCAGTATCGTATTGGAAGTTCCGCCCAGCGCCGTGCCGATGACCATCTGATCAATCGAGATGATGTCGTTGCCCGCTTCGCCATAAATATAGGCGGCCGCCCCAAAAGCCGTGCAACTCCCATTGCCGAGCACGTTGGTGCAGGAAATGATATCGTTGCCATCACCGCCGTACATGTTATCCCAGAGAAAACTACCTAAATAGGCGACATCATTGCCGTCTTCCAAGTACAAGGTGCCACCCTGGTGGGGATCGCCTTTTTTGACATAGACGCTATCATCCCCCCCACCCATATAAATATCGGCTCCCGACCAGGTGCCGCCGACAATTAAGGTGTCGATTCCGGTCATGGTTTCAATATACCCATCGTACATGGAAGCGTCGTCCAAATTCCCGGTGATCGAAATTGTATCGTCGGATGTGCTGGATGATATAAAAGCGTCATTGGTGACACTAGTCAGTTTTAGAAGCAAAGGAGAGCTGGAAGGACTGGCAGTGCTGACATTATAGGCGTCGATGCCATGGTACTGACCGCTGATATCGGTGGCATGCACCTCAGTCAACCCACCGGAGGTATTATGAATGTTGATATCGGTACTACTTGTATGACTGCCCAAGTACACCAGACTGTAGGTTCCCTGAATCCTCCGCTCACAGCTTCCGGTGGTGTTTCCCTGATTGAGAGTGCCGCTGCCTGAATCCGTCACAGTGCCGGATGAGCAGTCGGTGCCAGTCCCCGCCGTCACCGAGTACGTGGCGATCCCTGCCGGGGGGGCCTTCAGCATACAGTTGTTCTGGGCGTATTTAATCAGGTCGTCATCGCTGAGGGTGGCAATATTTCCAGCCAAGATCGCGCTCTCGGTCGCCGCTCCCTGCACACTGCAAGTGTAGCTGGGTTGGATTTCCATCAGGTCGCTGAATGTCACTGAGGACCCGCCCACGGTGCCGACCGATTTGACCACGTACCAGCCCCCTGCCCGCCACTGGGTGATGGTGGCCGTAAAGCTGCCCACGGATACCGGGGCGCTGCCCAGGTTGGAAGGATCACTGGGCACACTGACCGTGCTGGTATAAGTCCAGGTGGCCGGACTGCCGGCTCCGGAGTCCAGCAGGGGATTCAAGGTGCCCGCATCCAGATCGGTCAAAATCTGGGTCCTGGCCTGAAACAGCCCGGTTTTGGCCATGCTCTCGGCGGTCATCCTGTTTCGGGTGGCCGTCATGAATTGTCCCAGCGAGGTCTGGGTCGTCATCTGCAAGGACAACATGACCATCACCGTGGTCGCCACGAACAGCATCATCAGCACCAGTCCGTAGCCGCGCTGGGAAGTTCTTTTGGGAATTTTGCCAATGCTCACCGAACAACACCTTATGATGGATATATTTGATCAATCTTTTTTGTATTTAATTATTGTTCGGTAGATATTGAAAAAACTTTAAGATTGAACGGAAACTCAGCAGGCAAGTGTCTCGCTCAATCTCAGCGTTAAGCTTCCCCCTTGTCTCAACGGCTTTTTAGCTAACTAATAGGTCAGCGTCCGGGCAAAACCGGAGATATTGCAGCCCGCATCAGTGGTGGTGCCTGATTTCAGCAGAAGTATATTATTGCTTCCCGCGGCGGTGATCGTACAAGTGCCTTTGCGATCCCCTCCAAAGATCATCAGGCTGCTTCCGGTTGTACCGGCATGCAGGGTCATGTTGTTGCAAGACGCGCTGGTACCCTTGGTATACATTATGTTATAGCCAGTCCCGCCGTGGATCTGGGTATCCCAGGGGCAGACCACACTATCAATCGAGATAATATCATTGCCCGCCTCGCCCAGCACATCCGTCCAATCCAGGAAATTAGTGTATGCCAAGGCATTACAGGAGGCTGAAAAAGTTCCGATACAGGAAATAATGTCATTGCCGGCCCCGCCATAAATAAAACTTTGGGCGGTATTATTCCCGTTATCCGTCTGATCAAAGAAGATTTGATCGTCGTCGTTCTCGCCATTGATCACACCGCCCGGCTTCAGATAATTCACGTAGATGGTGTCCTTGTCAGCGCCGAGAAGAGCACCGGGTGTGCCACTTAAATTCCCGCCGATAATGACGGTATCATTGCCCGCTTTGCCGTTAATTTTCCCATTGGTCATATTCCCGGTGAGCGAAATGGTGTCGTTCACGGTGCTGGCATGCACTTGAGCGCCATTAGTGATACTGTTCAGTTTAAGGAGCAGGGGGGAATTGGAGTCTGTGGTTAAGTTATAGCCATCAATCCCACGGTTTGCCCCGCTGAGGTTGGTGGCATGCACCTCGGTCAACCCGCCGGAGGTGTTATGAATATCAACCCAGTAACTGCTTGAAAGGCTGCCCAAGTACACCAAGCTATAGGTCCCTAGAATATCCCGTTCACAAGTTCCGGTGGTGTCCCCCAGATTCAGGGTACCGCTGCCCGTATCTGCTGTGGGTGGGTGAGTGCTGGATGAACAACTGGTGCCTGTCCCCGCCGTCACCGAATAAGCGGCAATCCCTGCCGGCGATGTCTTCCGCATGCAGTCATGCTGGGCATATTTAATGAGGTCGTCATCGCTGAGGGTGGTAATATTGCCGGCCAAGATCGCATTCTCGGTCGCCGCTCCCTGCACACTGCAAGTGTAGCTGGGTTGGATTTCCATCAGGTCGCTGAACGTCACTGAGGCCCCATTGGCGGTGCCGACCGATTTGACCACGTACCAGCCCCCCGCCCGCCACTGGGTAATGGTGGCCGTAAAGCTGCCCACGGACACCGGAGCGCTGCCCAGATTAGAAGGATCACTGGGCACGCTGACCGTGCTGGTATAAGTCCAGGTGGCCGGACTGCCGGCTCCGGAGTCCAGCAGGGGATTCAAAGTTTCCGCATCCAGATCGGTCAGGATCTGGGTCCTGGCCTGCATCAGCCCCGTTTTGGCCATGCTCTCGGCGGTGACATTATTCAAGGCTATTTTCATGACCTGCCCAACCGAGGTCTGGGTTGTCATCTGCAAGGACAACATGACCATCACCGTGGTCGCCACGAACAGCATCATCAACACCAGGCCATAGCCGCGCTGGGAGGTTCTTTTGGCGATTTTGTGAATACTGATCACTCAGCACCCTCATTTTGAGCGCAAATAATATATATTTTGTACTTTATATGTATGTTTAATGATCTTTCGGTAAATGTCTGAAAAACTTTAAATTTTTGCTTAACCTCCGCAGGTAGGAAGCAATCATATAAAAACTTTGGCGCTACTCGTTCAATAGCCTGTTTTTGGGTTGGCAGGTCAGCGTCCGGGTAAAACCGGAGATGTTGGCGTCGGTATTGATCTGGCCAAGGTTTTGACTGTTGTCCGTCCCCTCAGGTCCAGAATCCATGACCAGGCCAATCAGCTGCCTGCTCCCGTTGAACCTGCTCTCAACAAAGTAAAAATGGATCATTGATGAATTTAGCGGCATATTCACAAAAAGTGGGAGAGAGATTAAAAATCTCTGATCATTATTTCAAACCGGCACATATGAAAAGGGAAAGCCCTATGCCGGGGCTTTCCCTGATGAATCACACGAAATTGGAGATTTGAAGAATTTTGTAGATCGAGTTAGGAAGTTTCAGAAGCTTTATTCACACTGGTTAAATTCCCACCCTAACCACGAACATAAACCTGTTGTTACAGAACTGTTACATCTGTATCAAATAAAGCCTTCCCCGCCCCTGGTTGTTTCGAGATTCGCGCTGCCTTTACCCGCCCGTTGGACGAGGCGCCTGGGGTGCCGCCGCCGGAGGTTGTTGCATACGCTGCACCTCCATCATGGCCTTGAAGCCGAGATAAACCAGTGAACATTTTTTTGCCGAGGGCAGCCACAAGGCGCAATCCCCACCCAGGCAGAGTTCGTCCACGCTGGGATTCCGAATGCTCAGTATCGGGCAGACAGGGGTATTGGATGCCATCGGGCGCAAACCTTTTCTTCCTTGTTCTTATTATCGGAAGCCCGCCCTTCGCTGACATCAGTCAAACGAAGGATCTCACCCTCTCACCCCAAGCCGCCATCCGCCTGGCTTGTTTCGCAAGGACAATCAGATCCAATCCCATTGCGGTTTCGGTCACTACGGAATATCAGTCCAGCTTGCTCCAGATAGTCCAAATAATCCGTTGAGCCGCTGTCCCTGTGTAAAAGATACCGGATATTAAAGTTTCTGACCGAGTGGTCGAATATTAACTTAGGCCACCATAGATACCTTCTTGCTGGACGGATCACAACATGCCCCCTTCTCATAAACCAACTGCATTCCAGTTGATATGGGCGTGCGCCTGTGCGCTCTATTTTCAGATCACCCTGTTAATCCAGGCTCAATCTTTCATATGGCAGGGGTGGCTTCTTCGATCGTGTCACCGGCGTTGTATGGCAGGCTTTACTCTGGCCGAGCTATTGATTGCTCTTGCTGTTTTGGGCGTGATTGCCACGTTTACCATTCCCAAAGTACTGAATGCCCAGCAGAATAGCCATGACAACGCGATTGCAAAAGAAGTGGCCGGTATGGCCAGTGGTGCTTATACGGCTTTTAAGCAAACCAGCCAGCCGGATCAAAATACGGCAATGGACAGCCTGCTTCCCTATTTCAACCATATCAAAATTGATACCGCTTCGGTTGTAGACGGGATTCCGGGCGGTGGCGCCTTTGATTGTTCGGTTGTGGGAAATCGATGCCTGGTCATGCACAGTGGAGCAGTGATTGGTTACAGCCAGGGCTTGAAATTTGGTGGAACGACATCGTTACATGCCATTGCCGTTGCGGTGGATCCCGACGGAAAGCTGACCGGCGCCGGCGGCGACACCGGGAAATCAGTGCAGTTTGTCCTGTACTTCGATGGCCGGTTGACGACCAGAGCGAATGCTTTGACCGGCACCCAAACCAGTGCCGGTGGGATTGGTCCCTCTCCAGGTTCAGATCCGACTTGGTTCAGTTGGTAGCAAATGTCTTCTCTATTCCAGTTTGCGAGCGACAAATTCTGCCACTTTTAAGGCGCCTTGGTGGCTTTGCGGGTCATGATTGGCAAAGCCGTCATAAAACAAGGCCAGCAATACGGCGGGATAATCAATATCCTTCTTTCGGCCCAGGAGTTCTTCCTGACCTTGGCCGGTTCGCGAGTTTCCTTCAACTGTGATCTCGCCGGACGGGAGAATCCGGTTCAGTTCCCATTGCACACCCCGTGCTAAAGCCCGGCTTGCCTCCGGATTGGGGAAAAAACGGGTATATCGAGCCAAATTCAGGACCGAAACCGCTTGGTAACTTGAATCGAAACCCATTTTGCCACTTTTTTTGGATTTCTCCAGGAAGACGCCGCTGGCATCTTGAAGCGAGAGACCTTGATTGGCGAATTCGGCAGATAAACTTCTTAAGTGTGGATCATCAACCAACGTGCCCGCCAGCCCAAAAGCCAGAGCATCATAGAAGAGTCGGTTAGGGGCATGGGCATCCATCGCGTATAGTGCATCCTTGCCATCTTTTAGCCAATAGGCGGCCTTTTTTATTTTAGGCTTTAACGCTTCGATATCGGCATCAAAGCCGCCATGAATGTTAGACTTCTCAAGCACCAGGAGCGTGTAGGAAAGTTCAGCGATCCAGAAAGCCGTCCCTGATAAGTTGTCTTTATACTTAGGGGTCTGTCCCTTAAATGTGCCCAACTCAAAGGAGCCGTCTTCTTTCTGCCGGGAGAAGGCTGCATCAATCACAGACCAACCGTTGCGAACGCCAACAGTATCCTCTTGAACAATGGAATAGAGCAGGTTGCGCATACCCGTCCTTTGAAAGGCGACATGGATCCAGCCCTGAGATTTATTTCGGCCTGTCATGCCTGTGCTGTCTGGCTTTCCGGTTTTTGCCAGCCATTGCATCACCTTCGGAGGGATTTGCCGGAGGACCTGTACCTCATCAGCTTTGCCCATAGCTAAGGCTGCGGGATCATAAACAGCCGTCAGTTTCTGGTTGTCTAACGAACTGTCACCCTTGGCACAGGAAGTGAAAAATCCCAGGATCAAAATAAAAAGCAGGCATTGTTTCAGCAGGTTCATACGACAACCTCAAGCAGTTCATATTTATTATACCAATTGGTACTAAGCTTTAGCACGGTTGGAAAAGGCTTTGCATCAAAGCCTTTCACTATTGTTTCAGCGTTGGGCAGTGCAGACGTGCCGGGCGCTAGCGCCCTTCCTGCAACAGGCGTTGAATCCAGAAAAACAGGCTGGAGAGTTCAAAAGGCTTGGGCAGGTACAAGTCGGCTCCCGCCTGTAATACCTGTTGGCGGTTATGTAAGGATGAGGTGCAGATAATGCTGATTTCCGGATGGTCGGCATGGATCTCCCCGGCCAGCGCCAAGCCGGTCTGTTGCTCGTTGATCAGGGCATCCAGAATTACCATATTCAGCCCGCGCTCGGGCATTCTTTCGGTAAGAATCAACCGGGCGTCTTCCACGCCGCTGGCAACATCCACCTCATAACCTTCCATTTCCAGGGTGGTTTTCAGCAGGTATGCCAGCGCCGCGTCTGTTTCCAGCACCAGAATGCCTGGTTTTTCCTGGCGGGCCTCGGCCTGGGCTCCCGATAGGCGCAGCCGATCGCTCTGCCAGCCGCAGCCGGGCGAGAGTTTTGCCAGCTCCTTCATCTGCAAGGCGGCGGTAAATAAAGACGTAAACGTATCGAAGGGCTGGGTGGCGGTGGAAACAATCCCCATGCTGAGCGACACCAGCGGCACCCGGCGACTGATGTTATCCGAGAGCACCGAGATCATGTATCCCTGCTTGCGGTCCTTTTCGGAGTAGAAATTCGGCGAGACCGTCTCGAATTGGCGGCACAGCAGGGCGGCGATCTTTTCGGCCTTGTCCGGGTGGGTGACGACCACGAAGTGGTTTTCTTCGGTATGACTGATGAAATCGGGCACCATCACCAGCTGGCTCAGCACGGCGGCAAAGGTTTTCATCAGTTGCCGGGCGGCGAGATCGCCGTAAACCTCGGTATAGACATCGAAGTGATCCAGCTCAATGAGAATCATGGCTGCGGCTCTGCCCTGGTTCAGGCGGCGCTGCGCCACTTTGCCGGTAAAATGCAGGCCGGGGAGACGGGTGATGTCATTGGCGGTCACATCCAGGTTTCGTCTCAGGTGGGCCAGCAGGCGTATTTTAAACTCCTCGGGCGAGAGATCGGCTCGCAGAATGTCGTCCGCCCCCTGAATCAGGTATTGAATCCGCTGGTCTTCGCTGCCTCCGCTATGTACCACCAGGATGGGCCGGTATTTCAGCATCTGCTCCCGCATCCGGGTGCAAAAACCCATCACATCCTCGCCCTGGGCTTCCAGGTCATCGGCGAACACGCAAATCAGGTCCGGCCACATTTCGGTCACCAGCGGCCAGATGGCTTCATCCGCATTGCCCAGCGTCTCGCTGAACAGGCATGTCAGCATGCCATCTTCCTGGAAGTCGGCGGACCATTCTTCCAGATCGGTTTCCTGGGGCTTTCCTACAAACAGGATGACCTGAAAATCGCTCATGGCAACCGGCTCCTGGCACCGGATTCATCGTCGGCATACAGCTTGCGCCGGTGCATGGCCTGGCGCTCCGGCGTGGCGGCCGGAAAAATCACCGTAAACGTGCTGCCTTTGTCCGGTTCGCTCTCGGCGCTGATTTCTCCGCCCATGGCTGAAGTCAGTGACTTGGTAATGTAAAGTCCCAGCCCGGTGCCTTCCACTTCTTGCTTCAACGGGCTTTCCACCCGGTAGAACTTGGTAAAAATCCTGGGCAGCAGTTCCTGCGGAATGCCTGCCCCCTGATCCTGCACCAGAATCCGGATTCTCCCGTCATCATCGGGCATGTACCCGGCCCGGATGCGCACCACGGAATCCGCCGGAGAATACTTCACGGCGTTATCCACTAAATTCAGCAGCACCTGCTCCAGCCGATCGGGATCGGCCCAGATTTCCAGAGTTTCCGGCCGGATTTCCACATCGAATTTTCGCTCGGTGCCCGGACTTTTGGCTTGCGTTTTGGCCTGTACACTGTGGGTGACTTTTTCCAGCAGGCGCTGGAGGGGGATGGGCCGGTAACTCATCTCCACGCGGCTGGCTCCCAGCTTTGAGACTGTGAGCAGGTTTTCCACCAAGCGAATCAGACGATCGGCCTGATCCTTGATGATATTGATGAAGCGCCGTTTCTCTTCCTCCGGCAACTGGGCGCCGTAGAGCAAAAGGGTATCGGCAAAACCCTTGATGCTGGTCAGCGGGGTTCGGAATTCGTGGCTGACGGTGCTTACAAAATCGCTGTGCGCCTGGGTCAGCGTGGTGTCCTCCGAAAACGGATCGATCAGGCACAGAACGCTGCCTGGGCTTCCGGGAGAGGCAGGTAGAGGGCTGTGTTTGACTTTAATGCGCAACTCACCGACTTCCGCCTGTCCTGGACCTGCCGAGGTCCGCAAAAAAGCCCCGTGGAAGGTGGCCCACTGGGCTTCCAGGGAACCCTCCACGCCCAGGCACAGGGCGCAATCCGTCTTGGGGGGCAATTGCAGAAACTCGCTCAGTGGATGTGAAAGTACCTCTGATGCGTCAAAGCCGGAGAGTTCCATAAAAACGGGGTTTACATAGCGAATCACCCCCTGCCCGTCTACGACCAACGCGCCGGAGGTCAGGGAGTCCAGCAACACATCACCCGTCAGTTCCAGAACCATATCCGCTCTTGCATCCATTTTTGCTGCGCTGCCACCTAAACAGTCCGTCCAACCCGCTCGCGGAGGGTTGCCGACAGTTCGGCCAGGATTTGTCCGGAGGGACCCTGCAGGAATATATCTACCACAAAGGGCGTCAGCGCGCTCATCTCGGGATTCACTTCAATCACCGTTGCCCCGGCTTCGCTGGCCGTTTGGGGAAGGCTGGCCGCCGGTTGGACCACGCCGGAGGTTCCCGCCACCAGCATGATGTCTGCGTTCGCGGCCGCCTCGAACGCCTGATTGAGAATGGGTTCGGGCAGCGACTCTCCGAACCAGACCACATCCGGCCGCACGTAGGAATTGCACATGGGGCAGCGCGGCGGCAGTTCCTCAGCGTTGTCGTCCAGATACTCGTTAGAAACCGGGTGGTTTCGCTCCAGGCACTTGTAGCGGAAGATGTTGCCATGCAGCTCCAGGACGTTACAGCTGCCCGCCCGTCGGTGCAGGTTGTCGATATTCTGGGTAATCAGGGTAAAGCGGGGAAACAGGTCTTCCAGCGCCGCCAGGGCCAGATGCCCCGGATTGGGTTGGGCATCCCAAACTTTATTGCGGCGGAAATCATACCACTCCCACACAATGCGCGGGTTTTTCAGGAAGCCTTCGCGGGTCGCGAGATCCTCCGGCTTGAAGTTTGCCCACAGGCCCGTCTGTGCATCCCGAAAGGTGGGAATCCCACTCTCCTTGCTCACCCCCGCCCCGGTCAGCACAACCACGCTGCCGTCCTTATAATAGGCATCCTGTAGAGCTTCTAAAGCCTTGGTAAAAGAGGCTTCAGCCATAATTCAATAGAATCCCATACTTGAGTTAGAGTTTGCTAACTAGTTTGTCAACTGCGCTAATACAATTCTGTTTGTTTTCATCGTTTACACGTACGCGGTGTCCATTAATATCTAAGCGGCCTATGGGCAAAGAATAAAAGGGACACCCTCTAGCAAATGCGACAACACCAGTTGTTTGGAAATCCCGGATGTCTACAACCCCCGCCGGTGTATGGTGAAACGTGAAGAAATTAGGATATGTCGTCATTAGTTCAGCAATATCTTCTTCGATAGAGCGTAGTACTGCTGAATATGCAGATGCTGGACCCATATACTGAGTGATCCTATTTTTTGCGATCACATGTACCTGAGGTAGGCTTCTGCCAGCGGCTTCCAGTTTTGTTGCGAATGCATATTTGGTATATATTTCAGAGGGCAGTTTCAAGCCATAGATGAGTGAAAAAGCATTTTGGATAGCACGACGTGAAGAATCATCTGCCATAACGGGCAAAATAAGTCTATCAGCTGTTGAAAGAGCAATCTGTGTATAGATTGAGAAGCTTGGGTTTGCATCAATAAATACAACGTCATACTCATCCCTAAGCTGTTCGAGAAAATCCCTTAACCAATCAATAATTTCAATCCAACTATCTACTCCAGGAAGTTGGGTGTTAGCCAGTGTGTTAATCGCATTTGATTGGAGCTCAAGTAAAGGGTCCCCACAAAGCAGGTCCACATTTTCTGGAATATTTGAATTATATTTTGCTGGTTTTGTGAGATAGTCTCGGGCTGAAAACGACGGTGCAGAAAAAGGTGACGGTAGTCGGATTCCAAAGTATCCGCCAATACTGCAACGAATAGTTTCTGCTTGACGATTCATTAGATTCTGGCTGCCAGCCTTTGTTAACCCGCCCAAAAGTAACTCTGAATAGTTAGCTTGGGGACAAACATCAATCGCAAGTATACGTTTCTTAGGATGTTGTGCCGCATATCGACAGGTCGCCTGGAAAGCCAAACTTGTCTTTCCAGTTCCCCCTTTGTTATTCCAAAAAGCATAGGTAAGCATTACGTCTCCTTAGTGATGGACCATAAGGACATTATACCGTCCAAAATGGACATGTCAACGGTTCAGGTGGACGTAAAATGGTTTTATCAAAGATGTATTAATATTTACTGGTGGCTGCCGTTTTCCTTCTCGCCTTTCAGGGCCACCGCGCGGACGGAGCCAGCCAGGGCGCCCAGGAAGGCGACGGATTCATAAGGCAGGAACAGGGTGTTGGATTGTCCCTGGGAGACTTTTTCCAGCGCTTCCAGGTATTTCACTTGTAACACTTCCCGGCTGGGGTTGGCGGCGTCGATGGACGTGAACATCTTGTAGACCATCTCGGCTTCGGCGGTCTGCACGCTGCGGATGGCGGTCGCTTCCCCTTCGGCCCGTTTGATGGACGCCTGCATATGGCCTTCGGCTTCCAGAATCAGTGCCTGCTGCTGCCCTTCCGCGTTGCGGATGGCCGCCTCACGCTCGCCTTCCGCGCGCAAAATGGCGGATTGCTTCTCACCTTCGGCGGTCAGAATCATGGCCCGCTTTTCCCGCTCGGCGCGCATCTCTTTTTGCATGGAATCCACGATGTCCCGCGGCGGGTCGATGTCTTTCACTTCCACCCGGTTCGCCTTAATGCCCCACTTGCCGGTGGCGTCATCCAGCACGTGTTGCAGTTTCGCGTTGATAACTTCCCGGCTGGCCAGGGTTTCGTCCAGGGTCATTTCGCCGATGATGTTCCGCATGTTGGTCAGCGCCAGCTTTTCCACCGCCATCAACAGATCTGCGACTTCGTAGGTGGCCCGGAACGCGTCCGTCACCTGGAAATAGATGATGGCGTCAATGTTCATGGTCACGTTCTCTTTGGTGATGACCGGTTGAGAGGGCAGGTTATAGACCTGTTCCCGCATGTCCACAATGCGCATGGAATCAATGAACGGAATCATCAAGCGGATACCGGCATCCTGGGTGGCCACATACTGGCCGAGTCGTTCCACCACACCCACCGTGGACTGCCGCACCACCCGCACCGACGTGGCCACCACGATTAACGCGAAGATGGAACCAATAATCACCAGAAACGCGAGAAAAACTTCCATAATCCTGAACTCCCAAATTGCTGCTGTAAACTTGTTTCGGTTAGGCTTTCGGGCGCACGGCCAGCTTGGAGCCGTCCACCTGCACCACCAGCCCCGGACTGTCTGCGGACAGGACTTCTCCTTCCTGCGGCTCAGCCAGGTAGGCGGTCCACACTTCGCCGTTATGAACCACTTTGACGCGACCCTGATACTTATCCACATCCTCCAGTACCAGCACTTCCGTGCCTACCAGCGCGGCGGCGTTGGATTCCTTGGCGGGACGATCGCCCACATTCAGCGTGTTTTTAAGGAGGGGCCGGGCAAAGAAAACCGAAACCATGGACACGACGAGAAAGACCAATATTTGCCCCGGAACCGATGGCAACACCAGGGAAACCAGCCCGGCCACGAAGGCGCCCACCGCGAAGAACACAAAGAAGAATCCGACGGTGAGCAGTTCGATAATGCCGAACAGCAGGGCCAAACCCAGCCAGATAACCAGTGGCGTCGACATGAGGGAATCCATAGACTGCCTGCTTTCCCTATCTCATACAGAATTTCATACAAACCGGGGGGATTTTGCGGTTGGTACTATTTTAGCTTTTCGGACCCAGTTGGGGGCTCATGCTTTTGGCGGCCTGTGTCTTCAGCAGTGGGAAGCCCTGGGCCTCACGCTGTTGCACATACAGCTTGGCCACTTGCTCCGCCAGACGGCGAATGCGCAGAATATAGTTGGTCCGCTCGTCCTTGCTGATGACGCCTCGGGCATCCAGCAGGTTAAAAGAGTGCGAGCATTTCAGCACGTAATCGTATGCGGGTAGCACCAGCTCACGTTCCAGTGCATTTTCCACCTCTCCGCGATACAGATCAAACAGCTGCATCAGGGTTTGCGGGTTGGACACCTCAAAGTTGTAGGTCGATTGCTCGCGTTCGTTTTGCAGGTAGATATCGCCGTAGGTTAGCGTGTCGTTCCATTTCAGCTTGTAGACGCTGTCCACATCCTGCAAATACATAGAGATCCGCTCGCAGCCGTAGGTGATTTCCACCGCCGTGGGATGAATGTCAATCCCGCCCGCCTGTTGGAAGTAGGTGAACTGGGTGATTTCCATGCCGTCCAGCCAGACTTCCCAGCCAACGCCCCAGGCGCCCAGGGTGGGGGATTCCCAGTTGTCTTCCACGAAGCGGATGTCATGATCGGCGATATTGATGCCCAGCACTTCCAGGCTTTTCAGATACAAGTCCTGAATATTGTCCGGTGAGGGCTTCATGATCACCTGGAACTGGAAATAATGTTGCAGCCGGTTGGGGTTTTCCCCGTAGCGGCCATCGGTGGGCCGACGGCAGGGGTCCGCGTTGGCCACGTTCCAGGGTTCCGGCCCCAAAACCCGCAGAAAAGTCGCGGGGTTCATGGTGCTGGCCCCTTTTTCGATATCGTAGGGGTATTGGATGACGCAGCCTTGATCCGCCCAGTACTGGTTCAGATTGGCGATGAGTTCCTGAAATGTGAGAGCCATAGTGTCATCAGTTTAGCACAAAGACACTGCCCGGCGGCAAGCAAGCCTCCCCAAACCAAAACAAGCCGACACCCTCTGACTCGGGGTGTGACGGTTCCTAAAATGTTGTAACTTGCAATTGCTTCATGTGGGAATCGGCGCGGCTTCCAGCGGGAGCGCAGTATAATCATCCGGTTTGCCGGTGGCTTGCAGGCGGCAGGCGGGCATGTCGGGGTCATGCTCAAACAGGGAAATCCAATTCTTCTCATACGAGCGTTTCAGCAGGTGACGCTTGGCTTCCATGGTCTGCAAGGGGTACTCGTCGTAGCCCATCACGTACGGAATCTTCAGGTGGTGCCGGGTGGGAATCAAATCCCCCCAGAAGATAAACCCGCCCTCGGCCCGGTCCAGGATCAGCGCCTGGTGGTTGGGAGTGTGTCCGCCGGTAATTTCCTGCCAGAGGTCGGGGGTAATCTCGTTGCGGTCGCCTTGTAGCAGCTTCAGCTTTCCGGATTGCAGTACAGGCTCCAGGTTTTCTTTCAGATAGCTGGCCTTGCAGCGCTCATGCGGGCAAATACCGTACTCCCACTCCCCTTGATGAATAACATACTGCGCGTTCTCAAAAGTAGGCACCACGGAGCCGTCCTCCAGGGGGCGGGTGGCCCCACCGGCATGATCAAAATGCAGGTGGGTGAAAATGACTTGTGTGATATCGCCGCTTTTCAGCCCCACCGAGGCCAGCGCCCGATCCACCGGGGTATCGTACGGGTCTTCGCCTTCTTCCTGCCGGATGCCGTAAATCTCCCGGTATTTTTCGGAAAACTTGGTCCCGCAACCCGTATCCAGCATGATTTTTTCAACACCCGTCTCAATCAGCAGACAATTGGTCGCCAGATTAATGCGATTCTGCGCGTCGGGCTCCGTCAGTCGGCTCCAGAGCGTTCTGGGCACCACCCCAAACATGGCCCCGCCATCCAGGGCGAGATAGCCCATGTTGAACACGGTGATTTTATACGGGCCAACCGCAAATTGCAGCAGCGGTGATTTCATCGGCATTTCTAGTCCTGCTTGTTTCTCCGGCTCGTTTCGGAGCATTCTGCTGGGACTGTATCGTATTGGTAATCAGCCCGTCAACACCCTGGCGAACCATTCCGGAAAACCGGGTTTACGATTATCAGCCTCGTCCGTTGAGGGATGCCTTGACGCTGTTGACCTTGCAGCGGAATTCGTCGAAGCGCAGGGCCTCGTCTTTGCTGTACTCCGTACTGCGGGCGACGGCCTGGGCGGAGGGGTGGATCATGATGATGTTGTCGATATGCAGTTGCAAAAAGCTATAAAGTCTGGGCGTGCTGGGTTCGGACCGGTTGGTCAGCTTCGCGTCGGTGACGGCCAGGAACCGCCGATCGGGGTCATTCAGCAAATCGCTGATCCGGCGATCTTCGCGGGCGTCTCGGGAGACGTAAATCAGTCCCAGCACTTCGTGATCCTGGGTCAGGATCACCACTTCCAGGGGAATGGAGGCTTCCTTGCTGCGAATGCGTTTGGATTCGGAGACAGGCTGACCGGCGGACATGGCGCTTCCTCATGACTTGCAAATGCGGGACTACAGCGCTTATCGTCCGATGGTAGGAAAAATTTAATTTTATTTGTACCAACGCCCACAGGTCGTTCCGGTGCAAAGATTGTCCGTTCAGGAATCGGGATTGGGACCAGGCTGCTCCCCGCTCTGGGCCACCACCTCGGGTTTCAGATAGAGTACGGCGACCTGGCCTTCTTGTTGCAACTCCCGAATCAGGAACCAGCGTTGTCCTTCCGGCGGATCACGCTTCTCCCGCGCACTGCCGTATACGGTGAAAGTATTGCCCATATCCAATTGAAGCTGGTGATCGGCCGTATACCGATAGTCCTGGGCCAGTGCATAGTGCTCGCCCACGATATGAATGACCACCGGCAGCCCCCTGTCCAGGGATTGGGTCACTGCCGACCAATCCGGTGGGGAGCCGACAACCAGCGGGATGCCGTATGTCTCAAACATGTCTAAAAACGCATCCCGTCCGGATGTTCGCTTGATTCCATCTTTGCCTCGGGCACCACCCATGCCGTCCTTCGAGGACCATCCGACCTGCTTTGCTACTGTAATGGCTTCGTCTAACGAGATTGGCCGATCAATCCCCTTCAAGAAGCCGTAAAGGGTTAAAGGC
The DNA here is from genome assembly GCA_036703295.1 of Coleofasciculaceae cyanobacterium. GTDB lineage: Bacteria > Cyanobacteriota > Vampirovibrionia > Vampirovibrionales > Vampirovibrionaceae > DATNPJ01. Next base: position 17,395 of record DATNPJ010000032.1, on the reverse strand, counting down.
CCGCACATGGCCCGGACTTCCCGGGGATACTGCAGCGCCATGCCCCAAGAAAACTGGTGCGGGGTCAAGGGTTTTCCGTTGTTAATCTCTCTGCGCTTCTCCGGCTGACGGAGGGTCGGTGTTTCGCTTTGCTCGGGGGCTTGCCCTGTGATCATGGCGTCATTCCCCAGCGGAGATATCGGTCGCTCCATTGTGGAAGGGCCGCTGCATGCAGATAACAGCGCCGAACCAATCATCATCAGCGCGGAGAGACACCAGCTTTGGAGGGCTTTCCCTTGAGGGGGGCGCGCTTGGCCTGGAATGGCGGTCTTTCCCGCAAAAAGTAGCGGGTGGTTCCCCGCTGGGTGTGTCTTGGAATTGGCCGCTAAAATCGGCAAATAACCCGCGTGCCTCCCAATAGCAATATTTGTCATTTGATTTCTCACCTATTTCATCTGATTTCTAAAACCAGCCATACTGGGAAACCCCGGTCGTGACATCCGATCCATATGACCCTTTCGATCATGAAACCCACTATTTTGGCAAAGCCCATTGTACCAAATTATCCCACCCGGCTTCAAAAATATTAAATTCAAGAAGCTGAATGCTTTTCATTTCCCTGGCGAGACGCTGCGAAGTGTGCTATGGGATGTCTCCTTAATTTCGGCGGGCCGTAATGTAATCGGCCAAATCAAAAAGCGCCTGGCGATGCGGGGATTCCGGCGCGAATGACAGGGACTCCTTGGCTTCTGTAATATAACGATCGGCCAGCTTTCTCGATTCAGCCAAAGCATCCGCCTGCCCCAAATAATCCTGGATGCGGGCAATGGTTTCTGGGGAGGGATTGTCAAACAGCGATTCCACCGCTTGCCGCAGCGCGGACCGTTCGGCTTCAGACAGCTTTTCGGATTCCAGCGCCAGCAGAATGGGTGCGTTCATCAGGCCGTTGCGCAGATCATCCAGCACCGGCTTGCCCATTTCGGCCTCGGTCGCGGTGTAGTCCAGCAGATCGTCCATAATCTGGAAAGCAATGCCATAGTTACGACCATAAGTTTTCAGCGCCTGGATGCGCTCCTCGGGCAGTTCATTCACCACGCCCGCCGATTCGCAACCGGCGGAAAACAGGCTGGCCGTCTTGCACATGGTTTTCTTGTAATAGCTGTCCCAGCAGGTGTTCAGCGTATAGCTGGTGTGTAATTGCTCCACTTCGCCGTCGCACAAATCCGCCAATACATAAGCAAAAATAGAGACCAGCCGGGTGTTCCCCAGTCGGGATAGCTTGAGACTCGCCTGGGCCAGCAAATAATCACCGCTGAGAACTGAAATTTTATTGCCCCACTGGGCGCGGACGGTTTTCTTGCCCCGCCGCAACTCGGAATCATCAATAACGTCATCATGCAGGAGGGTGGCCACATGGATCATCTCCGCCACGGCCGCCACTTCCGTCATTTTGGGCATCATCTCCGGATCCTGGCCACCCGTGGCCAGCCCGGCCAGCAGGGTGATGACCGGACGCAGATACTTGCCGCCACCGGATAACGAATGCTGAACCGTCTCGGCCAGCACCATGGAGTCTGGGGGGACCATTTCCAGAAGGCTGTTCTTGACCTGTTGAAGAGGTTCCGAAACCAGGATAAAGGCTTCCTGGACCGAGGGTGAAATGACCAATGACATGATGAATGGCTTTCCTTCAGCAAACGCGCTCGGCAACGAGCTTCCACGACCTGAGCGGGGAGTCGGCATCTCTCGCAGCCCCATCCGTATTATCGGAAAGAGGCGGGTCCCCGTCAAATTGTGCTCTTCTTTACGCCTGTTTTTGCATAACAAGTGCTCACGTGAGAAAATGAGTAGAACAAATATTCTAGATTTTGATTTTTGATAAGGCTGCATCTCCGTTTATGAGCAATCCAGTCTCCCAAACCACACCTATCCTGAAGATTGAGGGACCGCCCGGCAGCGGGAAGACCCGTGAATTGGCGCGAGAAGCGTGTCGTCTGGCGGTGGAGGAGGGAAGCCCGGCAGAAAAAATCCTGATGCTGGCCGTCACGGCCCCGCTGGGGAGACGGCTGAAGGCTTTTCTGAAAGAGGAGGCTCGTTTGGCCGGGCTGGATGAGCTGAGGGCTGAAGTGTCCACCTGGAAAGACTTCATGATCCAAATTCTGCAAGGACCTGACCTCTCCGAGGAGACCGAAGTCTCTTTACTGGAGGATTCGGATGCCCATGTGCTCCTGCATCGGATTCTTCGGGAGAAGATTGGGCCGGAGCATCCTTTCTTTCAGGCCAGCCAGCAGCTCTCTTTCAGCCGGATGCTTTTTGATTTCATCCGCCAGCTTCAGTTAAACCAGTTGACGCCGGACACACTGACAGCTTTGGCGGACAAAAATGGAGACACGGATAGCCGCTTACCGCTGATGGCTGATATCTATCGCCAGTTTACTGAGCAGACAGCCGCCCGACGGCTACTCTGCCCGGCCGACCTGATGAACCAAGCCCCCCGACAGGTTCTGGAATCCGCTTCGGTTCGCCAGTGGCTGGGTGAGAAATATGCTGTCATCCTGACCGATGACGCCCAGGAGCTTTCAGAAGACCAGCACCGCATGCTGGCTTCGTTGCCGGTGCGTTTGATCCTGGCGGGCAACGAAAAATTCAGCATTCGCCGTTTCCGGGGCGCGCAACCGGCGGCTTTTGCCACGCTTTCCAGCTACGGGGACAGGCCGGTGACTTTTCAGCCTCAGCTTGCCTGCATGCGGGGCAACGAAGCTATTCTATCCCTGCTGAATACCTTTTTGCCGGACCCGGTGTGGGAAGCGCAGCAGACGGATGCCGAGAGCCTTCAGGAAGCCGCTCGATTCGGATTCTACGCGGATCCGATGCTGGAAGCCGAGGGCTTGGCCGCTATCCTGAGCCGGCTGATCCGAAGCGAACGGCTGTCGGACAACGAGGGGGAGCGTTCCGTTCAGTGGCAAGACTGCGTGATCTTGTTGCGGACCTCGCATTATAAGCCTCATCTCATCAACGCGCTTATTCAGGCCGGAATTCCCTTCCGCTCGGAAATTTTCACGGAACACCTGATTCGTTTCCAGCATCTCTTGTTTGATCTGCTGTGCGTGTTGGAGAGCCTGCAAACGCTCAACCTCCAACCCGACAGGCTTACAGACAGCGCTTATATCCGGCAATGCCTGAACAATTGGGCCATGCCCGCTGGCGAGAAAGTGGCCTGGATCCAGAAAGCCAACCGGCACCTGTCGCGCTTTCTGGAAGCCTCATTCACGGATGACCATGCCGCCAAAGCCTTGAGCCAGCTGATAACTTCGGATCCTGGGAGCAGAGATTCCGAAAACTTGCTGCTGGCCATGCTGGCCAAAGTGCCGGAGAGTTCCCCACTGGCGTCTGCGATGTCCCTGATTCGGCAAGCTCAGGAGCTGGAACTCCTAGCGATGTTCGACCATGTGGCGGCGAGTTTTCTGATTGACCTGGAGCCGGACGTCCTCAAGGAAATGCAGCAAGGCCAGGACAATTTTCGTACCACTCTGCAACGTCTGGATGGGCATTATCGCGCCAGCTTCGGGCATGCTCTGCCGGTTGACGCGTTGCTTCGAGTCTACCCCTCGTTGTGGGATGGCGCTGAAGCGTCCTCTCCGGTGGATAGCGCAAGCGGAGGCCGGGTCGCCATCCGAAGCCTGCACGAGATGCAGGGATTGGAAGCCCCGTTCGTGTTTATTCCCTTCTTGGTGGATGCTGAGTTCCCGCTAAGCCGGGAAACCCCTGAGCTGTTGAGCGAATCGGATGGAACTTCGCTGGCAGCCGATTTTTCATACAGGGTTGACAAGGCTGAGGAGGCGCGTTTGCTGGCCGTGGGGATGAGCCGGGCCACGCAGCGGGTGGTGCTCAGCTGTCACCGCTCGGATAGTGGCATGCCGGTTCAGCCTTCCCCGTTTTATGCCCGTCTGCTGGAGGGCAAGCGCCGATTGCTGGGTCAGCCGGTTCTCGGGCGAATCTGCCGGTGCGAAAACGCAAGCGCTACTGGATCTGATCCTTGTGAAGTGGATTATTGCACCCGGACCGTTTTGGCATTACCGGTCGAGGATGACTTTTTTGCCCGTTACACGGGAGACTCGCTATGGGCATCCCTGGAGAAAGAAACCCCTGAGAATCTTTTCAACCCTTCAGATACCGTTTCCCTCAGCGCATCCTCCATCAAGACCTACATGACCTGCCCGCGCCAGTTCTTTTACCAGCACATGCTCCGGCTTCGTCGGCCGGACTCCGAGGCGGCTACGCTGGGCTCCCTGATTCACCGGCTGATGGAGGTTTTCAATCGGCGGATGCCGCAGGGGGCTTATACTGCGCAGGAACTGCGACGGTTGGCGGCTGTCATGTTCGAATTTGACAGTGACGAGGAAGGCTTTCTGGCCAGCGGCTTTGAGGAACAGGATCGGCTGGTGCTAGTGCGGTTAAGTCCGTTGACGCTTTCAAACCTTAAACACCGGTTGACGGAAGCGGTTAATGACCTGGAGCGCAAAGGCTACTTCCAGCGTTACGGCAACTTGCAGGCTGTTGAAGCCGAAAAACGCTTGGAAAGCTTTACCTTGGAAGGCATCGAAGGCTGCCGGTTCAATGGAACCATCGATGCCCTGATTCAAACGGAAGATGGTTGTTGGGATATTGTCGATTACAAGACTTTCCGGACGGCTTACGGCGCGGTGGGACTGGATATCTGCGACCGACACTTCCGCAGCACACTGGATCCCCTGCCGGATGGCGAGGAATTGCCCCATGCCGAGCGCTTCTGGGGTAAACTGAGCGACGCGTATCCCAAGGATTACCAATTGCCTTTGTATTATCTGGCTTGCAGTCAGGATCCCGTCTACCGGGACAATATTCGGGCCGTGGCGCTGCAAATCATTCGCCCTGCCTTTCCAGACAACGAAAACCAGGGCGCAATCCGGCTGGAGATACCGGGTCATGAGATTGAAGCCAAGAAGCAGCAGATTTTGGGGGACATCAACCGTTACATCGTGCAGCCGATCCGAGGTAGCGATGCGTTTGAGACCAGCCCCGACCGGAGCACCTGCGGACGCTGCGGTTATTTTGGCATTTGTGAAGCTTCGGACGAGCGCGATAGCGGGGAGGGTGAAGCATGATTGAGCAACTCGGCCTGTTTGCACAACCACCCTCGCTTGAAAAGCCTGATGTGGCTGTCACATCCTATCTGGATGGGCTGAACCCGCAACAATTGGAAGCGGTGCTGACTCCTTCGGATCAGCCTTTGCAGGTATTGGCAGGTGCAGGAACCGGAAAAACGGAACTGATCTCGCGCCGGTTCATCAAGCTGGTGAAGGACTTCCTGTCCAAGGGGATTTCCAGGCCCGAGGAGCGGATTTTAGTCGTGACTTTTACCAATGACGCGGCGCTCAGCATGCGGCAGCGGATTCATCAGCGACTTATCGCCAATGGCGAGGAAGGACTGAGGCCTGATTGCTGGATCAGCACTTTTCACCAGTTTTGCATGCGGCTTCTACGGTCTCATCCTTTGGAAATTGGGCTAGCTCCGGATTTCTCCATCCTGAACTCCCTGGAACAGCAGGTGCTGTTCAATCGCATGATGCACGGCGTTCTGGCCGGAGACCAGCCGGATATCCAACCTGCTATGGAAAAAGCGGATTTAAGCGCTCAGCTACCGGAAAATTTGCTCTCGCTGGCTGCCCTGGAGAAGGCGGGCTTGGGGGATATCGAAGCCCTGCTGGAGTCTGGGCGCATTTTTCATCTTATCAACCGCATTAAAACCTCCGGGCTGTCTCCCCGTGAGTTTCTGGAAACCGCCAGTCAGCAGGCCTGGCAATTTACCGAGCGCCTGAAAACCTTGCCGGTCCCCCATGACAAGGACTTGAAGACCCCTGAGAACATGGAGCTGAAAGTTTCCGCATGGCGGGATGCCCTGCGTCCGTGGGCACATGCGGATTGGAACCCGGTTAAAGCCGCTGAATACAGAGCGGAAACCACCGGCAAAAAACTGACGGCCAGCGTGTACAAAGAAGAGGTCAAGGGGTTGGTTGCGCTTTATCTGGCTGGACGAACCTTTGAGCCGATCACGCCGGATTTTAATCTGCTGGATGACGCGCTGGCGCAAGAGTTATCCGTGATCCGCATTGTTACGGCCTTGTATGCCCTGTACCAGGAAGCTTTGCTGAAGCAGGGGGCGTGCGATTTTGACGATCTGATCAACCATACCGTCACGCTATTGACGCGTTATCCCGCGCTGCGTGAGCGTTACCGCAGGCAGTTTGAGGCCATCATTGTTGATGAATTCCAGGATTCCAACGGCAGCCAGCTGCGATTGCTGGAGTTGTTGATGCGGGATGGAGCCCGGAACCTGACCGTGGTGGGCGATGCCAAGCAGTCCATTTATGCCTTCCGCTTCGCCCAGCCGGAAAACCTGGATTTGATCTTCAGAAACAGCGACTGCAAACGGGTCAATTTGCAAATCAATTACCGCTCCCGGCCACCGGTGCTTGGCGTGGCCAACCGGCTGACCGACCGGATCACTGCCCGTCCCAATCAGTGTCTGTCTCCCAGCGAGAAAAACAGCGCCCACACAGAACCTAAAGTTATTTGCCTGAATTTGGATGAGGCTTTTGAAGAGGACGGTAAGCTGAAGTATCCCGCCGTTTCCGAGCAGAAGGCGTTGGAGGCGCATTATATTGCCGTGGAGATTGCCCGGCTGGTACGGGAAGAGCAGGTCGCTTTCTCCGATATCGCCGTGCTGGTTAAATCTCACGCCAAGGCCGAAGACATCCAGAAGACGCTGGCCGGATTTAACATCCCCGCCATCCGGCAGAAAAACCTGGGGTTTTTCCAGGAGAGTGTTATTAAAGACGCCATGGCTCTGTTGCGGCTGATGCGGAACCTCTCGGATGACTTGTCCTTCGTGCGCATCCTGCAAGGCAAGCTAAACCAGAAACAAATCCGGGATCTGATGCAGCTCAGGCGCCGCTTGCATGAAACCCAGGAGGCCGCCAGCCTCTTTGAAACCTGCCTGCTGCTTCACGGACAACCGGACCTGCTGCCGGAATTGCCGTCTGGTGTTGCCTTAGCGGTGGGCGATCTGGCGGTGCAGCTGATGGAAGCGCGCAAGCTGAAGCCCCGGCTGGCCCCGGTCCAGCTCTTTTTACAACTGGCCAGGCGGGTGGGGCTGATTGACCGTCGCACGCCCGAATGGCAGCATAAGCAGCAGCGCATTACCCTGCGTACCTTTGAGCGGCTGCTTTACCTGTTTAGCCAGAACCAGCCGCTGCAACCCACGCTGGATGAAGTGATCGAGACGCTGGAACAGTACGCTGCCGACCCCAGCCAGGAATTGCCGGTGACTGAGGAGCTCTCCGGCGAGGACGCGGTGAGGATCATGACCGTTTTTGCCGCCAAAGGGCTGGAGTTCCCCGTGGTATTCGCCTGCTATACCGAGAAAGGCCAGGTCAGCAAGGGTGGCGGCGATACTGCCATTACGTTTGATCCTCAGTATCCCGGAAAAGCAGGTTTTGGGTTGATGCTAGGGCAGGTCAACGGTCTGCCCAATCCCAAACTGGAACTGTATCGGAAGTGCTGGCAAACCCCTCGCAGCGCCACTGAAGCTCAGCGCGTGTTTTATGTGGCGCTGACCCGTGCCATGGAACATCTGTACATGATTCGATGCAGCCAGAGCTTCCCCTGGACGGCCCCGGAAGAATTTTCGCCGGAGGACTTGCTTACGGTGTCTGGAACGGATGACGCTGACCATTTGTATGAGCACTACTGGAACGCGGATGCGGCCCAGCTTCGTGAGGAAATGGCGAAATTACAGGAAGCCAGGAAGGCTGCCGCTTCTGCCAAAGCGTATTAAACGCAGGTTGGAAAGCATAAACTGCTGCTGATACCCTTTATCAGAAGGGTTTTGACTTGGAGTTTGGTTTCTTTCCACTGCTTTTCTTGGCCTTTTTGGAGGTCTGGACGACTTTGGATTTTTCCAGAGCCTCTTTCACGGCCTTCAGTTTTTTGGAAGTCTTGCCGAAGGCGGGTTTCCCGGCGGGTTGATTTCCGCTTTTGAAGACATAGGCATCAAAGCCGAAGTAATGACCGGCCCGCCCCCAGAACAACGACAAGTGCGCGAGCACGCAGATTAGATTGATGCTCAACAAGGCCGGGTTGGTGTGCTGGCCTGCCAAAAGGAAATTCAGGTTCATAAAAGCGGCTGCCGGGGCACTGTAGGCTACGAGGAAGCCCAGCACGTAGCTGAGTCCCACGCCGATTTCACCGTAAGTGACCATGCGCGCGAAGATATCCGAGTGCGGAATCGCGACGATTTCCAAAAACTGCCGGTAGGGGGCGAACGGGTGATCCACCGCCCACTGTTGCAGGGTTTCCCCCAGGTGCTGGCTAAAGGCGGGATTGATCAGCTTTTGGTGGCCCGCATTCAAGAAGAACAGGCCGGTTGCGATTCGAAGGAAGGCCAAAGCCTGCCGTTCCCGGGGGCCGCCGGAAATCTGCCGCCAGAATTTTTGCGCTGTCTCAAACATACATTGCACCTTTGTAACGGGGAGCATACAGTCTGGCTAGGGTTTTGCCCTGGAAAACTGCCGGTGGGGCACCCAAAAACAGTCGCCGGTTTGCACGCTCACAATGAGATTCTTTGATTATAAGAGATTCTCCGTTTAGAATGCCGTCTAGAGATGTTTGGAATTGCCCGCATGCCTTTTTCACATAAGAGACTTTTTTTGATTCCCCTGGACAGTCGTCCGGTCTGTTACGACATGCCCCGACGGCTGGCCGCCATGGCCGGGCTGGATCTGTGCCTGCCCGCCCCCACCCTGCTGGGGCAGCTTAAAACCCCGGCCAACTTTACCAGCCTGTTTCGCTGGGTCAAAAACCACCTGTTTGAAAACGACCCGGTGATTGTAGCGTTGGATACAGTGGCCTACGGCGGATTAATCCCTTCCCGGCTCAATGAAGACCCGCTGAACATCCTGGAAGAACGGGTGGATGACTTCTTCAAGCTTATCAAATCGGATGCCTGCTTCGGTTTTTCGTCTATTCTGCGCATCCCCAACTATGATTTTGACGAAGAAGAACCCGCCTATTGGCGCAAATACGGCAGGCGTCTGTATCAATACTCGGCTTCGTTGCATGAGTACGGTGCCGCAGCTTCGATGGGCATCCCCGCCGATGTGCTGGAGGACTTTCTGGCCCGCCGCCGGAAGAACCATGCCTTGAATGAGTACTACCAGAAGGCGCTGGCCAATGGGCGGCTGGATTATCTCACCTACTGCCAGGATGACACCGGCCCCTTCGGCATGAACGTGGAAGAGGCCAATCAACTGGAAGCGCAGCTTGAGAAGAAGCTGCTGAGCAAAATAGCGCACGTGCAAACCGGGGCCGACGAAGTGGCTGCCTGCATGCTGGCCCGCTGGACAGTCCGGCAGCAAATTGAGCCGGTCAAGGTCTACCCCATCTACAGTTCCGAAAACGGTCGCGAGCTGGTGGCGAAATTTGACGGCATTCCCATCGAGGACGTGGTGGCCAAGGCAGTGAATGCCTGCGGCGCCGAACTGGCTAAAAAAGCGACGGATGCCGATTTGTGGCTGATGGTGCATGTCCCCGAGGACCGCCAGGGCGATCATTGCGGTCGGGAGCAAGCCCATGTGGTTGCGGACCAGGTGGATGAAATTCTGAAGACCGTGGACAAGGCCTTGTCGAAAGGAAAGCCGATTGCGATTGCGGATGTGGCCTTTGCCAACGGCAGCGATCCTCGTCTGACCGAGCGATTACTCGCCCGTTTTGAGGATTTGACTGGCCTGTATGGCTATGCCGGTTGGAACACGCCCGGCAACACCATCGGCACCACGGTGGCCATGGGGCTGATTCGCTTGATGGCCGAGAAAAACAAGTGCTTCAATGCGGAGGAATTCCTTAAGCTGATGCTGATTCGGCTGGCCGATGACTGGCTTTATCAATCAGATGTGCGTTATACCGTACGCAGCATGATGAACGGCAGTGCCGGTAAAGTGAAGCCCGATGAAAACCTGCTGAACGTACTGATGGCCGATGGGCTGAACCTGCTGAAAGTTCGGCTTGGCCTGGAAGAACAGGCTATTCACTGTCGATATCCCTGCAACCGCACCTTTGAAGTCGAAATCGGATTGAAATGAAAGCGCCTTCCCACCAGCTCATCAAGGATGTGGCCGCCCTGAAACAGAAAAAATTCAGGGACGAACGCGGATTGATCTTGGTGGAGGGCCGTCACCCGATTGAAGAAGCCCTGCGGGCCGGACTCAAGCTTCAACAGGCTTTTACACTGGCGGATCAACCAGCCGACAGCCTGCCGAATGTGGCATGGCCCATGTCTCCCGTGGTGGTTGATGAGGCCGTGATGGCCCGGCTGAGCAGTACCAGCTCGGCCCCGCCTTGCCTGGCGGTATTCAAGAAGCCGAAGCAGCCCGCTCAGGTGCAAGGAGACTTTGTGTTGCTGTTAGATGGCCTTCAGGATCCCGGCAATCTGGGAACGCTGATTCGCTCGGCCGTCGCCTTTGGGGTGGATAGCGTGGTGCTGACCGGTGACAGTGTGGAGCCGACCAATCCAAAAGTCATTCGGGCTTCCGCCGGGTTGGTTTTCGCCCTGCCGATCCTGGAATGTGAGCATGATGCCCTGCCGGATCTGTTTCCGGCTTCGGATTGGACTATTTACACCACCACGGGCGTCCAGAAAGCCTTGCCTTACCGGGCCGTGGATTATACGGGCCGCTGCGTGATCGTTCTGGGCAACGAGGGCCGGGGTGTTTCGAAAGATCTTTTTCCGGATTATACGCTCCAGGCGTTGACTATCCCGATGGACGAACGGGTGGAATCTCTGAATGTGGCTGTCAGTGGGTCCGTTATTCTGGCGGAAGCCGCCGCGCGGAGAAAAGCCAAATGCTCGGAGGCCCAAAGTGTCTAGGGAATCTTCCAGCACACCGATTTTCTTTGAGCAATCCGGCACGGATCCGGGCTTGACCATTCCCTCCACTCTGCCGGAGGAGCCCCGGCCCGAAGCGGATCAGGCCGGGCTGGCCATGACCATGATTGAGCATATTGCCGAGCTACGCCAGCGCATTTTGCTGTGTGCCAGTGTCTTGGCGGCCCTGCTCTGCCTCGGGTTCTTTTACGCCCTGCCCATTATTCAGGTGTTCAAGGCCATGGCGCCCTCGTCCATTGTCTTTGTGCAACTCAAGCCGGGTGAAGTCCTGATGGCCAGCGTTCGGTTGTCTTTTTACATTGGCGTGGCCCTGGCGTTGCCGGTGATTTTGTACAATTTTCTGCGTTTCGTGCTGCCGGGCCTGTTGCCCCGCGAGCGCGCCATGGCCCTCTGGGGGGTGGTGGGTGGCACGCTGCTGTTTCTGTCCGGCGTGGTGTTCGCGTATTTCTTCGTGGTGCCCTCGGCGCTGACCTTCCTGGTGGATTACGGACAATCGGTGGCCGCCACCCAGCTGAGCATCGAGAATTACATTGCCTTCTGCTCCGCGTTGCTGTTTGTGACCGGCGTGATGTTCGAGTTGCCGATGGCGCTGTTCCTGCTGTCCTTTACGGGATTGATTACCTCGGCTAAGCTGATTCGGGAGTGGCGCTGGGCGACCATTCTCATCTTCATCGTGTCCGCCATCGTCACCCCCAGCCAGGATCCCTTTTCCATGACCCTGGTCGGGCTGGCCATGGTGTTCCTGTATGGCCTGAGTATCATTCCTATCAAACTCTGCGGGCGATAAAGCCTTTTTTCACCGATCTATTCAAACCGACTCTGGCTCGCATTAGATTTACCGAGGCATTCTGATCGGTCTTTAGGACTATCTGTTGAAGAGGTGATTGAAGTACGGGAAGAGGGCGCTGCTGGAGGTCCGGTTGAGGAGGTTCATTCCGTATTGGGCAGCTTGTTTGCCTTTCGATTCATCCACGAAAATCACATCATTCGGCAGCAGCGAGGCCCAGGTGGCAAACGGTTTATTGCCAATCAAGGCCCGGTCTTTCAGGTTCAACTCTTTTTTAACAACCTGGCCGCTGGTGGTGGTGCGCAGAATATAAATCCGTTCTCTGGCGGCCATATCGGAGAAGCCACCGGCCTTGGCAATGGCCGTCAATACGTTATCTCGGTTTTTTAGCTCCAGAACACCCGGCTTGGTAACCGCCCCCAAGACACTCACTTTGAACACGCCATGGTTGATATTGTTCCGGGCAAACTCTTCCCATTGGTCGTCCATGATCAGGGCATTATCCGGCAGCGTGTCCACTTCAATCACATCCTGGTCGCGCAGCGTAATATCGTGAATCGTGTTGTCGTTGGCAAACAGGTCCATCAGGTTGACGTGGATGGTCATCGGCTGGGGGAAGGAGCGGCGGATTCGAATATCCCGCACGTTGGCATTGTAGTTCATTCCTCCAGACAGGAGCAGGGCATCCGCCAGATAAAGACGGTAATACCAGTAGTGCGTGTCGAAATCCCCAAGCTGGATCCGGGATAGGTTCTCAGGAGCCATGTCCTTGCCGCTCACGTAAATGCCCGGATTTGCCACCGCCCCCATCACGTAAATGCGCACGGGACGCTGGTTAGTGACTTGCAGGGTGATCCGGGGATCCTGATAATACTTTGCGTACTTCTGGGTCAGGTGTTTTTTGGCTTGGGCGATGGAGAGCCCGGACAGGTAGGTCTTGCCGACCAGGGGCAAATTAATGCTGCCGTCCGAAAGGACGTGGCCCTCTTTCACGAGTTCACCCATGTTGGCATCTTCCAGGTAAAGGGCATCCCCGGCGCCGATAATATAATTGGAGTCGAACACAGTACCCCTCAGCAGGGCGGGCGCGCTTGCCGCGGGGTTCATGGGTTCGGGAGTCTCGGCAGGCTGTGTGGAGGTTGTCTTTTGTCCTTCCGAGGACTCATGGGCGGGTTCAGGCAGGGCTGGCAGGGCGGGCGCGGGAGTGTCGGCAGGCTGCTTGCCGGATGCCGGTTCCGCTGCAGCATGCTCATGCAGGGGGTGTAAGGCGGGTTCGGAGGCCAGTGTTGTCAGTCCGGAAGATAAGACCAGCAGGAGAGCGCACAGCAGCGTATTGAAAATTGGTTTCATTCGCTTGCTTCCAGTCATGGGCATGGCCTCTAGTTGGGATTCACGATCGAATTAAAGAAGGGCAGCATCGCCGCGCCTGTCGCCCTGTCAAACAGGTTGCGACTTGCTTCTAAAGCCTTTTTTCCGGTGGATTCATCCACGAAAATCACATCTTCCGGCAGCAGGGCCATCCAGTCCTGGCGAGCTTTCTTGCCGTGGTTGCGTCCCATCAGGCGGGAATCTGAAGCATTGACCTGTGTTTTGAAAACCTGGCCAGCCGCGTTGGTGCGCAAAATATAGACATTAGATTGGTTCGCCATCTCTGAAAATCCGCCGGCCATGGCAATGGCCTGTAAGACGTTGTCCGTTCCGCTGATTTGATAGCTGCCCGGCTGCTTAACCGCGCCAATCACGTTAACCGGAAACAGGTTCTGGGTGATGTTGGTGCCTGATATCTGCTTCCATTCATCATGATGGACCAGGGCATTTTTCGCATCCTGGGGCAGGCCGGACACCTGGATGATATCCTGCTCGTGCAAGGGGAGATCCTGGATGGTTTCCCCCAGTTTCATCAGCGCCCAAAGATTGACGTGGATGGTTTGGGGCTTGGGAAAAGTCCGCTGGATCACCACATCCTTCAGGTCGGCATTGTGCGTGACTCCGCCTGCCTCGATCAACGCGTCCGTGAGATAAAACTGGTGTGAGAAGAAGTGCACGCTGGAACTGCCCAGCTCATAGCGTCCGTTGCTGGAAGGCCCGGTATTCTTGCCGCTGACATAAACACCCGGATTGTTGACTGCGCCTCGCACATAGACCCGCACCGGGTGAGGGGTCAGGATCTGGATGGTGATGGAGGGCTCGAGGTAGTAGACCTTGTATTTCTCGTTCAGCAGAATCTGGGCTGCGTCCATCGAGAGCCCCGCCAGGGCGATCTCTCCGATCAGGGGCAGGTCAACGGTGCCATCGGCCAGAATCTTGGTCTTGCCGGTGGTCAGCTTGCCGATGTTCACATCTTCTATGGCAAGCTCGTCACCGGATCCCAGGATATAACTGCTATCCGGCATTTCCACCTTGATAGCCAGCGTATCGGCAGGGGGTGCGCCCGGTTCAGAATCCGCAAAGCCGGACGGCAATATTCCGGTGATGAGACAACTCAACACCAGAGCAACAATTACCGGAAACGCCAGCTTGCGCGACATCAGACAGGGGCCCTCAACAGATCGGATTTTGTCCCGGTCACTCCACACTGCAAAAAGTGTATCATTAGGTTGTGGCGTTCTTCGGCGTGGCGGTACAAATTCCACCGGCTGATGGAGTGAATGCAGGAAGGGCGAAAGGCATGAACGAATGGCGACGGCGCTGGCAATGGCTTAGAACGGTGCGCCATTTTCCCATTTCTGCCTTGTGGTCCCGAGCCCATCTTAAAATTGCCAGAGCGCTCTATCGTCCGCTACCATCGCCTGCCGGCACGGCAAACGAATGGAAGAATTTCGTCAATCAGCAAGCCGCTCCCTGGCAGTTGCCGCATGATTTCACCCGATGGCAGTACCGGCAGCTTCCGGAAGTGCGGGAGCGCATGTCCCGGCAGGCGGCCATGCTGCTGGAAGAGCAAACCGGCGAACTTCTGAACGAGCCATTCTTGCTTTATCAGGATGCTGTCGGTCTGAGCCGGAATCTGCCGATCAAGCCGCCACTCTGGCAGGAAAACTACGGATACCTCGAATTCCTGCTGCCGTTGATTTTGGAACTGGAAGAGGCCGGAACCCGGCATTATGAAACAAACGCTCCAATCGTGGCGCTGCTGGGAAGTCAGTTTCGGCTGTTCCGGCAGCTGGACTACAAGGCCCAGAGCTGGTCAACTTACGGGGTCTCCCGTCGTCTGCTTGTCTGTTGCGAGCTGTTACCGGTGCTGGACATCTTCCCGGATGCTTTTCAAGAGGAATTCTGGAAATTTTTTATCCGGGATGCCCGCTATGTGGCCTGTTTCCCGGAGCTGGATATCCGGGGCAACCATCTCATCAAGAACATGAAAGCCTGGCTGGCCGCCACGCTGACCCTGGGAAAACTGCCCGCCACCGCCCGGATGGCTGAAAGCTGGTGGCAGGAACTGAACGGGCAACTCTCCACGGTTTTCCCCAAGCAGGTGCTGGCCGATGGCTTCCACCACGAGCGGACCCCCATGTACCATGCCTGGGTGCTGACGGATTTGCTGGATTGCCTGCATTGGCTGCAGTTGGAAAAACCCGATTTTCCCACCGAGAAATTAATGAATCTGGCTGCAAAAATGCTGGACACCCTGGTGGCTCTCTGCCATTCATCCGGACAGCTTCCCATGTTCGGGGATTCCTCCCTGCCACAGACCCCAGACCCGACTGCATTGCTGGCATACGGGCAGCAGGTTCTGTCAGAAGGGCAAGCGCACACCGCTGGCGGACTTCCTGAAACTTCCCTGGTATTGGGCGCCTCATCTGCGCCTGTTTCGCTGACCCATTTTCCGCAGGCGGGATTTGCGGTTTTTCGTCAGGTTCATCCGGCGGCCAGCCTGATTCTGGATTGCGGTGACTTTGGTCCGCGCGCGCTGCCGGCCCATTCGCACTGCGATCTCGGTAGTTTCGAGCTGCATGTCGAGAATCAGCCAATCATCGTGGATGCCGGTATTTCCGACTATGAGCCCTCCTTGTTGCGGGATTACTTCCGGGGAACTGCCGCCCACAACAGTGTCTGGGTGCCGGGCGAGGAACAAGCCGAAATATGGGGGAGCTTCCGGGTCGCGGAATATCCGGATTTTCAGGGCTGCCAAGTCAAGCAGGATCAAAGCGGCGCCAAAATCACCCTGGCTTACGAAAACTACCGGCATCGATACCGGCACCAGCGCTCGGTTTACAGCGTTTCCGGACGGTTCTGGGTGGTGCAGGACTGGCTGACCCATCTCAGCCCTGCTGATCGCCCCTGTTTCTCCTTGCTGCACCTTCATCCCGATCAAGGACTGCACTACGAAAACGAGGTTTTGAACATCGGCAACCGGTTGCTGCTGGTGCCATTCGGCTATCAAGGGCTGGAGTGGAGCAATGACTCTCCCTGGCGGAACAACCTGAACCTGTATAGCCCCGGCTTCTCCCAGGCCCGAACGGGGAAGCTGGTTGCCCTGGTGCCCCGGCTGGCGGATTGCTTCGGCTGGGTGCTGATTCCCTTCAGGGAAAACGCGAAACCCGTGGTTTCCCGGCTGGGTGAGGGCGCTGAGATTCGCTTCACCGAACCGGATGAGGCTTATCGGCTTACGTGGGATTCGTCGGGTCTTCATGTAGCCGTTCACGCGCCAGCGCCCTGAGGGCTTCCGGAGTCAGCAATTTCAGCCCCCAGACCAGCAGTGCAAAGAGCAGGATACTCATCCAGCCGTAATTTCCGCCGAACATCACCATAGGCAGGCAGGATAGCAAGGCCAAGCACTCTATCAGCAGCACATCCCGCACCAGTCGCAACGGTGTATAGGCATGCAAAAAGCACAGCATGCTGATCGAAATCGCCGCTTCGGTAACCACCGTTGCCCATGAAGCCCCGGCGGCGTGCAGCCAGGGAATCAGCCAGAGATTCAGGCCGATGTTTAGAACCGTCATGAGAATGCTGGAAATGAGCACCGGACGCCGTCCCTGGGCATTATAAATTACCAGCAGATGGTAGCAGACCGTATTGATTGCCACCAAGGCCTGTGACCAGATTAGAATGCGCATGCAGAGCGTGGCTTCCGTGTAGCCGGGACCGTAAATCTTCACGATCCAGGGTGCGTACCCGAAGATAAACAGGGTCAGCATCATGACCCCGGCCAGAATCAGCCGGGTGCTGGTCCCTGCCAGAAAGCCGATTCGTTCGGGTTCATGCATGTGCTTCACCAGTAGCGGCAGCAAGGCCGGGCACATGGCGTTAATCAGCAGCGCCATGACTTCCGACAGTCGAAACGCCGCCGAGTAAATCCCCAGTTCATGTTCGCCCGTGGGGGACAACACCTGCAACATGAAGGTATCGATGCGTGACAAAAGAAGATACTGGAGGCCCATCAGCCATAGTGGCCATCCGTCCATGGCAATGCTCCGGATTCGGGGCCAGTCCGGTGTATGCAGCTTGATTTTGAAGGGGGCGTACCGGTAATCGCACAGTAATTTCAGCAGCGGATTGAGCATGGCTATCAGCACGATGGCGATTAACGGCAACTTCAGGAGCATAGCCAATCCCATCAGGACCACATTGGCCATGCTGGAGAAAAAACGGGCTTTGGCATTGCTATCCAGTTGCATGGTGGCGCTGAAATAGATATCGTAAAACGC
>DATNPJ010000027.1:0-206446 GCA_036703295.1 Coleofasciculaceae cyanobacterium | reverse complement strand
ATAACAGGTTTCTTTGAGTAGAGTAAGTTTAATTCACAATGGGAAATGGTAGGAAGTGGAGTAAACGGTAGGTAGAAGGAAGAAAGAGATGAGACGGCAAGAAACAACCCACAATCAAAACGGCGGAGCAAGCCAGATTTGCGCTCTCACTGGCTGCCAGAGTCCGGTGGCGTTGTTCGTCATCTCTAAACAGATTCTCTTTAATGGGATGAGGAATCTGCTCTCTGGGGCATAGTGCCTGGGTTTTTTAATTTTCAACTCGCCCTCTCCTTTAGATGAGAACATTCGCTCTCCGTTCTCATCTTTTATCTTTTCTTCCCCGGTTTGGAACCCGCTGCGGGTCCATCCGGGGAAAAACTTTTCTTCACCGCTGAATTCCGCTAGGATAGAAAGATGAGCCGACTCATCGAAACACCCGTCCCTGGCATCCCCGAAAACTCCCGCATCGCCTGGGAGCGAATGCTTGCCTCTCTGGAAACAGATCTGAAAGAGACACCCACGCAAACGGGGAGCGGATGGCGGCTGTCCGCGCTTTCGGGTTTTGAACGGATTACCAGGGCAGCACCCGAACACTGGATTGCTCAGTACGAGCGGGCGCTGGCCCTAGTGGATCGAGAGAGGCGGAAACAAGGCGCTGCCCAGACCGGCGTTTTCTACACGCCGCAACCGGTCGTCCGCTACCTGGTGCGGCAATCCCTGGGGCGACATCTGACGCAAGCGCAACGTCAAATTGAGCAGGCCATGGAAACTGAAGATTGGCACACGGCCCGCGCGATCCTGGAAACCGTGCAGACAATCCGCATCGTGGATCCAGCCTGTGGTACCGGTGTTTTTCTGGTGGAAGCCCTGAAGGAACTCCATCAGTTCTACAGCACCGTATGCATACAATTTTCAGAATTATCTTTTCCGTCTCCAGCGCGCTTTGCTTTCACCGAGCAGATTTACGGCGTGGATCTGGATCCACTAGCGGTCTGGATTACGGAGGCTCGCCTGGCGCACTGGGTGAACCGGCTGGATCATGAAGCGGGTGATTTCAGCCTGCACCCGCTGGCCACCAATCTAATGGCCGGTGATTCACTGGGAGGGATTGAAAGTGCGCCATCGCATGCATTCTGCCGGATGCGGGAAACCGCCCGAAAATCTCAGATGGAGGCCAGCCCAGAATGCTACACCGGAGAGCTTGTATGGCATGGTTGGCAGGGGACTTTTCCGGAAGTGGCGCAGTGGGATTTTATTCTGGGGAATCCGCCCTATGTCTCTGAAGTACGCGGGCAATCCGGGCGCTTTCAGGATTTGCGGGGCAAAGAGACGGCAGGCTATTACCAGGCCAAGATGGATCTGTGCGACGCGTTTCTAGCCTGGGCGCTGGACCATTTAAAGCCCGGTGGGCAACTGGCTTATGTACTGCCGGAATACTGGACCCAGCGCACGAATACGGCTTCGTTGCGAAAACGCCTCTGGGACGAAGGGGACATGCGGGAATTCTGGATTTTTCCGGACCGCCCCCTGTTTGCGCAGGCTCCCGGCCATCACAGTTCGCTACTCATCTGGCAAAAACAGTCCGCGCCGTTCTCGCCCAAAAACTCCGTGCGACCATTACCGCTGGGCATGGCAGTGGGTGACACCGGGCTCGATGCAAGACTACTTCGCGACGCCCGTGCATTTCTAGACGCCGGATCCAGAAAATTGCTGTACGGAGAACCGGCGGAAATCGACCTGCTCCACCAATTATCCGAGTTACCGCCCTTGCTGGAAACAACCCAAATTCAGCAAGGGATCGTCATGCCCCAAGGCCGTTTACGCCCCTCCGATCTGAAAAAATTGCCGCCTGATTTACGCGACCATATTTCGCCGGAGGCGGGGCTTTTCCTGTTGAGCGCAGCTGAGGTCAATACACTCAACCTAAACGCCGCCGAGCACGCATTGTTGAAACCCTATTTTTCCCCTAGCGGATTTGAACCCTTTACCGGCTTTCCGGACGCTCAGCCCTTGTATTCGCTGATCTACACCGATGTCAAAAATCGGCAACGCGTTCAGGATCAGCCGGAAAACTATCCCAATCTCCGAGCCCATCTGGAACGCCTGCACTGGGTGAACACTTCCGCATTTGCGCCCTACGGCTTGCACCGGGCGCGACAGCCGATCTGGTTTGAGGGAGGTGTGCGTATTTTGTGTCCGCGCCAGGTACCCCGCCCCGCCTTTGCAGTGGTGGATGCTCCGGCTTATGTGAGTGAAGGGTTTTATGTCATTCAGCCAGGTCCCCACGATCCGTATTTTTTGGTTGCTCTGCTGAATTCCCGGCTCAGCTGGTTTTGGCTGCACAAGCAAAAGCGTAAGGGACAACGCTTGCAGGTGGACAAGGATGTGCTCATTCACTTTCCCGCGCCGCCAAAAAATTCGGACGCGTCAACGGACCACGCACTGGCCGAACTGACGCACCGTCTATCCTGCCCGCTGGCCACGGATGCGCGTGCATGTTTGCAGGCACAATTGGATGAACTCGTGGCCCACCGATACGGCTTATCTGATGAGGCGCAGGCCATGCTTTCCGGTTGGACGCCCTGAAAAAGAGGTTTGTTATACGGCGTGTGCAACTGGCTTTAGTGTGAGGCGTTCCGCGACGGCCAGACCGGATTTGATGCACTCGTTGATAGCCAAGCCATGCAGGTAATTTCCGCACAAAGCCAGATTCGGATGGCTGGCGAGCGCGGCTTCAACCGCTTGGATCCGCTCGCGGTGACCTAAGGCGTATTGCGGGATGGCGCGTTCGTAGCGCAGCACTTTGCTGAACACGGGCTGCAATGGTTGTCGGCTGCCAAACATTTGCCCCAGATCGGCCAGCACTTGCGCTTGAATTTGCTCCGGCGCCCAGGTGGGAATTTCCGGGTGGTGTGCGCCGCCAATAAAATTGCTCAGCAAGACATGCCCTTCCGGCGCGCGCTCTGGAAACAGACTGCTGGCCCAGATGCTGCCCAGCAAGGCCAGATTTTCCCGACGGGGGATCAGGCAGCCAAAGCCATCCAGCGGGTGGGGAAGGTCGGATTTTTTAAAACCGGCATGCACCACGGCCACCCGGTTATAGGTCACTTGAGCGAGACTTTGGGCGGCCTGAGGCACGAGTGTTTGCAGCAACTGCGCGGCGACATCGGCAGGGGTTGCCAAAATGACCTGCCGCGCGGAAAGGGTTTCACCCCCATACAGAGACAACCTAAAACCCTGTTCGGTTTGCGTGATGGCCTGCACGCGGGTATTCAGATGAAGTGCATTGGCGGGCAGCGCGCGAACCAGCGCATCCGTCAGCGATTGCAGACCATTCTCAAAGCTGAGCAGTTGCATGGGCTTCCGCTTGCCGGATTTCACTTGTCCTGATTTTTTCTGGCCTGTGCGGGCGGCCATAGCGCCTCGGATGAGGCTGCCATGTTCTTGCTCCCATTGCCATAATCGGGGGAAAACGGCGGGCAGACTGAGCTGCCGGATATCGCCCGCGTAAATGCCGCTGATGAAAGGATCCACCAACCGTTCCACCGCTTCTGCCCCCAGGCGCTGCCGAAAAAAATCCGCAATGGAAAGCTCCTCAGCTTGGCTTTTGGGCTGCCAAGGCTCTTTTAAAAAAGCCAGTTTGCCGCCCAACGACAGAACGGGCGTAGTCAGGGCCTCCAGCGGCGAACCGGGCAAGGCCGTGAGTCGGCCCTGCAAATATAAATAGCGTTTCTGGGCCAACGGACTGGCCGGTTTGGGCGTGAGTCCCAGTTCCTCGCAGAGTGCCAGCAAC
The DNA here is from genome assembly GCA_036703295.1 of Coleofasciculaceae cyanobacterium. Lineage (GTDB taxonomy): Bacteria > Cyanobacteriota > Vampirovibrionia > Vampirovibrionales > Vampirovibrionaceae > DATNPJ01. The sequence goes on along the minus strand of DATNPJ010000027.1, from coordinate 202,674 downwards.
TCGCCCGCCGAACTGGGAAAGGTATTCGGCCCGCCTTCCACGGTAAAGCCATCCTCATGCAAGGTTCGAATCAGCCCACCGGGCGCGGATCCCGCTTCCAGGACTCGTACATCACGGCCGTTCTTGCGCATCTGATTAGCGGCCACCAGCCCACTAATCCCTGCGCCAATGATGATGGTTTCCGCGCTGCTCATCCGGCGGCCTGCGCTTTCAATAATTCCGGAAAAGACTGGGAATCCATCGATTCTTCAGGCGGTTTCTCCAATTCGGCTGTCACCAGTTCGGTGATGGTTTGAATAAATGCGGGGCGGGTGTTTAAGGCCGGAGCGCGATGGCAGTACTGAATTTTCAGCTCCCTGGCCAGCGGCAGATACATATTATCGATTTCCACCAGGGTTTCCACATGATCGGACACGAAGCTGATGGCCACCACCAGAATATTATCGATATTTTTGCCCGCAAAATAATGCAGAGCGCCATCCACGGATGGCCCTAACCACTGCATTTTACCCACCTGGCTCTGGTAGCACAGTTCCCACGGATTGCCGGGGAAAGCCTGCTCGGCAATGGTGCGGGCGGTATGTAAAATGTGCTGGGGATAAGGATCTTTCGTGCGTTTGACATGCTTGATGGGCAAGCTGTGCGCCGAGAACAGCAACTGGATTTCCTCCGGGGGGCAGCCCCAGGGGTTGGTTTCCATGCCGACCCGAATGGTTTCCGCCACCGCTTGCAGATAAGACGGGTGATTGTAATAGGGCGGCACCACGGTGATCGGCACCCGGAAGTTACGCGCCTCCATGACCCGTTTCAGTTCGTTCAGGCTACTGCCGGTGGTGGTGTAGGAAAAATGCGGATACAACGGCAGCACGATCAACCGCTCGATGCCATCCCGGATCATCTGGTCCACGGCGGCCTCGGTCAGCGGATGCCAGTAGCGCATGGCAACATAAATAGGCAAAGAGCCATGACCCTGCTCCGCCAGCGCCTGTTGCAGCGCCTCTCCCTGGGCTTGCGTAAAATCCAGGATAGGCGACTTGCCACCCATCAGTCGGTAGTTCCGCTGGGCCTCATGCTCCCGCTCGGTGCTGATGTACCAGGCCAGTGGCTTCTGGAAAATTTCCGAAAACGGCAGCTTGATGATGTCCGGATCGGAGAACAGATTATAGAGAAAGGGCTTGACGGCTTCCAGGCTATCCGGGCCACCCAGGTTGAGGAGTAAAATGCCGGTTTTAGGGGATGCCATCGGTGGGGTTCTCCTGGAATCCAATCAGACAGTGCGGGAGAAAGTCGGCTTGTCGTTACGCATCTGGGGCAGGTACGCATCGAAGGGCATGGCCAGATTTCGGCTGAACAGGCGACCCAGCGGGGTAACCGTCAGGTGATTGTCGCCGATATCGATCAGTTGGTCCGCCGCCATGCCTTCCAATTGGGTCACAGCGTCAGCAAAGTGGGTTTTGAAATCAATGCCGAACCGTTGTTCAATCGCGGGCATATCCACCCGCCCCTGGCAGAGCAGGTTCAGAATCACTTGCTGGCGCAGCCGATCTTCTTCGCTGAGCAGATAGCCGCGCATGGTGGGGATTTTCCCGGCATCCAACGCTTCGTAATATTGCGAGAGCTTGCGCCAGTTTTGGGCAAATTGCCCCTGGAACCCACTGATGGCGCTGACCCCGAAACCATACAGATCGCTGTGCAAATGCCCGCCTTTCTCCACGGTGTAACCCATGAAGTTGCGGTGCAGGTTGCCGTTCTGCATGGCCACACTCAATTCGTCATGGGGTTTGGCGAAGTGATCCATACCGATGTACAGGTAGCCTGCCTCGGTGAATAATTCCAGCGCGGTTTGCAAAATCTGGAATTTCACCCCGGTTTCCGGCAATGCGGCTTCCGGAATCTGGTTCTGGTGCGGACTCAACCACGGCACATGCGCATAGTTGTACAAGGCCAGCCGATCCGGATTGAGCGCGATGATGTCGCGTACTGTTTGAGTGAAACTGTCCACGGTCTGGTACGGCAGCCCGTAGATCAGATCGATGTTCAGGCCCGTAAAGCCCAGCTGACGGCAATGCGCCATGGTCGCCGCAGTCATTTCCAGGGGTTGGATGCGCTGAATGGCGTCCTGCACCTGTGGGTTGGAATCTTGGACTCCCATGCTGATGCGGTTGAAACCCAACTCCTTCAGCACATTGAGCTGCTCGTGGGTAGTCACGCGGGGATCGACTTCAATACCGATTTCAGCGTCCGGATCCATCCGGAACAAGCCGGTCTGAAAGCGGAACAGGCGTTCCATCTGTTCTTCGGAAAGATACGTGGGCGTACCGCCGCCCCAGTGAAACTGCACCACCGGACGCTTGCGATCCACCCAACCGGCAATGGTTTCGATCTCCCGGAACAGGTAGCCAAGGTATTTTTCGGCCTGATCCCGCTGCTTGGTAATCACGACGTTGCAGCCGCAAAACAGGCAACGGTGTTCGCAAAAGGGGAGGTGCACATACAGCGACAGCGGATGCGGATTGGGCTGCGCCAAATCGTTGGTTTCTTTGATCACCCGCTCGTGGGTGGCCGCGTCATAAGTGTCCTGCCAGACCGGCGCGGTGGGATAGCTGGTGTATCGCGGTCCTGCCGTGTTGTATTTTTCCAGCAGGTGGCTTAATTCCGGGTTCATCATCGGGGCCTCAAAGGGGAGCGTGTGTGAGTGCCGCGCCTTGGGTGGCGCTGGCCTTGACCTGATTGACTAACAGACGAACATTTTCCACCGGGGTTGCAGGAAGAATGCCGTGTCCCAGGTTGAACACGAAGCCTTGCCGCCCACCGGCTTCCAGCAGGGCATTCACTTTGGGGAGCAGCACGTCCGGCGGGCTGAAAAGCGCCACCGGATCCAGGTTGCCTTGCAGGGCAAAATGCGGACCCACCAACTTGCGGGCCTCCGGGATGGCGGTGAGATGATCCACGCCGATGACATCCGGTTTTGCTTCGGCCATCAGCGGCAGCAGGCCCCGGCTGTTGTTGACATACAGGATCACCGGCGCATGCTCGCGGTTCAAGCCGTCTATAATTTGCTGGTGATATGGCAGCACAAACTCCCGATATTCTTCGGCGGACAGGATGCCCGCCCAGGTGTCGAACAACTGCACCACTTGCGCACCGGCCTCAATTTGGGCGTTCAGGTACAGGGTCACGGTTCGGCTGAGCTTGTCCAGCAAGCGATGAAGGGCTTCCGGCTGTTCGTACATCAGGCCCTTGATGCGGGCGAAATGCTTGCTGGCGCCGCCTTCAATCATATAGGTAGCCAGCGTCCAGGGGGAACCGGCAAAGCCAATCAAGGCCGTCTCAGGATCGGAAGCCAGGGCAGCCCGCAGCTTGCGAAGAATTTCCATCACAAAACCGGTTTTTTCCACCGGATCCGGAATGATCAGCCGATCGATGTCGGCGGCATTCTGGAGGGGGCGGGTAAACGTTGGCCCACCGTCCCCGAACGTCACTTCCATGCCCATCGCTTCGGGCGGAATCAGGATATCGGAGAACATGATCACCCCATCCATCCCAAAGGAGTGATAAGGCTGCAAGCTGACTTCCGCCGCCAGGTCCGGGGATTTGCACAATTCTAGGAAACTCACTTTTTCCCGGATGGCACGGTACTCCGGCATATAGCGACCGGCTTGCCGCATCAACCAGACCGGCGGGCGGTCCAGCACTTCACCTTTGCAGGCACGAATCAGGCGGGGAGTGGCATTGGCAGAAGAGGCAGTCACGTTCAAGGTTCCATCTTGCTGGGTTGTACAGGACCTATCTTACTGCAACCGGTCCCGCGCCTCAAAGATCTGTGGTTCTCTCCCGAGGATTGAGAGGGGGCTACGCATAACCGAGATGTGGCTCGCACGATTAAGTAGTTTATGAAATGTTAGGTTGCGTTCCATCGATCTCTGTAGTAGCCTGCCCATAATTGCAGCAGGGGTGCTGGCATCCAGTCGGCTGAGATCATCGGTAGGCCGATGAAACCCTTGAACCTGATCTGGATAATGCCAGCGGAGGGAATATGGGTACGCATTCAAATTTACCACCGGTTTCCCGGCATCTGATTGTCTGGTTTCCAACTTATGCCTGGCTAGCCACCAGTGCGGTGACGCCTTTCGTGTTCTATAAAAAACTGAAACATGAGCAGGTGGAACCCCAGCAGTTGAAAATTCTAGTGGCTCAGGAAACATGCCGACAGATTGTCAGCGGCACCATTGGGTTTGCAACCAGCGCAATCGGCATTCTGGCAGCCACCTGGATGGGTAAAAAAGGCGGAGATAAAACCCTACTCAAGGTCATCATGAGCTCTCTGACCAATTGCTTCGGTTATGCGGTCATCCGCCCCGTGTTGGGAACGGACTTGTTTGTTCATTGGATGCAGCGTCAGGGAATGATGGCTTTTGGGGGAGATAAACAGCGGAAGCCTCACAAAGCTACTGCTGTTGGAACCCCCGAAGAAAGAATCCAGACGTACTTCCAGGGCATACAAGCCCGCTCCATGCTGAAATTCAGCGGCTTAGCTTAACCCGGTTCCGGAACCGCAACAATTTCTGAACTCTCATCCGGCGTCGGCATAGGCGGATCGGCTGATTCGGCGGATCGCCGAGAAAGCCCATATCCCAACCCAAAGCCCAGACCACTCATGCTGATGCCCAGCAGCGTTGAAAAGGGCCAGATGGGCCAAAAGGCCGGAGCAGGGAGCAACCCATGCTGGAACAATGCGCTGAGGACGACGGTCAGCCCCCCAAAGATCATGGCCAGCACACCGCTCCAACGTCCGGGATTTTTCAGGTACAGCATGCCCACCACGGGGAAGAACATGCAAGAGGCATAGATATCCGCCGAAATCCAGAGAATCTGGATAATATTCTGGAAGTACAAGGCGATCGCCATGGCCGGCAGCACCATGATGGCGGTGGCGACACGACTGGCCCGAAGCAGTTCCCGCATATCGGCTTGCGGACGAAGAAAGCCATGATAGATATCCCGCGTGAGGGTCAGGCTGCTGACATTGAGGGAGGAATCCATGGTGGAAGTCACTGCCGCCACAAACCCGAGCAGCACCATGGCACTGAGGGCAGGCGTCGGAATTTTCAGCGCCAGATCCACCAGCACCGCATCGCTTTTGCCGATGACCTGCGCGCTCAACATCCCGATACTGATAACCAGTCCAAAGAGCAACATCATGACGAACGTGGCCTGGATGCTGGCCCGTACCGCCAGATCCGGGTTGCGAGTGGAGGACATGCGCTGCCACATTTCCGGCGCAATGCACCAGGCCAGCACAAACGTAACGGCCATAAAGATGTTTTGCTGCCAATGATGACTCCAACTCCAGAACGAGTCCGGCTTCCCGCTGACAAACTGGGCCCAGTGGGCGGCGTCCGGGATGGCTTGCCCGGCGGTAAAGGCCAGCAGAATGAGAAAACCCACCACGATAAACAACACTTGCACGATGTCCGTGACCACCACGGCAAAATAGCCGCCGTACATGGAATAAGCCACCACGATACCGGTGCTGATAAGAGTGGCGAGCGTGATATCCAGCCCAAAAACGCTTTGAAACACTTTCCCGGCGGCCACCATCTGGGAGCCAATCAACGTGGTGGTGGAAGCCAGGATGATGAGAGCCAGCAATAGGCGCCCGAGCCTGCCGTAATGGGATTCCACCGCTTCCGGCTGAGAAAGGTGCGATTGTTGGGCAACGGGTCTGGCCATGAACAGCGTAATCACCACAAAGGACATCACCGAGGGGATGACGATATCCCAGGCTCCGCTGAAGCCCTTGTCATGGAAAGCGTTAATGGAGCCCATGGTGGAGGCCGCGCCAAACCAGGAGGCTGCAAAGCTGAGAGCCACGGGCCATGCGCCGAGTGAGCGCCCGGCCAGGAAGAAGTCCTGCAAATTTTTGATATTGCGGGAGAACAATTTCGCCGCGAGTACCACGGCGGCAAAGTAGAGGATGAGAAAAATCAGGGCGGTGGTCATGGTGATTGAATCAAAACCGGCCCAGGCTCGAAATGAACCGCCGGCTGCTTTCTGGTTTACGAGGGACTGAAGTTCAGGGGGATATTCAGCCGGAGCAGGCAGTTACGGAAATCATCCGACAGCTTGCGGATGCACTCCTCCGGGCTGGCATAGCGGGGCAGTTTACCGATGAGCTGTACCTGCCCGCTAGTAATGGCTTCTTCCAGGCTGTGAGAGAAGGGCTCCCCACCATATTGGTTCAGAATGACCGCCGGAGTGCGGAGCGTTTCCTCTGCGTCAGGTGGCATCCAGCGATTCATCTGAGCCGGGGTCAGCACCATCAAGGTGCGGAGGTTCTCCTCCGGCAGCACCTGGCGTAAGAGCGGATGGAAGCCATCCACCACCACGTAGTCATAATTGGCCAACAGCCGGGTGAGACCGTATTTCAGTTTTTCCCGCTCGCCGATGCTGATTTCCGCCGGGAGATTCCCCACGGCGATCAGTTCATTTTCCTCACCGGTCGGCACGATCATGTCATGAAAAACCCAATCCACCGCCTCCCGAGAGCCGGTCACCCCGTTGCGCTGGCTGAACAATTGTCCCAGCGTTAATTGGGGAGGCTGCGGCGCCAGCATATGAGTGAGCCGCTGATCCGGCGAGGCATCGATAAACAGCAGGCTTGCCGGGGCCAATTCTTCGCCCAGCGCGTTGGCCAGGGTGGTCTTGCCCGCCCCCGTTTCTCCTGTCAGCTCAATGATGGCACGCATGTTGATAATGTTACCGCGCCTGGCCGCTTTTCAGGGCTTCCTGCAAAGCCCTTTCCAGGGTTTGAACTTTACTCTCCAGCACCTTCACCTTGGCCTCGGCCTCTTCGCGGCTAACTTCGCGGCGTTCGATTTCCCGGCTGGCCTTTTGCCGCTGCTGTCCCGCTTGCGCCAGGAAAGTCAGCATTTTCAAGAAGACACTGCCGCCAACCAGCAACCCGCTGACTGCCAGGAGCAGGCTCAAGGGGGTTCCGGGGAAGCTGACGCCCAGGAAATCGGCATCGGCGGTGACGGCCAGATTCTGGATGATGAGAATCACCGCCAGAATCAGCAGGCCCAGCGAAAACAGGTTCAGCATGAAGCGTTGAGTCTTCAACATGATGATTCATCCCCAGGTTGATGTGGGTCATTGTGGATCAAAGCGACGCTAGTAGCAACCGGATGTAAAGTCGGCGCCCATCCTCATCTGAAAGGGCCTCATACGGGCAGAAACCCTGGCATTAGGGGGTTGTTGCGGGACCGGATAAGCCTTGCCAGACGCGGGTGATTTCAGGGTCTTGAGGAAGCTCGAAGGTCAGGCGCTCGCCGGTTTCGGGGTGGGTGAAACTGAGCCGGTAGGCTTGCAGCAATTGGCCCTGCGTCCTCAGCTTGAGAATGTTCTCAACGCCGCTGCCGTAGAGGGGATCTCCCAACAGGGGGCGGCCGATATGGCTCATGTGCACCCGAATCTGGTGCGTGCGGCCTGTTTCCAGGCTTAAATCCATCAGGGCATACTTGTCATCCAGGCGTTCCTTCACCCGCCAGTGGGTAACCGCCGGGCGCCCGTCCGGAACCACGCCCATCTTGTCCCGATTTTTAGGGTTTCGCCCGATAGGCGCATTCACGGTGCCTTTGTTCTCGGTAAACTTGCCTTGCACGATGGCCCGGTAATCCCGCCGGGCGGTTTTTTCCTTCAACTGTTCCGAAAGATGCATGTGCGCGCGATCCGTCTTGGCCACCATCAGCAGGCCGGAGGTGTCCCGGTCCAGCCGGTGCACGATGCCCGGACGGATCAGGCCATTGATGCCCGACAGGCTGCTCCCGCAATGGTACAACAAGGCATTGACCAGCGTGCCATGGCGTTCCCGTCCGGTAGGATGGGTCAGCATTCCGGCGGGCTTGTTGACCACCAGCAGCGCATTGTCTTCGTAAATCACCTCCAGGGGAATATCCTCCGGCTCCAGCGGGATGGGCCGGGCCTCCGGAATGGTGATGGACACCGTGTCGCCGTCTTTCAGTCGCAGAGAGGCTTTGGCGCCGCCCTGCCCGTTGACGGCCACCAACCCGTCCTTGATCAGGCTTTGAATGCGCTCGCGGGAGAGGGTGAAATCCTCCAGTTCCTGGGCCAGGAACTTATCCAGGCGTTCTCCCTGGCTTTCTTCCCCCACCAGCAAGGTGTGGCGGTTCTCCGTGCATCCGTGATCCCCTATTTCAGCCATCGCGTGCTTTACGACTTATCGACGACAGCTTGGGGCCGCCGTACGTCAGAACCGCTATCCGGCTGCGTCTGGAACAAATGCGACAGCACCAGCAGCGCCACTCCGCAAAAAATCAGGCTGTCCGCCACGTTGAAAACGGGATAGTGGATGGCGATCACATCCAGAAAATCCGTGACTTTGCCCGCCCGAAAACGATCGATGAGGTTGCCGAGCGCGCCACCCAAAATCAGGCCCAGCGATAAGACTTCGTGCTTCATCCATTGGCGGCGGCTAAGCCCGTAGCCGAGCAGAACCAGAAAGATTAGCGAGGTCAGGAGCGTGAGCAACTGCGGCTGATGGCGCAACAGGCTGAAGGCGGCTCCGGTATTATAAGCCAGCGTCAGCTGAAAAATCCCCGGAATCAAGGGTAACGGCTCCTCAGGACGCAACATGGTGATGGCCAGCCACTTGCTTAACTGGTCCAGTGTGGCAAAGCCGAGCATGAGGCCCAGCATCAGGCGCTTTGGAAAATTCAGCATGAAGAAGATCGCAGTTTAGTCGTGGGGAGAGGGACTGGTCGGTGGTTCCGGGGACTCGCTCTCTTCCTCTTCGGGCGTGTCCGGAGAGGTCATGGGATCGACCTTGATTTTGCCATCCACGGTGGTGTGGACGATCCGCTGTTCCGGATCAATTGCCTGGAAGGTACTGCGGGGAATCACGTTCACCCGTTTCACCACGGTCATGATACCTCTCAGGTTGATGGTCGGGCGGTCCTGGTCGTCCTGTCCGATCTCGGTAAAGCCGACCGTGGCCGTAACCACCTCGTTGTTGTTGGTGGCGTTAGCCTTGAAAATCCGCTCCAGGTCCGTTTTATCGGTAGAAAGCGTGCGGAACTTGTCCTTGCTGACGTTTTGCGGATAGGTCAGGGGTTCCTGGGTCAGGGTGGCAAAAGCGATATTCCCGGTAGGAACGCCGACCGCCACCTGGGCCGTGTAGGATTCTCCTGCAAAGACCTGCTCAGGGGTCGCCACGTCAATATCAATATTCTCGAACGGGCCGTAAGAGATGACTGCTTTTTCATACAGCGTGTAATCACTCAGGATTTCCCAGATTTTGCCGACCTTGTGCAGATACAGCAAACCACGGGAGCGGCTTTTCATGATGCCGGGCTTGTCGCTGACCACCGGATCCACTTTCGCGGTCGCGGTGGCGGTATCGATACTTTCCACGGTGGCCCATTTGCCGTTGATCCGCATTTCCAGGATCTGGCTCTCATACTTGATATCCGGAAACATTTTCCAGGTATCCAGGATGAGACTCCGGATATCCTTGAGGCTCAGGCTGTCACCGCTGCTGAAACCCGGAGAGTAATGCTTGAGCACACCATCAATATCATGCCGGTTGGATGCCTGCAAGAGATCGTTCAGCAGGGCCTTCACCTCGGCGGATTCCTGCATCTCGGCCGCAGGGGTTTCAATGTGCATGGAGGCCGGGGCCGTGGGCGCGGTTTTTGCGGCCTCGGCAAAAGTGCTGCCGCAGCCCGCCAGGATGGTCATTAAAGAAAGGGATAAAACTTGTTTGCGCATGGAGTCACCATTTCGGATTGTAAGATTCAATACGTTCTATTGTACCCGAAGATGGAACCACGCGTGAGAAGTCCTGAAAATGGGAATGCCCACGGCTGTGCCTCGCTGACGCCATTCAGCCGGAGTATGCCGAACAACCGGATGCGTTCTGCTAGTGCAGGAAGTTGAGCAGGCTGGTTTGCAGGACTCGGGCGGTCACACTCAAGGAGGCTTCGAAAATGTTCTGCTGATGGTTGAGATCGGCAATGGTCCTGGGCATGTCGACGTCCTGAATCTCGGCATATTGCTTGGTCAGAATGGACTTCCGTTCGTCAATACGTCCCTGAGTCAGTTCCAATCGGTTGGATATAGAGCCGATGGACGCCTGCTGGGCGGCAACATTGCTCATGTGCGTAGTGAGTTCGTCCAGCCTCAGCCGGATTTGCTGGAGCTGGTTGGGATCTCCACCAGCCTCCAGATCGATTTTCAATTCGACGAGCGTTTTAAAAAGACCGCCGGATGTCGCGTTGAAGGTGGGGGGCAGGGGAGCCGGCGCCACCACCTGGGCCTTGCCCAACAAGGTGTCTCCGTTCACGTTAATGGGTAGCTGCACGCCTCGGGAAATTTCGACTTCCCGCTGCCAGTTCTGGGCAGGCGGAGTTCCGGCATAGGCAATGTTATCCGTGCCTGCCGCCCGGCTGAACGGAGGCGTGTTAGTCTTCATGCCCGAAAAGATGTATTTGCCGTTGATATCCGTGTTGCCCAACTGCACCAGCTGGTTGATGATCTGGTCAACTTCCAGGGCAATCGCATCCCGACCCGCCTGGTTGTTGGTAAAGTTGGCACCCTGGGTGGCCAGCTCCTGAGTCCGGTGAATCAGATCCACCATATTGCTCAGCGCCTTGTCGGTGGTGTTGACTTCGGCAATCGCATCCTGGATGTTGCGCCCATACCGGTCATCGGTTCTCAGGGTATTGGAAAGATCCAGAATCCGGGTCAACCCCACGGGATCGTCGGAGGGCCGGTTGATGTTCCGCCCGGACGAAATTTTTTCCTGGAGCCCGGACAGAATGCCCAGGTTGTGGTTCAACTGGAAAACGGACTGGTCATTCAAGAAGCCGGATGTAATTCGATTAATGCCCATGCGCAAGCACTCCTCAAGTCAGTGAGAGAATTGTTTTGACCACATCGTCAAACATCTGGATGGTTTTGGAGGTTGCTTCGAATGCGCGCTGGTAGCGCAGCATGTCGATCATTTCCTCGTCGACGTTCACGCCGGAAACGGATTGCCGCCGCTGATCCACGGCCTGGACCAGCCCCTCCTGGGAGCTGCTGGTGTTCTGGTAACTGCGGGTGTCAATTCCCAGCTTGGATGTGATGCCGTTGAAATAGTCGACAAATGTGGTCCCCAGGGCCGCAAAGGTCTGATCCCGCAGTTGGGCCATGTTCAAGGCGTTCCGCCCGTCACCCACACCTGCGAAACCACCCGGTGCAGTCGCATCGTCAATGGCGGCGGCCACTTCTCCCGGATCGGTAATCACGGACTGCGTGACACGCCAATGGAAGAGGTTGAGGGTTTCGGTCGGGTTCAGGGCAGGATCGTTGAAAAAGATGTCCGGCGGTCCCAGCGCGCCGGTGATATCGCGTCCGGCCTGCTGGAGCAGGTTGACTTGGGTCACGATGGTGTCCAGCAGGGTGTCCAGTTTTTCCAGCACCCCGCGCACGGTGCTCAGATTGGGGTCGTTGCCGCCCATGTCCGAGATCCCCTTGATACTGCCGGCGGTAATTTCCGCACCGGCACCGTTATTCAGGACGACACCGCCGTTGACGGTCTGCACGAAAGCAGGCACGTCATCATAGGTAGGGATCGGTGGGCCAGGCGGGGCATTGGGGTTTACCACCACTTCCAGGCTTTCAATCTGATCCGCCGACCGGATCATGACCTGCCCGCCGATTGTGAGATCGATTTGCCCGTTATCGTAGTTCGTGACATCGATATCCACCAGCTTGGACAGGTCGTCCAGCAGCTTGTCCCGCTGGTCCATGAGATCGTTGGGCTGCGCGCCGGAGACCTTGACGCTGATAATCGATCGGTTGATGGCGGCGATGTTGCCCAGCAAAGTATTGACGTCATTCACGCTGATGGCCAGTTTCGATGTATCCAGACTAGCGGCCACAGCAGGATCGCCGACCAGGTTCCGGCGCAAATCCGACAACTGCAAGCCCTGTTGCTGGAAGACATTGACCATATCGATGGCTTGCTGGATATAATTGGCCCGGACCGCCATGCTCTCCGGGTGAAGACTGAGTTCTTGGGAGGAATCGAAGAAGTTCTGGATGGCGGTGTTGATGCCGCTGACGGAAGGCTCCGTCAGGACACCCTCAACCTGTTGCAAAGCGTCCCGGATGGCGGTATCCAGGCCCAATGTTCCGCTGCTCTGCCGGAATTGGGCATCCAGGAAGACATCCCGGCTGCGGGTCACCTGTTGAACCCAGGGACCCTGGCCCAGCTGGCCACCGATGAGCTGGCTCATGTTCGGTGTGGTATAGGGGGTATAAGCTTCCAAATCCACCCGTTGACGGCTATAGCCTTCGGTATTGGCGTTAGAAATGTTATGGCTGACGGTATTCAGCGCATTCTGAGTGGCCACCAGTCCGCGGTGGGCGTTGTAGAATCCGAAGAATCCGGGTGTGATCATGAGTAACCTCTCTCGATTTCCCTGGTAGCACCTCTCAGGCGCTGGTTTAAGCCGAGTGTGTAATGGTGGACTGAGTTTCTCCCGAGGGGGCGGCTCCCGCCCTGCGAACTTTGCCTCCCTGGGCGTCATAGGAGGTCGCATCCGGGGTGAGGGCGTCGGCAATCAACTCCACGGTGTCCCGGATCCACCGGAGCGCCAGATCCAGCAAATCCCGGCTTTCTTGATTGAGACGGGCCGAATCCTGCATGGCCCGGAGCAAACGTTCGCGAGTCACGCTAAAAATCCGGACATCTCCCGGCTCCATATGCAACATCAACTTTTCCAGCGTCAACTCCGTGCAACCCATCGATTGCATAATGAGCTGGCGTTGCTTTTCAAGCTGACCGGCTTTCTGGCCGAGGGCCAGCAACTCCCGGTCAATCTGCCCCAGCGCCTGGGGCTTCCCGGAAACCAGCATCTCTTTTTTGCGCGTCAAAACCTGGACCGCCGCCTCGTACTGCCGGATTTCTTCTTCCAGCACGCCGTGCAAGGCATCCAGGGTCGCTCGATTCAGTTGAATCACACTCATCGCGATACTCCCTTAAACCCGGTAATCCGCAAGCAGGCTTTCGCCGCGCATATACGCCCGGCGGATATCCTGCTCGGTCACATCCAGGAAGCCCGCCTGGCTGGCGATATCCTGTACCTCCCGCACGGTGTTCTCCCACGGGGAGGCAAGGCCGGTGGGCATGGCGGACGGAATGGAAGAAGTTTCAATTTCCACCTTGGGGGCCGCAACCGGTTGCGATTTGGCGGGCTCGGTTTTTGTGGCGCGCCGCGCCTCCCAGGCTTGCTGGGCTTTCAACATCTGGAGGGAGGATGCTCCCATTGAAGGGGTGCCGGAACTGATCTGCATTACGGATTCACCTCGCCTTGTCCCATGAGTTTCCCTGAACCACTGCTTGAACTCACACTATCCTGCTTGATATTGGCGGCCATCTGCCGGTATATGGACTCAGCCAGGCCGAAGCCGCTGCCACCCGTCCGCGTGGAGATTGATTTCGCCACTTCCTGATTCATCATGCTGCGCCAGTAATCTTCCCCGGTCCCGCCGGAAAGGAAACTGTCCTGGCGGTCGACGGTTTTGTCCATCATCTCCAGCATTTGCTGCACAAAGACGGCTTCAAAGTCCTGGGCCGCCTGTTTCATTTTTTTCTGGTCCGCCGATGTCGGGTGCAGGTATTGCTTTTTCATCTGATCCAGCTTGGACAGCTGCGCCTGTTCCTGCCCCTTGAACAAGGTGCTTTGCAGGCCCGTCATGCTGACATCGATGGAATTCACAATCAGACTCCTCTAAATGATTTCCCTTAAATAATTTCTAAGGTCGCTTCCAGGCTGCCGGACGCTTTCAGCGCCTGCAACACGGAGATGAGGTCGCTGGGTTTGACACCCAGGGCGTTCAAGGCGGTGACCAGATCCTGCAAGGTAGCGTTGCTGCCAAGCTGAACCAGGCTGCCACCTTGCTTGTCGATGGCAATATTGCTGTTGGTCACGCCGACGGTCTGTCCACCGGTAAAACCATTCGGCTGGGAGACCGTATTGGTCGTGGAGACACTCACCGTAATACCGCCATGCGCCACCGCCGCTGGCAGCAGCTTCACGCTGTTGCCGATCACAATGGTACCGGTGCGCTCGTTGACGACCACCTTGGCGTTCTCCTGGTTGGCATCCACTTCGACGCTTTCTACCTTGGCCAGGAAAGCCACCCGGTTATCGATGAATTGATCCGGAAACAGCACCCGGATGGTACTGCCGTCTATGGCCCGCGCCGGAGATCCGATGCCTTTGGAGATGGCCTCGGCCACTTTGTTGGCCATGGTGAAATCGGTGCGGTCCATCACCAGGTCCATGCCGCCGTCATCCCCAATGTCGGTATGAATTTCCCGTTCCATAATCGCTCCGGCCGGAATCCGGGCCGAGGTGGTAATCGCCGTCCGCTTGGAAGAGCCTCCCGCATCCACGGAAGTCCCGCCGGTGGACAATGGCCCCTGGGCCAGCGCCACCACTTCGCCGTTGGCGGCGCGCAATTCGGTACTGACCAGCACGCCACCCTCCAGACTGGAGGCATCCGCCATGGAAGAAACCACCACGTCCAGCGGGTCGCCCTCTTTGGCAAACGGCGGCACCAAAGCGGTGACCAATACGGCCGCCGAGTTGGTGGAACGGATGTCGTTGCTGTTGTTCAGGCGTCCGTTGAAGTTGTTGATGAGGTTGGCCGCCGTGGTTTGAGTGGAGCGGCTTTTGTCGCCGGTTTTGCTCAGGCCCACCACCAGCCCGTAACCCACCAGCTGGTTGTAGCGGACACCACGCACGTGGGTGATATCCTTGACCCGCAGCTTGGCGGCATCGGAGGTAAGCAACACACCACCCATCGGGAGCAGGCATGCCAGCGCCACCAGGAGTCCGGTGAGTTGTCTGGTTTTCAGGAAGGGTTTCATGCGCGCGCCCTCATTAATTAAAGAACTGGTAAATCTTGTTCACCGCGCCGTCATTTTGCTGACGGCTGATTACGCCCTTGCCGGCCCGAATCACTTGAAGATTGGCCACCTGCTTTGAGCTGATCTTGTTATTTTTGTCCAGATAGAAGGGCCTCACGATGCCAGTCACCATCAGGTCCTGGCGTTCCTTGTTCATCTGGACCGTCTTTTGCCCTTGCACCAACAGATCCCCACTCGGCAGAACCTGCACCACCTGGCATGTGATGTTGTCGGTCAGGCTGGTCGTGCGGGTGACTTCTGCTTTGCTGCCCAGGTCATTGTTGCTGGTGTTGTCGGAGAACTGGGGGCCTTGCAGTTTCTCACCCAATCCCCGGAACATGGGGAACTTGCCGAACGCCCAGTTGATCATCTGGTTGTAAGGGGTGCTGCCGACGTTCTTGGTGGTACGGTCGTGTTCCAGTTTGAGTTCGGATTTATCCTGGGTCTGGACGGTATCTTCAATGGTAATGGTGACTAAGTCCCCCACTTGCCGTGCAATGGGCGGCACGAACAGGGAGCGGTACGTCACCGGCGTCTGGGCCTGATAGGCGGTGCTGGCCCGGAAGAGGGATTCTGCCTGAACGCTCGGCGAAACGCTGGCCGTCAAGGCAACCAACAGGGAGACGGTCCAGAGCCGAAGGAGGGGGGATGCGCTCGATTGTGTGAAAGTCTCTCTCATGTGTTGCTCCCTGGTTTCCCTGATGTTTTCCCTGTCTGTAAACGGACTAGATTTCGATGAGGACGCGGTTCCGGTCGATGATTTTGGCCTGGTAGTACTTCCGTTGGTTCAGCGTCTGCCGAACCCGGATCACATCGCCAACTCGACCGCTGCCCAGCGCGACGCCCGGAATGCTGACGGTCATGCCGTTGCCGTTGGTCATCAGGATGCGCACTTCGCTATTGCAGGTGACATCCGGCGGGATGGTCATCTTGCGGGCATCCAGCACTTCGCCGGGTCGCAGGTTGACGCGGGCGACATATTTGGACAAATCCCGCTCCCGACCCACCGAGTCTCCATAAGCATGGCTGACGTTACGAGTTTCCAGAGCCAAATCGGAAAGCCGGATGGGCGAATGGGCGTCAATCACGTTTTTGACCACCCAGACAGGCTTGCGAACGGTAATCTTGATAGGCACGCCAATCTCCCGCGCCCGGCCACCCGGTGTTTCCATCCGAAGACGAACCACGGCCCGCTCGGAGTAGAACTCGCCCAAAACTGACTCGGCTGAGATTTTGACATCATTGGCCGTTTTGGCCTCCGGAAAATCGCAGGATGCGACTGGGACCTGCAGAACATCGATGGAAATGTAGTCCATGTCCTCTTTGGAAACCAGGCTTGCCAGCTTGGTTTTGGCATGGATGGTCGCCTGTTCCCGAAGAGTATCCTCGGAGACCACCCAGGCCTGTGCGTTGCCAAAAAATACGCCCGTCAGCAGGCCGATACTCGCGAGAACGAGACCGGTTGCGATTTTTTCAGGGTGCTGACGAATACGCATCAAGGGTTTCCTTTGAGTTAGGCGGATTAAACGGTGTTATTGGATATTTGCAGAATTTCATCCGCAGCCTTAATCACCTTGGAGTTGGCCTCAAAGGCGCGTTGAGCGGTAATCAGGTTGATCAGCTCTTCCACGATCTGCACGTTGGAGCCTTCAATGAAGCCCTGGGTGATAGTGGTACCGGAAAAATCCCCTTGTCCGGCGGTACCGGTCGTGGCGTCCCCGGAAGCGGGCGTGACCTGGAACAAGTTGCGCCCGATACTCTCCAAGCCCGCTGGGTTAGCGAACCGGGCCAACTGAATCTGGCCAACCTGGTTCAGGACACCGGGAGCACCGGCCTGCCGAACCGAAACCATCCCGTTCAGGCCAATCGAGATTTCCGTGGTGTCGGCAGGAATAGTAATGTTGGGCTGCACCGGATAGCCATCGGAAGTGACCAGGGTGCCGTTGGCATCCCGCTTGAAGGTTCCGTCACGGGTATAGCCGATTTCACCGCTATCCAGCTGCACCTGGAAGAAGCCGTCGCCCTGGATGGCCAAATCCAGCGGGTTGCCGGTCTGGGCAATCGAACCGGGCAGGAAGATTCTCTGGGTCGCCGAAATTTTGACACCCAAGCCCACCTGGACCCCGACCGGGCTGGTCGTGCCCTGGTCGCCAATCGTGCCGGCAGGACGATACGTCTGACTGAGGAGGTCCTCGAACTCCGCCCGGGATTTCTTGTAGCCCGCAGTGTTGACGTTGGCCACGTTGTTGGCGACCACGTCGATGTTGAACTGCTGGGCCTGCGACCCGGTGGCGGCGGTGTAAAGTGCTCGTAGCATGGAATCCCTCCGATTGGGTGGTTAAACTTGCTATCTCGTCCGGCCGACTTCGTTGACGGCCTTGCCGAGAGTCTCGTTGTGAATGTGGATGTTCTTTTGCAGGGCCTCGTAAAGGCGCAAGCCCTGGATGTTGTTGATGAGTTCCGAAATAGGATTCACGTTGGACTCTTCCAAAGTGCCTTCATGGACCCGGAAGCCCAACCCTTGATTGGCGGCAGGGGGCAGAATCCGGCTGGCGGATGTTTCCTGGTAATAGGCATCTCCGACTTTTTCGAGGGCCTGGTTGTCGGCAAAGCGCGCAATCTTGATGCGATCCACCAGGCGCGGCCCGGCAAAAAGTTCGCCTTTGCTATTGATGTGGACTTTACCGTCCTCTAGGTTCAGCTGAATATTGCCAAGCTCTCCCTGGAGATAATCCCCATTGGAGGTGGTGATGTAGCCCTGTTCATCTAGGGTGAAATTACCGGCGCGGGTGTAATAGAGCTTGCCGTTCGGGGCCTTGACGGTAAAGAATCCATCCCCTTCAATGGCCAAATCGAAGGCATTGCCGGTGGTGCGCAGGGCTCCGGGTGTGTGGCTGACATAGCTGCCCTGGATATGGCTGCCGGTCATCAGCCCGCCGATGGCCTGCTGGCCGCCCTTCCCCATCCGGTTGATCAACATTTCGGGGAAGCTCTCGAAATTGACATTATTTTTCTTGAAGCCGATGGTGTTCACGTTGGCCAGGTTGTTGGCCAGGGTGTCCTCGGCCATGCTGACGGACAGCATTCCGGACGCGGCGGTGTAAATACCTCGAAGCATTATTCAAGCCCTCCGGGCTGCGTTTTTTGCTGGGTGGAAAAATCTGAGGTGTCCAAAGTACCCAGGTCACGGCGGGATTCCGTCCCGGCCAATCCGACCCGTGCCGCCGGCTGGTGTCCGGCATTGTCGTAGGCTTTATAGGATTGCATGACTTTTTTCACGTACTGGGTGGTTTCCGCGTAAGGCGGAATGCCGCCATGGCGATCCACCGCTCCGGGTCCGGCATTGTAAGCAGCCAGGGCCAGCGGCACAGATTGGTCATACTTTTTGAGCAAGCCTTTCAGGTAGCGCGCCCCACCATCGATATTCTGGGCCGGATCCAGGCTGTTGGTCACGCCCAAGCCTTTGGCGGTGCCGGGCATCAGTTGCATCAGCCCTTCCGCGCCCACCGGGGAACGGGCTTTGGGATTGAAACCGGATTCGTTCCGGATCAGCGCTTTCAGCAGATCCGGGTCGAGTCCATGCTGGCTGGCCTTGTCCTGGATTAGCCCTTCCAGGGCCTCCGGAACCGGAAGCGTCGCATTCGGCTTTTCCATGACGTTCGAGAGCAACGCATCGAACGACGGGCCGCCATCATTCCCACCCGCAGGTGTGGCTGGCGCCACCGCCTCGAAGCGACTGCGGATTTCATGGATGCGCTGAAGCGCAGCTTGTAATCCTTCGAGTGTCACGAATCCTGCTTTCCTACACGCTCTAGTTCAAATGAACACACTGATGAACATTCCCTGAAGGAGGGCTTCGGCAACCATGCTGCCGAGGGCCTTCCTTAAATACAGCGTATCGACTTGCCGTGGGCTTTTCATCCACTGTCCGAAGGAACCGGATGAGCCAGCTCCTCTGTTTCTCGTATCTTTCCCGTCAAAAATCGCCCCGAAACTTGATCCATGGGTCAATCTCCGGATCATCCACATGGATGAACACTGCCCAAAGCCTCTGTCGAATGAGGGACATACCCAGGCACACTGGTGAATCCGCAATGATTTGGTATAGTGTCTGTGGACCCTCGCGCATGCGGCGGCAGGGGATGTGCAAAAAGGAGAACCCCATGGAAGGTGTCATTTCCGGTAAGAGTACCATGCCCGGACAAACCATCGAGTTTCGCGGCCACCTCATTGATTCGTTGACCCTTTCCAAGGTGACGGACCTGATTCAATTGATGGGCGGCCACTATCGGCTGAACGATATCCGCATCGGCACACTGAAAAAGGACATTTCCTCCGTCAACATGAGCGTCTTTGCCCAAGACAAGGGTAAACTCCAGGAACTGCTGACCACGCTGTCTTATTACGGAGCCGCGCCTTCGGGCGATGCCAACGTGGCAGCGGTGCCTTGCACGGAAGACGGCGTGCTCCCGGAGGAGGCATTTTCGATTAAGCTTCCGGGACGGGTGCATTACGAAGGGCAATGGCTGGATTTGCACGCGGGGCAGTATCTCGCAATTGTGATTAATCCCCAAACCCGCGAGGCCAAAATCAAAAACGCCGACGACATCCGCTCAGGCGAGCTCATTGTCAACGGAACGCAAGGGATTGAATGGTGATGACGCTTAAACCCAGTCCAAACAGCGTTACCTTTCGGGCCAAGCCGGTGGGGGAAACCCCCATTGCCAAGAGAACCGGGCGTCCGACCATTTTGATGTGCCCGCCGGACTATTTCACGGTGGCCTATGCCATCAATCCCTGGATGGAAAACGCCGCGCCATGCGATGTTGATCTGGCCAAGCGGCAGTGGCAGAACCTGTATAACGCCATCACCCAACAAGCCGGGGCCGACGTGCTTCTGATGGACCCCGTAGACGGGTTGCCGGATTTGGTTTTCACCGCGAATGCAGCCTTTGTGTACAACGACACCGCCGTGATTGCCCATTATAAATACCTGGAGCGTCGGGGAGAAGAGCCCCATTGCGTGAAATGGTTCGCAGATCAGGGCTTCCGGGTGGTAGAAATGCCTGATAACATCTACTTTGAAGGAGCCGGGGATGCCCTCATCTGGCAGGAACGGGTGTTTGCCGGGTATAAAACCCGCACCGACATTGCCTCCCACAATCTGCTGACGGCGGCGACCGGTCTGCCGGTGCTGTCGATGGAACTGATTGATCCGCGTTTCTATCACGTGGATGTTTGCCTGTGCCCACTGCAAGACGGACATCTCATCTATTCTCCCGCCGCGTTTGACGATTACGGCAACGCGGTGATTGAGGCCAACGTACCGCCCGAGAAGCGCATCCGGGTCACGCCGGAAGAGGCCAGCTTCTTTGCCTGCAACGCGGTGAACGTGAACGACACGGTGATCTTCAACCAGGGCTCGCATCGCCTAGCCGACGCCCTGAAAACCCGAGGTTTCAACGTCATCCAGGTCGATCTCAGCGAATTCCTCAAATCCGGCGGCTCCGCCAAATGCCTCACCCTGCGGGTGGCTTAATGTTTTACCTTGCAAGGGTGCCGCTGTAGGATTTCGGCGGTAGGCATGCTATTCACTCAGAGCACCCTGGCCCGCTTCCAACAATAGGGCGTCTTTCGATAACCTTATTTAAGTTGACACTCTTACTTTGGTACACGTCCGAATTCTCCATGGTACCTATGCTGCCGTCCCTGTTGATGGCAGATAACAGCGTAGAAACGACCCCTTTAAGAAATTCGGTTTGGTATAGGTTTTGCGATGCTTTCATCTCCTGGCCAGAGGCACCGCTTGTTTTTTGGACGGAAAACCAGCCTAAGCCGACCGAACGATTCGGGCTGTTTTCCGGAAGCTCTTCATTGTTTTTCACAAAATGAAAGGTATCCCTCTCCCCCTCAGAATCTATATCAACATCGATATCAAGGAGGTCTAATTGCGTCTCATAGAGTGAGGCTTCCGGCACACACGCTCTTAAATTTTTAATCGCTAACGAGTCGCCACGAAACTGACCAAATCGCAACACTTGCATTCAACCCATCTCCACTTTAGTTTACGCATTTTAAATATAACTAAAATAATGCTTCAAACCAAACGCTCAATTTCTGCCGGGCCAAATACGATGAGGGCAAGGTTGCGGGTCAGATTACTGTATGCTGACCTTCATCAATAGAATCAGGATTCAGCAAGGGGGCTGGTTCCGGAAGATCCGGTTGATTGGGTATTTTGGAAGGCGGTTGTGGTTCAGAGAGGGTGCCGGGGGATTTTTTGGGGATGGTAATGACCAGCGTAGTGTCTTCGCCTTTTTGTTCGGTGCGGCGAGTGATTTTGTCCGGCAGCACTTCCTGGCGGGTGCTGAAAGACTGCATGAAACTGGTGCTGAAATTCACGCCAGTCTTTCGACTGCCGCTTTGGCCCGAGATTTCAATCCGATGCGGCTGCACGTTCAACTGGATGCCGCTCTCATCCGCCGGATCGGCCAAGGGGACACGCAGCTCGTAAGCCTGCGGGGTTTCTGTCACGTCCACAGCCGGTTTCGGCAAGGGAAGCTTGAAACCAAAGAGACGTCCGGGTGGCTGGAACGGATCTTGCACAGGCGATTTCGGCAGTTGTTCCGGCATTGGGTGAATGCCCGCATCCGGTCTTTCGGGAAAGGGCGAGGTGGGCTGAAGTTCCGACGTCCCCTGGCCCAGCAAGTCATCCAGCTTCTGGCGCGCTTCCCATTCCGGGGAATTGCGCTGCACAAGCCCAATTACGAGCACAGCCAGCAGGGCTAAACCTGCAAGCACGGCCAGCAGGATTCCCCGACGTTTGCTCATGGCTGGAACTCAAAGCCCTCTTGACGATGGGTGACGCTCACGGTGGTAGAGATACCGCCACGGGCGGTGAATTCGCCGGTAACTTCCATGAAACGAGGCTGGCAGGTAGCAACCAGGTCATCCAGAATGCGGTTGGTGGCCGATTCGTAGAAAATGCCCATGTTCCGGAAGCCCAGGAAATAGTATTTTAACGATTTCAATTCCAAGCAGACCTTGTCCGGCACGTAATCGATATTGATGGTGCCGAAATCAGGCAGGCCCGTCTTGGGGCAGACGGAGGTGAATTCGGGAACGGAAATGGAAATCACGTAATTCCGCTTGGGGTTCGGGTTCTCGAAAACATCAATAGTGGGAAGTTCGGCGGCGGCTTTATCCGGGGTGTCCGCCAGGCTGCCGGTTCGGCTCATCAACTTGTTCTCCCTTGTTCTCCGTGGGGACGGGGATCTTCAACAAGCCTCTATTATACGGCAAGCGCCTCAGGGATAAAATCAGCCCCATGACCCGGCAGATTGAAGCTACCCCATGCCTCCGCCGTTTTCGGCGAAATAACGCGTCACCAGGTCATCCAGGCTTTTCTTGAGGAAACGGCTTTCGCTGAGGATGATCTGATGCTCAAAATTATGTATCGCATCCACCATCGAACGCTCCTGCGGTAATACTTCGCGAGGCTGCACGGTAAACGCTGCCGGTTGTTGCACGGCTGGCTGCTGCGACGGTATTTTCTGCTGTGGCGCCTGGGCAAATTGCTTGGGCCGAGGGGACTCTAATGGCGTTTGGCTGTCAAACGGCATCTCAGGAGCCTGGGAGGATAAGCATTCCATCATCGAAGGTTGCGGCTCTGAAAATTCGAAGGTCGCGGATTCGCCAAGAGTGAAAGACTCAGCTTCATTCAGCACATTTGAAAATGGTGTCGGAAGGTCCGCAGAGGCATCCGGTTCCAGATAGAGGTGGTGGGCTTCCGGCTCCATCTCCTCCGGGGACTCCATCATGGCCAGCAACTCGGGACCGGCGCTCAGATTGTCGAGATCAATGCAAGCCGGTTCCTCCTCCGGATCCGGGTAATGTCCCAGATCGTACGATTCCAGATCCAGCGGAAGCTCCGCATCGTCCAGTTCTTCCACACGGGTTTCATCCAGTACCGTATCGGGGAACAGGGCGGCCATATCGCCCGGAGGACATAACTCACCGCTTTCGGCGGAAGAGCCCTCAAAGCCGAAATTAGTGTCAGCGGACACTGTATCCTCTGCCAAGGCCTCACCATAGAAGGGAATGCCTTCATCCGAATTGCCGCTCTCCAGCGTAAAGGGCTCCTCTTCCGGTTCAGGCAGAATCTCGAGACCGGAGCTTGCCAGGGAAGGGGCATCCAAGGCAGCGAAGCCTGGGCTGTTGAGCTTATCGATCGGGGAGGGCATCAACTCCTCGGTAAAACCGAGATAGAAACCCTCTTGGGGTGCGGCAGGCTGCGGGAACTCTCCGGCCAGCTCCCCCATCATGCCAAAACCGCTTTCGCCTTCCCTCTTGAGAGGGTTATCCAGCCCATAACCGCTACCCACAGCAAAAAGATTCGGATCATCCATGCTCATGGACGCATTGGAGAAATCGGGGGCCAGCGAGCCAGGACCCATGTCCACCGAGGACATCGTCAGATCAGGCGCATCAAAGCTCATGCCTTCAAACGAACTCATCATGGGCTCTTCCGTGGCTTGCAGCGGAGTCGCCATGGCAGGTTCGGTGGCCGCTATCGACGCAAGGGTATGGGGCATCAACTCCGGGAGTGCTTTTGGCTCTGGGGACGGGCCAAACTCAAACACCGCAGCCGCAGCGAGAGGATCCGAAGCGGGAGAGAGTTTAGGGCCAAACTGTAATTCCGGAGCAGCAAGTGCTTCGAATTCGGGCGCAACCTGGAATGCAGGCACATTCTCAGACGGAGACTCAGGTTGCAGGCCAGGTAAAAACGAGTCGGAGAAAGCCTGGGATAGGGGGGCGGCTTGGGATTCCGGTGCCGACTGTTCGCCCGGATTCGGCAGACTGAATGCTTCGAGAGGCTGGGGCGTTGGATAAGGAACCGGGATCGACGGCATAGCCACCTGAGGCGAGGCAGGGGGAGTCAGAAAATCGAGCATCTCGCTGGTTTCGGAGGGAGACTGGGCCGATGCGACCGGAGAACTCGCCGGAGAACTCGAAGGTGAGATCATGGCCAGGCTGTTTTGCTCAAAGAAATTGTCCAGATCCATTTTGGCGGGCGCTTCCTCGGCGAACGCCGGAGAGGGTTCGGCGGAGGCGGGCTGGGACATGCTCATGAGAGACGGGAACGGCTCCTGTGGGGCCATCATGTCTGAAGTGAGCGTGAAAGGCTCCTCGCCCGCTTGCGGAAGCGGCCCGGAAGCCATCGGCTCCAAGGTTGCCTGGGTGGCAGAAAAAGGTGTACCGCTTTCCTGCATGGAAGGCATATCCATCAAATCTGCCACATGAGACTCTTCCGGGCTGGCCAGGACAACGCCCGGCGGCAGTTCAAACCCGCTATTGAGGTGATCTTTCTGTTTCTTGGAAAAGGGCCACAGTTTCACGGGCACTGTCTCCTACTTTGCAATTCTGGGGGTGTCTATTGGCCTCTTCGGCAAATCGGAAATTTTCTTAAATTCTTCCGGAACGTTAACTTTTGAAGATTTTGCCAAAAGTCAAATCCAGAGCCTGATTTCAGGAATAACGGACTGCGCGGTGACGGTTTACAATGCGTTATGCTTGCGGTAAAAACAGGGGTTACAGGATGTAAAGTCCAGCTCGTTGTCATGGGCACATTCATGGTGGGTTCCGTGTTCATATAGAAACTGTTGCTCACTTTGCAACCGGCTGACATTACCAGCTACCTGATACCGCAACCAAGCGTTCACGTTATAAAGGGGACCGTCCGTGGGTATAGCAATGCCGCAGTTCAAAAAGCCAAGTCTGGTCGTTCAAGTCGTGGTCGGAATGATACTGGGGATCGCCATCGGGCATCTTTTCCCGCAACTCGGGCAGGATATCCAGCCGCTGGCCAAGATTTTCCTGAACATGATCAAGATGCTGATCGCCCCGCTGCTGTTTGCAACGCTGGTCATCGGCATTGCAGGCGCGGGGAGCCACCATACCGTGGGCCGCATGGGCTTGAAAACGATTATCTACTTCGAGGTCGCAACCACCATTGCGCTGATTATCGGGCTGACGGTGGCCAACGTCTTGCGCCCCGGCGCCGGGATGAGCCTGGACTTGGGTGCGGGCAACGCGGACCAGCTGGCCCAGATTCAGACCAACGCCCAGACAGTCGCGCACCACAGCTTCTGGGATACTCTGGTTCACATGTTTCCTACCAGCGTGATTAAAGCAATGGCGGAAGGGGATGTACTGCAACTGGTCGTGTTCTCGGTCTTCTTTGCCCTGGCGCTGGGTGCGGCAGGCGAGAAAGGCAAGCCCGTCATGCACGTGTTGGAAAGCCTGTCCGAAGTCATGTTCAAGTTTGTGGGTTACGTGATGGCCTTTGCCCCCATGGGCGTGATGGCTGCCATGGCCGCCACAGTCGGACGAAACGGACTGGATGTGCTGTTCATTTACGCCAAGCTGGTGGGGTCGCTCTATTTTGCGCTCGGCCTGTTTGTATTAACCGTTCTGGTGACGGTCTGCTCCTGCTTTAAGATTCCGTTCGGCAAGCTGCTGCAAGCCATCAAGGAACCTTTTATTCTGGCCTTCTCTACAGCCAGCAGCGAATCAGCCCTTCCCAAGGCCATGGAGGCCATGGAGCGCTTCGGAGTGCCAAAAGGCGTGGTTAGTTTTGTGATGCCAACCGGTTATACGTTCAACCTGGATGGCAGCACCCTATATTTATCGCTAGCCACCTTGTTTGTGGCCCAGATGGTCGGGGTGGAGCTGAGCATTCAACAGCAAATTATCATGTTACTGACTTTGATGCTGACCAGCAAAGGGGTGGCGGCGGTCCCCCGTGCGTCGCTGGTCATTCTGGCCGGAACTTTAACCGCATTCAACCTGCCTGTGGAAGGCGTGGCCGTAATTTTGGGCATTGATCATGTGCTGGATATGGGCCGCACGTCCGTTAATTTGCTGGGCAACTGTGTGGCCTCGGCGGTGGTGGCTCGCTGGGAAGGCGTGCTGGACGATGAGCGGATGGCCGCCTTCGGCACCGAAGACGAGATGGCACTGGAAGACGAGCTGGAAGGCCTCTCTCCGGAACTTGCCTAATCGGCTTTCACCGAGGACAATAGGGGCATCGCGGAAAGGAAGGCGCCCCATTATGACTTATTTCACCACCACCCAGATTCTCGACGGCAAAAAAGTCTCCGAAAGCGTCCTGAACGGACTCACCGAGGAGTTGAACCTCCTGAAGGAGCGCAACACGCTGTTGCCCAAGCTCGTGGTGGTGCTGGTGGGCGATGACCCGGCCAGCCAGGTCTATGTCAACAAAAAGGCCAAGACCGCGCAAAAAATCGGCATGCTTTCCGAAGTGCTGGCGTTCCCGGCCTCCATGACCCAGGAAGCGCTTTCCGGCGTGATTCACAAGCTGAATCTGGATGCCAGCGTGCATGGCATCCTGGTCCAGTTGCCGCTGCCCCGGCATATCAACTCGCTGGATATCATCAAGCTCATCGATCCGGCGAAAGACGTGGACGGCCTGCACCCCATGAACCTGGGACTGGTGATGGCGGGCGACCCCTTGGCTTGCAAGCCCTGCACCCCGGCGGGCGTGATTACCATGCTGAAGCACTATAAAATCCCGATGGCGGGAAAACACGCAGTGGTGATTGGCCGTTCCAACATCGTGGGCAAGCCCATGGGGATTTTGCTGCTGCAAGAGAACGCCACGGTGACCTATTGCCACAGCAAGACCGAGGACTTAGGCGCCATTACCCGCCAGGCAGATATTTTAGTAGCCGCCGTGGGTGTGGCCAAACTGATTACGGCCGATGACGTGAAGCCCGGCGCCGTGGTGGTGGATGTGGGTACCAACCGGGTGGACGGCAAGCTGGTGGGCGACGTGGATTTTGACAGCGTGTCTCCCAAGGCTTCCTTTATTACCCCGGTTCCCGGTGGCGTTGGCCCCATGACCATCGCCACCCTGATGGCCAACACGCTGGCCATGTATCACCGCAGCCTGAAGAAATAACTTTAACTAATTAACAGACCGAAACATCAGTCAGGCAGCAATTCAGGGACTTTCCACCCTGTTTGTGGTATATTGCGCGGAGCAGTATAGTCTCAACTGAAATTGAATAGAGAGGAAATCTCAATGCCTGTGACCCAAGTGAAGCCTTACGAGGCCAAAACTTACAATTTGCAACTGGACGGCATTTCCGCCGAGCAGTTGGAGCAGCACTACAAGCTGTACCAGGGGTATGTGACCAACACAAACACCTTGAACGAGAAAATGGCCGAGCTGATCGAAGCCGGCAAAATGGGCACTTCCGAGTACATGGAGCTGCGTCGTCGCTTCGGTTTTGAATACGACGGCATGCGCCTGCACGAGTACTACTTCGATAACATGGGCAGCAACGGCCAGGCACTGACCAGCGGCAAACTGGTGGATCGCGTCAATGAAATCTGGGGCGGCATGGACAAGTTCATCGCCGACTTCAAAGCCACCGGCGCCATGCGCGGCATCGGCTGGGCTGTTCTGTACCAGGACCCCACCACCGGTCGCCTGCAAAACTTCTGGATCACCGACCACGAGTACGGCCACCCGGCGGGCTTCACCCCCATCCTGGTGATGGACGTGTGGGAGCACGCCTACTGCGTCGATTGGAAACCGACCGAACGCGCCAAGTATATTGAAGCGTTCATGAAGAACATCAACTGGCAGGTCGTGGAATCCCGCGTGAAATAGACCGTCATCCAGTTTTTGAAAAGCGCCCTGTTTGATGACAGGGCGCTTTTCTGTTGGTATGAATGGAAGCCTTCGGAATGGTGTTCTATTTATAGTGGGGTGTTTGCGTGGCCTGTTCAAAATCTTTTAACAGATTTTGTCCTTCGGAAGTAAGGCGATAGGCTTGGCTATCAGAGTGTTGTTCATCAGGCTGGTAGCGAACAACCTCCAGGAATCCAGCACCCTCAGCAGAAGTCAGATCATCAATAGAACGCACGTTATCAAGCGCTTCATGAAAAGGCAAAATAGCTCTTTCCTTTCCAATCAGTTTTTCAATATATTGCAGGAATTCCGGTCCAGTCACGGTCAGCGGAGTACCTCTTGTTGCTGGAGGGATCCAACTAAAATGCGGTTTTCCGCCATCTTTTCCATCATTCTTAGAAAACGCTGTAAAAGCGTGTTCTATAAAAAAGCGTTGCTGGGTCAACGGCATGGCCTGGGTGAACTTCCCATCCGCTTTTAACTGCTTTTCCACCTCTTTCAATTGTTCCAGCGCCTCCTGGGCATACTTTTGAGCGGGACTGTTGGGTGCTTGCAGCGCCACGGATTGCTGGGGGGGTTGATGGGTTAGTCTCTGCTTGGGCCGGTGGGGGCCCCGCAGCCACAGTGCTAAACGTTCAATCAAAGAAGGTTTTGGCAGGTGATCTTTTTCTCTCTCCTGAGAATGTCCCATTGATCGCTCCGAGAAACCTATCTCCCTCTCCTCAAACAGGATTTGAGGAGGACGGCCTTTTAGCATATCCTTGTGCCAAGCTCTCAAAGCCTTCTGATGCTTTCCAGTAGTGGGCGTCCTTGAGACAATGGACTCTTCTATTCTTTCGCGTTGCCCCACATCAAGGTGCTGAAGTAGGCGTATTGCTGGTATTTGTGAATATGAGTCTCCTTTAGTCAGAAGGAATTTTATATAGCCTTGCAGGGTTTGGATATCCTGGTCATTGCGAAGAATCTCCTGATGTACCGGGCTGTTGTAAATGCCCAGAAAAAGCTTTTGAATATGAGGAATGCCCATCAATCCTTCCAGCGAGGGACGCTCGCGGACCCGCTCATCCTCCTGCAAGCGCCATTGGAGATTGTGGATTTTCTGGGCAAGAAGGATTTCATCAGCAAGAATCCTAAAAAATGTTTGCTTATCGGGTGGGTTTTCCATTTGGATTTCATCCACGACCAGCTGGTGAAAGGGATCCTTCATCCCCTTGAATGCCTGCAAAATCCAATGCTGTAGTGCCAGTGGCGTCACCTGCAATAAAGCATCCTTGGTTTCGAGGACGTTTTCTATGTATTTTTTTTGCTTCCCATGTCTCTCATCGTCGCGATCATTACTACAGTATACACAAAGGAAGCCCTGTTCCCTCTCGTCATACTTTTCGTAGCAATCCAGCATGCAATTTACAAAATTCTTAAGACTTTTGGCGCTGTCTGGATTTTCTTGAGAATACTGATACAATGCGCTTTGAAGCTGTTTGATAGAAATTTTTGAGTTATAGAGGGTAGGATTTTGAATAAAATCATGAATAGCTTTTGTGAGGAGCGAATCGGACTTCTGCACAGAATTCTCATTCATTGAGGATGGCTCAAAGCTTGGACGGGCTGCGGGCCAACTATTGCTAGATGCAATATCATGTTTTGGAAGCATTGGCCCTCCAAAGTGGAGAACAGGGGCTTTTTTTGCAGGTTCGCTCCGAGATATACCGTGATATTGAATCATCTTGATCATATTGAGAAAATATCCTTCTCCAGCAGGAAGACCGTGGTTTTGAGGACGTTAAAACGCCTGTCATGGAATTAGAAAAGGTGGTGAAACGGATTGATTGCTCAGGGGAAGGTGGATGTTCATAAATGTTTACTTTTCAAGAGCAAAGGCTTTGTGGTTTGGGAGCGGGTTAATCGATTGCGAGGTGCGGCATTAAATCCTGAGGAAAAGCGTCCAGCCGCTCCGGCCCCAGGGAGATCAGTGTTTCCAGTGCCTGTCGGCTATCCTGAATGAAGGATGACAGCGCAATCGGCGGCTGATAGACGGATTGCCGCTGTGTGGCTTCCAGCTTCTCCAGGCCGCTTTGCAGCTTGTTGCGGGCGCCAATAAAATTCTGATTCTGCAAATGATGCAAGCCCACTGCAATCTGAATCAACCCTTGCAGAAAGGTCTTCTCTGGACCGGACGGCAGCGGACGCCAGAGATCTTCCAGCACCTCGTGGCATTCAAAAAACGCCTGCCGGTTGAATAAATAAATTGCCTCAGTGAGTCTTGGCATAGCCACTATCGGATTCTGTTAATGCAATGACAACAAATGGTTTGCAGGGTTTTTATCCATGTGCAAACCGTTCATCACTCCGATCAAGAATAACCTACGAAAGGTACAGCCATGTCTACTTTTTCTCCATCCCCTTTGGACATTAAAAATTTCCAAGACAGCCTCAAGCTATCCACACGAAATGCGGAGTATGCCTATAAGACGGCAGCAAACATCGACGACCTTGCTGCTAAGGACGCTGTTAAGGCTTTATCAAAGGCCTTGGCACACGCAAACCTGACAACGCTCAATGCGAGCAATCTGCTCGGTGGCCCACAAGTTGATGTCTACGAATTGAGCAAAAAATTGAATTTCTAGCCTGCCGCCGGATCGGTTTTAATCAGTTCCGGGGAGATGCCCTGCTTTTTCATGGACTCCAGGAAGCGATTGGCGGCCTGGCGCTGGATGGCCGGAGGGACTACCCGCAGCAGTTCCACGGCTCGGGAGACAACAGGATCCGCATCATACCAGCGGTTGCCGGTTTTCTGCGGGCGAGAAAGCTCATAGAACTTCTCCAGCGTTTCCGCGCCGATTTGTTCCTCGATTTTTTGCAGGAAAACCTCGGCCTGGGCGCGCACATCAGTCGGATACGCACGCAACAGCTCCAGCACTTCCATCAGCAAGGGATCCTGGTCGTACCAACGACGCGATGTTTCGCTCATACACAAACTTCCGCTTTTTTGATTTCTATCCTATCCGTTTGAAACTCAGGCGGGGGTCTCTTCGACCAGTTCCCGGTTAGACGGCGCACGGGTGATATCCGCGCCAATGCCCTGCATTTTCTCCACCAGGTGCTCATAGCCACGATCCAAGTGCTGGAGATTGAAGACTTCCGTGCAACCTTCAGCCTGAACACCGGCAATCACCATGGCGGCACCAGCCCGCAGATCTGGGGCATTCACTTCCGCGCCGCTCAGCTTTTCAACACCGGTGACGACCGCCACATCCCGCTCCACAGAGATATCGGCGCCCATCCGTTTCAGCTCGCCAACCTGCTTGAAGCGGTTTTCGTAGATGGTCTCTTTCACGATGCTGACGCCATCCGCAATACACAGCAGGGTCATGAAAGGGGCCTGCAAATCGGTGGGGAAGCCGGGGAAAGGCTGGGTCACGATATTTTGAGCCTGCAAGCGCTGGTCCACTTTTACCCGCAGACTGTTGGGAGTCGGGGTATCGACGTCCGCGCCCATTTCAATCAGTTTGTGGGTGAGAGAGGTCAGATGCACCGGCAGCACGTTGTGCACGGTGATATCTCCACAAGTGCCCGCGCCAGCCATCAGGTAGGTGGCCGCTTCGATACGGTCCGGCATGACGCTGAAGGTGGTGCCGCGCAGGGAGCCCGGCTTGACACCGTTGATGATGATTTCGTTGGTCCCGGCATTCTGAATATCCGCGCCCAAAGCGTTCAGGAAGTTGGCCAGATCCACAATCTCCGGCTCCTGGGCCGCATTGGAGAGAATAGTGGAGCCTTCCGCCATAGTAGCAGCCAGCATGATGTTTTCAGTGGCGCCCACACTGGGGGTATCCAGCAGGATTTCAGCGCCCACCAGCTTGGAAGCCTTGGCCTCTACGTAGCCATGGTTGATTTCGACCTCGGCCCCGAGGGCAATCAGGCCTTTGACATGTAAATCCACGCCACGCTTGCCGATGGAGCAGCCGCCGGGCAGGGCGACACGGGCTTCACCGAAGCGGCCCAGCAGGGAACCGAGTACATCGAAACTGGCCCGCATTTTGCGCACCAAGTCGTAAGGCGCCTCAACACTGGTAATATTCTTGGCCTGGATAAACAGACCATCGTCTTGCTGTTGGTCGACTTCACAGCCCAAGTGGCGCAAAACCTGCGTCATGACGTCCACATCGCTCAGGTGAGGAACATTTCGCAGCTCGATGCTGTCTCCAGTCAGGAGGGTCGCTGCCATCAGTTTGAGTACCGAATTTTTGGCACCCGAAATCTCGACTTCACCGCGTAGTGCCTTCCCGCCGTGAATGATCAATTTCTCTGTCAACCCAATTCTCCAAACTGTTGAGGCTGTGTTTATATTCGTTAATATAACATATATGAACTCAAAAAGATGAGGAAGCCCTGTTTGGAGGATTTCAAGCCTACGATGGACGTCGTGGTTCCGCCGTTGGATCCGGCTTTTTTCGAGCGGGAGACATTGGCGGTGGCCCGGGACCTTCTGGGAGCCTATCTGATGAAGTTCCAGCCGGAGTCGGGGGAGTGGCTGCGCTGCCGCGTTGTGGAAACGGAAGCCTATACCGCCGACGACCCTGCATGCCATGCTTATAACCGAAAGACCGGCCGGGCGCAAATGCTCTATCATCATCCCGGCACAGCCTATGTCTATCTGATATACGGCATGTACGATTGCCTGAACGTGGTGACCGAACCCCATGGCACAGCAGGAGCAGTGTTATTTCGGGCCTTGGAACCTCCGGAAGGCATGGAGCTGAAGACCCATGGCCCTGGCCGTTTGACCCGTGCATTAGGAATCACCCGGCAACAGTTCAATGGCTTGCCGCTGACCGATGTAGCATCCGGCTTATACCTGGCGGTTGGAGCACCAGTGCCGGACCAGCAAGTGGTACAAACCACCCGGATTGGTATCAGCAAAGCAGTTGACTATCCCTGGCGCTTTTATATCCGTGACAACCGCTGGGTCTCCGTGCAGTAATACCGTGGAAGCTGCTCCTGGGAACAACAAAAGACGGCCCAGGGACCGTCTTTTGAATGTCTTTGAAAGCAGTGTTTCTATTCCTCGTCGAAACCTTCGTCTCCGAACGCTTCTTCCAGGATGAACTCTTCGCGCTGCACCTGAATGGGTCTCACTTCCAGGCCGACCTGGGCGGAGACTTTCGGGGAGAACTTCACGAACACCGTGTAATCGCCCACCCTGTTGATCGGACGGTCCACGTTGACGTTGCGGCGCTCGATTTCGGCAATGCCGGTTTTTTCGTGCAACACTTCAGCCAATTGCTTGGTGGTAATGGTGCCGTACAGCTTGCCACCTTCACCAGCGTTGGCTTCCAGGGTAATCAGGGCCAGAGCGGTCACTTTTTGGGCCTTGGCCAAGTCTTCCTGGTGTTTTTTCTCCTGCTTGGCGCGCAGACGATCGATGCGACGCTGCAAATCCGCCATGGAGCCTGTCGTGGCCTGAATGGCCATCTTTTTGGGAAATAGGAAGTTCCGGGCGAAACCGTCGGAGACCACGACGACGTCACCATTTGTACCTAAAGTATCCACATCTTTGGTTAGAATGACCTGCATTTGGTTTGTCTCCAATTCCTTTCCAGCGGGGTATGGTCAAAAACTATATCATAAAAGTAGCAGACGCAAGGGGGGCTGCATGTCCCGCCACCCCATGTCCGGGTGTCGCCACAATTATGCCCGATCGGTTTATTTCCTTATGTTTCTTCCTTGTATCATTTTTGTTGACTTTGTTTAAAAAACACTATACTACTGACTGTAGTAAGTAGTATAGACGTTAAGGGCTCCAGTGTTGACGGAAAACCTTATCGACAAACTCAAGGAAATGGGGTTCAACTCGTACGAGGCCAAAGTTTACCTGGCCCTGCTGAAGCACCACCCGGCCACGGGATACGAAATCAGCAAGGACTCCGGTGTACCGCAGGCTCGGGCGTATGACACCCTGAAAGCGCTTGAGGCAAACCATGTGGTGGTTTCCCTGGGGGGTAAACCGCTGCAATATACGCCGGTCAATCCCGAAGAATTGCTGGACCGCTGGGAGCGGACCTATAAAAGCAATATCGGATACCTGCGGGAGACATTGCCCACGCTTTCCAACGAGACGTTGGAGCCGGTCATCAACCTGCGGGGTGAGGAATCCCTCCTCCGGCATGCCTGCGATCTGATCGATCATGCCGAGACTTCTATTTTCCTGGAACTCTGGCAGGAGGATGCCAATCGCCTTCAACCCAAGTTGCAGGCGGCCAAGGCCCGAGGGGTCGATATCAAGGTGGTCGGCTATAACCACTGCACCTTGGATGGCATTGAGGTTTTCCAGCACGGCATGGCCCGCACCATTGAAACCTCCTTGGGCGGACGCTGGCTGATCCTGGCCGTTGATGAGAAAGAAGGCATGGTCGGGACCGTTTCCATGGGCGATCGTTCGCCCCAGGCGGTCGTCACCCGCAACCCCGGCATCGTGCTGATCATCAAGGAACTGATTGTTCACGATATCTTCCTGCTGGATCTGGAACTGAACCTGCAAACGGAGATTGAGCGGGTCTATGGGAAGGGCTTGATGAAGCTGCGGCGCAAGATTCTGGGCAATGGCGTCGGTGTGGGCAGCCACTAATCCGTGATAGACTGTTGCCAGCCAAAGACAAGGGAAGCCCCGATGAACGCCGAAGCTGAAAACCTGCCCGCTCCACAAACAAACCCTCGCACCCGCCCAAAAATCTCCATGGAACGGGTCATGGTTCTGTTTACGATTATCTTTGTCGTCGGGATTGTCATGCTGGTGCTTTTCCCCGAGGAACATCCCGCCCGTGGCTTAGCCATGACCGTTTATTCCGTTTTGGTATTCTGGGTGGTTTTCCGTTTCGGCGTCTAACACGGATCCAATCGGGTTTACCACTCGACTTACAGCGGTACCGAGTGGTTCACGCCAAGGCTCATGCCCGAGCAGGTGCATTTTGGCTGTCTACCGGGCGCTGATCTGCAAACAAGAATTTCGGTAAAAAATCGGTTTTATAGCAAAACCGAAGATTTTACACACTGAAGATTCGGAATTCTTCGGTATAACTGAATCAGGTGAGGTTACAACCAAGAGCGTAGACGGTTTTTCACATCACAGCCTGCAAAAATATAACGTTGAAGATCTATAGAGGCTATTACCAACGCCCGCTATAGCGACTTGATGTTCAGTATGCTCAACCCCTTCCACGCTCATCAAACCAACGTCCCGAGGAGGTTCTGTCTCAAATGGATTGCGAGGAATTTACGAAGGGTCTTCTTGAATTAAGGCAAGGAGCGCATGCTTCCTATCTGCAAGGGCGGGGGGGAAACCGTTTTGCTCCATGGTGGAACGAAAGCGTGCAAAAAAGTCTTTTGACAGATGTTCAACCGCCCCTTTCTTTACATATTCGACCATGGCGAGGATCAATTCCTCAAAACCGTATTCATCCATCGCGCGGTAGGCCCGAAGCTGGCTCAGCGTGACGCCGCCGTCCTTGAATGCCGGTGTGTTGGCCAGCTTCACCAGGGTTTCATTCTTGAAACCCCGACGGCCGTGAATCAGATTCGACAAGGCATCGGCCGTAATGCCCATCTGACGGGCCAAGTCCTCGATTTGCATTCCATGACGCATCAGGAACATCTGAATCTCAAGCCCCAGCTTTTTCTCTGACGGTTTCATGCTTCAACTCCGAAAACATCCTTATTTCAAAATTGATCGTAAACCTTTCATAAATGGTATACTATATTCAATTAATTAAACAGTATTAATTCGAGCTAGCCGCTCAAATACCCAATTTAGAACCCTTCGATTGCTTGTATTTAATTTCTATATTTTAAACCAAAATAAATACTTCTAAGTGGATCTATGTTCAATTTTACTGGCAAGGGGGGCATCATGCGTCTTTATATCGCTGAAATCGCCCGGCGAAACAAGGGCTGGAATATGCGCAAGCTTGCGGATCGCCTGGATCTGGACCATCAGACGGTTTTGTACTGGAATCAGGGTCGTACCTATCCCCGCTTGCCCACACTCATTAAACTCTGCCGCTTGCTGGAATGCACGTTGGAAGATCTGCTCGGGGAAACCGGAGCAATTTAGGAGTGAGACCTCTTCAAAAGCAATACGTCCGGTGGGCTTTGAAGGCCGATTGTACTAAATTGTACTAAGATGAACAGCAGTCCTTATGGAGAAACATCATGTCAGCCACCCCTTCCGCAACCGGCGAGTCCACCCGCAACCTGTCCTCTTTCCAGGAAGTCCTGCCGCCACCCCCGCTGCCCATCGGCAGCTATGTCGCCGCCGTGCAAGTGGGGAATCTGCTTTATACATCCGGGATACTGCCTATGCAAGATGGACAAGTCGCCTATACCGGTGCGGTCGGCGGATGGGGCGTCTCCATGGAAAGGGGCCGGGAGGCAGCGCGCCTGGCCATGCTGAACGCGCTCAGCGTGGTGAATCACACCCTGGGCGGATTGAGCCGAGTGAAGCGCGTGGTGAAGGTCACGGGCTTTGTCAGCAGCGCGCCGGGCTTCTTTGAGCAACCCGCAGTGATGAACGGGGCTTCTGATTTGCTGGTGGAAGTCTTCGGAGAGGCAGGCAAGCACGCCCGCTCCGCCGTGGGTGTTATCGGCCTCCCCCGCGACGCCTCGGTGGAGGTGGAGTTGGTGGTGGAAATTCAAGCCTGAGCGGACAGCTACTGTCCGTAGCGGCGTTCGCGGCGGGCGAATTCGCGGACGGCAGTATCGAAGGCGGCGGGGCTGAAGTCCGGCCAGAGGGTTTCGGTCACGTAGAGTTCGGCATAGGCACATTGCCACAGCAGGTAGTTGCTGATGCGATGCTCCCCACCGGTGCGGATGAGCAAGTCCAGCTCCGGTAAATCGCGGGTATACAACCGCTCTTGAATCATCTCTGGGGTAATGGCCTCCGGCTGCAAGCAGCCCGCCTGGATTTCGAGGCCCAGTTCCCGCACCGCATGGACGATTTCCTGCCGTCCGCCGTAATTGGCGGCAATCTGGAATTTTAACCCGGTATTATGTTCGGTTTTGGCATGGGCCGTGTGAATGAGATCCAGCAGTGCCGCAGGAAACGCCGACAAATCTCCGATAAAACGAATGCGCACGTTATTGGCATGCAACGCTTCCAGTTCAGCGGCCAGGGCTTCCAGGAACAGGCGCATCAGGTAGCCTACTTCTTCGCTGCTGCGCTGCCAGTTCTCGGTAGAAAAGGCATACACGGTCAGCGCCTCCAGGCCCACTTCGCCGCCATAACGCACCAGGTTTTTCAAGGCGTCCACGCCCTGCTTGTGCCCCATCAGGGTGGGCAGATGCTTCTGCTTGGCCCAGCGCCGGTTGCCATCCATAATGGCCGCCACATGCCGCAGCCGGCTCTGACGAATCAGATCCGCAATAGGCGTGGTTTCAATCGAAGTGATGGCCATGAGCCTATTGTACGCGAAACCGTCACCCAGCCAAGTGATGATTCACCCATTACCCACCTCGAGGCCTGCGCCAGTCAAAATTTACTCACGAGGCCAAGGTTTGTCGGACTTCCCGCCATCTTCAAGTTCCGCTGTTGGAGGATCAAATCTCCTGTTTTTCCAATTCCCGCTTGCGGGCCAACAAGGGCTGCATAAACACCTGGGGGATGAAGAGAAAACAGCGGTTTTCCTTACGGAAGAGGGATTTGAGGGAATTTATTGGGGTAAACATCTCGCTCCACGATGGTCCACCACCAAGAGGTGCAAACAAGCTGATGTTCCACATTGAGGGAACCTTCAGGCGTTGGTGGACTTCATCAAGAGCTTCCGCCACTTCAATGGGTGAATTTAGTGTCTTAACCCATTCCTGGATGAGCGGCTTCAGCAGGTCGGAATGTTTTCTGACAGCGGGATTATCGCTATATAAATCGGCCAAGTGATAGCCACTTATCTCATTGGGCTCATATTTTGTTTTGAAGTCATCCAGCGTTGTCTGGACACGTGCTCTTTCAGCGTTTAGGACCCGTGCTTTTTCCTCTTGGCTGAGCCTCTGGCGGAGTTCCCTCTCTTCTTTCCATTGCCCCGGTCGCCAGGTTTTACCAAAGGTGAGAGGTTGGGTGGTTCTTGGTTGCTGTGGCGCCCAGGGGGAACGAATCCCAGATGTGCTGTGCATGATGATTAACCCCTTATACTTGTATGTTCCCGGATGCTCATGGTTGTATGACAAATCCACGCCCGAGTCAAAGCAGCCAGAACAATTCAAACCAAATCCAGCCCCCCCAAAAAAACCGGATTTCCTCATGTTTTTCTTTAAAAGCCATGGCCCGGTCATTTTGTGGATGGAGAGCGGCTGCTAAAGAAAAACAGCTTTACCTGATTAGAGGAGATGACATAGTGTAGTAGTAGGTGTGTTCGTTGGTAAAGCTGGAGAATTGAGTAGTTCGTTTTTGTTTAACTTTCGCGTCAATTATTATATCAAAACCCATGCATTGTGCGTGCACAAACCGTATAAAGATTACAATCCTCCAGGTGGGTAGGCTTTTAACCGGGAAACCCGTTTTTAAATTTAATTTCAAATTTCCCAAAATGAATGAAAAAGAGCCACCCTGAAAGGGCAGCTCTTTTGTTTTTAGCAATTAATAAATTAAGTTAGGACGCCTGGCTGATTGCGACA
Organism: Coleofasciculaceae cyanobacterium; assembly: GCA_036703295.1. Lineage (GTDB taxonomy): Bacteria > Cyanobacteriota > Vampirovibrionia > Vampirovibrionales > Vampirovibrionaceae > DATNPJ01. The sequence continues at coordinate 164,311 of DATNPJ010000027.1, read as the reverse complement.
ACGCAATTGGCCATGACAGATACGGCGCGGGCGGTCATTTCGGTTTCATCCGCCGCTTTGTTAATATAAGAGCCCACACCCACCGCGGCGGCGCCCGCTTCAAAAGCGAGAGCAACATTTTCAGCCGTGATGCCGCTGGCGGTCATCACCGGGAGACGAGTGGCTTTCACCAACGCGCGGGTATTGCGCAAGGTGAGTTCCTCTTTTTCAGACTGGCTGAGCGATTTCACGGTCGGTTCTGCGGCCAGTACGCGGGCAGCGCCTTCAGTCTGGATCAGATCGACGCCAATGGCTTCCAGGGCTTGGGCCAGTTGGACTTGGCTTTCCAAGGCCAGGTGTCCCGGAACGGTGATGGAGATCAAGGCTTTGCCTTGCACCAGCGCCACGGTTTCCTGGGCCAGCTTCAGCACGTCATCAGCATTCAGGAACAACCCTTGATCGTAGAGGGCATCGAAGTTGCCCAGTTCAGCAACATCCGCACCAGCGGCAACGGCTTCGGCCAATGCTTTCGGCTCCACACTGGAAGCGAAAACGGCAGCTTGCGTGGCGGCCTTGGCTGCTTTCACGATTTCCGGCAGGGCCGCGACATCCACAGCCTGAGCGCCGGCGGCTTCAGCGGCACGAAGCACTTGCAGCACGTTCTCCATGTCCAGATTGGCGATACCGGCAATCACTTTCACGGCATTATGCGCCTGTAGCGCTTTCCGCAGAATTTCGATCCTGTTGGTCATGTTTACACTCTCCCTTTAAATTCAACAATATGGCGCCATTATAACCAAATCCATCCCCTTGGCGACAGGGTTTCTTCCAACTAAAACCACACACCGCTTTCCACACTTTTCAGGATTTTTTCTCTTGATACTAAGGACTTCAAGCCCTATCCCAGCAGCAGGAACCCAGTGACATCCTCTATGGAAGCCGGGAGTCAACTTCCGGATCTTCATTCCGGGCGGCGGCCATTTTCTGCTCAGCCAGTTTGTTCTGCCCGAGAGCCGCCAAGGCTTTGGACCAGCCTGCCAGCACGTGGGCCCGCTCTCCCTGGCCCACCTGCTCCAGGATCGCCTCAAAGGCCTGGTTCATGGCGCCGTCAGAGCCCAGTTGTCCCAGCAGGGCCGCCCGATGGGTGGCCGCCTCCAGATGCTCGGGCGCTTGGGCCAGCACCCGTTCAAAGTCCTGCAAGGCTTCCCGATGGAGAATTGCCTGTTCCACATCCGGCAGGGGTTCGGCCTTTCGCATCAGACAGACACCCAACAGGTAGCGGGTGGGGATGGAATCGGGCTGGCGCCCCAGGATGGCCCGGAATGCCTCCTCCGCTTCAGCCAGACGCCCCAGTTGGAGATAAACCTCTCCCAGGCCGATCCGGGGCTCCAGGTAGTCCGGGGCCAAGGAGATGGCCTTTTCGTACTTGGCCATGGCGTCCTTGGTGTCGCCATGCCGAAACAAAATGGTGCCATAGAAAAAATTGGCGCGCGGAGAGTCCGGGGAACGCCGAATAATGGGCCTCATGCGGCGGACGGCTTCCACCGTCTCCTCCATTTCACAAAGCACCAGGGCCAGGCTGATGGCCGCATCCTCGAAATCAGGGCGTTCTTCCAGGGCTTTCTCCAGGTGCCCCATGGCCTTGCGGAACTCGCCCACCCCCATGTAGTGTGTCCCCAGCAGGTAATGCACTTGCGGATTCCAGCGGTCCTTCCGCTCGATTTCAAACAGCAGTTGAATCGCCTCGTCATTCTGTCCAATTTTGATCAATGCCATGGACAGGTTCAGGAGGGTCTCCAGCGACTCCGGATCCTGCACAACCGCTTGGCGCAGATGGGCCAGCGCCTCGTCATGACGTTTTTGCTCCAGCAGGAAGCGACCCCATTGCGAATGCAGGCTGGGGAGTTCAGGCTGCAACGAGTATGCTCTGTCAAATTTGGCCATCCCCTCCTCAAAGTGCCCTTGCCGACAGAGCACGATGCCCCAGCTGAAATGAGCTTCCGCCATCTCGGGATCCAGAGTGACCGCATGCCGGTAGTTGGAGATTGCCACATCCAGCCGTCCCAAATTGGCCAGGATGTCGCCCTGGTTTAAATAGACCTCGGGTTTCTCCAGGTTCAGGTTGATGGCTTTCTTGGACTGCTGCAGCGCCTCCTCATAGCGTCCCAGCCGGTTGAGGGCCACGCTCCAGAAGTAGTGGGCCTCGGCATGCTTGGGAACAAAGCGCAGGGTCAGCCGGAATTTCTCGATGGCGCTTTCATAATCCTGAAGTTCGGCCAGAACCGCGCCCCACAGGAAATAAATCTGTGGCTGATAACCATAAATGGCCAGCGCCTGCTTGAAGTTCGTGATGGCCTCCCGGTAAAAACCGGTACGGGCCAAGGCAATACCCCAGTTGATGTAAGGCTCGGGGTTTTCGGGATTCAATTCGATGGCCCGCTCGTACTTTTCTTTGGCCGCATCGTATTGCCCCTGTTGCACCATGACGGCGCCCCACAGGACATAGGGACCGGAGGCTTTGGGTTCCCGCTCGATAGCGGCCTGAAACTTTTCGATGGCTTCATCCAGCCGGTTCATCTTGGCCAGAGCCACGCCCCAGTTCAGAAAGGGCTCATAGCGGGTGGGGGCAATCTCGGAAGCCTTGGCGAATTTCTCCAGCGCCTCCTCCATTTTGCCCGCATGGGCCAGATCGATGCCCCAGTTCACGTAGGCCATGGCGTGGTCCGGCGACACCTCGACCGCCCGCCGGTAATCTTCCACCAGGCGGTTATACTGTCCAATCTTGTCCAGGAAGTTTCGGATATTTTTATTCATGGGTTCCGATCATTATTGACCGTTCATGGCGAGGGAGGTCTTGCCCCTTATTGTAAATCGCGCAGGCGTTGTCGGATATGGAAAAATGCGCCAAAAAACCAGGGAGGGCAAAACGCTCTCCCTGGAAGAATTTTCCTCAATGGCGCTGGCTTATCCGACGTCTTCCTCGTATGGAGGGCTTTCAAAAAGCTCTTCCATTTGCATGGCCTCCATCAACAAAAGGTATTCGTAGAAATCCATGCGATTATAGCGAGCCCTCGGTGGCAGCTTCCGCGCATGATAGGTTCCGGCCGAGAAATCGACTGATTCGAGTTTCTCTACGTACTTCCTGACAGGCCGATTCATGCAGCATCTTCTCCTTCTTCGGTTCTGGAACGCACTCGAAAGGTCATCCGAATGCGGACGGCGTTATCAATGGGATGTCATCACCATGGGCTAACGGCTTTTGTGACTAACAGCGGTCGAGATGCCGACTTCGGGCATCGAATTCCCTCTTCTTTCTTCCGACTTTCTCGCTTCCGACTTTTGCTTCCGTAAAACCCACAAGATTGATTTTTGATTTTCACTTTCAAGAACTATTATAACAATTTACTGAGCAATATTCATCCTTTTATTGAGGAATGTAAGGGCTAAAAATCCCTTTACACATTGTATATCCATCTTGTTTCAGGCTGAAATGCCCATTAAACCTACCGTTTAGTGGCAGATTGGCAATCACACGCCGAGTTTGAGGCGAAACCGGGATCATAACATTACCCACTTTCGGTATGAGGTCGCCGATGAATCCAAGCAGATTCAAAACGAGCCGATTTTGAGCGGGGTTAGAGTCCGGGAGGGGTTGGTTTTTTGTTTATTGATGGGAAGATAGGACAGAGTTGGGAACACAGGAGATATCCTATGGCGATCCTCTCTGGCATGTTGATTAAATCGCACCCTATCCGTTTCGGGGTACAACAGCCTCAAAGGCCCAGTACGCCCCGAATTGAGAATGCAGACGACCTGGCCCAGGCATTAAGGAAAAGCACTTCGTTTTCTGTTCGAACCTTAATCCAGGGACTCAACCAGTGGGTCAAAACCCCGCAGGATGCCCGCAAGGTTCTGATTGCACACCAGGAGTATATCAATAGATCCCCCACGACCGAGGCAGCCAAGAAGGGCTATTTTGGGGGTGGTTTTTTGTATGATTACAACTTTGCAATCCTGCAACGGCTCAGTCATGCGCTGGCCGTGGTTCATTCGTATTCAGGCCAGGATGGTTGTCCGGAATTGTCGGAGAATGTGAACCAGTTGCTGCTGAAAGCGTTTACAGGTGTGGTTCAAGAGGTTGGACGGGACTATATAGCACGCGTCCATCGGAGCTTTGGCGGGCCATACAATAAGAAACATATTATTGAGCCCGCTGAAAAATACATGTGGGCCTAACTGCCTCGACAGAGTTTGGCAAGATCTCTTAAGCGGAATAAGCGCTTTCAGGGCTGCCGCAACGCTTTAAACACCAAGCCCCCCGGAATGGTTATCCAGGGGGCTTGGTTGAAGTCGATGGACGGGGGATTTTAACCGATCAGGCCGTCGCCGATATCAATCTCACTGGATTTCATGAACAGGGCCTGGTAGATCACCTTCTCGGCAGTGGTGGACACCTTGGAAAAAGGATCGTGGTTGGCCTTCTCGCGATTGTCTTCCAGCAGGCGTTTGCCCAGCTCGGCAATCTCAAGCACCAGCGCGTAGCGATTTTCCACTTGCTCGTTCAGGTCGCAGGCAATCTGGGTGATGGTGGTCATGCGTTGCAGCACTCCTTGTATTGAACGCCACAGAGATGTGGCAGGTTTCTTATTTTAAAGAAAGAGGTATTGAGAGTCAATTTGTAGCCGGGACCGTATGATTCTTCAGGTGACGTCTTTTAACCGCTTCCCGCCTGACATCCAGCGTTCGAAACCCAGGCTCAGGAGGCGGGTTCCAGCTTGAGCTGAACGGGGCTTTCCGGTTGAGGCTCTCCGGCCTGGACTTCGGACGTTTTGGGTTGTGCAATCGTCAGAATCCCGAAGAAAATCTCCGTCAGTTGCGGATCCCACTTGGTTCCCGCCCCGGCTTCCAGGATTTTCTTGGCCTCGAAAACGCTCAGGGCCTTTCGGTAGGAGCGATCGGAGGTCAATGCGTGGAAGGCATCCACGATCGAGATCACACGGGCTGCCAGCGGGATTTTTTCGCCCCGGTAGCCGTGCGGGTGGCCGCTGCCGTCCCAGCACTCGTGGTGGCACTCTACCGCCGGAATGATTGGCCGGAGCGATTGCACCGGATAGAGAATCTGTTGCGCCCCGATGACCGGGTGCTGCTTCATGATTTCCCATTCTTTCTCATTCAACGGGCCTGCCTTGCACAGAATGCTCTCCGGAATGCCAATCTTACCGATATCGTGCAGGAAGGCCGCCGCCCGGATTTCTTCCACCTCGGTGGCGTTCATTTTCAGGGCGTGAGCCAGCGCCACGGCGTAGTTCGAGACCGCCTGCGAGTGACCGCGGGTGTAGCGGTCCTTGGCTTCCAGCGCGCCGGACAGCGAGGTGATGGTTTCCAGCATCATGTCTTCGGTGCGGGGGGTGCCGGGCGCCTTTTTCTCGATATGATTCAGCAGTTCCTGGTACACACTGGGCACATGAATATTGTTGTACTTTTTGGCAACCTGTGAGGCGAAGACCTCAATCACGGTCTTGTCGTTCAGCTGGTGAATCTCGCAGGTGGCAATGCAAGTGGACTCTCCGGTTTTGGAGCCCTTGAACTTGGCCAAATGCAGCGCCTGTTCGGCCAGCTTCAGCAGTTTTTCCCGGTTTTTGGCATCATCCGGGTAGGTGGCATGACCAATACTGACTGAAAGATGCCGCAGATGCTCCGGAATGCGGAGCTGCATGCCTTCCAGAAAGCGTTGGGCGATTTCATTGGCGGCCTTGGGCTCGGTTTCCGGCAGAATAACCACCACTTCGTCCCCGCCGTAGCGCGCCGCAGTGTCCAAGCCCCGAATCAACCGCTTGACGGTCGAGGCGATATGGCAGATGGCCTCGTCTCCGGCGGTATGCCCTTGGCTCTGGTTGATTTCCTGAATGTTGTTGATATCCAGGATCATGACGGTGAGCGAGTTGTTCTGTTGATCGGACTTGGACAATTCCTTGTCCAGCAAGCCCTGGAAGCAGGTGTGGCTGAGCAGGCCGGTGAGATTATCAATTTGCGCCTGGGATTTCATGCGGTCCTGCAACAGCAGGTTCCAGATCAGCTGGGCCAGCTGGTCCCGCAACGTGTAGACATAGGACAGCTTGGCCTGCGAGAAGGCATCCATCTCCTGGAAGCCCAGGGTCAGCATGGCAATGACATGATCTCCCGCAATCAGCGGGACGCTGAACAGGTTGAAACTGTTTTGCCCTTCGGCCAGCTGGGATTCCGCCCAGGGCATGCAGGCCAGGATGTCCGCGCCCAAAGCCCGCAGGTTGGGAGAAAAGGTGGTGTCCTTGCGGTGGTAGGCCTGGACCAGGTGGTTCTCGACATCATTCATGCTGATAACCGGATCCGAGGCTTTCACCGCTTCCTCGCCGGGACCAGCATCCAGGAATCTCACCCGGATGAAGTCCCCCCGCTCATCCAGGACGGAGAAGCAGATAAAATCCAGCGAGCTGCCGTTATTGAGGCGCTTTAAAAAGAAATGCCAGACATCCTCCAGGCCGGAGGCCGTGGTGATGAGTTTTTTAATCTCGTCTTCCGGCGTGGACAGCTTGAGCTTAGACAGGCTCCCTTGATGGGATTCTTGCCCCATACGGATTTTTTCGGAATGCAACAGGGCATTCGCGCACTGGTCCACGCGATTGGACAGTTGCAGGCAGAACCGCGACCAAGTCCTGGCCAAGCCTTTGGAATTCATGCTTTTTGCATTCAAACTGCCACCGGATTTATCCACGCCAAGCTCCCCGGCTTCTCACTCGTGATGATTTGAGGCTGATTCAGGGGCATCCACACCCGTTGAAAACTATTTTAGCATATTGTTAAGTTTCCAGGATTCAGAAAGCCTCTTCAAAAAGTAAAACGAGGCTTCCCGAACACTTCTGCTTAAGCCCAGTTTCCGGCCGATTTTCTCGATGACTTCGATGCGACGATCCGGTTTTGAATGAGATGCAAACTGACGAGGAAACTCAGTCGCCGAACAGGTAAGGAATACTGTGGGCTAATGTCCGAACCAATACTTCCTGGGCCGCGTGGGCAGGATGAACTGTTTTTTTCAGATCCGGTGAGAAAGAATCCACCATGGTGACCTGTTCGGACTGTTTCCCATCCTTGAAAGTAATGCTGCAATCCTGCTGGGCAAAATCTTGGGCTTCCGGCCTGACCAGTTTGAGATCCAGCACATCCCACTCATGATCCCGACGGACTTTGGCCAAAACATCAATCCCACGCAGGTCCAGAATATTAACCTCTTCTTTTAGGACACTGGCGCTTAAAGTAGTCAGCCACCGCCTCAGATCTTTTGCAGACCTTTGATGTTTCGCATTCTGGAAGCTCTCTTCATGAATGCGCAGTTTCCCAAATGGCAGGCGATGGGGCACGGCAGGCCGGGATGTGATGGATTGCATGGAATTATGTTCCCCCCACTTCTTCTGTCAAGATCAAGGAGAATATACCATGAACAATGGCTGGGAAAACCATGAGAGTACGGCATCTGGCGATGATATGCTCACCGAAAAGTGGCTCTTGTCAAGAACTTGGTGCGACTCAGCGCAGGCCCAGCTCCCGACCAATTTTTTCGAAGGCTTCGATGCAGCGGTCCAGTTGGGGCTGGGTGTGGTTGGCGTTGATGATGATGCGCACGCGGGCCTTGTCCTGGGCGACCGTGGGAAACACGATGGCCCGCCCATAGATGCCCTCTTCAAACAGACGCTGGCTGAGCTTCTGGGCTTTTTCGCTGCTACCCACAATCACCGGGCACAGCGGGGTATCGCTTTCGATGGGCAGGCCGATGGATTTCATGCCCGCCTTGAAGTAGCGGGTGTTGTACCACAGCTGCTTAATCAGCGTGTCATCGGCTTCCAGCAACGCCACCGCCGCAATGCAACTAGCCACCACCGACGGGGGATGCGGTGTGGAGAACAGCAGCGGGCGGGCCTTGTTGACCATGATTTCCCGCATGGTGGCCGTGCTGGCCACGTAGCCACCCATGGCGCCGAACGCCTTGGACATAGTGCCCACCACGATATCCACCTGGCCGTGCAGACCGAAATGATCCACCGTGCCCCGGCCATGGCTGCCCATCACGCCACTGCCGTGGGCGTCATCCACCATCACGATGGCGTTGTGCTTTTCGGCCAGTTGCACAATCTCCGGCAGCTTGGCCACGTCGCCGTCCATGGAAAAGACGCCGTCAGTGACAATCAGTTTGCGGCGGGCATTTTTATGCTTTTTCAGCACGGATTCCAGCGCGTTCATATCGCTGTGCGGATAAATATCCTTGTCCGCGCCACGGCTCAGCCGCACGGCATCAATGATGCTGGCGTGGTTCAGCGCATCGGAGATAATCACGTCACCTTCGCCCATAATCGGCGGGATGGCGGCCATGTTGGCCGTAAAGCCGCTTTGTAGCACCAGGGTCGCTTCGCAGTGCTTAAAGCAGGCCAGTTTCTGCTCCAGCTCCTCATGGATACTCATGGTGCCGATGATGGTGCGCACCGCGCCCGCCCCCACGCCGTAGTCATCAATAGCCTTCTTGGAGGCGGCCATCAGCTTGGGATGGCTGGCCAGCCCCAGGTAGTTGTTGGAGGAGAAGTTCAGAATCGTCCGCCCCTCCATCCGAATCTCCGGCCCCTGCATCCCCTCAAACGGATGCAGACTCTGGTACAAATGCTCGTCTTTCAACCGCTGGACTTCCTCTTTCAAAAAATCCAAGCGATGGCTTTGCTGCGTAGTGGCTTGTTTCATGGGGAGATTCTCCGCTTTAATTCTTGATGGCTTCTGCTTTGGGTGTCAAATAGTTCACGAAGGCCGAGCAAGTGACGAGCATAAATTTGGCCTCGTCAAAAGAGACGGTGGGCTCATCCTTTGCCGCATGTCGAACACCATCTTCATCGCTGGTATATCTGAATAAGTTTTTAAAGCCCTGCTCCATTTGAGGATGGATTTGAATCTTTTTAGCCAATTTTATCAGTGCTTTTTCAAAATCGTTTATCCCAGAAAGCGTTATACAAATAGATTCAACAGCACTAATCGATTCCTTGATGCTATTTCGATAGTCGGGCTGTTTTCTATCTGATAAAAATTCTAGAGCTTTTTTTAGATGGATATTAGCAGTTTTAAAAGGTGACAGGAGAGCCTTGTCTATTGCTTGAATCTCAGTCTCACTTGTTATTTGTGTCAAATGCTGATTCACAAACCGGTAAGCCGATAATTCGCGTTCTAGTATCTCATTGCAAGCTTTTCGGAAAAAGTCATTATTATAGTCTTTTGGATACCGTATAGCTACAAACTCTATAAAATTGTATACCCTCTTCCAATCTGAAGCATAAAAGTCTTTTCGTAAGTGCTTGTATATTTGCTCCCACGGAAATGGAATGCTGTCATAAGGCAGTTTGTAATAATCATTCCATATCTGCTTTATGAGGGTTTGCCCTTCGCGATCAAACTCTATATCTCTTATCTGATCCCAATAAAATTCACATAAAAGGTTCCATAAACAATGACGCAATTCGTCATCTATGGAGTTTATTTGTATCATTGTTTTTGGAGGGGTAAGCCCTAATCGCTCCGAAAACAGCTTAAACATTTTATTTATGTCACCCTTCAACCAAAGGTCATACTATCAGGGTTCTAACAAAATTTTGCCGCTGACGCCTTGGGCGATGAGGTCCATGGCTTGGCCGAAGTCTTCCAGTTTCAGGCGGTGGGTGATGATGAAATCGAGATCCAGCTTGCCGGCGGCCATCAGGTCCAGCATCAGGAACCAGGTTTCGAAAATCTGGCGACCGTTCACCCCAATGATTTGTGCCTCTTTGAAAATGATGTCCTCGCTGAGATCCATCGCCACATCATTTTTAGGAATACCCATCATCACCACGGTGCCGCCCAGCTTCAAGCTTTTGAACGCATCGTTGATGGCCGCCGGGCTGCCGGACATCTCCAGCACCACGTCCACCCCATGCCCCTGGGTCAGGCGTTTGATTTCCTCCGAAACAGCCCCCTGGTCCGCAGAAAACACATAATCCGCCCCGGCCTTGCGGGCCAAATCCAACCGGAAGGGGGCAATGTCCGAGGCAAAAACCTTCAGGGCACCCATGGCGTGGGCCACCTGGACGGCAAAAAGTCCGAGTGGGCCGCAACCCGCCACATGCACAGTCTTACCTGCCACATCAGCGCGGGAAACCGCATGCACGGAGTTCCCCAGCGAATCCAGCAGCGCGCCGTACTCGGGCTTGATGGACTCGGGCAGCTTAATCACTTGCTTGGCAGGCAGCTTGATGTACTCGGCGTAGCAGCCGTCCAGATCAATGCCGAAAATCTTCACTTGCTCGCAGGTGTGTTTGCGGCCGTTCAAACACTGCTGGCAGCGATCGCAGGGCAAATGCATCTCGGCGGAAACATAATCGCCCGGCTGAAAGACTTTTTCGTCTTCGCCCACACTTTCAATCACGCCGCAGAATTCGTGCCCGTACACCAGCGGCGGCTTGATGCGCCCGGCGCTCCATTCGTCCCAGTTGGTGATATGAAAATCCGTGCCGCAAATAGACGCCAGCAGGACCTTGATCAGCACCTCGCCGGGTCCGGGCACCGGCTTTTCAACCGTCGCCAGCTCAAAACCGGCTTCCGGCTTCGCCTTGCGAATGGCTTTCATGGTGTGGGCGGCAATTTTAGTGGCGCTCTCGACCGTGCTCGACATGTGACTTCCTTCCGGTGTTCGCTGTGGGGCCTGTGCACACTTTTCTTCTAGCTTACAGCGAAAGCCCCGAATTGAGAATCAAGCGCATTGTTGTCCCAAGACCAGAGATGCTCACCGGTTCTGGTTAGGCCACAAACAGATTCACGGTTATGCGTCGTAGCTCAGCACTGTACATGAATTGGCTTCCGATTGGTTCAGAGCTTTTAACTGCTTATAGTAGCGCTGGGTGGTTTCGTCACCCGTGTAGACGCCTTCCTGTCCTCGACCCTTGAGATAACCCGGCATGGCCTCAGCATAAACTTGTCGAAAGCTGATTTTTTTCTCTCCGTCGTCCTGGCCGTTTCCGCCAGCTTTTTTGTCGCCGCCACCACCAAAGAGGCCGCCAAGACCACCACCAAGAATTCCACCAATTCCCATGATCAGAACCTGAACTTCCCTACGTCAAAACGTACCACTCCTACCTGATCCAATAAAAACAATTCACCTGTCAGAATTGCCTGACTGGAAGCACGTGGATAGCCCCAAGGCTGCGCTAGAATTGTTTCTGCTTCCTGCTTTTGTGTTCAAAACGGTGCAGACGGCGGATGCCGCCGTCATCAGCACTTCAAATCGGGTTTCAGAATGAAAATATAGGTCAGCCCCATTTCCACCTGGAAGAGAAGCGTGGGCGACAACCCCAACACATCGGTTCTATTGGCGGGAAGAACCGCCTTAAACGTTGAACCGGAAGTGGACCACGTCGCCGTCCTGCATCAGGTATTCCTTGCCTTCCAGGCGCATCTGGCCCTTTTCCTTGGCGCCTTTTTCGCCGCCGGCCTCCACATAGTCCTTGTAGGCAATCACTTCCGCCCGGATAAAGCCTTTTTCAAAATCCGTGTGGATGATACCCGCGCACTGCGGGGCGGTCATACCCACCTCGAATGGCCAGGCGTGGACCTCCTTCTCTCCGGCGGTAAAATAAGTCTTCAGAGCCAAGGTGTGGAAAGCGGCCTGAATCAGGCGATCCACCCCAGAAGAGGAAACTCCCAGACTTTCCAGGTAACCGGACCGCTCAGCGTCATCCAACTGGGTCAGCTCGGCTTCGATCTGGGCAGAAATCGGAACAATATCCCGTCCTTCTTCCTGGGCACGTGCGGCCAGGATTTGGTAATGCGGGTTTTTGGTGGGGTCGGTGAGATCCGCCTCCGTCACATTGGCCGCATAGATGACCGGCTTGGCCGACAGTAGCTGGGACTGCTTCAGCAGCCGCTGTTCCTCTTCGTTCAGGCCCTTCCAGTCAATGACGCCCGCGTTGTCGATGATGGGCCGAATCTTTTCAAACAGGGCGCATTTGGCCAGCGCATCCTTGTCTTTCTGCTTGGCCAGCTTGGAAAGGCGATCCATCTGCTTGTCGAGGGAACCGGCATCCGCCATGCAGAGTTCAATGTGGATGGTTTCGATATCCCGCAGCGGGTCCACGCTGCCTTCCACGTGCACCACATCCGGGTCTTCAAAGCAGCGCACCACGTGGACAATAGCATCGACTTCGCGAATATTGGCCAGGAACTGGTTACCCAGCCCTTCGCCCTTGCTGGCGCCCCGCACCAGGCCGGCAATGTCCACAAATTCGAATACCGCGGGGATCAACGTGTGGGTCCCGGCCAGCTTTTGCAAAACCAGCATGCGCGAATCCGGCACCTTCACGATACCCACGTTGGGCTCGATGGTGCAGAAGGGATAGTTGGCGCTTTCCGCCTGGTAAGAGGAGGTGAGTGCGTTGAAGAGGGTTGACTTTCCCACATTGGGAAGTCCGACGATGCCTGCCTTTTGCAAAATACGGTTTCTCCACTCGATTAAGGTATGATAATGCCATGGAAGCTTCATCAATCTACCTGAAAAACGAAATATCAATCAAGGATCTGGAGCGAGAACTGGGTTCGACGTCCCGGGCCAGCCTGACCAACAAGTGGTATTTCGTGGGCATCGACATGGCGCCCATCGACAGCCTGGAAACGGGTATTGCCGCTTTGGACCGCAACAAGCGGGTCATGCGCATGGACAAGCTGAACGAGGACGAGCAACTGCTGCTCTTTTTAGATAATCTGGCCCCTGCCGAGAACATCGTGGTGGCACTGGATATCCCAAAAAGCCTGAGCATCCCCAGCAAGTGGCGCCAACAACAGGTCAAGATGCACCCACTTTGCCTGCTGGAAGAAGGGCCGCATATCCCGGAACCGGTGCCTACCGATCGTTATGCCCAGCGGGCCAAGGATTTTTATGATGCGGTGCGGAGCCGGGGGATTCTGATCATGGGATTCTTTGCCGCCCATGCCCGCTTGCGCTATTCGTTGAACATTCCGTACCGCACCCGCAGCCCACAGGGCTGCCGGGCGTTGCAATCGCTCTTGAAGCAGCGGCTGAGGATTGAAGACGTCCCTTCGAACCTGGCACCCAGCTCCGTGTTAGATGCCATGATCGGCGCCTATTCGTCCTGGCTGCTCTGTCACGGGCAAGAGAACGTACACTTCAAGCTGTACCGGGACGATGAGCAACGCTTGTACCTGGATCCGCTCAAGCGCCCCCGCCTGCTGAAAGCTCGTTAAGGGACTCCTGATCGGATGGACGGTCTACATGCGGCACTACTCGATCAGCTGAAGGACAGCATGGTTCAGCTGGCTTTTGTGCTGGGCGCAGTGGTTTTACTGGGCGTTCGAGCCAAGGCCCAGCCCACCCGGCGCAGTCTGTTGCTGATTTTTTTACCGGCACCGCTCTTGCTGCTTGAATTTGTCTGGCCTGGGGTTGGGCTTTGGCTGGCGCTTTACACCCCCCTGCTCATGCTGGTGCTGCTGGTGGATGCCTTCCTGCTCACGCCTCCGGCGCGGTTCATCAGCCTCAGCCGGACGGTGAGCCGCAAGCTGTCTATTGGGCAAGCAGGAACCGTGCAACTGACGGCCATCAACAACAGCGGCGTTCCGCTGCAAGCCATGGTTCGAGACAGCGTTCCCCCAGCGCTTATGAATCACCAACTGCCGGAGGAATTCACGCTTTCGGCCAACCTGCCCCCCTACAGTCATCAAATGCTGTCTTATCAGGTGCGCCCCTTGCAACGCGGCGGCTATCGCTTCGAGCGGATCCATTTGCGCTACCGGAGCCGTCTGGGCCTGCTCTGGATCACCACTCGGGGTGGCCGCCCCGATAAAGTCCGGGTTACGCCGGACTTAAGGAGGATCCGACGGATGCGTATCCAGGCTTCTCGTGCGCTCAGCGGGGGCGAGATGCACAAGCGCACCCTGGGACTGGAAGGTACCCAGTTCAGCGGGTTGCGGCATTATCTGGCCGGGGACGATATCAAGAAGATGGCCTGGCAGGCCACCGCGAAACTGGAGCAACCGGTGGTACGCACCTACGAACCGGAGGTGGAGCAACCCATCCTGGTGTTACTGGATGCGGGACGCCGGATGGAGTCTCGGGTCCGGAATCTCAGCAAATATGACTGGGCCTTGAATGCAGCGCTGGCCTTCATGGCGGTGGCGCTGGATCGGGGGGACTGCGTGGGGGCCGGAATCTTTCACCACAAAATTTTGGCATCCGTCCCGGTTGGGAGCGGCAAAAGCCACCTGAACCGGCTTCTGGAAACCCTGGGAGAAACCGAACCGCAGCCGGTCGAGCCGGATTATGCCTCGGTTATGTTCCAGTTTGCCCGCAATTTGAAGCGGCGTACGCTGGTGGTACTGTTTACGGACCTCTCGGACCCGCTGTCCGCCCGGATGCTGGCCCGCAGCCTGGAGGTTTTTTCCCGCAACCATCTGCTGATGATTGTCACTTTTGCCGACAGCGAGGTGATGGCACAGGCCGAGGTCTTGCCGGAAACAGCAATGGACGCCTACCGGAAAGGCGTGGCGTTGGATTTGGTGGAGGAGCGTCGGCGCGCGCTGGGCATGCTCGCCCGCAGCCGGAATGTGCTGGTAATAGATGCCCCTCCCGATACCCTCGATGAAGCTCTGATCCGCCAATACCTGCACGCCAAGGAGCGCAGCCGACTGTAGCCGGTAGCATGCGGCACTATCGGTTGACGCTGCTGGCGTTAACCCATCAGGTTTTGGCGGACGAAGTCGCTCAGGTAGGGTACCGTGACTTCTTTACCGGTGAAGGCCATGATCATCAGGTAAATCCAGTACCCGAGGATTCCGAGGGAAACCACGAACTGCACCAGGCCAAAGATCATGCCGATGCCGGGGATTTGGCTGAGCAAACTGAGCACGACACCGATGATAAAAGCGGCCAGCCAAAAGAAAATGGCTTGCAGGCTATTAAATTTGATATAGTCGGACTCGCCCTTTTTCAGGAAGAAAATCGCCAGGGTTGGGATCATGCAGCAGACAAGACCTGCATAACTCAAGCCACCCCACAGCTTATCGTCGCTGGTCGGGCCATTCATCAGGGGATTCGCCACAGTTTGTCACTCCACGCTCAAACGAATGCCTTCATCATACCCGGTAACCCGGATTTGAGGAAGCATGCTTGCCTGATGGGAAGGCTCTAAACGCCAGGCTTGCCGGTGGCGGATTCCTCGATTTCCTCGGTGTCCTCGTAGGTCACGTAGACGCCTTCGAAACCTTCCAGGGCCTCGGCGGTCTCCTCGGCCTCGGGGACTTCCTCCGCAAAGCCTACCCGGCGGATGGACTCGCCTTTCGCGGACTTCGCGCGGCCCAGCAGCTTGGTTTTATGGCGGTTCAGGACGCGATCGATCTTGTCCACCAGCTTATCGATACTGGCGTACAGGTCATCGGAGGAGACTTCCACCCGCAGCACGGCACGACTGACCACCACGGTGGCTTCGGCCAACTGGTTGTTGGTGATGCGCGGGTTTTTCTCGACGCCTAAAAACACATGGATTTCCTGGATGAAATCGTAATGATGATCCAATCGTCCAATCTTTTCTTCCACGTACCCCTTAATCGCATCCGTCAGCTCGATGTTGCGACCGTTGACGATCAATTTCATATGTCACCACTCCTCTATCGATTGGGTAGATTCATTATAAATTCATTCGGCTCGGTTTGCCAGCAACCGGATGGGGGATGTGGACGACCGCCGAAAGCCCATTAGCCATTTGGGCAAAAACAGCGCCATGACTATCTACACCAGGTTCCCTCCAAACAACAAGACCGCCTGGTCCCTGTTCAGGGATCAGCATGGTCAAGTTGTTCAAGAATCAATATCAATTACAGCTTGGCGGGTTGCCGATTAGCCTGACGGGCCAGCGATTTGAACGCGGCCGGTCCGGCGTAATGAGCCACGGGTCCCAGTTCCTGCTCGATGCGCAGCAACTGGTTATACTTGGCAATCCGCTCGGAGCGACACAGGGAACCGGTCTTGATCTGCCCCGCATTGACCGCCACGGCCAGATCGGCGATGAAGGTATCCGCGGTTTCACCGGAACGGTGACTAATCACGGTCGTGTAGCCTGCCTGATGCGCCATGTTGATGGCGTTCAGGGTTTCGCTCAGCGTGCCGATCTGATTCAGCTTGATCAGGATACTGTTGGCAATGCCTTTTTCAATCCCTTCTTGCAGGATTTGCGGGTTGGTGACGAACAGATCGTCGCCCACCAGCTGCACTTGTTCGCCCAGTCTTTCGGTCAGCAGCTTCCATCCGTCCCAATCGCCTTCGGCCATGCCGTCTTCAACCGAGATAATGGGGTATTGGTTCACCAGATCGGCGAGATAGTCCACCATTTGCTCGCGGGAGAGCGATTTGCCTTCCCCGGTCATCTCGTACTTGCCGGCGGAATAAAACTCCGAGCTGGCCACATCCAGCGCCAGCTTGATCTGATCGGTGGTGTTGTATCCCGCTTCATGAATGGCATGCAGAATCAGCTCGATGGCCTCGCCGGTGCTTTTCAGGTTGGGCGCAAAACCGCCCTCGTCGCCCACACCGGTGGACAGGCCACGGCTGGCCAGCACCTTGCGCAGCATATGGAAGATTTCCGCGCCCCAGCGCAGGGCTTCTGAGAAGGAATAGGCGCCCACCGGCACGATCATGAATTCCTGGATATCGATGTTGTTGTCGGCATGGGCCCCGCCGTTGACGATGTTCATCAGCGGAACCGGCAGCACCGTGGCATTCACGCCGCCCAGATAACGATAGAGCGGTTGCTTCAGAGTATCCGCGGCAGCGCGGGAAACCGCCATGCTCACACCCAAGATGGCGTTGGCGCCCAGCTTGGACTTGTTGGGGGTGCCGTCCAGATCGATCATCAACTGATCCAGTTCGGCCTGATTGAAGGCATTCTTGTCCACCAGTTCGCGGTTCAGGATTTCGTTGACGTTTTCAACGGCTTGCAGTACGCCTTTGCCGCCATAGCGGGCCTTGTCCCCGTCACGCAGTTCCAGGGCTTCGCGGGAACCGGTACTGGCCCCGGAAGGGACGGCGGCCCGCCCGGTAGCTTCCCCGGACAGCACCACTTCCGCTTCGACGGTGGGATTGCCTCGGGAATCCAGGATCTCGCGGGCTTGAATGTGTTCGATGAAGGAAACCATAGTCACTGCGCTCCATGCTAAACGGGGATACTCTAGTGCCCGCATTATAGCGACAACACGGGCAAAAAACCAACGCGCACCGTTCTCCCGCCCGCAGACCGTCAAGCAGGGATTTTAAACCCGGCCGGCATGATTCCAAGGAGACATCATGCATGCTGGTGTTTGACAATGCTCATCTATCGGCATAGAATTTCTGGATTAAAATCTGAAGTGGGTTATCGTGTGGAATCCAACAACTTGGTTGATTAAGTGGGTTGGCATCATACGGACTTAAAGCGCAATGACAAGTGGGAAGATTGCAGGTCCTTTTACCAGGCCGCAATGCTGGAACACACGAGACTGCTTGGATTGAACTCCCGTTACATGCAAATTTTTCAACAGAAAAAGGAGATTAAAACCATGAATCCCATAAATCCAGTGATGAACCGTCCTGCCTCCATGCACTTTGGTGCGAAAAAGAACAATAATGCGGGTAATTTCCGCCAAACCGTAAAAGACACTTATGAATCAGCAAAGTCTACCGTACAGCTTGGCGCAGTCGGTGGCGTTACGGGTGCAATCGGTGAAGCGCTTGCAGAGCATGCGACCCACGGACAAGCCACCATCCCACATGGCGTGTTTACTATTATGGCGATCGCGATTGGTGCTTGGGCTGGCTGGATGGCCGATCAGGCCAACAAAAATCGGGATGCTGAAAAATAGCACCGGACCAAAAACAGATTCACAACTTCCAAAAAAACCACCTGATTCAACCGGCGGCATCACACAAGGATGGCTATGCTGAGCGAATCGGGTGGTTTTTCAGTAGGGTTTCTACATCCTGCTTGCACAGTAATTGGCGTAGTATCTCCGCCTTTTGAATGGCGAAGCACTGTTGTGAAAAAAGAAGAACTGCCCAATCAGAGTTCTTTACTGGTACCCATCGTATTGAAAACACCCAAGGAGCACACGGCAAGACTTTGAAGAAAAACAAAACAGCCTGCTGATGGCTAGTCGGCAGGCTGTTTGTTTAATCTTTGCGCGCACTACTCCATTACATTTGCTTTTATTTTTGCTCTGGTTTCCGGACTCAGTTGATCGCCACAAGTCGCGATTAAAGTGTCTGCAAATGTGGGAGCGTTTTTCAATGGTGCATTATTGGGATTATTCGCGTCTACTTCTAATCCTTCGTTCAATACATGCGTATGAGGGATACTGCCGTGATTGCTTTCAGCCTGATTATTACCACCTTCATGCGGTACGGTTCGTAACAATGCTGTTTTAAAGCATCCTGGTGGGACCTCTGCGGCGGTTTTGCTGGTCGCTTGATGGTAACCCAGCATGCCGGTCATAAACAGCAAAAAACCGCCAGGCAGCAGCCATTTTGCAAGTTTGCTACTCGGGACAACCTCTTCCATGTTAGAGACCCTGGAAGTTTCCGGTTCCTGTCCGCTGATCGCGGGCTTTGACTCGTCTTTCTGGCCGAAGCTAATTTTAGCTTGCGTTTTTTTGGCTGCAAACATCATTGGTTTGGCCGAAGGGAAAGAACCCATTGTTTTCATCTTGTATAACCCCTAATGAACACTTGTACTACAGGCTACCTCCGCCGGGACCCTATATTCATGCTCAGTCCACAGACATCAGTAATAAACCCACACGCTATAGATCCCCTAAAAATCATGAAAATGCAAGAAACCGGGGCGTAAAAACCGAATCGATTTACATCTGTCGCAGGGCGGGATGGTCAGCCTATGAGCTTCGAAATGGGTACCCTATCTGGTGAAAGAAATAGAACACAAGCATCGCACTCAGCCAGCGACCAGTTTACGCCTCTACAGTGACGATTCCAGACCGTGTTCATCCAGAATCTGGTATAGCGAACCGGCATCCTGGGCAGGGACGGCCTTTTCCGGCACGCGCAGGATTTCGGTAGTCAACAGGCGGTTGCCGAAGCGGATTTGCAGTACATCCCCTGCCTTGACCTCGGCGGCGGGCTTGGCAACCTTGCCGTTGATTTTGACATGGCCGCCGTCACACAGTTCCGCAGCCACCGTGCGCCTTTTAACGATGCGGGAAACCTTCAAAAATTTATCGAGCCGCATGACGGATCTCCTGAATTGCAAAAACGGTCTGTCCGACCCATAATCGGGATGGCCTGTTCCAGAGCCCCTAAACAGAACCCGTTAAAAAGAGGCAGCAGTCGAGGGAGTCATGCACGAATTTTATAACGAAACGTTTTTGAATGCCCAGAAGCAACTCGATCAGGTGGCAGAGCTGATGAATCTCGATGCCGGGATTCACGAGCGGTTGCGCTATCCGAGAAAAGCCCTGATCGTCTCCGTGCCCATCAAGCTGGACAACGGACAAACACGGGTGTTTGCCGGCTACCGGGTGCAACATGACCAATCCCTCGGCCCCACAAAGGGCGGGATTCGCTTCCACCATGAAGTAAACCTGGGCGAAGTGGCTGCGCTGTCCATATGGATGACCTGGAAGTGCGCCCTGTTGAGCTTGCCGTACGGCGGCGCCAAGGGTGGTGTCTGCTGCTTCCCCGAGGAGATGAGCAACGGCGAAATGGAACGCCTGGCCCGCCGGTATACCACCGAGATTTTATCCATGATCGGTCCCGAGAAGGACATCCCGGCCCCGGACATGTACACCAACGAACAGACCATGGCCTGGATCATGGACACCTACTCCAATTTCATCGGCTACGCCGTGCCGGGCGTGGTCACCGGCAAGCCGGTCGCGGTGGGTGGCTCATTGGGTCGCCGGGAAGCAACCGGACGGGGCGTGGCGCACACCGTGAAAATGGCGTTGGAGAAACTTGAAATCACGAACGAGCCAACCGCCGCCGTGCAGGGCTTCGGAAACGTGGGCAGCATCACCGCCAAGTTCCTGCACCAGCATGGCGTCAAGGTGGTGGCCGTGTCGGATGTTCAAGGCGGCATTTATAATCCCAAGGGGTTGGATATCCCCAGGCTACTGAAACATGTGGCCGACCGCGGCACGGTCATGGGCTTCGACGATTTGGAAGGGCTTGATAACAAGGAACTGCTGGAACTAGAGGTGGATGTGCTGGTGCCCGCCGCGCTGGCCAACGTCGTCACGGAGAAAAACGCCCACAACATCCACTGCAAAATCCTGGCGGAAGGCGCCAATGGCCCCGTCACCCCGGAAGCGGACAAGATTCTACAGGAGAAGGGCGTCTTTATTATCCCGGGCATTCTCTGTAATGCGGGCGGGGTCGTGGTGTCCTACTTCGAGTGGGTCCAGGATATCCAGCACCTCTTCTGGAGCGAGGACCAGGTCAACGAAAAGCTCACCTACCTGATGGGACGCTCTTTCGAGGAGGTCTATAATATGGCCCAGACCAAAAAAGTAGACAACCGGACCGCCGCCATGATGATCGGCGTGGGCCGGGTCGCCGCCGCCAAGCAGTTGCGCGGCCTCTATCCGTAGCCGACGTCTAATCCTGGACGAAAGTCATGCGATACCACCGGGAAGCCTTGTTCAGACTGCCTGAAATCTTTGATTAATCATGCTTTAACGTTTCCCAAGCAAGTCTTTCCCGGTCATCAATATGCGCCCTCTTTACAGGCAGAGATCCG
The DNA here is from genome assembly GCA_036703295.1 of Coleofasciculaceae cyanobacterium. Taxonomy (GTDB): domain Bacteria; phylum Cyanobacteriota; class Vampirovibrionia; order Vampirovibrionales; family Vampirovibrionaceae; genus DATNPJ01. The sequence continues at coordinate 143,510 of DATNPJ010000027.1, read as the reverse complement.
ATCAGTATGATGGTGCCTGTTAAGGCGCTTGATTCCGGAAAAATGGCTCAGGTTGCCGAAGCTGAGCTGTATTATCGGTCCAATCACGCGCCAGTCCCTCTCTTTACAAGAATTTACGTTTAGAAACCGTAACAGTTGTGGCCGGTATAAAGAGGCGCTTGTTATCATACTCCACAATCGGGACTCAATATGTTCCGGTTGCACGATCGAAACGGTCCTTCTGGAAATTCCGTTCAGAAAGCCGTTTGCGGAGAGTTAGCCCCAGTATCAGAGAGGCCCCTCAAGGGAACAGGATAGAAAGCAAAGACAGTGGTTGAATTGCGGGAAAGCGGCAAGGATCGGGAATTGGCACTGCTGGTGGATGTGTCCGCAGCGGGAAGCTCATCGCGGGCTTGCCAGCTCATCGATGATTTTGTGGCCAGGCTGGCGGAATATCCGGCTGGCGCGCTCGTGGATTTAAACGCCGGAGAATTACTGTTGACCCGAGGCGTGCTGAGCAAGATTAAACAGCAAGTGTCCCGCGCCAAAGCTACCCTGGGGACCGTGTACTCCACCGTGCCCCAGACCCAGCAGGCCGCTCTGGATGAGGGCTTGTACGTGAAGGAAAAACTGATCAGCGAGTGGGCTCCCATTCGTCAATCACTGCCCGAAGCAGACTCGCCAGCCAAATCCAACGCGGCGACCCAGCCACCGGCCCCGAAGCTTTCCGAAGGGACACCCAAAATCGCACAAAATACGGTGGATCTGCCCAACTTCAACCCGGCCCGCAAGGTGGATGATTATACCCCGGTGGCGCCGCAATCCCTGGATATTCCAGAATTGGCCGTTCCAGAGGTTGAAGAACGCTTAGAACCTTTGGAAGAAGTGGTTGTGCAAGCCTCCGGAGAGGTGGTTGTACCGCAGGAAGTGGAATATCCGGAAACGGCATGCGATACCTTGTACCTGCGGCAGACCCTGCGCTCCGGCCAGACGGTTCGCTTTAATGGCAACGTGGTCATTGTGGGCGACGTGCATGCCGGCAGCGAAGTGACAGCTGGCGGCGATATTCTGGTCTGGGGCGAGTTGCGCGGCATTGCGCATGCGGGCGCCCAGGGCAACTTCAAGTCTGAAATCCGGGCCATGAAGATTGAAGCCTTGCAATTACGGATTGCCGACTACATTGCCCGCCGTCCGGATCGGATCTATTACCACAAGGAGCACCAGGAGGCGAGCCTCTCGCCCGAAGTGGCCCGCGTGGCGGATGGAGAAATCAAGATTTTCAAAACCATGCTATCCAGAACTTGATCATAAATGGCCCCCAACAAACGTTGCGTCATTCAGAATTCAGAGAATCGCGAGGAACGAAAATGACATCAAACAGCAGCCCGGCAAACGCTTCTCCCTCCCGGAGCAAGAAAGACAAAGGACGTGTCATCGTGGTCACGTCCGGCAAGGGCGGCGTCGGCAAGACGACCACCACTGCCAACATTGGTGCCGGCTTGGCCCGTATGGGCTACAAAGTGGCGCTGGTGGATACCGATATCGGCCTGCGCAACCTGGATTTGCTGATGGGTCTTGAGAACCGTATCGTCTACAACATTGTTGACGTGGTGGAAGAGCGCTGCAAGCTTAGCCAGGCGCTGGTAAAAGACAAGCGCATGCCCAACCTTAGCTTGCTGCCTGCGGCCCAGACCCGCGACAAATCCGCGTTGAACGAGGAGCAGATGCGCTCCGTGACCGACCATCTGGCGGATGACTTTGACTTTGTCCTGGTCGATAGCCCGGCGGGCATTGAGCAAGGGTTCCTGAACGCCACTGCGGGCGCCACCGAAGCGATTGTGGTCTGCACACCGGAAATGTCCTCCGTGCGCGACGCCGACCGCATCATCGGTCTGCTGGAAGCCAAGGAAGAGATTGTCAATTACAAGCTGGTCATCAACCGGGTGCGTCCCGGCATGATCAAGACCAACGATATGATGGACGTGGATGACGTACTCGAAATTCTCTCCATCAAGCTGTTGGGCGTGATTCCTGAAGACCAGGAAATTATCGTCAGCACCAACAAGGGCGAGCCCATCGTGAATGTGGATATGTCACTGGCTGGCCAGGGCTACCGGAACATTGCCCGCCGTGTGTCAGGCGAGGACGTGCCCTTTATGAACCTTGAAGTCCCCGCGACCTGGCTGGAGAAGCTCAAGGGCCTCTTCATCAAGAGCGCCTAAGGCACGTTCATGGTGCATTGTGTTGAATGATCAATAGAAGACAGAATAACGAGGAGGCTGATATGGGCTGGTTACGAAAAATTGTAGATTGGGTGGATCCGCCACAACCGCAGTTGGGAATGATGTTGCCCGACTTGCACTCTGCCCGTGGAGACGCCAAGAACCGCTTAAAGCTGGTGCTGATGCATGATCGCACGCAGCTTTCACCGGCGCTGCTGGAGCAAATGCGTGACGAGATGGTTGAAGTCATCTCGAAATATGTGGAAATCGATCAAAGTGCGTTGGAACTCAATTTGGAGAGTGACGAGTCCAATACCATCGCCCTAGTGGCCAATATCCCGGTGCTTCGTGCCCGTGCTGGCATGCCCGGCTAATTCGGTCCCACATCTAAAAACACGCCTTTTGACACCCCCATCAAGCCCCTTTTTTAAAGAGCCCTGGATTTCCGGGCTCTTTTGATTGATTGCCAACCCTGTTGCTTTATTCAAATAGCTTGAACTGAATACGCGCTGGTTAGATGGTTGGTGGCTTTTTCAAACGTTTGCGCAGGCCCTCCAAAGCACTCGTTGCGGCTTTAGTGCCTAAACCAGCAATACGCTTAATTTCCAATCTGGCCCGTTTGGAGAGAGTTAAGGCTGTAGTTGTTGCTCCAATCCCCAGAGCCGTAAGTGCAACTGCGTTCGAAGAACCCACGGCAAGGCCAAGAAGCGCATTGCAGAGGAGGCTTGTGCCAGCAAAAGTGCTGACGGCCCTCTGATATTTTATGTCGCTTTGCTGCGTCTTCTCAATCTGCTTCAGATTTTTATATTCGTCAGCAGAAAGTGTAACGGGTTCTTCGTTTGCTGATTCTGGAAGTTGACCTGCAAATCGAACCTGGCTAAGTGGTCTTGGAACTAACGTATAGATTATCCCTTTGGCAATAGGAAAAGGCATACAGCATTCCTCCGCTATTTAACCTGGCCACCCATGATACACCAAACATTGATTCAACAAAAAACCGGCCTCGAGAAAGGCCGGTTCTGTTGTATCTTGAAAGGATTAGAACTCCAGTCCGGCCTCGCGAGCCGCTTCGGCCAAAGCCGCAATGCGTCCGTGATACAGGAAGCCGCCACGATCAAAGACGACACTGGTGATACCAGCCGCCTTGGCACGTTGCGCCACCAGTTCACCGACCTTGCGGGCCGCATCCACGTTGGCGCCGGACTGACTACGCAGTTCCTTGTCCAGGGTGCTGGCGGTCGCTACGGTGACGGCCCGAACGTCATCAATGACCTGAGCGTAAATGTGCTTGCCACTACGATAAACAGCCAGTCTTGGCCGCTCGGTGGTGCCGGCCAGTCTGCGACGCAGCCGGTAATGGCGTTTGCGGGTAATTTCCTTGCGATCGGGTTTGCTAAGCATGATTGTAATACCTGCTGCTGAGTGTTATCTGACGAGTTACTTCTTGCCTGCTTTACCGGCTTTGCGGCGGATCTTCTCACCGGCATATTTCACACCCTTGCCTTTGTAAGGCTCAGGCGGACGGTGTCCGCGGACCAGTGCTGCAATTTGGCCTACCAGTTCCTTGTCCGGACCGCTAATGGCCACCTTGGTGTTCGCTTCTACCGCAAAGGAGATTCCGTGCGGCGCATCGATTTCCACCGGGTGACTGTAGCCCAGCGCCAGGACCAGCTTGTTGCCTTGAACCTGGGCACGATAGCCGACACCGACGATCTCCAGGTTGCGGGTGAAGCCTTGGCTGACACCTTGCACCATGTTGTTCAGCAAGGTGCGGCTCAAACCATGCAGGCCCCGAGCCATCCGGCTTTCATCCCGACGAGACACCACCAGGGTGTTGCCATCGCGGGTAATGATCACCTCTGGACGGAACGTACGGCTCAGTTCGCCCTTGGAACCTTTAGCGGTCACGGTATAACCGTTGGGGCTCTCCTGAATATTGACTTCCACCTTATCCGGGATGGAAATGGGAGATTTACCAATACGTGACATCGTTCTAACCTTTTCTTGAGTTTGCTGCTTAAGTCTTCGCTTGAATCGGCGGCGCGTTATCCGCAAAACACCAGTTTAGTAGATGTAACAGAGGACTTCGCCACCGACACGCTGCTTGCGTGCTTCCCGGTCGGAAAGCAGGCCTTTCGGCGTGCTCACGATCGCGACGCCAGCGCCCGCCAGAATGCGGGGCAGGTTATCGACTTTGTAGTATTTCCGCAGACCGGGTCGGCTGACCCGGACCAGCTTACGGATGGCGGAGTAGCCCTGCTTGTCGTATTTCAACAGGATCCGCAATGTTTTGCGGCTGTCCGCCTCGCGCATTTCGTAACTCCGAACGTAGCCTTCCTGCAGAAGAACTTTCGCAATCTCGATTTTGAGCTTGGAGGCGGGTACTTCCACCATGGGAAGGCCGACATTCGCGGCGTTGCGAATGCGGGTCAGCATATCGGCGATGGGGTCGTTATACATGGTTAGTCTACCCTTATTTAAGTGCTTTTAAGGTCTTGATCACTGTGATGGTTGGTCTTACCAACTCGATTTAAGGACGCCCGGCAATTTGCCTTCGTGCGCCAGTTTACGCAGACAAAGTCTGCAGGTGCCGAAGAATCGATAAAATCCGCGAGGCCGTCCGCAAAGGCTGCAACGGTTGTGAAGTTTGACTTTGGGAAACTTGCCGCTTGCTGCTTTTACGGCTCGCTTCTCCTCTTTCACGGTCATCGATGTTTTAGCCAAAATCGAGTCTCCTGTTTCTTAAAGAATCTGTCTTTGATTAGGATACCTGGGCCTGCGGGACTTCGCCCTCAGCCTTACCGGACTTGCGGAACGGGAAGCCGAGATGCTGAAGCAGGGCACGTGCTTCCATGTCGTTCCGTGCGGAACTGACAATGGTAATGTTCATGCCGCGCATCCGTTGAACCTGGTCGTAGTTAATTTCCGGGAATACCAGTTGATCCTTCAACCCGAGGTTGTAATTGCCGCGTCCGTCGAAGCCTTTCGGGCTCAGACCGCGGAAGTCACGAATCCTGGGAAGGACAATGCCAGTCACCTTGGCAATGAAATCGTACATCCGGTCGCCACGAAGCGTGACTTTGGCGCCGATCGGCATGCCTTGGCGAATCTTGAATCCGGCAATGGATTTCTTCGCCCGGGTGATCACCGGTTTTTGACCGGTAATGCGTTGCAGTTCCTCAACGCCGTTGTCAAACAGCTTGGCATTCTGAGCGCCATCACCCAGACCAATGTTGACCACCACTTTTTCCAAATGGGGAACCTGAAATTCGTTAGTAACGCCCAACTCTTTCATCAGGGCCGGGACAACCTGCTTCTTGTAGCGCTCTTTTAGTGACATGATGCTGATTCTCTTGCTTTCTGACTTGTGCTTAGACGTCGAACTGCTCGCCGGTCTTCTTCGCAACGCGGATCCGCTTGCCGTTCACCGTTTCGATGCGCACGCGGGTCGCCTTGTTGTTCTTGCTATCGTAGAGCATCACCTTGCAGACAGGCATCGAAGCTTCCATCTCGATGATGCCGCCACGCTGACCCAGCATCGGGTTCGGCCGAACGGCCTTTTTCACGATGTTGATCCCTTCCACCAGGACTTTGCCCTTGCTGCGGAAGACGCGTTTCACGGTACCGGTTTTGCCCTTGTCCTTGCCGGCCACAACAATGACAGTATCGCCTTTTTTGACGTGATACTGATTGGGGAGGGCGATCCGGCTTCTGGATTTTTTAGTCTGTAACATTCTATATTCCTCGGTGTTTCACCTTGTGGACGGTCTTACAGGACCTCGGGGGCCAGGGAGATAATTTTCATATAGTTCTTTTCACGCAACTCGCGAGCCACCGGGCCAAATACGCGGGTGCCGCGGGGGTTGCCATCCTTGTTGACGATCACGGCGGCGTTTTCGTCGAAGCGAATGGTGGACCCGTCGGTACGATGACGGCTGGCCTTCGTTCGGACGATAACCGCCCGCACGATATCGGATTTTTTCACCCCGGCATTCGGCTGGGCCTTTTTGACAACCGCAATGACCACATCACCAATTTCGGCGTAGGTTTTGCCGGCGAGCACCCGGATGACCAGAAGCTCAAGGGCCCCGGAGTTGTCTGCAACCTGTAGTCTGGTTTCCTGTTGAATCATGGCGCGTTATACCTCTTCAGCCTTTTCCAGCACCGAAGCCAGGCACCAGGTTTTGTCCTTGCTATAGGGGCGACTCTCCACGATACGGACCAAATCGCCTTGTTGGCACTCATTCTTCTCGTCATGGGCCTTAAATTTGACGGTCTTGTCCTGGATTTTTCCGTACTTGGGGTGGGGGTGTTTTTCGTGCACTTGCACCACGATGGTTTTTTCCATCTTGTTGGAAACGACTTTTCCGACCTTTTCCTTCTTAGGCATGGTGATTGACTTCCGTCTTCATTAATTTACGCTTTTTGGGCTTTTTGATTGATCGCCTGTCCAGACTTCTGGTTCAGGACCGTCTTCAGCTGGGCGATACGGTGCCGCAACCGGCGGAGTACATCCGTGTCATCCAGTTGGTGCATGGAATGTTTGAAACGAGATTCAAACAGCTCCTTCTGGGCCGCCGCAATCTGAGCCTTCAACTCATCCGCATTCAATTCACGAATTTCTGCAATTTTCATTCGGCGGAACCTCCCAGGATATCTTCCTTGCAAAGAATTTTGGTCCGGAGGGGCAGTTTTTGAGCGGCCAGCGCAAGCGCCTTGGTCGCCAGCTCCCGGTTAACCCCTTCCATTTCGAAGAGCAATTTGCCGGGCTTTACAACGGCCACCCAGTACTCCGGGTTACCTTTACCGGAGCCCATCCGGGTTTCAGCCGGTTTCTTGGTCACCGGTTTGTCGGGGAAGATGCGAATCCAGATCTTGCCGCCCCGTTTCACGGAACGAGTCATCGCGCGTCGAGCGGCTTCGATCTGCCGGCTGGTCAACCAACCCGGATCGAGCGTCTGCAATGCGAAGCTACCGAACTCAAAGTTCGTGCCCCGGGTCTCGGAGCCGGTCATGGTGCCCCGCATCTGCTTACGATATTTGGTACGTTTCGGCATTAACATGAGTCATTACTCCTCAGATGGGGTTGATTCGGCAGCGGGGGCCTGAGCCTGGGGCTGCTGCACTTCACGGTTGCGATCGCCGCCACGTCCGCCGCCTTCACCGCCACGACCGCGCACAGGGGCGCCGCCACCACGGCCACCACGGCCACCTTCGCGACCACGTCGACCGGCACCTTGCAGACCGCCCTCAGCAGAAGGAGCACCTTCCTCGGGACGGGCGGCTTTGGCCTTGATATTGGAAATGGCGAATTCGCCCGGCATGACTTCACCTTTGAAGATCCAGACTTTCACGCCGATGATCCCGAACACGGTCAACGCTTCGGCAAAACCGTAGTCGATGTCCGCCCGGAATGTGTGCAGGGGAATGCGGCCTTCCTTGGACCACTCGGTACGGGCAATTTCTGCGCCGCCCAAACGACCGGAGATCATGATTTTGATTCCCTTCACGCCGCTGCGCATGGAACGCTGAATGGATTGCTTCATAGCACGCCGGTAGGCAATCCGCTTTTCCAACTGCTGAGCAATGGACTCAGCCACCAGATTGGCATCAGCCTCAATCCGGTTGACTTCCATCACATCGATCTGGATGTCTTTGCGGTTGGTGATCTGCTGCATTTGCTTGCGGAGGGTATCCAGACCCTGGCCGCCACGGCCCACCACCATCCCCGGACGGCCGGTGATGATACGGATGATCAGGCGCTGTGCCTTGCGATCGATTTCAATGCGACTCACGCCAGCTGCTTTCAGCTTCTTTTTCAGGAAGGCGCGGATCTGCGAGTCTTCCTTCACGTTTTTGGCATAGTTTTTCGGATCGGCAATCCAGGTGCTCTCCCAGCTCTGAATGATGCCGAGGCGCAAACTTTTCGGGTTAACCTTCTGTCCCACGGAATGCTTCCTTCTATTTGGCTTCTGAATGCTTGGTTTCTTTGATCGCCACGGCGATGGTCAAGTGCGAGGTCGGCTTCTCCCGACGGTAAATCCGGCCCTGGGCGCGCGGTTTATAGCGGCGGTAGGAAGGACCTTCATCGGCGAACGCCCGGCTGACGATCAACATGGAGGGATCCTCGACGCCGAACATAACCTGAGCATTGCTGGTTGCTTCAATCAACTTCTTCAGCACCACGCGCGCCGCCTCAAAGGTCATCAGGCGAAGGATGTTATAGGCCTCCGGCACCTGCTTGCCGCGAATCGTATCCACCACCCGGCGCAATTTGCGCGGGGACATGATGATGTACTTTTGTTTAGCCTGCGCTTCATTCATGTTGGTTGCCATCATCCTGTGTCCTATCTCTTGGCCGCTTTCTTGTCGCTGCCAGCATGGCCGCGGAAGAAGCGGGTGGGTGCGAATTCGCCCAGCTTGTGACCAATCATTTGATCCGTAACATACACCGGCACATGCTTGCTGCCGTTGTGCACGGCAATGGTATGACCGATCATATCGGGGATGATCATGGACCGGCGAGACCAGGTTTTGATCACCTTTTTGTCACCGGTTTTGTTGAGTGCTTCCACCTTTTCTGCCAGGTGGTCGTCCACAAAGGGTCCTTTTTTCAAAGAGCGAGCCATAAGGTGTTAAAACTCCTATTTGCGTCGTCTGACGATATACTTGTTCGATGCCTTACGGCGCTTGCGGGTCTTGTAACCCAGAGTCGGTTTGCCCCAAGGGGTCACAGGGGTAGGGCGGCCGATCGGCGCCTTGCCCTCGCCACCACCGTGCGGGTGATCCACCGGGTTCATAACAGAGCCGCGGACCGTCGGGCGGATGCCCATATGGCGCTTGCGTCCGGCCTTGCCGAGGTTCAGGTTCTTGTACTCGGCATTGCTCAGCGTACCGATGGTCGCGTAACAGTCGGAACGAACCATCCGCATCTCGCTGCTGGGCAAACGAAGCGTGGCAAAGTCACCTTCCTTGGCAACCAGCTGGGCGCTGCCGCCAGCGGAACGAACCATCTGGCCGCCTCGGCCAGGAATCATCTCGATGTTGTGCACCACTGTACCCAGCGGGATGTTCTTGAGAGGGAGCGCATTGCCTGGCTTAATTTCCGCACTGGGACCAGCCATAACAGCATCACCAACCTTCAAGGCTTCCGGTTTGAGGATGTACCGCTTGTCACCATCGGCATAAGTGACGAGTGAGATGCGCACGTTCCGGTTCGGATCATATTCCACCGTGGTGACCACACCGGGAATATCCCGCTTGTCACGTTTGAAATCGATGACCCGGTAGTGCTTTTTGTGACCACCGCCCTGGTGCCGGGTGGTGATGCGACCGTAGTTATTACGACCCGAATGCTTTTTCAGCTTGCGAAGCAAGGGCTTGTGCGGCTGATCCGTCGTAATGTCTGCATTTTCAAGACGGGACATTCCGCGGACGCCGGCTGAGGTGGGTTTGAACTGCTTAACAGCCATGATGTCTAGACTCCTGTGAAGAGTTCAATCGGCTCGCCCTCGATCGAGAAAATGGCTTTTCTCTTTGCCGGGGTTTGACCAATTCTTTTACCGTAACGTTTGGTGCGCGCGGGGATCGTCACCAGGCGCACTGCTTTGACCTTTCGGCCAGGGAAAGCCAGCTCGAAAGCCTGGGCCAGCTGAATTTTGTTGGCATCCTTCAGCACTTCGAAAACATACTGACCCAGCTCAGCCAGATTAGTGGTTTTCTCAGTCACGATCGGCCGCTTGAGCAGGTTGTAGAGTTCGGATTGCTGAGTCTTCAGGTTAGACATAAGCGGCGTACCTTTCGTTGATTTCCTGGATGGCATTGGCGCTGGCCAACACGGCATCCGCATCCAGCAGGTCTTTGACGCTGAGGTTGTGCGGCAGCCGGAGCTTCACACCGGGCAAGTTGCGGGCCGCCAGCATCACATACTGGTTTTCCGGAGCCTTGTAGTCGACCAGGATCAGAATCTTTTGATCCTGTTTCAATCCCAGGCTTTTCAGCAATTGGGCCATTTCCTTCGTTTTCGGAGCGCTTAAGAATGAAAAGTCATCAAACACTCGAAATTTGCTTTGCGCGGCAGAAAGCGATGAACGGATGGCCAACACCCGGACCTTGCGCGGCAGGCTGAAAGAAAAATCACGTGGCTTGGGACCGAAGGTCACACCGCCACCGACCCACAGTGGGGAGCGGATGGAGCCGGCACGAGCACGCCCGGTACCTTTTTGCTTCCACGGTTTCTTGCCACCGCCCCGAACTTCGGAACGCGTCTTGGAGCAAGCCGTACCGGCGCGACCATTGGCCAACTCACGGCGAACCGCCTGGTGCAGAACGTGCACATTGGGATCGATACCGAAAATCTCGGAAGCAACCTCAACTTGACCGGCCTCTTTACCGTCTTTGGAGTATTTTTTCAGGAAAACCATTTCCTGTGTCTGATTTTCGGGAGCCATTGTCTTCTATTCTCCTTACTTCCGGGGCCGGCCAGCTTCGCGCGGCTCATTCCAGCGCGCGGGCTTCTGCTTGATTACAACAATGCCGCCTTCCACACCGGGAACAGCCCCTTTGATCAGAACGACATTTTTCTCGGCAATGACGCGGATAACCTGCAGGTTCTTAACAGTCACTTGCTCGTTACCCATCTTGCCGGCCATTTGCAGGCCCTTGAAAACGCGGCCCGGGGTGGTGCCGGCACCAATGGAGCCTGGCAGACGGTGGGATTTCGAACCGTGGCTCATAGGACCACGGGAGTGATTCCACCGCTTGGTGTTCCCCTGGAAGCCTTTCCCAATGGATTTACCGGTGACATCCACCTTGAGACCTTCGCTCAAGAAGGAGCCATCGCCCACCGGACTAATCACGTCGCCAATATTAAAACCAGCGAGATCAGCGGCATTGAGACGCACTTCTTTTAATTTGCGCAGCAACGGAATGTTGTTCTTTTCCAAGTGTTGCTGCTGAGCTTTGGTTAAATGTTTGGCTTTGCCCGAGATGTAGCCGACCTGGATGGCCGAGTAACCGTCGTTATCAACGGTTTTCACCTGGGTGACCGTTAACGGCAGAAGCTCAACTACCGTCACGGGGACAGCGGACCCGTCTTCAATAAAGACTTGGGTCATGCCGCGTTTTCTTCCGATCAGTCTGGGAAAACTCACCGTGTTTACCTTTCGTTACTAGTAAGTGGTCTGAGTTCCAACTCTATTCAGTTGTCTTTTCTTTCCACTGGCGGGAATAAGAGGGTGTCCACACTGGTCGCAACCAGTAAAAATAAAGGCGCTCCGAGTGTGAGGTATTTAATGTATTACAAGCGTACTTCGATATCAACCCCGGCTGGAAGATCCAGTCGGCTCAGCTGGTTGGCGAAGTCCTGCCCCGGGTCGATGATATCGATGAGGCGCTTGTGGGTGCGGATTTCAAAGTGCTCGCGCGATTTTTTGTTGACGTGAGGTGAACGGAGCACGCAGAAAACCTGACGATCCGTAGGAAGCGGAATTGGTCCGACAACCTTCCCCTGGGCATTTTTCGCAACGTCCACAATCTTCATCGCCGATGCATCAATCAATCGGCTGTCATAGGATTTCAGACGGATACGAACTCGGTTTTGCCTAGTGGATTTTTTCTTGGTTGTCGTCGCCATATTCCTTGCTTCCTACTATCGTCAGTAATCTGTTACCTACTGGATAATGGTGTCAACCACACCGGCGCCGACCGTACGGCCGCCTTCGCGAATAGCGAAGCGCATCCCTTGCTCGATCGCAACCGGGGTGTGAAGTTCCACTTCCATAATAATGTTGTCGCCCGGCATCACCATCTCGGTGCCTTCCGGCAGCTTGATGGTACCGGTCACGTCGGTGGTCCGAACGTAGAATTGCGGACGGTAGTTGCTGAAGAAGGGGGTGTGACGACCACCTTCGTCTTTGCTCAACACGTACACGTTCGCTTTGAATTTGTTGTGGGCCTTGATGGAGCCGGGCTTCGCCAGAACCATACCACGTTCCACAGCGGTTTTGTCGATACCGCGGAGCAAGGCGCCGATGTTGTCGCCAGCCAGACCTTCATCCAGCAATTTGCGGAACATCTCGATACCGGTAACGGTGGTTTTGCGGGTTTCGCCGAGACCGATAATCTCGACTTCATCACCCACGTTGACTTTACCGCGCTCGATACGGCCCGTCACAACGGTACCGCGACCGGTGATGGTGAACACGTCTTCAATGGGCATCAGGAAGGGCTGATCCACCGGGCGCTCGGGGGTCGGGATGGACTCGTCAACAGCATTCATCAGCTCATTGATCGCTTCAACCCATGTCGCGTCACCTTCCAGCGCTTTCAACGCGGAACCGCGAATGATTTTAATGTTGTCGCCATCGAATTCGTACTTGCTCAGCAATTCGCGAGCTTCCATTTCGACGAGATCCAGCAGTTCCGGATCGTCAACCATATCGCACTTGTTCAGGAACACCACCAACTGAGGAACGCCAACCTGGCGGGCCAGCAGGATGTGCTCACGAGTCTGAGGCATCGGGCCATCGGTGGCGGCGATAACCAAAATAGCGCCATCCATCTGGGCGGCACCGGTAATCATGTTTTTCACGTAGTCGGCGTGGCCAGGGCAATCAACGTGGGCATAGTGCCGGGCATCGGTTTCGTATTCCACGTGAGCGGTGGAAATCGTAATACCACGTGCTTTTTCTTCCGGAGCGGCATCGATTTCATCAAATTTCTTGGCCTGGGCTTTACCCTGTTCGGCCTGAACCTTAGTGATTGCAGCAGTCAACGTGGTTTTACCGTGGTCAACGTGGCCAATGGTGCCGATGTTGACGTGAGGCTTGGTCCTCTGAAACTTCTCGCGAGCCATTTTCTTGTTGTCTCCTTTACGATGTGCTTACTAAAAGTTGCCTGTAAAACAGTTCCTGATAACCGGGAAGCCTATTGCCGCGTGGAGAATTGCCGACAAGGTGGGTTGGTTCTCCGGGTCCGTCTGACACCTGCCTGGAGGGAGTGGGGATCCTGGACGGACAGCAACGACACGTGCTGACTAGCTAACCACAAACAAAAAAAATAGAAAAGCCCATGACGAGATTTGAACTCGTGACCTTCCCCTTACCAAGGGGATGCGCTACCCCTGCGCCACATGGGCTCGTGTTGGTACTGATTCACCTTGGTTATGGCCGTGGTTCCGTCAATACGTGAGGGGGAGAACGTGGATTAATAAATAATCACAAAAACATGCGTTCTGTCTAGAGTTTTTGATGAAAGTTTGGGAACGATTGCCCATATTCCACCATGACCACAGAGAAAAGATGCGCCATTGCCCCTCCAGCAAGGGCTGAAAGGGGTATTCTTTGCCCTGTGCTCCAATGGTTTTATGCCTGGACCATCATTGTGGGGGATTGCGTCTTTCAGATACCAATTTGCGGTAAAACACCTTTGGCAGCTGAGAAATGACCACCAGCCCCCCGCACAACAGCAATTTCGCCAAGTTTTTATAGCATTTTGCCCTGTCCTGCCAACGCCCACTTTGCTCCGCTTGCTCACCAAGAATGTAAGATTGTTGATAAGCATTCGCTGCCGCATCTGACAGCTTGAAAATCAGGTTGCGCCTTCCTGGAGATTTCTGTGCGCTTGAAGTCGGCTGTTCCGAATGGAAGTTCGGCTTCTCTGATTTGGAGGCGAAGTATAGGTTCAATGGCATTGGACGTGCGGTCACTTGCATGGCTTTTCCTTTCCTGTTTTCATTAAACAACCAATGGCTTTAGGCCTGAACCCTCATTATTGGGAATTTTGCTCACCGGAGGTCGCTTTTTTGTAGAGATTCACAGCCCACACCGGCAGCATAAACCCAACCAATGCGACCCCGCATGCCCAATATTTGGCAGTGTTCTTAGCGCATTGAGCCTGATCTTTCCAATTGCCGCTGAGTTTCGCCTGCTGCTCAAGAACATGGGATTGTTCATAAGCTTCACCCATTGTCTTTGAAACTTTTTCTGCTCCCCGCATCAGTTTTTCGGCAGCAGCCTGCCTTAGGTTTCTGTTTTTGTCCGCTGCGAAATAGAGCTTTGAATGTGTCGAACCTGTAACATGCATGCCCTTGTCCCCCTTTGTCGCTGATCAGTTGTCTATAGAAACAAAAAACTAACAGAAAGGTAGAGGGTCGACAATAGAACGAAATGGCATAGATTCTCGTTTTGCACCGCCAAATACAAAACCGCCCCGAATGGAGCGGTTTTGTGGTGGGTAGGGTTGGATTTGAACCAACGTAGCTTGCGCAACGGTTTTACAGACCGCCCCCTTTAACCCCTCGGGCACCTACCCATGGTGTTTGAAGCCGGGGAAACTTCAGCCGGTGATGGGATTCGAACCCGCAACCTACGGTTTACAAAACCGTTGCTCTACCGTTGAGCTACACCGGCCTGCAGAGGGGATGCAAGGCTCTGACAGACTATCCATCATAATCGTAAAAATGAGGCTGTCAAGCCAGCCGTCTTCAAGGGGCTCCGGTTTCATGACCTCTGGCTTATTGCAGGCCTGCCTTCTCGCGCACGGTATTGATTTTTCCCTGCATCGTATTGGCGGCATCGCGGCGATCATCAATCCGAATGGTGGTGGAAACACGGTAGGCGCCTTGCTCGAAGGGCGCTTCGTGCATGCGGCGAATCAGTTCCAGGACGCGGTCGAGCTCCCCTTCCAGAGTTGTGGACATGGGGTTGAGATTGTAGTGGATATCCGGAAATTGCTTCAGCAACCGCTCACAGGCGGCCACATAGCTGCTGATACTGGTGTTGGCGGTTCCAATGGGAACAATGGTGACATCGACCATCGCTTTTGGCATGCGAGACTCTCCTATTCTTTTTATTCTGAATTCTCTTTCGCTTTCAGTCGGGACTGCAAGCTTTTCAAGTCGGCCAGCTCCTGGCGAAGGCCCTCCAGCTTATCCCGGCACATTCGGGTAATTGCGGAATACCCGCAGCAACTCGGAACGGCCCCAAACGGGGATTCGGGGAACTCCCGGCACAACGCGGGGCGATCTTCATAGATTTGGCAGTCGCTGCGATCTTTCAGGAAGCGGCAGCGGTAAAACACGAGGTCTTCTGCTCGGTCGCCCCGGCTCCTCGCAATATCCAGAGAAGCAGCCACCGCATCGGGCGCGTGTTGCCGGGCTTCTTCCAGGCTGGAATAAGGGACGAACTGGTTCAGGAAGGCGCGGGCGGTCGTATCCCCCAAAGATGCCTGCCGCAGCGCGCCGGACCAGGGAGCAACTTGCGCCGCGCCCCGGCAACATTCGCCGGAACGATCACAGGCATCTTTCGGCCATTGGATGTCCAGCAGGCGCTCCCATTCGGTCATCCGCAGGTTTTTCCAGGGCTGATGCCATCTCTTGGAGCATGAATTTCAGAGCCGCAGCGGGATTCTGCCGGATCAAAGTGAACCTTCCAACACCCGACGGCTTTGCCTTGGGTGTTGGCGCGGTCCAAGTTCCGATAAGGAGCCAAGCGCGGATCTCGGAGGGCGGTGTCATCCAGCCAGCCCAATCTGTGCAGAATCTCCACTACAGCCAGGTTGCGAATCTCGTTGGAGCCGTCGGCGATTTTCAGGGCAAGCCCCTGCCCGGTCCCGACCCGACTGATGCCAATGACCCCTTCCGCGCCCACCTTGGCCAGCAACTGGCCTTGGCTGACCTGCATCAGCACCGTATCAATCCGCCCTTCTCCGTCAATAATAACCGGATGCCCCGTCATGGCCCTAACGATGGGCAGAAAGTCCGGTTCGGAGCCCAGAGCGGCGAACAAGCGAGCCATGGCACTCAGCGGCAGATAAAAAACGGGCGCTCCGCAGCCATCAACAGCCAGAGGAATCTCGCTGACCTGTCCCCAGTGTTTCAAAAGCGCCAGAATGCGTTGTTGCAGGGGATGCTGGGGGTCCAGATAAGTTTGGATATCCAACCCGGCCCGACGGCAGTAAAACAGCATCCCGGCATGTTTGCCGGAACAATTGTTGTGAAGCGCACCGGGTTGCTGCCCGGACTCCCGAAGTTTTTCCAGCATGGCCGGATCGGAAGGCATGTGCGGGCCGCACTGCAAGGCGGTCTCAGTCAGACCGGATTTCTCCAGGACGGATGCAGCCAGACGGAGATGCTCGGCGGATCCGCTGTGGGAAGCACAGGTGATGGCCAGTTCATCGGAGCTCAGCAATTCGGCGTAGCCATCGGCTACCAAAGGCGCGGCCTGGAATGGTTTTGCGGACGAGCGAAAAAAAGTAGCGATCCGGTCTGCCCCAGGTGTACAATACAGGTGGCCGTGCTGGATATCCGTTACGATCATCCAGCCCCAATGCCGGTTCTCAACATAACTTTCGCGATTGGGTGTGCCCGCAGCGCAAGACGGAACCGAAAACCGGGCGGCGGTTACCAGGATCTGCTCAGATTCAGACTCGAATGTAGCGGTCAATGTCATAGGGTTTGAAGATTTGTAACAGATCATTATAGAATAGAAACACCATCCGGGAAAAGGAGTCCACTCTTCTTATCAAGTCAGAAGGAATGAGGCCCATCCGTTCGGGACACAACCCACTACTTAATTATGGTTGACTGAGACACCTGCCTTCCGTGAGAACCTCTTACACACAACCTTCTACGCCAAACCAGGTGCCTCCCGCCGGAGGGAGCGGAATTCTGCTGAGCCGGGATTCCGACTCCAACCTGATGCTCTGGGTGGGCATGTCCACCATGTTGCACTTGTCTTCAGTCCTCCTCGTGTGGCTGGTGATGGTGATCTTCCAGTTTCTGGGTTGGAACATTCCCATGTTCGATAACCTGGCCATGAAACCGCGCGACGTAGAGTTTGTCCTAGTGGATGATTCACCCAAGCAGCCGCCGCGCAAGCCGACTAACCGGCGGGCGGAGCATGCTTCCCGTTCCGGCGGACAGCGCATCAAGAATCAGCCGGTCCAGATTACCAAGAAAGCAGCGGGAGCCCCTTCCCATCGTGCTCAGCCGCAACCGTCGGTCAAACCACAGCCCCAGCCACGGCCTTCCCGTCAACCGACCCAACACCACCAGGTAGCCCAGAAACCTGCAGCCCAGCCGACGCCGCAACCGCAACCCAAAGCGGCAACCACGCCAAAGCCGACGCCACAGCCTGCGCCGCCAGCACCCAAGCTGCCCCGTCCGATTAAGGTTGCCAGCGCGAATCCCAGCATGCCGCCCAACCCAATTGCGCCCATCAAGGTGCCGGCACCTCGGAATCCCTCGGTTTCAGGCGGCGGCCCAGTGGCAAAAACCCCTGGTTCCGGTGTATCAGGAGGCGCCAGTAGTGGTTCCAGTGGAAATCCGGGTCCCAGTATGATCGGAGGCTCGCCCTCTCGTGGCAGCAATGGCTCCGGCGCACGGGGCAGTTCCGGCCGCACCGGCGGCGGCGGCGGTTCCGGAGGACAGGGTTCTTATAACCAGAATGGCTCTCCCGGCGGCGGCGGTGGTCGCGCAGGGATTGACGCCATGGAAGAGCCGGATTTCGGCCCCTACATCGCCGAGCTGCAACGCCGCATTCGCCGCAACTGGTCACCTCCGGTGGAAGACCAAAGCAAGCGGGTTGTGGCGCTGTTCAAAATTTCCCGCGATGGTCGGTTGTTGAGCCTGCGGATTCAGCAATCCTCCGGTTCGCCCCCCGCCGATCAGGCCGCGATGTCTGCCGTGCGGGCATCCGCGCCCTTTCGCCAACTGCCTCCCAATTATCGCGGCCAGGATATCGACGTCCAGTTCATCTTCGACTACGAAATCTACGGCAAAGGCGGCCAGGCCAAGATGCGCTAGCATTGCGCGGCACCCAAGGGCTGAGAGACAGAGGGATTCGGGGCAAAAAAAAGCTGGCGTTTAACGGCCAGCCATTAGGATACTTGTAGTCACATAGGGATAGGAGTGGGAGTGTATCGAACTACAGTAATAAAAACGATATCTTTTCGACAATTGCGTATATCGCCAATATATTTTACAAATCGTTCCTTGATTCCTGATACGGATGCGCTCATGCACACTCACCCGTTGCTTTCCGCCATTTAACAACACACCTAGTCAGGCGACTGCCCGCAATCAGCCAAAAAACACAATAACCACGCCAGGAAAAGCGCCTCACATAAAAAGAAGTCACCTCAAAAAGAGGTGACTAACGTCTTATGACACAATAGGGATGGGAGTGGAAGTTTTCTAAATTAATAAAAACAGGAAACAAGGAAGAATTGCCTTCCCTCCTCAAATTTTGTTGGAATTTTTTATAAAGATTGTCCAGATATGCTCCCAGACAGTCTTTTCAACCCTCTGAGGAAAATGATCCGATTTCAAACGGCCTATGCTCTGCTCGCGTAGAAATGAGCCTGCCGGGACAATGAATCCTGGCAGGCTTTGCAAAATCTCTTAAAAAGCGCTTAGTCCAGACAAATATACAGGCTGCCGTAAATGCCTTCCAGCTGGCGGATAGCCTTCAGGACATCATCGGAAAGCGTATTATCCAGGTTAAAGACCATGATGGATTCGCCCCCGGCAACGGCGCCCTCTTTCCGGGCCACTTGCAGGGCACTGATGTTGACCCCGGCCTGACCCAACACGGTGGCGACTTTTGCAATCATACCTGGGCGGTCGTGGTGCGGGGTGATGAGAATGTATTGCGTCGGCTCCAAGGCCATCGGATAGCCGTCCACTTCCACAATGCGGAAGATCTCATCCGAAATCAAGGTTCCGGAGACGCTATAGGTCCGATTATCGGTGGTCAGCTTAACTTCCAGCAGGTTCAGGTAGTTCTCGGCCTTTCGCGTGGAAGATTCCTTCACCTGAATACCGCTCTCTTCAGCGATAGAAGGGGCATTTACGTAATTCACCCCTTCAATTGCCGGGGAAAGCAGCCCTTTGAGAACAGCCAGGGTCAGGGGCTCGCTGCGCTGTTTGCTCAGTTCCCCTTTGGCGGTAATCTCCACGCTCTGGGTGGCCCCTTTGGCCATCTGGCGCACAAAGCGACCCAGAATCTCCGCCATCGGCATGTAGTGTTTCACCGGGTCCAGCATTTCCTGGCGCAGCAGCGGAATATTCACCGCGTTCTTGGCGTAGCCGTACGCAAAAAAGTCCCGGATCTGCTCCGCCACATCCAACGCGACGTTGATCTGGGCTTCTTCGGTGCTTGCACCCAGGTGGGGGGTAAGCACCAGCTTGTTGGCGATGTTTGCGGCTTTCAGCAGCGGGTTATCCGGCGATATCGGCTCCTGATCGAAAACATCAAGCGCCGCTCCGGCCACGATGCCTTGGCCAATGGCTTCCACCAGCGCGACCTCGTTGATGATGCCGCCGCGAGCACAGTTCACGATGCGCACACCGGGCTTGCACTTGGCAAAGGTCTCTTGATTAAGCAGATTTTCGGTTTCACGCGTTTTAGGGGCGTGAATGGTAATAAAGTCCGCCGTTTCCAGCAGTTCGTCCAGTGTCACGGCTTGCACGCCCAACTCTTCCGCCATGGCTTTGGTGAGGAACGGGTCGAAGACATTCACTTTCATCTCCAGTGCCAAGGCGACCTTGGCGACTCGGCGGCCAATCCGGCCCAGTCCAATGACGCCCAGCGTCTTTCCGAAGACTTCCACCCCGATCAGCTTGTTCCGGATCCATTGCCCGCCCTTCATGGAGGCGTCCCCTTCCGGAATGTGCCGAGCCAGCGCCATCAGCATACCGATGGTATGCTCGGAGGCCGCGATGGTGTTGCCTTCCGGAGAGTTCACCACAATCACGCCCTTCTTGGTGGCGGTAGAAACATCAATGTTGTCCGTACCCACCCCAGCGCGACCGACGATACGGAGCCGCTCACTCTGTTCCAACACATCGGCGGACACCGTGGAAGCGCTGCGAATCATCAGGGCATCCACATCGTTGATCTTGGCCAGCAGGTCCTCATGGGAGAGCTTGGGCTCATAGACCACCTCGCAGCTATCCCGCAGAATGGCTGCGGCTTGCAGGTTGATACTATCGGTAATCAGGACACGGGGTTTGCCGTTGCTTTTAGACATGAGTGGCTGCGGGCTCCTGTTTTGCTGTGGGATTGATTCGGTTAGCCTCCTGCATGGCCGCAGCAACCCCGGAGCCGGGCTCTATTTTCACGCCCAATCCCGTCATCACGCTTTCCAGTGCGGCCAAGGTGGTGTAAATATCCCGCTCAGAGACATGCCCCAGGTGGCCAATCCGCATGATTTTGCCCTTCAGGTCTTTCTGACCATCGGCAATCACAATGCCAAACTGCTTTTTAAGTCCGCCGCGAACAGCGTCCACCGTGACACCCGTCGGCGGCAAAAAGGATGTCACCGAAGGGCTGGCCTCCGCGTCGTTCTGCACGAACGTTTCCAGTCCCATGCCCCGCACCCCGGCGCGGGTCATCCGTTTCAGCCGGTCATGCCGAGCCACGATGTTTTCCAGCCCTTCATCCATCATCAGGCGAAGCGCTGCATCCAGGCCCAGAATCAACGGCGTGGAGGGCGTATAGGGCGTCGTATCCTCCAGCTGGGATTTCTGGTAACGGGTAAAGTTGAAGTAGTAGCCGGGATTCTGGCAATTGCGGTGCGCTTCCCATGCCCGATCGCTCAGCGCCAGGAATGAAAGCCCCGGCGGCAACATAAAACCCTTCTGACTGCCGGAAACCGCGATATCAACGTCCCAGCCGTCCAGGTCGAACTCCGCCGCACCCAGGCTGGTGATGGTATCCACAATGACCAGGGCATCCGGGCTAACATCCCGGCTGATCCGGGTCAGTTCGCGGATGGGGGACAGCACCCCGGTGGAAGTTTCACTGTGGGTAAGAAATACTGCCTTGAAAGGATTGCTGCGGTTGGCTTCCAGGTACTCGCGCAGCAGGGTGGGGGTCGGGGCTTCGCCATGCGCCACGCCGAGCGTTTCCACATTCAAGCCGAAAGACTTTGCGATTTCAGCCCAACGCTGGCTAAAAACACCATTCACCAGCACCAGCACCCGGTCACCGGCGTTCAGGGTGTTGCAGATGGCCGCTTCCATGGCGCCGGTACCGCTGGCTGTGTATAGAAAAACCTGGTTTTTGCATTGAAAAGTCCAGCGCAGATTGGGAAATACCCGCTTCAGCACTTCCTTGAATTCGGCGCTCCGGTGACCGACGGCGGGGCGGCTCAACACTTCGCGTACGGCTTCGGGCAGGGGGGTGGGACCGGGGATCATCAACAGATCAGCTTTTTTCATGGCTGCCATTTCCCTTCAGCTTTCTTGGGACACGACCATAACGGTTTTCAGGGTGATTGTGGGGGAATCCTTGCATTGTAGCTCAAAAGCCGGGCGGCGAGTATGCTTCTCTCGGCTCAAGCGGATCGAAGCCGGAAAATGTTACAGAGCAGTCCTCTCAACCATGCCCATGCCTGACGGATGAATATGCCAATCGAGGCCGCTGCGGAAGGCGGATTTTGGAGGAGCATCCCCTGGGAGGGCTCCCGGTGATCTTTATACTGGATGGGCAGGAACTCTTGAGCCGCATAGACCTTGATGACGCCCTGCTCGATCAGCCCCACCAGGAAATCACGGCCGCCAGCCGCGTCTTTCAACAGCCCCAGTAGTTTGGGTCGCGGTTGATCGTTTTGCCGATGGACGAAGCCCACCATGGCCAACCCTTCGACCAATGGGGGCATTTTCCGCTTGTCTTTCAAGTGGCTGTCCGGGTGGGGGCGAGTCAGTTCTTCGACCAATGCCGGCGCTTGCAAGGTGTGTTGCAGATGCTCATGTGCCAAGGTGCCGGGTTTGATATTCCGCGCATTGGAAAGCGCATCCAGCTCCGCGTAAAGGGGCTCGCTATTCTTGATATGGAGACTGCTACCGGTTTCAAGGACAGGTTCAGAACCGGGCAGATCCGGATACAGCATGAGCCCGGTTCCCAGATACTCTTCGCCACGAGCGCTGCGTTTGTTCAGCGCGCTCTCTGCAAAACCGGCCAAGGCGCGCTGCATGGTTTCACGGATATGCGCATCGGTCATCGGGCAAGCCTGCCTCTTCTGCAATAACGCGGTCGCCGAGGGGGAGAGTGTGACCGGCAGGGATGGGATACTGCTACCCGGAAAGGAGTGTTGCCGGTTGTCCACCATTGGCAAAAGCGCCTTAAGTGGCCTGACCTCCAGCAAGTACTGCAGCTGCCCGTCTTGTTCCTGGCTAGTGACACTGGTAATCAAGGTATCGCCCGTCAGCAAGCCGCCCCGACTCAGCATAACAGCCTGAAAGGCATCCAGGCAGGCGTTACAGGGGGTCAGATGCCGGTTGTGATATCGCCTGTCCTCAAAATTGAACAGAATATTGCTGATGAGTTTGATTTCCGGCTTTCCGGAAGCCAAGACACTGGGATGCTTGATGATGCGGTCCAGCAGGTTCTGTTCCGCGCAAATTTTGATATCGGTCCGGTAACTGATGTTCGAATCCGCCAGCAAGATTTTTTCGCCGGAATCGACCTGCACCAGGGCGGCCCCGCCCCAGCCTTCCGCCAACGGACCCTTCACCCGAGGATGGCTGGCAAGCTGTGCTTCGCCCATCGCTTTCAGAGCGGCTGCGCGAACTTGCGCTGCGGCTTTCTCCGGGGTGTCGGCCAGCACCCGGTAATCCGCCCCGCCCACAAAGGCAATCGGGGCGGTTTTCAGAATGGTTTTCTTTTGCTCGGGAGAGAACCCCGCAAACCGCACGGGGATCTCCAGCCGATCCGCCGACATGCAGCGCAGAGGAGCGCCCCGGAGCTGGACATTCCGGGGAGTGCGCACGGCGTCTTGGCCGGACGTAGACATCATGCTTGAAGTCTGCATTAAATGGCGCCTTCACCAGATGCTGGTTGTGTGCAAGGTTTTGTTCTGACTAACCACCTGAATTAAAGGCAATCATGCCTCAAAATTGCCCTTTCGGAAATGGATTTCTTTCATAACAAAGAGGGATCCCGAATGGAATCCCTCTTCGTATGGTTTCAGGTTTGGTGCCTAGCTGGCGGCAGCCGCCTGGCCTTTGAACTTGGCAATCAGCGGGTCGGCGATGTTGTTCGGCATCGGTTCGTAGTTGGCGAACTCCATGCTGAATGTACCGCGCCCCTGGGTCTTGCTGCGGATGTCGGTGGCGTAACCGAACATCTCGGCCAGCGGCACCATCGAGCGGATCTTCTGGATGCCGGTGCCCGCGATGGGCTCCATGCCTTCCACGCGACCACGGCGGCTCGAAAGGTCACCGATGACATCGCCCATGAAGTCTTCCGGCACTTCGATCTCAACTTTCATCACCGGCTCCAGCAGTTGTGGGGCAGCTTTGGGAACGCCTTCCTTCAGCGCCATCGAACCGGCGATCTTGAAGGCCATCTCGTTGGAGTCGACATCGTGGTAGCTGCCATCGAAGATGGTGGCTTTGAAGTCGATCAGCTCGTAGCCGGCCATGATACCGCCACGCAGCGCTTCTTCGATCCCTTTTTGAACGGCTGGGATGTATTCGCGAGGCACCACGCCGCCGACGATCTTGTTCTCGAACACAAAGCCCGAACCGCGTTCCTGCGGCTCCAACCGGATCCAGACGTGACCGTACTGACCACGACCACCGGACTGGCGGACGTACTTGCCTTCGGCTTCGACTGTCTTGGTGATGGTTTCGCGGTAAGCAACCTGCGGTTTACCGACGTTGGCTTCCACTTTGAACTCGCGGAGCAGACGGTCCACGATGATTTCCAGGTGAAGCTCGCCCATCCCGGCAATGACGGTTTGGCCGGTTTCCTGGTCCACCCGGACCCGGAAGGTGGGATCTTCCTCGGCCAGCTTGGACATGGAATTGGACAGTTTTTCCTGGTCGGCCTTGGTTTTGGGTTCCACGGCAACCTCGATAACCGGGTCCGGAATGAAGATGGATTCCAGAATAACCGGCGCGTTCTCGGCACAGAGGGTATCTCCGGTGGTGGTATCTTTCAAGCCCACCACGGCAAAGATATCGCCGGCGCGCACTTCCTGGATTTCCACCCGGTCGTTGGCTTCCATCTGCAAGAGACGGCTGATGCGCTCTTTCTTGCCTTTGGTCGCGTTGGAGACGTAGCTACCGGCAGGCAGCGTTCCGCTGTAGCACCGGCAGAAGGTCAGACGGCCCACATAGGGGTCGGTCATGATCTTGAAGGCCAGCGCGGCGAACGGCTCGTTGTCATCGGAACGACGCACGGCTTCGCTTTCATCCAGGTTCTTACCCTTGATGGCCGGCACGTCAATAGGGGCGGGCAGGAAGTCCAGAACCGCATCCAGCATCAACTGGACGCCTTTGTTCTTGAATGCGCTTCCGCAGGTCACCGGCACGATTTTAACTTCGCAGGTGGCTTTCCGCAGCGCTTTTTTCAGCTCTTCCTCGGAGATCGACTCACCGCCGAAGTATTTTTCCATCAGGGTGTCATCGGTTTCCACGATGGCTTCGATCAGCGCTTCGCGGGCCGCGGCTGCTTCCTCGACCATGTCGGCCGGGATTTCGGCTTCCTGGATATCGGTACCCAAATCATTGGTGTAAATGTATGCTTTTTGGCTAATGAGGTCAATCAAACCTTTCAGCTGATCTTCAGCACCGATGGGCAGTTGGATGGGGTGAGCATTGGCGCCCAGACGTTCGCGGAGCTGGCCAACGACACGCTGGAAGTTTGCTCCGGTGCGGTCCATCTTGTTCACGAACACCATCCGGGGGACTTCGTAACGGTTGGCCTGGCGCCACACGGTTTCAGACTGGGACTGAACGCCGCCTACCGCGCAGAATACGGCGACCACACCGTCCAGAACGCGCAAAGAGCGCTCAACTTCAATGGTGAAGTCCACGTGGCCGGGGGTATCGATGATGTTGATCTGGAAGTCTTTCCAGTAGGCGGTGATGGCGGCCGAAGTGATGGTAATACCGCGCTCGCGCTCCTGTTCCATCCAATCGGTGACGGCGGTGCCTTCGTGCACTTCGCCAATTTTGTGCACTTTTCCGGTGTAATACAGAATCCGCTCGGTGGTAGTCGTTTTACCGGCATCAATGTGCGCCGCGATCCCGATGTTGCGGATTTTTTCCAAGGGGTACTTTCGTGCCACGGTTTCAAACCTCGTCTTTACGGTTGGGTCTTTCAATAAAAAGGGGAATTGCCTGATGAAGTGCTTCTATGCAAGAGGGTTGCGCACGGAGCGCAACCCAGTATAGCAATTAGAAACGGTAGTGGGCAAATGCCTTGTTGGCTTCGGCCATCTTATGCGTATCTTCACGCTTTTTGATGGTCAGCCCCTGGCCCCGGTACGCATCCAGGAACTCAGCAGCCAGCTTCTCGCACATGGAGCGACCTTTACGCTTGCGGGCAAAGTCAATCAGCCAGCGGGAGCCAATGGCAACGCCTTCATCCTCGCGGACCTCAATCGGCACCTGGTAGGTGGAACCACCCACACGACGGGCTTTCACGCGGACCAGCGGCTTCGCTTTTTTCAGGACCTTGCGGAAAAGCTCGATGGGCTTGTCTTCGGTCTTGCCATCCAGCGATTCAAGAGCGTCATAGAAGATGCGCTCGGCGGTGCTTTTCTTGCCGCGCTGCATCAGGCGGTTGATAAACTTGGCCACATCGACATCATTAAAGATGGGATCCGGCATCGGGATGCGCTTCTTAGGTTTCGAGCGACGCGACATACGTGAAAAACTCCTTGTGTCCTTCTTTCTGACTTCAAATTCTGAGGGTTATTTCTTGCCGGCTGCGGCTTCCCCTTTTTTGGCCCCGTATTTGCTGCGACTCTGCTTGCGGTTTTTCACGCCAGCCGCATCCAGGGTGCCACGAATAATGTGGTAGCGGACACCCGGAAGATCCTTCACACGACCGCCGCGAATCAGGACAACCGAGTGCTCTTGCAGGTTGTGGCCGATACCGGGGATGTAAGAGGTCACTTCAAAACCATTGGTCAAACGGACCCTGGCCACCTTGCGCAACGCCGAGTTGGGCTTTTTGGGGGTGGTAGTGTACACACGGGTGCAAACACCCCGTTTTTGCGGGTTGCTGGCCAGCGCCGGCGATTTCGTTTTGTACTGGGATTTCTTACGTTCTTTCCGGACGAGTTGAGCAATGGTTGGCAAAGTTGACCTCCTAAATGGTGTTTTCTGAAAAAGTCTGTCGCATTAATTGTGTATCTTCACTGGGGAGTTCACACATCATTTCTGTGGAAGAGCTACCGGAAGCGCTTTGCGGATACCTGTCTTTGCCTGCTGCCAAAGCCTGTCGGCTGGAGAGGCCCTGGTCCTGTTTCCGGTGGTGCGCCGGTGAACCTGCAGGGCCGAACATGCACTTTCGTGGATGCTCTAATGTATCCAAAGCAAAAATCAATGTCAATGCACAACGGCATTGCCTTGGAAAGCCGCATGAATCAAATCCGCAGTGCTCTAACGCTATTAAAACAAAACCGGCTCCGTCCGTAAATGGCGCAAACAGCAGAATGCTTCGGTACTGCGCGCTACTTTTTGGCCAGCCCTTCCGGAATCAGCCGGTAGCCGCCGCCGTAGATGGTCTCGATGTAGTTTTTTCCTTCCGAGACCTTTTCCAGCTTGGCCCGCAGGTGGCGGACATGCACGCGCACGGTTTCCACGTCATCCTCGGGAGAATACCCCCAGACATCCTGCAAAAGCTTGCCCAGCGAGATGGTCTGGTTGTGGTTCTGCACCAGGCAGTTGATGATCTCGAACTCGGTGGGGGTAAGTTTCACGATGTGACTGCGGATCTTGACCTCCAGATTCTCGGGAATCAGGGTGATATCCCCGATGGCCAGAATATCGTGGGTAGCCGTGGACTTGGGGATTTGCCCCGCCCGCCGGAGCAGGGCCCGTACCCGCACTTGCAACTCCGGCAGCTCGAAGGGCTTGACCAGGTAATCATCCGCACCCACGTCAAAGCCCTTCACCTTGTCCTCCACCACCCCCAGGGCAGTCAGCATGAGGACGGGGATATGCCCGGTCTCCGCATTCTTCCGGAGGCGCTGGCAGACGGTATAGCCATCCGCGTTGGGCATCATGACATCCAGGATGACCAAGTCCGGCAGCTCCTGCTGGACCAACGCGTAGCCCTCCACACCGTCGGAGGCGGTCAGGACCTTGTGCCCCTGGATTTCCAGGTTGACTTTGACCAGGGTCTGGATGGCCGGATCGTCGTCCACCACAATGATTTTTGCCATAAGCGTCAGGTCCTTTCGGAAGATGATGAATCCATTTTAAATCGAGAATAATATTTCTCTCAAATGAACACGAACACGAGCTTTCCGAATGACCCGGACACTGAAGTGATCCTGGTTAAACCTCAGAATACTGTGAAAGGATGTTCTCAAAGGCATTATAAGCAGTTTGAGCCCCCAGGTAAGCCTTAGTAGACATACCATAGCCAGGAACGGATTGATCATCTGGATCATTGCGCCGGGAATTACGTGCTTTCCTAGGCATGCCCAATATTTTAGGCTCGGTGGCTAACATTTGGCGAAGATCGGCCAGAACCGTTTGATTGAAAAGTATTTTATGGATATCCCCAGGCTTCCTTAGCTCTTTAGGGTTCAGCTTAACATCATAATGTATTCTGTCTCGACGCACAGCAATTTCAAAGTTCAAGGCTTCGCTTGGTCTGGTGATAGTGATGCTATCATCAGCACCCCAGAATTTCGGTTTTTGAAGGAAAGCGAGATAGCCGGGCTGAATCAGGCTTGCAAGATGCTCACAGGCTTTCTGATAAGATGTGGCAGGGGCTTTTTGCGAGCTTGCCGCAAAGCTCAGCAGGTTCATTTTCACCGAATTCATGCAGAATTCCTTCTGAGATTGATTAACCCTGATACAAGGCCGGTCAAATCACTGGATTGCCCGATTTACATATTTTGTAACATCCTTTGTGAACGCGCATGATCATTTTTCCGCGCTGCAGCTTTTGAGGCCCTCCCTATCGCCAGGCGGATTCAGCGTTTATATTCAGTGGGGCCGCTCAGCCAGTTTGACAGCCACCGCCATGGGCTTGCCGTCGCGCACGATGTTCAGGCGAAGAACGTCGCCGGGGCGTTTGGTTTCCACGTAATTCAGGAACTGATCGGGGCCTTTCACCGGCTTTCCATCATAAGCGGTGATAATATCCCCGCCGATGGGGATGCGCCGGTTACCTACCGCCAGCACACGTCCGGAGGGCCGGATACCCGCTTGCGCGGCTGGTCCGCCTTGCACCACATTGGCCACCATCAGGCCCCGACTCACGGGCAGGCTCAGGGCCTTGGCGATGGCGGGATTCAACTCCATGCCCAACTCCACGCCCAGGTAAGGGCGAATCACCCGCCCGTAGGCGATCAGATCTTCGGCGATGCGGCGAGCGGTGTGGGAGGGCGTGGCGAAACCGATGCCCGCACTGCTGCCTGAAGGGCTGAAGATGGCGGTGTTGATGCCAATCACCTGCCCGGCGCTGTTCAACAGCGGGCCGCCGGAGTTCCCTGGATTGATGGCCGCGTCGGTCTGGATGATATTTTCCATCAGCCGCCCGTTCTGGGCGCGCAACGAACGCCCCAGGCTACTGATAATGCCGGTGGTGAGCGTGCTGTTGAGGCCAAAGGGGTTGCCGATGGCATACACGAACTGCCCGACTTGCAGTTGCGAGGAGTCTCCCATTTGGATGGTGGGCAGTTTCTCGGCACCCGGATCAATCTTTAGCAGCGCCACATCCTTACTGACATCGCCGCCCACCAGCTTGGCCTTGTAGGTTTTGCCGTTCAACAGCATCACTTCCAAGCGCTGGGCGTCTTCCACCACATGGGCGTTGGTGAGGACATAGCCATCCGGGGTGAGAATCATGCCCGAGCCGACCCCTTGCTCGGGAACGATATTGGCGAAAACATCCATGGCCAGGACCGTGCTGCTGATATTCACCACCGCCGGGCTGACCCGCTGGTAAATGGTGATGTTGATTTTTTCTTCCGGGGTGAGTGTGGCGGCACCCGGCGCAGCGAGCACCTCGGGCGTTCCGGTGGCGTCTTTTTGCCCAAAGGGCCAGTGGCCGCGCAGGCTACCCACCGCGCAGCTCATCAACAGGCTCAACACCAATACGGCCAAGGAGAAGCCGGCCAGTTTTCCCAGTCGCTTAAGCGGCGCGACTGCATCCCTCAGTTTTTCATTTAGATCATAACGCATGGCGTTTTAATCATCTTTCTAATGAGTCTCTCTTACCTCTGTTACATGCAAAACACAGTGTTTGCAAATTCCCTAAACTATCGGTTCCACCTTTGGCAAAAGGGATGATGTGGTCAACTTCAAGCTTCACCCCATGTCCACTTGCATTACAAAGACGACAACTAAAGTTATCTCTTTTCATAACAAAAAATCTTTTTCGGATAGATAAATTTTCTCTCTTTTTATCCTGTATAGTCTCTTTAGCTGGGATTTTCGTTTCATCTTCAGAGAAATATTCATTGCTTTCTGAGGCAAAAGCATAAGCTTCCATCAAAGCCTTTTTCCAGGAGCCAAATCGAACGTAGTAAACATCTGGGGAAACAGGAAACCCATATTTTTTTAAGTCTTTACGTTCCGGCCTTCGTCCTTCTGCTGCTAGTGTCTTTTCCCACAGCTCACATAGCATCTTCAATAACTCTGGCTTTTCAGCTTTTGTAAATCTGGAATGGGAAAGGTTTGCTTTTTCAAGGATTTTTCTTAATGGGCCAAAATTCTTTTGTATAAACGAGTAACTAACACGGCCATGTGTTTCCAAATCTTCTTTTGTAACAGTTTGCTTACCTGTCGACTGAGCAATCCGCTTTAGCTCTTCAATGACAGACTCCTCGTTATAGTTTTCAAGAAAGTCAATTTGAAAACTAACCATCTTCCTAACCCAAGTCCTTGTGTGCGTTAATAATGCCAGAGCATTGTACCGTAAATCACAGTGCACCCCAAAATCCGGTTGGAGACCGGGTTCAATCCGGAGGAGCCCAAACCGTGGCAGGCACTCTTGCACGCAAATTGTCCGAATATGGCGAGCTGGTCAAATTCGAGCACACCATTTTCGCTCTTCCGTTCGCGTTATCGGCCATGCTGCTGGCGACGCTACCGGGCCAGTGGCCCGCAATATCGACCGTGACCTGGATTATCCTGGCCATGGTGGGCGGCCGGACCTACGCCATGGGCCTGAACCGACTGATTGACGCCCGGATTGACGGCAAAAATCCTCGCACCAGTAATCGCTCCATTCCGGCGGGACGGGTCCAAAAAAGCGAAGCCTGGCTGTTGGTACTTCTTTCAGCGGCTCTACTCACGATCGCCACCTTTCAGTTGCCACTGATCTGCCGCCAGCTACTGCCGGTGGCCTTCCTGGTTTTGACTTTGTACTCCTACATGAAGCTGATCTCCCCTTTGGCCCATCTGGTGCTGGGGGTGGCGCTGGGCTCGTCCGCAGTGGGCGGCTGGCTGGCCGTGACCGGACAACTGGATTGGTTGCCGGTCATTTTCGGCTGGGCTATCGTCTTCTGGGTAGCCGGTTTTGATATCATCTACGCCTGTCAGGATATTAATTTTGACCGGAAGGAAGGACTCCAAAGCATTCCGGTGGCGATGGGCATCCGGCAGGCGCTTTGGGTCAGCCGGGTTTTCCATGCGCTGACAGTGGGGCTGCTGCTGCTGTTCGCCGGGCTGTATCCTTCCGAGGGGTATGGCTTCTGGCTGGCGATTGCAGTCACCGCCGGGATGTTGATCTACGAACACCGGCTCATCCGAGGGGATGAAAGCCAACCAATCCGTCTGGAGAAGGTGAATGAGGCCTTCTTTAATGTGAACGGACGGATCAGCCTTGGGGTCTTTTTGCTGGTAATGGCAGACAAATTGCTACAATAAACCTATGACCAGTTTCCCCGAACAAAACCCGGAAGCAGATGCCCTGGCCGTCCAGGAGCACACCCGGCTCTTTCCCTTCACCCGGCGCGCCCTGGGGGCGATGCGACGCGAATTGCTGGTGTTCTTGGATACCCTGGGCTGTGCGGTGTTGTATGCCGGCGAAATGGCCCGGTTCATCTTCAAGGGACAGTTCAACACCAAGCATCTGATGCAACAGATGGCCTTTGTAGGGATTGATACACTGGGCATCGCGCTCGTGATGACCATTTTCTCCGGGATGGTGATTGCGTTGCAGATTGCCAAGGAAATGGTGAAGCAGGGGGCGGGCGATTATGTCGGCGCGCTGGTGTCGATGGCCATTATCCGGGAGATGGCTCCCATCATGACCGGGTTTGCGGTCATCGCCATGGCCGGTTCGGCGTATGCCGCAGAACTCAGCACCATGCAGATTACCAGCCAGGTGAGCGCCTTAGAGGTCTTGCACGTCAGCCCCGTCCGATACCTGCTGATGCCCCGCGTGCTGGCCGGTATGATCGCGTTGCCGCTGATGAACATTATCACCGCCGTGGCCGGAATTTTGGGAGGGCTGGTCATCAGCTACTATCTGGCCGACATTCATCCAGGCCAATTCCTGGATTCCGTCTGGAACCAGACCAGCTTTAAGGATGTTTTCGCCATGCTGGGGAAGTCTTGCGTTTTCGGCTTTATAATCTTTACCATATCCGCTACCATCGGCCTGAACACCACCGGGGGCTCCCGAGAGGTCGGGAAGGCCACCACCCGCTCCGTGGTGTGGTCCTTTATTTTAATGGCGATTTCCGATTACATTCTGACGTACCTGATTTACGGAACGAGATCCTGATGTCCGCGCAATCTTCCATGCAGCCACCTGTCCCCGCGTCCGGCCCTGAAACCCTGATTCGGGTGGAGAACGTGCGGAAATCCTTTGGCGGTCACGAGGTTCTCCGCGGGATCAGCTTTGAAGTTCAGGAGCATGAAACGCTCGGCATCATCGGGATCAGCGGCTGCGGCAAAAGTACCCTGTTGCGGATCATCAGCAGCCTGGAAACACCGGACAGCGGGGAAGTCTATCTGGCAGATCCGAACTACAGCCTGGTGTTTCAGTACTCGGCCCTGTTCGATTCGTTGAGCGTCTTTGAAAACGTCGCCTTTTCCCTGCTGGAGCGACCGGATTACGATTTCGAGCAGGCCCTGGAGCGGCAGCGCCAGGCGCGCCGGAGTTATAGCATGCCGGAAATCCGGGAAATTGTGGCCGAGAAGCTTCGCATGGTTGGATTGGAAGGGATTGAGAAACAGTATCCCAACGAGCTTTCCGGCGGGATGAAGAAACGGGTGAGTTTTGCCCGCGCGATTGTGGGCAACCCCCGGATCATTCTTTATGATGAACCGACGGCGGGACTGGATCCGATTGCGTCCACCGTGATTGAAGATTACATCATGAAGCTTCGCAACGAGTTGAATGCCGCCAGCGTGGTCGTCACCCACCAGTTCTCCACCATCAACCGGACCGACCGGATTATTCTGCTGCATGAGGGCGCCATTCAGTGGACCGGCACCCCGCAGGAGCTGTATAGTTCGGAAGACCCCTTTGCCCGGCAGTTTGCCCATGCCAGCCTGGAAGGCCCCATGACCCTGGAGCAGGAATAAGAATGCCCGAATTGCATTGCTCAGGATCGCAGGGCCGGTTCCGCGATATAATAGGCGGAAGCGGCAGGCAGCCGTTTTCCGTATGCGCTCGAGTCGGTAGGCCTTTAAACGTATGAGCATCCTTGGCAAGCAAGCGACCTCCACGGTCAAAGTTGGCGTACTCACCCTGGTGAGTCTCGGCATACTGGTGTTTGCGCTCATCTGGCTGCGAGGCCGGGGCTTGGCGAATGGCGAACTATATACGGTCCAATTCAAGGACGTCAACGGTTTGCGGGAGGGGGCTGCGGTCCAGATGATGGGGATCCGGGTGGGATTTGTGGAAACGATTGCCCCGGCCATCGACGAGAGCAAGCGATACTATGTGCAGGTGGGCTTTCGCATTAATCCCACCATGAAACTCAATATTCCCAAGGGCTCCCTCTTGTCGATTGAGCAGTCCGGCATTATTGGCGAGCAATTCATCGAGATCACCCCGCCCCAACTCCGGGAAATCACCTTGACCACCTTCCGAAAACCGGCAAAGCCGATCACTAAAGGAATTCCGGTGAAGTTCCTGTATGAGGAAGGCTTCAAGGAAGTTGGCAAAGTGGAGAATGTAGCGCCGACCGAGGATGGCAACCTGATCCGCTACCGCATGTATTACCGGATTACCCTGCCGGGCGCGGTCATGCCGGAAGATCCGCTGTTTGAACTGGCCATCGGCAAGGAAGGGCAATACTATCTTCGCATCCTGCCGCGTGAGCCCATCGTGGCCCAGGCGCCGGATCCTACTTTTAAATTCACCATCGAAAACCCCATGCGTATGAAGCGCTTCCTGGAAATCCAGATGGAATCCGCTGCGGCCCTGAAGCTGACCAACGACAAAATCAACCAGCTGCTCTCCGATGAGAGCATTGAAAGCATGCACAGCACTCTGAAAAACACCGAAGTCCTGACCGCACGGGCCAGCGAAATTCTGGAAAGCGCCAATGTACTGTTCCAGACCACCCGGCAGGACTTGGACCGGCTGGCCACCGTCAGCGAGAAGCTGGCCGGGAATGTGGCGTCCGTCACCGACAACTTGAATGACATCATCGGCGACCCCAAGCTGAAGTCCGAGATGACTTCCACGGTGGCCTCCTTGCGGGAATCTTCCAACGCCATGCGGGAGTTGCTGAACGACCCGGCGTTAAAAGAAACCATTTACATGGCCCGCGATACCTCCCAAAATGCCGCCGAGCTGATTTCCGTGCTGAAGCAGACGGCGGCGGATCGCAACCTGCATGAGCGCATGGATCGCATCGTCACCCAGCTGGATACTTCGCTGGACAAGTTGAACGGCGTGCTGGGCAACGTGGATGAACTGACCGACGACAAGGATGCCACCCTGAAAGGCACCGTCGAAGACATCCGGGCCACCGCCAAGAACCTGCGCCAGTTGAGCGGCAAGTTCAACGGACGGTTTACCCTGTTCAAGCTGCTGTTTTAGCGGCAGGGTCCAGCACGAAGGATCGAGCAACCGCATGGCGATTCCGGAATTGTCTTTTTATTTTTTCCAGATTCCTTTTTTTGATATACTGATCGGTCGAAATAAGGGGTATTTTATAAAACCCAAACAGGATAACAGCAAACAGAAACGGAGTGGGGTATGCTACATCGGTTCAGTCAAGTGAGGCCATTTAGCGCCGTTCAATTTTCCGGCAAGGTGACGCTCGCACGGGTTAATCCCCAGCCGGGTTTGCAGGAAAGCAAGGCCGATGTGTTCTCCATGGAGGCGACACAAGGTCAGACGCAAAGAATCCATCATATGGTGAACCGGGTGGCTTCTCAGATTGACCGAAAGGGCGGGTACGAGATGTTTCTATCTGAAGATAACCCACAATCTTACCGGCTGAACCTTTTGGATGGACACGCCGTTTTACAAGGTGGCCCGAAGGTCCTCATCCGAAGAATGCCGACTCCAGATAGCACCCAGGGAAAAGAACCGGTTGCCGTGCTACGGGAGATCGAGGGTCTGGATTATGGGCTGCGTTGTGTCAACGGTGCGCTGAATGAGACTGTGGTAATCCATAAAACGGATGGGAATCAAATCACGTTCACCGAACCCCACAAATTGGCTTTTATGGACCATAAAGTAGCTACTGGTCCCGTGAATTTCATGTTCCTGAATTTGAATACCCGTATTGCGCGGCAAATTGCAAAAAGACTTGAGAATCGCGAAACAGAGCTGTGCAAGAGGCAGGCGAAAAAGACCCGAGATGAACTTAAGAAAAGACAGGCCCAAGAAGCAGAGGCTAAAAAAGAAATTGGCGCTGCGCTGCGCGGGGATTCTGCAAAGAAATGGCGTGGCAAGCAAGAGGCTGTTCCTTCCGATGCACAACTGTATGTGTCCACGGATATCCAGCCCAAGAGGCATGGAGAGAACGCAGATTGTGACAAAAAATGCTCGGTTAGTATGTGGAATTTCCTAAACCCCAATCGCTTAAAGGGTAACGATTAGCAACCTGTAAGTAGCCTTACGGCCGCCAAGGGACTGTTGCAAATCTGCTACCACCAAGAACCTGCGCCAGTTGAGCGGCAAGTTCAATGGATGGTTTACCCTGTGCAAGCTGCTGTTTTGATCACCATTAAAGGGGGACACGGCACTCCCAGAACTCTTTTTAGCAGACAGTCCTTTACTCTTCGAGTACTTTGTTTTAAAATGCGTTGGGTTTTTATGCACTACATCTACAAAAAAAGTGGGTTTAATTCCTGATCTTATCTTCATGGGAACAGGGGGAATGATGATTTTCTATAGGGCTAGAAAATGCGGTGGAAGCCGCCGCGACCGGCTCATTGGATGAATGGGCAGACCATTGCTGCATTTTAGGACATGAGAGACACCTAAGGGAGATTGACAGATGAAGGCAACCAGTGGGTTTCCAAGTTGGTTTCAACAATTGATAAGAGAACCAAAGCCCAGCAAGTTGCAACACTTGGCACCCCGCCAAGAAACGTCCTGGGAGACTGTCTATCGACCACTGGGCGGAGGCAAAACCGAGGCAACCGATCTGTTCGTGAGCTGGAAAATTCGGGAACAGTTCAGAGAGAATGCCGTTCGGTTTTTGACCGCCGGAAAAAAGGGTTACGACGGGTATCTGGTCTACTTGAACACGGAGAGAGAATCGACTTCCCCCACGCGCTTCTATAAAACGGGCCAGCTTGACGACCTACCGTGCATGACATCCGGGCCTGAGATTTCGATCACCCCCCTCTTTGAAACCCAGAATGACGTCATGCAGGATAGCGGCATGACGTCCCTGAGCTACCAGATTATGCCGGAACTGGAAAGGCTGACGATTACTGAAAACAACGGTCAGAAAAGGCAATATACGCATTTACGCCAATCAAGCCAGGAGCCGCTGCTGTTTCCGGAAGTCAACCAGTTCGCCCTTCGGCATGTGCAGAACATGCGGAAAGCCGAGAATCCAAAGAAGAACGAGTTCCTGCGGCTAACCAAGTTGCCTGATGTACAAACAACGCCAGAAAAGCCTAAAGATACTGATATTGGGAAGACAAAAACGGACGATACCCCGTAGCCCCCTTGGCCGCCCACAGAATAGAAGAATACCACCACTAAAAAAGAGCCCCTGGAAAATTCCGGAGGCCCTTTTTAAATCTGGCTTTCGCTCTGCTAGCTTTTGCGCTTGCGAGCGGCTTCAGCCTTGCGTTTCTTCTTCACGCTGGGTTTCACGTAGTGCTCGCGACGTTTGATCTCGGACAGAATACCTGCCTTCTGGATCTTCTTTTTGAAACGCTTCAGAGCACTTTCAATACTCTCACCGGGCTGGATCTGGACTTCGGCCAATTGCAACAACCCCCTTTCAAATGGGATGGTTTGGACACTTGAGTAGCCACCGTAGCATAGATCCAAACCGGTGACAATCCATGAAGATGAAGCGCTAATATGTGAATGCCACTAGCCTGGCGGCCAGGAGAGCGAACGCCCGGCCAGCAGGTGAGTGTGAAGATGGAATACGCTCTGACCCGCGCCCGCGCCGTTGTTGATGACCACCCGATAGTCGGAAAGCCCCAGATCGGCAGCCACCTGCCGAAGCCCGGCGAAGAGTTCGGCGAAAATCCGGCTGTCCTCGGTTTCGGCAAGACTGGCGGTGTGATTTTTGTGAATCACCAGCACGTGGGTGGGCGCTTGCGGGTGAAGATCCCGGAACGCATAGACCTGCTCGGTCTCCGCCACCTTCTGGCTCGGAATCTCTCCCCGGATGATTTTACAGAACAGGCAATCGGCGCTCATGATTTTACAGCCTCCCAATCCGACATATCTGGTGCACAAGGCTATTCAAGCCGGAACAAGCGGGCAAGTAAAGCCCGGTGCGCAGAGAATCCGTTTCAGAGTCTCAGGCGACGCGGGAAAACTGCTGGCCCGGCTGAGCATAGAGAGCCGATGGCAGCAGACGCGCATCCTGGCTGGGTGGGAAAAATGGCGGAGCGGCCAGCGGGGGCGTGTTCAGGCCGGGCAGGCCAGGTAGGACGGCCTGCGGTTGCGGAATCGGAGCCACCGTCGGGAAACGCTGCTGGGAGTTTGGATCCTGGTCGAGTGCGGGAGAAATGGGTATGATGCCCTTGGTTACGTTGTTGGCATCAATCTTTTGGGCAACCCGATACGCCATCGGCCAGGGATGTGTTGGCGGCGGCACCGGGTGGCCCGGGCTCCACATGGGCAGATCTCCGTACTTGGTAATCACCCGGTTGACCAGCGCTTGTTTGAAGGGATCCGTATCAAAGAACAGCTTGGAATAAATGGCGACCCCGTCGGAAATCAGGCGGGAACTGGATGCCGTCTGCGCGTAGGATGGGTCGTTGGCTTCGTGGTACCGATGCGCCAGGGTATTCAACGAGAGACACTCCAATTCTTCCTGGATGGAAGATTGATCGTCATTGTCCTTGGCGTGGCCCGCCTCGTGGTAAATCGCTTCGGAGATTGCTTTTAAAGTGGGCGGAGAGGTATCACCCCGGTAGCGCTGGTTGATCATGATGAGGTTATCCGCCGCGACCCACTGGGCATGAGCAGGGCTATCCCCCATATCACCGAATTCCACCCGGATATTTTTGTCCAAGATGACTTTGAGAGCCTGCCAACCGCCCTGGAAAGGAGGATTGATTCCCATGTGTCGTACGTAGGCTTCATCCAGCGGCAGGTTCCGGATTTGTCCCACCAGGTTCAAGGCTTGCCCAATGATGGCCCGGTCCAGCGGCGTCTGCTGAAGCTGGCCGGACTCATTCCAGGCTCCCAGGGGGCTGTTGAAGGAGGGATCGTTGGCAGCAGGCGACAAGGTTGGGGCTGCGGTGGTTACTTGGTATCCGGGGGAAGGAAATTTGGCCGGGTTTAGGCCGATGCCCGGATAGCTGCCGTATGCTGGTAAACTGACCATGGTCCCCCTTATCGTGCTCTTGGTTGAGAACTACCCTATTAAAACCCATCCACACATTTTGTTGCTAACATAGGATATGCTTTATCCCCAAATAAGGAGTTTTTAATATGTCCACCCTGGCGCACCCTGCCGTAACCGTCTGCAACCATCCTTTGCTGAAACATAACCTGAGTATCCTGCGGGACAAAAATACCTCCACCGAGCAGTTCCGCACCACCATGCGCCGCATCGGCCAGTTTATCTTCATGCAGGCAACCGCCGATTTGCCCTTGTCCCGGACGATCGTAGAAACGCCCATCGCCAAAACTGAGTGCCATATCCTTCCGCCGGACGTCCCGATTATCATTGCCCCCATCCTGCGGGCCGGTCTGGTCCTGTCGGACGTGGCCATCGAAGTCCTGCCCACAGCCAGCGTGTATCATATTGGTTTGTACCGGGATGAGGAGACGCTGAAGCCGGTGACCTATTACAATAAGCTGCCCTCGACCATTGATTACAGTGTGGCCCGTATCTTCGTGCTGGATCCCATGCTGGCCACCGGAGGCTCGGCTGTGGCGGCAGTAGACATCATCAAGCAGTTGGGAACGGAAGCCAAGAACATCACCGTAGTCAGCGTGATTTCCGCCCCCGAAGGCATCCAACACCTGGCCGAACAGCACCCCGGAATCCGCATCTTCACCGGCGCGGTGGACGAGCGTCTGAACGACAAAGCCTACATTGTCCCCGGCCTGGGCGACGCCGGCGACCGGACTTTCGGCACGGTTTAACCCGCTGAAACGAATTCCCGGATCCGGATCTCTTCCGTTTGGGCGATGCGCGTTCCAGCCCTGCTCCCCTATACTTGGGACAGGGCCTGAAGTGAGATTTCCATCCCATGTTCGATCTGAACTATTACGGTACAGAGAGCGAAATGCTCACCGAGAAGCACGATTTGCCGGACTTGTGTCACAAGTGTGGCCGGTGCTGCCGTTCGGCCACCACGTTTAACTCCTACAAAAAGCTACAGGAGCTGGTCGCCCAGGGCGACAAGGAAGCCATCGACTTCCTGGAGATTTTCGAACCCTATCCCAGCATCGAGGCGGCGCGCCAGGTGGTGCCGGACCAGGTCGAACAGGTGTTGAAAGTGGTGGAAAGCCGCGAAGACATGAAGGTCGAGGAAGTCACCTTCTATCACTGTCGCTATGTCACCCCTGAAGGCCTTTGCGGAATATACGAGCGGCGTCCGCGCTGCTGCCGGGAAGCACCCGGACACGGCTGGTCGGTTATGCCGCCGGGATGCGGCTTTGAGGGCTGGCAATTCGAGCAGCGCGAAAAGCAGAAGCGCATGATTCGGGATCTGAAAAACAGCGCCTACATCATGGAGCAAATGTCTCCGGACGGCATCCATCATCCCACCCGGCCCGAAACCACCTTGGAAGAACTGCGGCAGGCGATTGCCGAAAAGCTGAAACCCTGGAAGCAGTTTGGATCTGAGCTTTGGTAAACCATGACTGACGACGTGCATTCTCCTTTGGGACTGGCGGCAGAAGTAGAGCGGCTGTTGAAAATGCCGCAACACCTGTGCAAGCAAAGGGGCATCTGCTGCAAGGTCGCTACTTTTAAAGGCTCGCTGAGTTATGACGAGATTTTAGCCCTGGCGGCGGATCCGGCAGCAGAAGGGCATGAGCAGGCGCGGGATTTTGCATCGGTTTTCCTGCCTTACGAAAGCCAAGCCGAGGTGCGGAAAATCGCGGATGAATTCGTGGATCGGGTGCGGAACTTTGCCGGGAGCAAGGGGCAGGATCCGGATCAGATCAGTTTCTTCAAATGCAAATACGTCCTGGCGGACGGGCGCTGCGGGGTGCATGAGGATCGGCCGGTCGGTTGCCGAATGTATCCCTTCCCCCATAAGAACACGATTTATCACCCTGGCTGCGGTTTTGAGCAGCAGGGCAAGGCAAACTGGGGCCGTATCGAGCAAATACTCGACAACCTGGGCATTTCCTCGGAGTTTTAACGCGAGGCAAATCTAAAACAGTGCAATTCAGCAATCACCGACTGGGTGAATAATCACGCCTGTTCAGCGATTTCGACTGATGACCGTTTGGCGGCGCGCGAGTCAGGTTATCCCATCAGCTTGAAGCTGGATTCGATGTTTTTCTGAATGACTTTCTGGACCGCTTCAACTTCGGTCTGGACCGCCTGGTGTTGTGTATCGATCTGTTTCGACTGCATTTCCAACATCTTGTCCTGCTGCTGGACATTTGCCATTTGCGCCTGCTTAAACTCAAGCTCGGCGTTGCTTTTGTTCGGATCCAAATTCGCGGTGGGCGGAAAAAGCGCCGACATCATGTTGGCAAGTGACATCCGCGCCTGGTTAATAAACTGCAATTGCAATTCCAGGTCACTTTTCCGCGCAGTCAGCATCAGAAGCCGCGCTTGGCTTGCACAAAGTCCCATATTCTATTTCCCCCTATTGCTGTCCCTGGTAGAGCCCCAAGACCCTACAGTTCGTCCCTAATAATCCCTAATTGTTCCCCGTATTTGCATAAAAACAGTTGTTTGGATTTTTGTGTTAGTTTTTATCTGAATTTGATGCCCAATTGCCAAAACCACCGCCGGACGGCCATATCCGAACACAAACCGGGGCTCTCCGAATCCTCTTTGCTACTTTATATAATGATGCAGAATGAGGCCGGGCGCCGATCCACTATTTTTTCTGCTGAAGTTGATAATTGATGGTTTCCAGTTCCCGGATACGCTGCATAGCCTGCTGCAACTGGCTTTGCAGCCTTGCCGCCGCCTCGTTTGAAACCTGCGTCCCATTCCCCACTTCCAAGCCTTGGAATGGTTTTCGGGATTCCTGCTTCAGGAAGAGAATGCCCTCGCTATCCTCTTTCTTGATATAGCCCAAATTGATCAGCACGTTACCGATGCCGGTCCGTTCATCCATCGATTGCTCAATGTACTTCTGGGTACGAAGCGCCTGATCCAGCTGCTCAATGGTCAGCCGGTTGATCTTGACCAGATATTCGCCCAGCCGGGTGCGGCCTGCCAGGTACTCGATGGTGGCGTTGATAATGGAGGAGCGGGGGGGGATAATCAGTTCCTTTTCAATGCACTGCATCAGGTAGACGCAGCATTGTTCCAAGCTCCAGTTATTGAGAATGGTGATGTTCACGACGTTCCTGCGGTAGTGAACCAGATGAAGCAAACGCAGAACGCCCTGTTCGTGTTGCCCGGTCGGGCGTTCCAACTCGGTTGCCCCTGTCCGGGTCAGCTCCGGCACCCATAATTGCAGGGTATGCTCCGGGCCAAAGGCTTCTATCGTGCTTTTGGACATGGTAGTCTCAAGCTCGTAACGCAATTGCGCGTAGATAACCTGTTTGACCCATAAAGGCAGCGAACCGAGCTGCTGCATCAGTGTATCGAATGCGGTTGCGGGAAGATTGCCCATGCGAAATCCAGTTGCTCATTCTCTCTATGGGGGTCCAAAGACCGGCCCCGTACGCACCATTATCGCAAAATTATCCAAAGAATGCCTACTGTATGAGTTGTATAATTGGAACATTCTGATGCGTTCAAAGTCATGAATGCCTAGCCATCTCTTCATTCCGACTGCATTCTCACTTCGGAATTTTCGTATCAAGCAGCGTATCAAGCAGTTTTGAAAAGGAGCCCCCACGTGAAAGCAACCCGTCAGATTACGCTATCGGTAGCGTTGAGCCTGCTTGCATCCTTCGGCAACGGGGCAGGAGTCCTGGCGGCTACCGTGTATGATTCCTCTTCTCCTGTGTATATTGCTCAAAGCTTGCCGCCGATCCAGGGGGGCGGCTATAACAGCAACCAGAGCTACACCAATTATGGGTCCAACCCTCAGTATTCCCAGCAGTACGCGCCGCAACAATACGGACAAGGCCAGCAATATGGTCAGCCTTATTCCCAACAACCGCCGCTTCAAGGCTATGTGGCGACCGCGCCCGCCGGAACCATCGTGAACGCCACCTTTACCACGCCTATTTCCAGCGAATACGCCCGAGTCGGCGACCGTTTCAACGCCACGCTGGGTTCTCCGGTGGCGGCTGGCACCAGTGTGTTGCTGCCTGCGGGGAGCCAGATGGAAGGCCAGGTTGTCATGGTCAGGCCTGCGGGCCGGGCTGGCCGTAACGGGGAATTGGAAATTCGCTTTACCTCTGCCACACTACCCAATGGGCAACGGGTTCCGCTGTCCGCCAGAATCCAAACCGAAGACGGCACCGGCATTATCAAGGGAGGCTCGACTGCGGGCCGCGTGGGGCGTGCTGCCTTGAATACCGGCGTGGGTGCCGGCTTGGGAGCCGCACTGGGGACAGCCATGGGACCGCTCTCTGGCGGTGAGGTTGGCCGAGGAGCCATCTATGGCACCATCCTGGGAGCCGGGATGGGTGCCCTGGGTTCAGGCATCCAGAAAGGAAAACCGGCCGTGCTCGAATCCGGCCAGCCGGTCAATGTCGTGCTGGATCAACCGTTGACCGCCTCTCCGGCGGCGCAGGACAACGCCAGCTACCAGCAGGTTGCCCCGTCTTACCAGTACCCGAGCAATCCGCAACCCTACAACTACTACGGCCAATAGCCTCACATTCCAATTGCGGCCCCATGGCAATTACGGCAGACTTGTCGTTTCTCATGAAGTAACAGCCGAACTTCTCAACTATAAGGCATGGTGAATGACCATCTCCGGACAGCCGACCTCCAATCCTTTCAAGACCGCCTCCCAATCGGTCAAGGCGAAGGATGGCGCCACGCCGGGCAAGTCACCCCTTTCCACACGGGCTGGGTCAAAGGCCCATCGGGGTATCAGTCGGGTAGGAACCGAGAATCGGCTGGCGCATCTCTCCATGCGCCGGGCTTCTGTCTTTTCCGTGGGCCTGCATGTCCTCAGCCCATTGCTGCTGGTCGTCGCCACCATCCTGATGTTGCTGCTGCTGAACATCAACATCTGGGACTGGCTGAAACCCAAGAGCACGCCAGCAGACCTGGAATTCACCCTGGTGAACGACACCCAGGCCACCCGCCCGGAGAACCCCAAGTTCAAGGGGAATTTCAACCAGCGGGCCGGCGGCAAAACGAACAAAGATCAACCGCTGAAAGCGTTTGAGAAGACGCC
The DNA here is from genome assembly GCA_036703295.1 of Coleofasciculaceae cyanobacterium. Taxonomy (GTDB): domain Bacteria; phylum Cyanobacteriota; class Vampirovibrionia; order Vampirovibrionales; family Vampirovibrionaceae; genus DATNPJ01. The sequence continues at coordinate 100,253 of DATNPJ010000027.1, read as the reverse complement.
CACCAGCCCCGCCAAAAAGGGGGCGCCGCCAACGCCGACCGCGCAACCGGAGCAGCCCCAACAGGCCATGCAGCCGCCCGCACCGACAAAGCCGGATGCGACAAAACCGCCTGCCAAACCCCAGTTCACTCCGGCCATTGCCACCGCGAAGCCGCCTGAGCCCGCCTCGACGCCATCAGAAGCGCAGCCTGCCAAAGCGGCCAGTGCCGCGCCTACTTCGGCAGCACCCACTCCATTGGTCAGCATTGGTGCTCCCAACGGGGATGCTTTTGCTGGTTCCGGGCTGTCGGATGCCTCATTGGGGAATCCACAGGCTGGCGATTCCGCAACCCCCGGCGTAGATGTGGCACAGGATATTGATTTTGGGCCGTTTATGGCTGACCTTGAACGACGAATCAAGCGCAATTGGATGCCGCCACGCGGCAGTGAAAGCCGCCGTGTGAAGCTGCTCTTCTATTTGGCGCGTGACGGTCGTGTCCTGAAAGTCGAGACGAGCAAGCCTTCAGGAGACGAAGAGGCAGATCGGGCGGCCATCGCCGCTGTTCAGTCTTCCGCTCCCTTCATGGCCTTTCCCCCACAAGTTCAGGAAGACGTACTTCCGGTTGAATTCACGTTTGATTATAATGTTCTCAATTCGAAGAATGCCAAGCGAGGCTTGAAATGGTAAAGAGGAGATCTCAATGGACCTTTTAATATTTGCCGTAATGAACGACTGGCCGGTCCTGCTGCCCATTGTGGCCTGCTCGATTCTGACCGTGGCCGTGGCCATTGAGCGCTGGTTCTTCTACAAGAAAAACCGCCGCGACGTGGTGTCCTTCATCCACCGCCTGCAACGCGAACTGCAACGCGGCAGCCTGGAGAATTCCCAGATGCTGAGCGGTCAGCTGGGCGGCATCATCGGGGAAGTCTCCGAAGAGGGCATCCGGGTGCTGGCCGAGCAACCCGAGAGCTTTGAGCGCTCTTATGACATTACCGCCGCCCTGGCCAGCCGCAAGTTGGAGAAAAACCTGCCGGTGCTGGGCACCATCGCCACCATTTCTCCCTACCTCGGTTTGTTCGGGACGGTTGTCCGGATTCTGCTGACCTTCGGTGAGATGTCCCATTCCACCGGGCAAACCAGCGCGCCGCAGATCATGGCTGGCATCGGTTCGGCGTTGATCGCCACCGCCTTCGGTTTGGGTGTTGCCATTGCGGCAGTTGCCCTGAACAACTACTTCCAGACCATCGTGAACCGCTACGAGGACGACTTCCAGCTGCTCAAGCTGCTGTTCCTCAGCTTCGCGGATGAGCGGGAGTCTGCCACGGCGGCGCCAGCCGGTCCCGAGCGTCGTCCAACCCAGCCCGGTTACTAAAAGCCATTCAGGTTACGAGTCAAGCATTGGATACCCACCCGATATGCACACGGGCAACCGAAAGCAAATCTTCAACGAGATCAACATCACGCCGCTGACGGACATCTTCCTGGTGCTGCTCATCATCATGATGGTGGTGGCGCCCATGATGCAGCAGGTACGCCAGGATATCAAGCCACCACAGCTCTCCAGCGGATCCGCGGTGGAGCAGAACAAGTTGACCGTGGAGATTACCGGCGACGGGACCATCTACGTGCAGAGCGTGGAAACCAAGCCGGAACAACTGGCCGAGACCCTGAAGCAGCAGCAAGATGCCTTGACTGCCCAGACAGGCGCTGCTCCGGCACAGGTGGCACAGCCCGCCACCGATGGAGCGACAGCGACGCCCGCTGCCGAGGAGAAAAACCTGATCATCCGGGCGGACAAGACCACCAAGAGCGGCCAGGTGCTGAAGATTTTTGAAGCGGCCCGTGATGCGGGCTTTACCAAGGTGACGGTGGCCGGTGACGCATTGAGCGCCCAGCGGCAGGATGCGCTGCAGGAAAGCGCCGGGCCGATGTCCTCTGAAGCGGGAGGAATGGAATAATGCGCGCAAGCGGACGCAAGCAGGTCTTTAATGAAATCAACATCACGCCGTTGACGGACATCTTCCTGGTGCTGCTGATCATTATGATTGTGGTGGCGCCCATGCTGGATACCACCGGCCTGAAGGTCTCCGTGCCGACCGTGGGTCCATCCGAGGACGTGAAGGAAGAACCCAAGACCATCGAGCTGAAGATTGCTGCCGATGGTGCCTATACCATTGAAGGCAAGGCGGTCAACCGGATGATGCTGGGCAACACCCTGCGGGGTGAAGTCAAAGGCAAGCCGGACGGGGTGATTATCAAGACCAATCCCGAGGCCAGCCACGAAGCGCTGACTTACGCCATGGATGAGATCCAGGGCGCGGGCATCACCAAGGTGGCGGTGATGGCCAATGACGGAGAAGGGGACGCTTCCCCGGATGGGCAGTAGCGGGCTCGGTTCTGCTGCGCTTGAATCGGTAATCAGAAAATCAAGTATTGTTTTCATTGGGGATTAACGCATGAGGATCGTTTTCTGTTCGGCGGAAGTCGTGCCGTTCTCACAGGCTGGCGGTCTTGGGGATGTGGCCGGCAGCTTGCCGCGCGCACTCGCCGAACTGGGAATGGATGTCCTGATCGTGACCCCGATGTATGGCATGATCAATCCGGCAGAGCGCATGTTAGAGCGCACCGAAATGGATTTTGTCATCCATCTGGGAGGGAAAGATTACCCCATTGCCATCTGGAAGGGAACCTTGCCTCGTAGCGACGTTCCGGTGTACTTTGTGGACAACTACAACCTCTTTGGCTCCCGGAACCAGGTGTATCCTTATGGGCAGCCCGAGTGGGAGCTGGAAGGCTTCCTGGTTTTCAGCCAGGCGGTTTTCGAATTGGTGCGCAAACAGAACCAGCGCCCGGACATCCTGCATGTCCATGACTGGCACACCGCTTCGGTAGCGACCACCTTGGCCGATATCCGACCGTTCGATCAGTATTTTTCCCGCACGTTGTCGGTGTTGACCATTCACAACCTGCATTACCAGGGGGTCATTGATGACGTGAACTGGCTGGAGCAGGGCATTATCAAAGCCGATGCGGTGACCACCGTCTCTCCCACCTATGCCCAGGAAATTCAAAGTCCCGAATTCGGAGCCGGGCTGGATGGCGTCATCCGGGAGCACTGCCGGAAAGTCTCCGGCATCCTGAACGGGATTGATACGGACCTCTATAATCCGGAGACGGATGCTTTTATCGCGGCGCACTACAATGCGGATAGTTTTGCCCAGGGCAAAGCCGCCTGCAAAGAGGCCCTGCAACGTGAGTTCGATTTGCCGATTGACCCGGATGCGCCGATTTTCGGTTTTGTGGGCCGCCTAGCGGACCAGAAAGGTCTCGATCTGCTGCTGCCGGTGATGCAGGAGCTGAAAGACGAGCGGATCCAGTGGGCCATTTTGGGGACAGGCGACTCCAAGATGGAAGAAGCCCTGAAGGCTCTGAACAGTGCCACCGCGCGGGTGCGAACCTACGTGGGCTTTAACACGGCGCTGGCCATGAAGATTTACGCGGGCTCCGATATGTTTGTCATGCCCAGTGCCTTTGAGCCCTGCGGACTGGGGCAGATGATTGCCCTGCGTTATGGCTCGGTGCCGGTGGTGCGCAGTGTGGGCGGCTTGCGGGATACCATTTTCGATATCCGCCACGAGCCGGAGCGGGGGAATGGGTTTATTTTTAACGAATACAGCGCCCAGATGCTGAAAGAAACCGTGCTGGCCGCCGTGGAGACCTACCACAACCAGAATCAGTGGCAGGCGCTGATCCGTCGCGGCATACAAGAAAATCACAGCTGGCGCTCCAGCGCGGAAGTCTACCAAAAACTCTACAACCGACTGGTCCACCCGGCCCTGACAGCATAGTTCAGGCTGAATATCTGGCCTTGCTATGCAATTCCTACTCTTGGGTTTATTAATTCAGCTGGGACAATCATTCAAGAGAATGAAATCCCCGGCTTAGCTAGCAACTTTCTTGTTTGAGGCGCTTTAATCAAGCGGGTCCATCATCCAAGAAAGGAATTTAAAGCCATGCAAGCCAGACCACTTCAATTCGGGCTTTTTACCGTGCCTCGTACTCGCCGGGACGAGCGGCTATACCCCAATAGCATGTATCTCAGAGGGTTTGAATATGGCGTCCCGGATACTCACAAATCTTCACTGCCTGGCATGTCAGAACAGCCTGGCATGATTGTTACGTCTCCCGGCGGGGTCGCTGTATCTTCAGACAATCAGCAGATTAAGGCGTTGACAGAAAAACTCGATCAATTAGATGTGCCATCCCCCCAGGAGATTCGTAAAACGGTGAGGGACGCAATCCAATCGGATCAGAAGATGAAACCGGAAGCAAAAGCAGTCGTGCAGCAGGATATTGATGCGTGTAATGAGAATCTCCTTCTGGATATTCGGCTGAAAGATGAGCCTGGCACCTTAAAGAAGGCGGGCTTCCGTCCCTGGTATATTCTCCAGTTTGAGAATGGAGAATGGGTGGATAAAACAGATGACTATAATCAGGAATTTTATGGGGCGAAAGGTCCCGAGTATCAGAAGAATTTGAGTGCGCTGAAGCAGGCCGCTCAGGCGGGGAAGATACACCTCGATGCCGTTCAAGTGGATTTCAAGCCCCCATCGACTCAAAGAACCATCGCCTTTGCCTAGGCGCCGGATAGCCAAGGCCGCGCCTCCGTTATAGAATAGGCGCATTATGGCGAATCTCGTTTCCCTCGTACGAACCCTGCTCGGCCTGCTGGTCATCGGTTTGTTGTTTATCCAGACACAGACGGTCTACCTGTGGTGCTTTGCGCTGACCATCGTGGTGATTGCCATGGACGCGCTGGACGGGTATGTGGCCCGCAAGTTCAACGAAACGTCCAAGGCCGGCGCGGTGATCGACATTCTGGGCGATCGCATCGTGGAGCAGGTGTACTGGGTGACGTTTCTGGCCCTGGGCTGGCTACCCTTGTGGGTGCCGCTGGTAGTGATCGTGCGGGGCATCGTGGTGGATGGGCTGCGCTCGATGGCGCTGGAGCAAGGCTACACCGCCTTCGGGCAGAGCAGCATGCAGCAGAGCCGCATCGGGCTGGTGCTGGTGGCCTCCAACTTCAGCCGAACCACTTATGCCATCGCCAAGGCGGCCGCGTTTGCCTTCCTGATTCTGGGGCACACACCCGGTTTTGCACCATCCGTTGGGGGCACCATTACGCTGGTCGGCTTGATTTGCACCTATATCTCCGTGGCGTTCTGCGTAGTCCGAGGACTGCCGGTATTGTTCGAAGGGCAGCGCTTCCTGGCGGCGGACAGCCCTGTCAGTAAGCAGGTTTAAAGCGCATGACCGAACCCCAACCCAAGCTGCAACTGTTCAATACGCTCACCGGCAAGCTGGAGGAATTCAACCCGCTGGCGCCCGGTAAGGTGAAGATGTACGTCTGCGGCCCCACGGTGTACGATGACGCCCATCTGGGCCACGCTCGCTGTTATATCACCTGGGATGTGCTGTATCGCTTCCTGAAATTCCTGGGCTACGACGTGACTTACGTGCGCAACGTGACGGATGTGGACGACAAGATTTTAAACCGGGCGAAAGAACGTGGAGAGCTTCCCAAAGACGTGGCCGAGCGCAATTACGAAAGCTTTAAAGCCGACATGGCGGCGCTAAACGTGCTGTCACCGGACCGCGAGCCCAAGGCCACCGAGTATATCGGGACCATGATTGAGGTGATCCAGGGGTTGATTGCCAAAAACGCCGCCTATGTGGCGTCGGACGGGACGGTGTATTTCCGGGTGTCTGCGGATGGCAACTACGGCCAGCTGAGCAAGAAGCCGTTGGATGAGTTGAAAAGCGGCGCACGGGTGGACGTGGACCCCAACAAGGAAAACCCGCTGGACTTTGCCCTGTGGAAGTCGGTCCCACCGGAAGAGCAGACGGACGAGAAGCTAAGCCAGGGCTATTGCTTTGAATCGCCGTGGGGCCGGGGCCGTCCGGGCTGGCACATTGAGTGCTCCGCGATGAATTACGCTATCTTAGGGCCACAGATTGACATCCACGCGGGCGGCGCGGACCTGGTGTTTCCGCACCATGAAAACGAAATCGCCCAAACCGAGACCTGGCAGAATTTAGCCGGCGGCCCGGAAGATTCCTGCGCCAACCATCGTTTTGCCAAATACTGGCTGCACAACGGTTTCGTGAATGTCAGCGGCGAAAAAATGTCCAAGAGTTTGGGCAATTTCTCCACGATTAAAAAACTCCTGGAACGCTATGACGCCAATACGATCCGGTATTTCCTGCTAACCAACGGCTATCGCATGCCGGTTGATTTTAATGATGAAGCATTACAGGCTGCGGCAAATTGGGTGAAAAAGTTAGAGAGTCGTCTGGTACGCATTAATTCTCATCTTAAATTAACTGAAAAAGAAATTGATGAATTAATTATTCCAAATAAACAAGCTCTTTATCGTAAAAAAGATGAAAGAGATGAATTAGTTGCAACTGCTTCTGAAGAAGAGCTTCTAAAGAGACCCGAATATTACATACTATATCAATGTTTACTTGCCTTTGAGCTGAACTTGGAAAAAGACCTTGATACTGCTCAGGCTTTAGCAAACCTTAATAAGATGTTGAGTGGGTTTACAGATCATTATCTTGATGTTCATAGATTTTACTTTCAAGAAATAATGACAATGCTCTATATATTGGGATTTAATTGGCAATTTTTATTTGCATCAGTTGATCTCCCTCAAGAACAAATCCGAACCATCTACAAAGAACTGAGCGGGAAGTGGTTGGAAGAGGACCAGGAGCCGGAAGTGTTGCTGGCGGAAATTGTGGAATACCGCAAAAAAGCCAAAGAGATTAAGAACTGGACGCAGGCGGATGCGATTCGCAAGCACCTGACGGATATCGGGTTGCAAATCCTGGATAACAAGGACGGCACCACCACCGTGGAAAAAGACGGCTTGGAAATCGTTCGTGTCTGAAGGGTTTCAGAACCTCCCCCACCCCCGCGCACTCGCCTTCCTCGGCGATGCGGTCTTTGAGATTCTGCTGCGAGAAATGGCCGTGGGCCAAGGACTCAGCCACTCCAAGGATCTGCATGCCTTTACCACCCAGCGGGCGCGGGCGGAAGCGCAAGTGGCGCTGCTGCACCAGATCAAACCCCATCTCACCGAGGCCGAGCTGGAAATCATCCGGCAGGGACGCAACATCACCGTCAGCACAGGGCGACGCGCCGGTCAGGCCGCCCACCGGCAGGCCACCGGATTTGAAGCCCTGATGGGCGCCCTGTACCTGACCGATCGAGAGCGCCTCTACGCACTATGGCACCGCATGGAGCCCCTGCTGGCCACCGTACCGGAAATGGAAGCAGCGGAAAACCTCTCGCCGGATAATCTACTGGAATAGCGAAACCAGCGCATCCCAAACCGTCTGGAAAAACCGGGCCAGCGGGGAAGGTGGCTTTTTCGGGCTGGCAGGGATGGCTTCAGCGGGAGTAACAGGGGCTTGCACTTGTTTTTGAATGGATTTTTCTGCCCACCAGCGATGCCGCAACGTCTGCACCGGCTGGCCGTTCCGGTCCACAATGGTAATCGCCTCGGCGGAAGCCTCATCGGGTTGTCGGGTATCGGCTGACGCGGAGGTTGCCTGCGCATGGGCGGTAGTGGCAGCATTATTGGCGGGCATTGACCGCGCGATCCCGATGTCGGATGGCCCTGGGGATGGCTTTGGCGGGCCTTTCGATTCGGACGAGGTGGGGTTCCCGTTCCAGGCCATGAGCCGCCGGTTGAAGCCCTGAATGTTCTGCCGGGCATGGCGGAGCGCGGGCAGACGATCCTGGCCGAGGGCACTCTCCGCCCGGCTCATAAACGCCAGGAAGCTGCCGGTGCCGGATTCAAACTGCACCAGATTCCGTTGCAGCGGGAACCGGCTTGCGCTGTCTTCCGCCCGGTTCAACCAATTGCTCAGCTGACTGTTGGCAGTGTTGATGCTGGCGATCTGCCCGTACAAGGCGGCGGTGTTTGCGGTGTTGGCGCTTTCTGAAATCAACAAGCTCCGCAGAGCACGAATGCCGTTCGCCGCCACAGTAAACCGGGACCGAATGCCGGTCGGCGCGGTTTTATCCGTGGCAAGCCGGAAGCCTTGGCTGAATGTTCCCAGGGTATCAATACCGCCCAGAATACTGACGGCCACATCGTTCTCCAATTGCCGAACCTGCCGGTTGAAGTCATCGATGAACACCAGGTTGGACACGCTCCATTGATGGGCCTGGTGGATGTTGAATTGCAGCTCTTCCACGGGTTTTCGTTTTCCGAAAAAGTCGGTGACATTCTCCGCGCCTTGCTGCAAGGCCTGGGTAATCTCGATATTTGCGGCCAGCAGGTCTTTCATCCGGATAGGCTCTTCCACCCGGTAGACCGGCTGTCCCTGGATGGGGGGTTGTGAGGCTGCCGGGAGTTCGATTTCGATGCTTTTGGCACCGGCCAGCCCCGTAAACAGCACGGTAAACGTGGAGCCTGATGGAATGGTCAACACGCGCGGATAGGTTTGCACGGTGATTTCCACGTGATCCTGGCGGATGCGCACGTCTTTGACGTAGCCGACATCAATGCCCATCATGCGAACCGAGGACCCCTTACTGATCTCGTTGGCGTCCTGGAACTGGAGCGTGATGGTTTGTCCTTTCCGCTCGGGCAGGCGGATGGCAAAGAGATTGATCCCAAAGGCCAGCATAGCCGCCAGCAAAACCCAGAGCACGATGTCTGATATAATGGCCCTGTTGAGCGGCAGTTCCTTGAACTTGGATTGAGTCAAAGGCGCAAGCATACTGCTACTAGCATACAACAGGCTGCCGTCGGAGGATGCTTCAAAAAGTGGAGAGTACACAGAATATTCAGGAGCCTGAAGAGATCGGGAGCGGACAACCGGCTCATGCAGCCTCGGCGCCCTTACCTCCCTGGGATATGTACACGGTTGCAGTCGGGTTGTTTTCAGGTTATATCCTGGTTCCGCTGCTGGTTTCCAATATCCTGACCCTGACGGCGCCTTTTTTAGAACCCACCTACGAAATTTTCATCCAGCAGGCTACTACTTTTGCCAGTTGGGTCGCCATTTTTTTCATTTTGGCCTGGCGATACCGCAGCAACATCCTGCCCTGGCTGGGGGTGGACTTCAGCCGCTCGCCGGGATACTACCTGAAGGAAGCCATCCACGTCATCCTGGTGATGCTGACGATGATGGTGTTGGTGAGTTTGTGGATTAAATGGACCGGTGGCGCTTCGGAACGGCCCTATGAAAGCTACACCTCCAACGAACTGCGGATTATCAGCTTCTTTGCCATTTTGATGGCGCCGGTGCTGGAAGAGGTGGTCTTCCGGGGCTTCGTGCAGACCACCTTCCACAAGATTTCCACACCCGTGCGCTCGGTCATCTTTACGTGCCTGCTGTTCCTGCTATTCCACGGCACCTATTACGAGAAGATCCAGGCGCTGGTGTACGTGCTGCTCTTGGGGCTGGTGCTGGGTTACTGGCGGGAACGCACCCAATCCATCATTCCCGGCGTCATCGGCCACCTGTTCAACAACGCCCTGGCGTCATGGGTGCTATTTCGCTAAATGATTTGCCCAGCAATAGACCTGCCACGCAAAATAGTCATGCACGTTAAAAAAAGGGTTGTTGAGGTATAAATTTTTCAGCTCAAAGCGGTTGGGGTCATTTTGTTTGTTCAGGAAAACTTTGACGCCATCACCCGGCTTCTCGGCATGATATCGGTTCACGATGTACATGCAATGTTCTTCGGGAATATAGAGGGCTCGGAAGTTGGGACCCGCCATCAGTGTAGCTTGCTGGTTTTGAACGACCGCTTCCAAACCACAACCCAAAAACAGATTTTTCGGTGAATGGCTATCCTCAGCGTCTCGCGCCAATTCGCTTTCCGGAATATCCACGCTATGGGTAGGGTCTTTCAAGTTCTGATAAGCTTCCAATTGCTTTTGGACGCTTTTGGCCACCTCGGACCAGTCTTCGCAGGGGTTTCCAAACGGGCTGTTGGGCATGCAGAAAACCGTCTTCTTGTTTTTCCCTTTTCCAACCGTTACCGGAATGTATTTTTGCTTCAAGGTAGGCTCGTAAGAGTCCCCATGACCGCCAAACTGGATCGTCTGCGGTCTGCTTTGGCCGTAACGGAGTGGGCAGTTAGGAGAAGTATAGGTGGAAGATTTGAGTTTCATGGGGAATACTCCAAGATTAATCGTCCAAGTGCATAGGTATCTAACCACAAACCCATTTCACAATTGATCTCTGAAGGTGCCAACGGCCATGACGCTTTAAATAAGTCCGGAAAGGCCTTTTGCGGCGAAGGTGGCCGAGCTGACGATGCGGGGGAGGCTGAGGATGGGGCGTTGTTGGATGCGATCGGTGGGCAAGCCGTTGGGGAGCTTGTAGAGGTGGAAGTAGTCCTTGGAGTTGGAGAGCGCCAAGTAATCAACGCCATCCTCCCAGCCGGGCTCTTGGTAGGGCCACAGCAGCAAATATTGCCCTTGCCCAATCAGGCTGTCCTCCGTTGGGTGGGCGCCACTAAGCATCAGCAAGTCTTCCCGCACGGCTGTCAGCCACTCGTAGGTCACACCGCTCAGGAACAGGAGCTTTCGTCGTCGATCCCGAGTCTCGTACAACCGGTAATCGCCTTGCTGCTTCACACTCAGACTCATCCTCGTCTCCCTCCAGTTTTCTCCATGCCGATGCCGGATGCCCCAGCATAGCCCCGTCCGTTTTAGGATGCCATTCCCCTGTCCGGCACTCCTGGCGGGATGATTTGTAATGCGCAACTTTTGATCTTGAGCGGCTTTTTTAGTATGAAATCAATCAATTATTTGTTTTTTCTATGCAAGATAATGAGGGTCCTCCAATGCCGGGTGTTCGTAATATGCCTTCCAATCTCCAGTTCGGCGCCAAGATTCAGTTTGATCAATCAATCATTAAAGCAAAAGTCTACACGCGAGACGAAGGTGTCACATCGGTGGCCCACTTGGTGAATCGGGCGTTGGCCAAGGTGCAACCCGACGGGTTGCAGGGACAACCGTCCGCCCGGACATTGATTGAAGCAGCCGGCAACAATGACACGGATACGGTGGCGCTGAGCATTAGGGACGAGCCCTACAAAAAGAATTTTTATACGGTTGAAGCCCGATATAAGCGTAATCAACAAACAGCCAAGACGACTTCCTGGCATGGAGCTTGGAATCACGCCAATGTGGTGAGAACAATGCTGCCGTTGGAACCGTTAAGACGATCAAGTCTAATACCTAATATACAAACCTGGGTGAATGACGTTGCCCTTGCCGCCCAGCGCTTTAAGAAGTCTGATTGAAAGAAGAAAGGAAGAACCGATGAATAGGATCCGACCCACTGCTCACCCGCCCCAGTTCGGCGCAAAGATTGTGCTTGATGACTCACTTAAGAAAGTTCAAGTCGGGGATGGCAATACCACGAGCCCCCTGGACAAGATTATTCAGAATGCACTGAATGACACCTCGCTCCAGTCCCCCTCCTGGCGTAAAACACTAAGGAAGATCGGCAACAACAAAACCGACCGGATCGTTGTGAAAGCGCACCCCATGGGGGTCTGGAATAAAGGAGAAGGGGATCAGGGCGATTGGTATCGGCTGGAAGCCGATTTATACCGTGGCAAGCAGAATTTGACGCCTGGCAGAACTTGGAACAAGGAATACCCCCACGTACCGATTTGGGAAAAAGATTCATCTCCTGAATCCACAAATGCACAAATCAACCAGTTCTTCAGGAACCAGGTAAAACGCTTCGCCGATGAGTTATTGGGCAAAAACACCCAGGCTCCCTTGTCTCCTCAAGCCAGAGAAGACGCTTATGACAGAATTAAGTCCCGCCATATCTCCACACACCTTGACCAAAATGCCTAATCGCATTCGAACCCGACTGCAGGCATCTAGACAAAAAAAGAAACCGCAGGCGGTTAACCTGCGGGTATGGTTCAAGGAAGAGTGGATCTAATTTCAGAACTTCAGTTCAGGTGGTGAATTAAACAATTTGAATGATGGTCTGCATGACTTCGCTCTGGCTGCGGATGACCTTACTGGAGGCTTCCAGGCCACGCTGCGAGATGATCATGTTGGTGAACTCGCCAGCCAGGTCCACGTTGGATGACTCCAGCGCACCGGCGTTCAAGCTGCCGCGAGAACCCGTTCCGGCGACCCCAAACGCAGCCTGCCCCGCGTTGGCGCCCAACAGGAAGTTGTTGTTTCCGTCATACAACATACCCGCCGGGTTGGTAACGGACGCGGTCTGGATCTGCATCTGCATCCCCTGCATAGCGCCAGCCAGCGTGGGTGTGACGCCACCCGTAAACACCGGTCGGGCGGCCGCTTGCGCGACGATACCGCTGTAGGCGTTATCCGATGCCACAAAGTTGTTGGCGGGATAGGTGCCCCCTTCATAAGGCAGGTGGATGATCTCCCGACGGGTCAACGTCGGGTCACCGGCGGCTACGGCGGCGGCGGCCGTCGCGGCATTGGTACGAACCGTGATGATGTCGCCGTTGGAATACTTGGCGGAAATGGCCCCATCACTGCCGATCGTAAAACTGACCAGTTGAACTTCTAAAGTGGTGAGGGTGTTACCAACCGGAGGGGCACCGTGCGCCGCTGTTTGATCAGCGGCGATCTGCGCGGCAGTCGTGCCAATCGGAGAGTAAGTAATGTTCTGCACCCTGGAGTTGGCATCGTACTCCTTGGTAATCAGAAAGGAACGGGGCACGTTAATACGGCCCAGCGAGGCGGTAGCGCTACCGGAAAGCTGGGAGGTGCCGCGCAGCCGGTTCCCGGAGGTGGTGACCATGTTCCCGCCGGAGTCCAGCGTGAAGTTACCGGCCCGGGTCAGGAAGTAGTCTGTGTTCAACGGGTTGTTGACGTCAATCCGCTCCACTGCAAAAAAACCTTCGCCGTTAATCATCAGGTCGGTGCTGCGACCGGTGAACTGGGTTCCGCCCTGTCCCCAGTTGGAGGCAATCTCGGAGACCAGCGCGCCGTTGCCCATCTGCATGGGGTTGGTTCCACCCAAGACCCCGTTGGGAGGGGTGCCGCCAGTAAGGGTGCTGGCGAACACGGTGGCAAAGTTAGCCAGACTGGATTTGAAGCCCAGGGTGTTGACGTTGGCAATGTTGTTGGAAATGACGTTCAGACGGGTCTGGTTCGAACGGATACCAGATACGGCCGTATACATCCCTTGACTCATGTAGTGACCTCCACTTCTCTCTATACACTTTTTGTCAGTTCTTAGAACTTGCTAAAGATGGTCGTGTCTCTCTGGCTGATGAGCCCCTCCCTTTAAATCGGTTGTGCGGGCGGCTGCGGCAGTGCTATCTGTCGAATGTTGTCCGCGTCGTAATAGTTACCGTCAATGTTGACCAGCGCCTTGCCTTTCGCCCGGTCAAACTGCACGCTCTCAATCGTGCCGCTGACCATTTTGGGGCCGTTGGTCTGGTAGTCCCATTCCGGCGTACCCGTGGTGCCGGTATTGAAATCCCAGCGGGCATCAACCAGCATGGCTTCCTTGCCCACCATGCTGCCGGCCTGCGAGAACTTGGTGGCATCCACGATGGTTTTCATCTGGTCGGCCTGCTCCAGTTGCAGTTGCTGGGTCAGCATCTGGGTGCTGTCCTCGGGGTTGGTAGGGTCCTGGTACTGGAGCTGCGCCAGAATCAGACGGATGAAGCCTTCCCGGTCCAGCCGGTCGCTTCCCAGGTTCTTGCGGGAGTTCTGGTAGTGAACCTGATTGGTGTTGTTTTGCAGGCGACTCAAATCGCCCTGTGCCTGAATACTGCTCACGATGGTATTCTCCTTGCTCTCTCTCTGTTAAGCCAGAATGCTGATGCTGCCGTTGTCATGACTTTGGGACCGCGCTTCGGTCCGGCTGGTTTCCAGTGACGCCGCGTCGTCGGAAACACTGCGATAGGGGCCACTGATGGGATTCTGGGCGAATCCGGATTTCTGTTGGAATGGACCGCCGCCCGACTGGTTCATCTGGGCGAAGACATTGCTGCCCGGCTGATCCTCCCGGTTGAAGTCCTGCTGGGCCAGATTGCCCGAATGGCCGGATGACTGCTGATAATGCTGTTGCTGCTGGTCGCTCCCGGTGCCTTGTCCCATGTTGCCTCGGGCATCCTGACTACCCGCCAGAACCACGGTCAGGTGCTCCACCCGGATGCCTTGCGCCTCCAGGGAAGTTTTCAGTGTATCCGCTTGGCTTTGCAGCAAGGCGTGGCTTTCCGGTGTGCTGGCAATTAGACGGGCACTGAGTTCGTTATTCCCGAGGCTCACCAGGTTGACTCGGACCTCGCCCAGGTTGTCCGGGTTCAAGCGAATATTCAGTTCCTTGTGGCCGTTTTTCACGCTGTAGGCTGTTCCTTCCAGCACTTGCTCCATAGGATGGCGTGCCTGCGAAACAAACTGCGGCGGACTGCCCTGGGACGATCCCGAGTTGCCTGGCACACCGCTGGACGTGCCGGGTATCGAAGCCGCTGAAGGTTCAACGGTACTGGAATCCGGTTGACTGGGAAAAGCTTCCGATAGCGGAGCCTCTTCAGCAGGAATGGCAAAAGGTTCGTCAGTGGCGGTGGGTTTGGAGACCTCAGCTTGCGGGATTGACTGGTTGGCCGTCACGAATGGAGAGCCGACCGGCACGGTCTGGTTTGTGGAAGCCTCGATGCTGCCACCCAGTTGGCTCAGCTGTTTTTGCAGTTCCTCAAGTTTCCCTGGTTTCTGACCCTCAAGGCCGGGCGTCTGTCTCGTCACCGGTCCCATACTGAAAGCGATTTCGCCAAAAGCACTTTCTGAGACTGCTTGGGGCAGTGCTACCTGGCCCCCGGAAGCGGACACAGGCTCGGCCTTCGGTAGGGGCAAGCCTTCCAGCGTACCAATGACATTGGTCTCTGTGACGGATGGTGACTGCGTAAAGGCGGTATCTCCTGCCGACGATGGGGAACCAGGCAACTGGAAAGCCGGTGTTTGAGTTGGCGCTGAGGAGATGACAGGTAGAGGCTCAGGCAAGCCTCCCTGAGCGCCACTTAAAGGCAGGCTAGCCGCAGCCACAGGCTGATAGCCCTGGGATTCCGGGGCGTTTGCGGTTGCCATAACTGGGGGTGTGAATCCAGATAGCTGTGCATCCAGCATGGACAATACCTGGTTGAAACCCGCATTCTGAGGGGGCAACTGATCGATCATGCCTACTGAGTCAGCCGATTCGGAATGCTGATCCTGGCTGGAGAGTCGCTGGCTACCGACGGCAGGGGACTCTTCGGATAGTAATTTTTTCTCGGTCGTTCCCGGTTGCAGGAATGGCTCAATAACCGGGGCACTGGCTTGGTGGGTGTTTTCGCGTTGCCCCAAAGCCGGGATTGGCAATGCCGCAGGACCTTGGACCGCTGAAACCATGGGGGCAGCGATTGAGGTGCCTGGCAAGTTGGGAGCTTGGGGCACATCCGGTAAATTGCTGGATGATAATGCCTGCAACGGCTGAGGGGATGCCACAACAGTGGTTTCCGCAATGGCTTGAGGTGACGGGTTGGGCTGTGGTGACGGGTGAAGTAAAGATTGTAGCGTGGCCAGCAGGTTCACCGGGAATCCGACCGGCGCTTCCGGTTTAGGCGGACCCTCTTCGCCAGCAGTGTCGGTGACGCCAACGTCAGTCGGCTTCATTAAAGAAAGCTCCACGGGGCCTTCGGCAGTGGCAAGGGAATCAGGGCTGGTAGCCCCGGCGTCTTCAGCGGATGCTGGAGCAGGCAATTCCGGAGCCTGTTGGGTCATCGCCTGAGTCAGCAGGCTGGAGAATTGCCCGGCCTGCTCCATCCGCGCCTCGGCATCCTCTCCTTTTTCGAGAGGCTCAGCCGTTGCGCTTCCGATTAGCTTCGGAGGCAGCGTTGATGCCAGATTGAATGGTAGCTGCATGCGGATTTCTCCGTTTCCCTGGTCCGTTCTATTCGGGTGAAATTAGTGAGCGCCTTGTCGGGACAGCCGGTTGAGAGCCAGTTCCGCCAGGAACTCCTCTTCGGCCTTCTCGATTTTCTTGCGGTACCGTGCTTGATCTTTCTCTTTCAGGATATCCAGCGATTTCTTCTTGATGAGGGCCTGTTTCAGCTCTTCCCGGACGCCGAGGAGTTTCTGTTCCTGCACTTGCAGGGCCTGGTGCTCCTGGAACCGGCTTTGCTTGAGTCGCCAGATAAAGTTGGGAAACCCTTGCAACCGACCTGCATCCAACACGGGTTCCGACAGGGCCTGCTGCTGGTCAAGAAACGCCTGTTCGATGAAAGTGTCGTACTCCCGAATCCGTTGCAGGATCCGGAACCGTTTCTGTTCTTCTTCGGCCAGTTTCTGTTGGGCCTGATTCAGCTGCTCGGATCGGTAATCCAAAACCGTCTGCAGCTTGAAACGGTACGACTTCAGTGCGATGGTCGTGCACTCCTATCTGTTTGCGGGATCTCTCTTTCCGGCCGATGTTCTGTCCGGTGGCCCGTTCAGGCGATCAGCCCCCTTCGATATCGGGTGGTTCACTTTCAAGATAGGCCATGTCCGAGCAAGCTTTCCTCGTTCATGTAGCTTATTTCGCCTAAACTCAACCGCTCGGGGGATTTCGCATTCATCCGTCCAGAAGCCGTCAAAGCTGAACGAGGGAGCTTGCAATCCTTGCCAAAACAAGCCTTAAGCCCCATTTTTCCCGCTATCGGCGGCGCGGCCTGCGGGGTAGCGGGAGTAGTCCGCTTCGGCGAAGCATAGCCTCTTCTATGGCATTACGCTTGGGCTGGCTGGAAATATCCACTACGCCACCTGCGGGATAGCCCTGCCGGAAGCGTTCCTGTCTGAGCAGGCTGTTAATAAAAGTGCTGATCGCGTGAGCACTGTCATCCGTCTGGCACAAGTCCAGAAATTCGGCGGTATCCTCGTCCAGTGCAATCTGAATGTTTCGTCTCATCGGGCACCCTGTGCTTGGTGCCCTCAATGATAGGCTTTTTGCCCAATATTCCTATTAGACGAAAGATTAGCCCCCCGACTGCCCGATGCTCTGAATGCCTGCATGCCTGCAAAAGCACTATTCCCGAGCGCTGACCGGCTTGGCGCAATCTCGCGCCTGCGGGTGGTATAATGGCCGGATAAGCCCCCGTAGTTCAGTTGGATAGAACGGCTCCGTCCTAAGGAGCATGTCGGGCGTTCGAGTCGCTCCGGGGGTACGAAAAAGCCCTTCAGCTAGGATTGAAGGGCTTTTTCGTGATTTTTCCGGAAAGCCGGGATATTTGAAATAGTGGGTGAAACGGTTTATATTTCTGTGTTTTAGGAGGTTCGAGTCTAATGAGGGGCAACACCGAAGATATTCGTCATAGGCCCTGATTTTGCCTTTGTGGATAGCTTCTCCCAGCCCAATGGCAAAACCGATCCATATGGAGCGCCGCCTCAAGACTAGGTACGTTAAGTATATAATCACCAAAAATAGGGAAGATAAAGGATCTGTGGAGATCTGTCAGTTTTCCCCAAGAAAATCTGATACTGTTAATTCTGGCGCACGAAAATCCAAATCGCCCTTGACTAAATTGGTTTTGTTAGAATCCCCATAGGGCACAAGCACTTTGATAATCGGTTCACCAGGATGCAGTCGGCGCACAATATCAGTAGAAGGATAAAACCATAAGCCGTGGTGTCTGCTTTGTTTATCACGACTGAACAAATCCGATTTGTAATTTTTCCCTAGCTCATAAGTAAAACCACCTTTAACAGAGCCATTGGTTCGATAGCCAACGAGACAGTGATCTTCTACTTCGAAGTTATATTTCTGTATGAGGGTTTTAAGGCTTGGCCCATTAATTGGGAGAGTGGAATCAAACGGCGTTCCGGTCCATGTTGTAGAATTGTCTGTGACAATACGAAGCAACAGGGCTTTCCTGAGCTTTGCATTGGTCAGATCTGTACCATTCGTAAAAATGGCACCCGTCAAATTCAGGCCAGACAAGTCAATTCCAGGTAGCATCTTGCCTGAAAAATCATATCCTGATAAATCAAGTGGTGTTTTTTGTTTGTCCAAACGTTGTTTTATTTTGTTAAAACCCTGAACATTCTCCTTTTCCAGCGCTCTTAAAGCTTGTTGTTGTAAAGGAATACCTCCAAAGAAAACGCGGTCTTGCGAATAAAAATGAGCAGCCAGAGAATGATGTCTGCTTGAAGCATTGGAAAAAGATTGAAAATTATAGCTGGGTATTCTCATGGCAGACTCTTTCTATGATGATGCTTCTAAGCGGCTGGCGTTGTGATGATCAGGGTGATGGAACGGAAGCTTATCCCAGATGAGCTCTTCACCGTGTCGGGATAGCCTGGAGAAAATCCGGGCATAACTTCTCATCCAGTGTGGTGACATTCTTGCAAACTCTCTTGCACCATGAGCAACGCCATCAAACAAGTTATTAAACATGATCAACTTTGGTTGGCGTCTTCCATTGCTGCCTTTTTCAGGAATGGTGTCAATTTCGAAAGTGTAATCACCAATTCGATCTTTATACTTTTCTTTTAAGACCGGAGAACAAGGGAATTCATGCTTGTTTTGCTCAAGCTCATAGAGAGATGTATGCCCGCCAGCTACATTCTTATCTTTTGCATATTGCAAATCATCAAAAAGAATGAATTGGCCGCCTTTGATGCCATAAACTTTGTCATAGATATGGGATGCGATTATCGTGTGAGAATCATGGTGAAAACGTTTTAACGTAAACTTTGCAGCGCTCATGAAGCCACAAGGCTGTTTGAATGCGCCGTCTTTTTGTCTGAATTCTCTCGTCTCAACATGTTCTGAACGAATGTGAGAGGAGGTACTTTCCTTTTGAATAGCTCTTTCAAAAAGGTCGTTGACACCTTGATACAGTTCATTTTGAAAGCGTTGTCGCCCTTTTTCAGTATGAACAAAGTCGCCAATATTATCAATGACCAGAAAACCTGGAGTCTCCAGGGAAGTTCTGTTGAGCATATTGTATGCTTTATGAATTAGTTTTTGGGTGGGTATCAGACGGTTTTTGGACCAGATGACGTCTTTATCCTTGCCGACTCCCAAATGAATCAGCCATCGCGAAGGGTCTTTCTCTAAATCTTGCTTTTTCCATCCAAATTTTGGAGATACAAGATGATGTCTTCCAACTGGAAAGTTCATAGGGCTATTTATGTTCATAGGGTTCTATGCTTCCGGCTTGTCCGTGTGAAGTTATAAGCTGTACCCCAACAACACACCTCATAAATAATAACTGTCTTGGCTTTTAGATAAATTTACAATTCTTAATACTTAAAGTCTCCAAGAAAGCGCCCAAAAGTCTACGGAGGAACTAGACTTTTATCCTCCATACCGCCTTCTATACTTACGGTTGACCTGAGACCAAGAAAAGGAACCGTTTAAGGCTGCATTTGTTGGATAGATTGGGCTAGACAGCATTCGCTTTCCAGCAACGCCATTCGAAACTTGTCCAGCAGGGGGCATTTATAAAAACAAAACAGGCCAATTTGCTTTGTGTGGCTTGGGGGAGCTTGCCGTTTGGGAATGCCGGCAAGTCCTTGTATTTTCGTTTGAGCAAGAAGGCTTTGTTGGATGAGATAGACCGAGGTATAAATATAATCAGATTCTCAGATTTCGAAAGCGGTTGAATTAGTGTCTTTTTTGCAACTAACACGAAAGGCAGTTCCTTTTTTTACGACTTGTTGCCTACTGGTGGGGGGTTTGGCATTATTGCGATTACTGTCGCTTGGTACTGCACCGCTTTTCGACACAACCGAAAATCGCTACGCGAATATTGCTCAGCAAATGATCCTTCGGCAGGACTGGATTACGCCTTATATTCCCGCTTTTCATCAGCCTTTTCTGGGGAAGCCCCCATTGTCATACTGGTTGACCGCCCTTTCGTTCATGGTTTTTGGATGTAATGAATTCTCCGCCCGCTTTCCGAATTTTATTGAAGGCCTACTGACTCTGTGGTTTACGTTTCTGGTTGCCCGCAAGCTGTTTGATCGGCGGACTGCCTTGCTGGCCCCTTTGATCCTTTTCTCCAATCTGCTTTTTTTTGTGGAGTGCGGGACGGTTTCCATGGATATGGGCGTGTGCCTGATGACCACCGCCAGCATGTGGGCTTATCTATGCATCCTGAAGGCCGCGCGAGAAAGACGTGTTTGGCAGCGAGCTCTGTATGAAATCCTGCTGGGGCTTTGGTTCGGGTTTGGGATGTTGAACAAAGGTCCCGTGTCGCTGGTGTTGTTTCTAGGGTCCATCTTTCTTTTCGGCTTATTCAAACGTAACCTGGGTTTGCTTTTTACGCCACGCTGGTTGATTGTGCTGCCCGTTGCCGCAATCGTGTCACTCCCCTGGTATTTAGCGATGCAGCAAGCCAACCCCGACTTTTTCAACTACTTTTTCGTGCACGAACATTTTCTGCGGTATCTGAAAAGTGATTACGGGGACCGCTATGGGGCCGGACACCATCAGCCTTATGGGATGGCCTGGCCGTTTTTATTGCTGTCCTTCCTGCCGTGGGGGGTGTTTCTCCTGCCAGTTGGCGCATGGTTAAAGACTCTATGGCACGAGAGAGGCTGGCGTGTTCCTGATTCCATTCTGTTGTTGAGCGCCTGGGTTATTTTTACGCCCATATTCTTTACCTTTGCCCGTTCCATGCTGATGCCCTACCTGCTGACTAGCTTTCCCCCCCTGGCCATTCTTTGCGCACGGTTGCTTAGCCTGGAAATACACCGGCTGCGCAACCAGACAGTACCCCTCCGGTTTTCCCTTCTGGAGCCAGCCTCGTGTATCTCCTGGATGGCCATTTTGACCTTACTGTCCGGATTTGGGCTGGCCCTGGTTTACTTGAAAACGTTCCGCCTCCAAATGTTTGGGTTTATTGGATACAGCTTGGCGCTATTGCTGTCTGGAATTGCTCTTTGGCGGACAAGTGCCCGCCCTGTCGCTTCCCGGATGGGAGCGGGAATTTTGCTGATTACCTTGGTGTTCGGCCTTGCCACGAGCGCCTGGTTTGCTTTCCTTTGGCAGGACCGGGCCGATACAAAATCCATGAAAACCGTGGTGGCGCTTCTGAAAGATAAATTACCGGATTATAACCAGCGGGAGACTGCTTTCTGGGCTAAAACAGCCCCATTCTCCTGGTATTTCTATACCCAGGCCGATACGGTCAATGCCGTGATAGCGCACCAGGCCAAAGCACCCATTATTTTCCCCGAGCCCAAAGAGTACGAAACGCTTCCCAGGGGTCGGCGTTTACTAGTGGTTGTCACCAGAGGTGGGCTGGAGGGATTCCGACGCAAGTATCCGGCTGATGCCCATACCCCGCTTGTTTCCTGGGGCGATTATTTCATTTTTGATCTGCCCCCATTGTAAGCTGGTCGGTTTGCTATTAGCAAACTTTCTGCTTATTCTGACTAGAAGATTGGAAGTAGTAGTAAGATTAGAAGATAATTTCAAGGGCATCAGATCATGGAAACTGGCAACCCCTGTCACCTGTCTGTGGTAATTCCGGCATGTAATGAAGAACTCCGGCTAAGCAAGACGCTGGACACACTGACTGGTTATCTGGCCAGCCAGCCTTTTTCATCTGAAATTATCGTCGTCGATGACGGCAGTGCCGATGGAACCAGCCAGTTAGTCCAGAACTGGGCTAACACTTATCCGATCATCCGACTTGACGGATATTCGCAGAACCAGGGCAAGGGGAACGCCGTGCGACATGGTATCCGGCAAGCCCGGGGTAAAGCCATTTTGGTACTGGACGCGGATGGAGCAACGCCCATCGAGGAACTCGAACGCCTGGATGAGGCCTTCAGAACCCAGCCCTATAGTATTGTGATCGGCTCTCGAAGCAGGGATACGTCATCCACACGCGTGAAAACAGCGTTCCACCGCAAAATCATCGGACGCATTTTTAACAGCCTGCTGTTTTTGCTGACCCCCGGTATCCAGGATACCCAATGCGGCTTTAAATTATTTCCGGCAAATATAGCGGCGGAGCTTTTTGAGAAGCAGACCCTGAAAGGCTTCGCCTTTGATGTGGAAATCTTACACGCTGCTTTGTGCAACCGGATTCCTGTTGTGGAAGTACCGGTCAACTGGAATAACCAGCCGGGCTCCAAGGTCAACTTAATTACTGATTCCAGTGTCATGTTTTTCAGCTTGGTGAAAATCGGCTGGAACAGTCTGCTGGGACATTACCGCCTGGATTCGGTGCTGCCCGCGCATTCCCTACGGCCTCCCGTGCGGCTGGTAACCGACACGGTTGAACTGGAAGCAGGCTAAGGCAGTGCGGCATCAGCGGATGCTTTATAGAGCCGTCAACCAGGATGGGCAAGCTGGCTTGAGTGCTGTTGAATTGAACACTTACGGTATTGCTCACGGTCAGCCGCTACTCCGATGCGGCGTGTGACAGAGGTTGCAGGCAGGCGGGATATTTGTTTGCCATTGAAGTAATGATCTGCTGGTGGAACAAGGCAAACTGGCGCTGTTGTTCTTCCGTCATGACGTTTCTGGCCTGCGTCAACGCACCCAATTTCAAGAATGCAATCTGGCATCTCATCTGCGCAATTTCCTGTGTCAATTGCTCTGCCGTGGCTTGCGTTGCCCCTGGACTGAAAAGATACTGAATCAGTGCGCGCTGCTTGTCGACAATTGTCCTGGATATGGACTCAACCTGCTGATCCGTGGCTTGCTTGATTGCATGCAAACGGCTTCTTTGATCGGTCGTTAGATTCGCCCGGTCCGCAAACTTCGCGTATTCTCGCCGGATGTCTTTTATTTGTTGAGCATACACCTTTGTGCAATCATCCTGCGCCCATCCGGGCTGTGCCAGCAGGCATGCAGCCAGCAGTGCGCAAAACAGGCTACCCAGCTTTTGCATACACAATCCTCCAAGTTGATCGATTTCTTTCTTGTTTAGTTACCATAAAACCTGGAGTCGAGGTATTAGAAGGTCGATTGTATTCAACATTTTTCATTGTTCGGCTGGTGAATTGAGATCTGCATGCCGCTTATTGAATAGTGGTGGAACTCGCAGTGACGGGAGGCCACTTGATGAATAAACCGAGCTGGTACGGAAAATCAGGTTTCATCAGCTTGATGCTGGCAGGGCTTTGCCTACTGAGCGGTTGCTCCGTGGGGGTCGGTTTTGGGGTCGGTCCGGTGGGCCTGTACTTTGGCGTGTATGCGGATCCCGATGTGACCTCACCGGAAGCAAAGCGCTTTATCTGTGATCTTCAACAATCCCTGCAAAAGCAAGGATACCAGGTGACGGCATTGAAAGACGAACATTTAATCGGCTTCACGGCCAAACGACGTTTGGATCCGGATGAAATCAACCAGGCTGACAGTTTGCCGCATATCCTGGATCAAGTGTCATTGCAGCTTGTGCCGGAAGGCAGACGGTTTCGCGTAAAGACGGTGCTCGATTTGAAGGCGCTGGAAACAGCGGACGCTCATGCGGATTCTTCCATACACTACAACCTGAAGTTGGGTTTTTTGCGGCCACCGATTGCCTCCAATGCAGATCAGGTTGAAAACCAAGGCAAGGAACTGGAGTGGTCCTTCCAGGCCGCAAGGGCAAAGTCGATTGAAGTTGATTTTGCATCCTAAGCTCTCTTTGTTCGCAGATTGAGTGCTTTCGACCGCGTCAGCGCACCATGCGGAGCCTCAGCTCAACTTGTTGCACTACTGGCGCAGGAAGAGCAAGGTTGATGGGGAGCGATTGTCAACGGCTCAGCGTTAAAAGAGCCCGTATTGATCAGATACCGGAGACATCAACGGAATAAAGCGTCGTTCGAAACTTGTCCAACAGGAGGTCTGTTTTTTTTACCCTTACTGTTGATTTGATGATTGTGGTTTTAGTACTGGCGTTTTATCTTATATTTTCCCCGGATTTGTTGACATTTCCGATACTAATGGATTCACCTAAAACATCTCGGTCTTCTTGGCTCAAATGCGCTTGCAACTCTAGCACCAATCTAAAGCCACCCTTAATCCATTCTTGTGCTTTGATTTTGTAGGGGACGTGGTCAAGCATCATCTCTTTCTGCCAGATTTGAACGGCTTCTTCCGGACTATCCGCCTCAACGAAGTGATTCGATTCATAGCTAACGGCAATTCGATACCTCAGTTTCTTATTCCGCTCCATTGCCAGCCCTTTACTGCATTTTCGCTACGCTCGTAGCTATAAAATACCCAAAGTTGCCAGCATACAGCAGGAGCCCTGCTTACAAAATTACCTACCCGGTTAAAATTTTGTAAAAAGCGATGCCGCAAAAAACTTCGTGAACTCACCCATAAGCCGCCGGGGAATTTCAAGAAAAGCAGTTTGAAACCTTGTAAAACAAGGGAATGTATAACGCATGAAACCAAGAGGAGCGGGGATTAATTGTTGTCGTGCAAATTACCGCCAATGATAATTTGCTCAAGGTGCTCATTCAGCCGCTGGCTTAAATTATTACCGGGATCATTGGCCAGCCAGCATTCTTTAATACTTTGCAAGTTTCCCCGGCTGGTTGAAATAGTGATGCGGTTATCCCGGCTGGACAGGATTTCGCATTGCAGGGACTTGAGAAGCTCGGATGCGGTCTGTACGGGGTCTTCCATCTCGCTTTTAAATATGAGTACCCCTTTCACTCTCTGTAGTTGGGGGTTTCTGGGGTAGCTGCGTTGCATGGAACACCACTTTCTTTCTTGGGTCGCGACTTCCTATCTTGGCACATGTCGTCTGCGAATACAAACGCTAGGGAAAGCAGAGGGGGTTGTAATCCGAAGTGAAACCGGTCATACTGACAGCAACGATTTTTAGTACGGGTTTGTTTCTATCAACAGTCTAAACGGACCTCCGCTTGAAATTGGGAAGTTATCAACTATTTATATCAACGAGGTTCGAGAAAATGACTGCAACCCAAATCCAATGTGCTGCTTGCGGCACAGAGTTCTCCTTCACGCAGGAAGAACAAGAGTTTTACGAATCGAAGGGCTTCCAGCCCCCGCGCAAGTGCAAGCCTTGCCGTGATGCGGCCAAACAAAACCGTGGCGGCGGCGGCGGTTATGGCGGCGGACGTAGCGGCGGATACGGTGGCGGCGGTGGCGGTAGCTACGGCGGCGGCGGCGGATACGGTCGTCCTCAACGGCAACTGTACGATGCGGTTTGCGCAAGCTGCGGTGTGAACACCCAGGTGCCATTCCAGCCAAACGGAACCAAGCCGGTTTATTGCCGCGATTGCTTCCAAAACAGCGCTTCCTACTAGGGAAGCGCTTGCGTGGTCCAAAGCACTCAATTGAACTGAACAGGCGGCCCTTAACCGGGATTACGCCTGCAAAGTTCATCAGAAAAATACACAAGCAAACAGTCCAGACCTCGCTTTAAACAGAGGTTTGGACTTGTTTTAAACAGGCTCTGGCTTTCGAAGGCCGTGTCGGCTGTTGCCTAGAGCCTAGAAAGCAGGTCTGCATGACTTTATTATCGTTTGAAAATCTCCCTTTATCTCCAGAGATCCTACAAAGCATCCGCGAAATGGGGTTTCAGGAGGCTTCTCCGATTCAGGCCGAAACCATTCCGCTGCTCTTGGAAGGCCGGGACATCATTGGCCAGGCCCGTACCGGAACCGGTAAAACCGCCGCCTTCGCCATCCCGGTGATTGAGCGTTTGGAAACCGGCGCCAGAAAGCAAATCCAGGCGCTGGTCATTTGTCCGACCCGCGAACTGGCCATGCAGGTGGCCGAGGAGTTCCGGAAGCTGATGACCCATCGGCCGGACCTTTCCGTGGTTTCCATTTACGGGGGCGAGCCGATTGCGCGCCAGTTCCGTGCCCTGTCCAGAAACCCCCAGATTATCGTGGGCACACCGGGACGCCTGCTGGATCACTACCGGCGCGGCTCGATTCGTCTGAATACCATCAAAACGGTGGTTCTGGATGAAGCGGACGAGATGCTGGATATGGGATTCCGGGATGATATTGAAACCATCCTGAAGGCAACGCCGCGCACCCGGCAAACCGTGCTGTTCTCGGCCACCATGTCCCACCCCATTCTGGAACTGGCCGGCAACTACCAGCGGGAACCGTATCATGTCAAGGTTGAGCAACCGCCCCAGGAAGTCACCCAGATTGAACAGATGTACGTGGAAGTCCAGAGACGCAAGAAACTGGATGCCCTGGTTTATTTAATCGAAAACCACGGCCTGAAGTTGGCACTGGTATTCTGCAACACCAAGCGCCAAGTGGATGATCTGGTCCAGATGCTGCGGGATCAAGGCTATCCTGCCGATGGCCTGCATGGCGGGCTGACCCAGCCCCGGCGGGACAGGGTCATGAATGGCTTCCGCAAGGGCATTATCCGGTTTCTGGTGGCCACCGACGTGGCGGCCCGAGGCATTGATGTACGCAACATCGAAGCCGTCTTCAACTATGACGTGCCACAGGATATGGAAAATTATATCCACCGCATCGGCCGGACCGGGCGCGCAGGCAGTTCCGGGCGCGCGTATACCTTTGTGGAACGTGGCGAACTCCATCAGCTCAAGAAAATCCGAAGAACTGCCAACGGCACTCTGGCCAGAGCGGAAGTCCCGGCGCTTGCCTGAGACTAGGAGGTTGCAATGCTATACGAAAAACTGTTTGCCAAGCTTGAGCGCGTGCGCTGGAACATGGAAACGGATATCGACTGGCAGGCCGTTCAGCCGGAAAAACTGACGGATTACCAGAAAGAAAACATCCGGAATATCTGCCTGACGGAAGTTGGCTCCCTGTTTGCCGCAGAAGCCTTCATTCGGGATTTCTATGATGATATCGATTTCTCCAGCTTTGTTTCCATCTGGTACTACGAAGAGATGAAGCACACGCTGGTGCTGAAAAGATACTTGGCCCAGGTCGGCGTTGATATTTCGACGGCTGAATTTCAGCACATGCGCATGAGCATACCCCCCGGCGACAAGCAGACTATCCTCATGATTCACTTCCTAAGCGAGCACCGGCTGGCCATGTGGTACCGGGGCATCTCTCATTGGCTGTCCGAGCCGGTCGGGAAAGACATCTTCAGGCGAATTGCCGACGATGAGCTGCGCCATGCCAACGGCTACTTCGAATACATGAAAAAGGACCTGCTAGAATCACCGACCAACCTCTATAAGTATTTGAGGGCGGCGGCTTTCATGTTGAATCCAAAAGCACCCAGCGATACCCATGCCGTCACCATCACCAAGACGACGGACTTGCTGGACGAGCCTCGCTACATGGCCTCTCTGGAAGGGGCTTTGAGCCTGGACGACAGTAAGGATTCAACTTCCAGACGCGTCTTTGCCTTGCTTTCCGCCTTGTCCGAACAAGAAATTAAGGACTACAAGACCTTGTCGGGGATCGTGAAGGCGCTGAAACACGCGGCCTGACAGCCCCCCATCGGCATTTTCAAGGGCCAGCGGCTTGTCTCCAAGTTCTGGATTCCGGCTTAAAGGGGTGCCTGCCGCCCAAGAACCCGACTGGCTGTCAAAGCTAGACGATTGGGCGATTGGTGCCCCTGCTTTGCCAATTGAAAGTGCCCTGGAAAAAACTACAATCTATCTGGAATAACCGGCCAAGGGGGATGCGATGGCGTCGGAATTTCAGGTTGCCCAGCCGGTGCTGCCGAGGATTCGGGTGCGCCCCCATACGCTTTCGTTTCAGAACGGCTACACGGTACTGGCGACCAGTCTGGACGGGGAAATCGATGGCCGCGAGGACCATGGGCTGTACGAGCGGGATACGCGCTATCTGGCACGCTACCAGTGGAAAATAGACGGAGAGCCCCTGATTCCGGTTGTTGTACAGCCCCTCGATTCGGATAAACTGCAAGGCTATTACCGGACACAGTTGGAATCGGGTTATCCGGGACAAACCCTGCAGGTTCAAATTAATCGCCTGATTGGGCAAGGAATGCATGAAGATTTCATCGTGGAAAATTACTGCCCCACTCATAAAACCCTTCAGCTCAAGCTCTTCTTGCAGGCCGACTTTATGGATATGTTCGAGACCTTGCAGGGCGAACGGCAGCAATGCGGAGAAACCAGCCTCCACTGGGAGCAGGCGCAGCAGACCCTGACCTGGCACTACCAAATTGAAGGCGTGCAGCATGGCTTGATGGTGCGCGTGCATTCGGAAATCCCGGCCACGTTTCACGGCAATTATCTGCGCTGGGAAACCACCCTGCGCGTGGGGGAAAAAATAAAGATTTGCACCGATGTCGCGCCGGTTTTCAACGGGCGCCGCGAGATGCCGGTGTACGGTTGCCTGGGATGCCCCAAAAGCCGGGATTTACCGACTGAAGGCAAAAAAGAACGCTGGTTACGCGAAGCTGCCGCAATCCAGACTACCAATCATGCGGTGATGAAGGCCTTTGAAACCGCCAAGTTCGACCTGGTCAGCATGCGGCTCTGGGATGAGGACCCCCGACCGGATGCCTGGATACCGGTGGCGGGGTTGCCCAATTATGTAGGGATTTTCGGGCGGGATTGCCTGACCTCCGGTTGGCAGGCCGGGCTGTACAGCCCCCAGATGATGCGGGGCGCCGTGATGATGATGAACCGCTACCAGGCCGACCACTTCGATGACTGGCGGGACGAGCAGCCGGGCAAGATGCTTCATGAGGCCCGACTGGGGCCGTTATCTTTGCTGAACCGGCTGCCCCAGCAGCGCTACTACGGCTCCACTACGTCCACGCCGCTCTATCTCATCGTGCTTTCCGAGTACTTCCATTGGACCGGGGATCTGCACTTTATCCGGGAGAATTTGCCCCACATGGAACGGGCACTGGCTTGGATTGAGCAGTTTGGAGATCTCGACGGGGACGGCTTGTATGAATATAGAACGCGCTCTTCCCAGGGGTTGAAAAACCAGGGCTGGAAGGATTCCAATGAAGGGATTGTGGGTGCGGATGGCCGGCAGATAGAGCCTCCCACCGCCACCTGCGAGGAACAGGCATGGGTTTACGAGGCCAAGATCCGCAGCGCGATTTTGTATTCGGCGTTGCGCGATTTTAAAAGGTCCGAACAATTGCTGGCGGAAGCGCATGCGCTGAAAGAAAAGTTTAATCAGGCCTTCTGGATGCCGGAGGAGGGGTACTACGCGCTGGCGCTGGATGCGGAGAAAAGACAAGTTTCCAGCATTACTTCCAATCCGGGGCACTGCCTGGTTTCGGGCATCATTCCCGAAGACAGGGCCGCCCAAACGATTGCACGCATGCTGCAACCGGATTTGTTTTCCGGCTGGGGGTTGCGTACGCTATCCACCCAAAACCCCGCTTTTAATCCGTATGCCTACCACTTGGGGACGGTCTGGCCGGTTGAAAACGGCACCTTCTGCATGGCCTTTGTCCGCTACGGACACCACCGGGAAGCAAACACCCTGGCCAAAGCGGTTTTTGATGCCAGCAACTTTTTTGAGTATGGCCGATTGCCGGAAGCCATTAGCGGACATCCTCGGGACGCGGAGCATCCCATGCCCTCGGTTTATCCCAATTCCTGCATGCCCCAGGCCTGGTCCTCCAGCGCGATTCCCATCATGATTCAGGCGATGCTGGGGCTGTATCCGTTTGCCCCGCTGAAATTGCTGCTGCTGGAACCCCACCTGCCGGACTGGCTGCCTGAGCTAAAACTGTATAACCTGCGGGTGGGACAAGCCCGCATCAGCCTGGAGTTCTGGCGCGGTGCCGATGGGCGCACCCATCATCGGGTTCTCAACCAATCAGGAACCCTGCATATTCTGCCGAAGCTGGTTAACATTCACCGCTTTCACCAGCTGAAAGACATCGCCGAAACCATGTTTGGCCATACAAAACCCACAAGCGCAGAGACCCGATAAACCTTGATGGTCATGAGTCAAGGGCAGCGGTTTCGGGTTATACGAAGAAACCCATCGGCCCAAACGAGGGCTGCGACACTGAAGGGAACTGTGTGAACGGGCTGAAACCGGCATTCAGAAACCCGGTGTCAATTCCGCCATTATTGAAGAACCCCGCGTTCCACGCAAAGCCCGGATTCATAAACCCGGCATCGAAAGCGCCGGTGGGAAATCCCTGGGTTTGCGGCATAAAGCCTGTAAAACCGCCATTCATCGGCGGCACGCCCGTTTGTCCGAATGGAGATGCCCCCACGCCAATCCCCTGGTTGAAGGCATTGCCCTGCAATTCCACTGTGGAAGCTGCGCCTCCGAATCGCCATGTGTTCAACACATTGATAGCAGCCAATGGATTCCTGCCCGAACTGCCGTTCAGGAACGGGTTTGTAAACGTCATCATTGAATTCGGCGCAAATGTGGCCATAATACACTCTCTCTTTACAGTTCGATAGCTTGGCACGCAAACGTGCCACTAACACACACTAAACAAATAAAAACAGAGATTCGGCTCAAATTGCTTGGCGGACATCGGGCTTTCTCACGATCCCGGCGGCAGGCCGGAAATTTACCTGAAAATTTACCTGAAAATTTACAAGGTTCCGTGCCTGTTTCATAATAGGGAGTACGCCCCAACTGTCTCCCCGTAACCACCGCCAAAGCCAAGGAGCCTCATGAGCAGCCAGATGTATCCGGGAATGCCCAACGTTCCCGCGCCGAATGTCTCCCTGAAGCCGATGACCTACACCGTGAACGAGGAAAACGTTCCGATGGTGGGCGGGATTAATCTGCTGGAATTGGCGCAAACTTATGGCACGCCGCTTTTTGTGCTGGATGAGGCGACTTTACGCGCTTCGGCTCAGGCCTACCGGGAAACCCTGCGGGATATTTATCCGGGAGAAAGCCTGCCACTGTATGCCTGCAAGGCCAACATGAACATGGGCCTGGTGAAGCTGATGGAACAGGAAGGGATGGGCCTGGACGTGGTTTCCGGCGGGGAAATCTATACGGCGGTCCAGGCGGGCTTTCCGATGGAGCGGGTCTTGTTCAACGGCAACAACAAAAGCCGCGAGGAAATCGAATTGGCCGTCCATCACGGCATCGGGCGCATTTCCGCAGACAACTTCCACGACCTGGAGCTCATCCATGATGTCGCCGCCGGCAAGGGCAAGAAAGTGGATGTCCTGCTACGGATCACCCCCGGCATCGAATGCCATACCCACGACTACATCAAAACCGGCCAGGCGGATAGCAAGTTCGGTTTTGATTTGAGCCAACTGCCCCAGGCGATGGATCTGATCATCAGGAAGTATGCTGAAACCATTCAGCTGAGAGGCCTGCATGCGCATATCGGCTCTCAAATCTTCGAGGTGAAGCCTTACGAAGATTTGATCGAAATCATGCTGAACATCTACTTTAACATTCGAGCCCAATATGACGGCTTGGTGCTGGACGACCTGGATCTTGGCGGCGGCCTAGGTGTGATGTATACCGGCCAGGATGATCCGCCGGACGTGCCCGTGGCGATCCACCGAATCGTGGAAAAATTGAACGCCTACGCCAAACGATTGAACTATCCCCTGCCCCGGCTGCTCATGGAGCCGGGCCGCAGTATGGTGGCAACCGCCGGTATTACCCTCTACACGGTGGGCAGCATCAAGGAAGTGCCCGGCCTGCGCAAGTTTGTGGCCGTGGACGGCGGCATGGGGGATAATATCCGCCCGGCCCTTTACCAGGCCCAGTATACGGCCATTGTGGGCAACAAAATCAATGCGCCTGTGGCGGAAACCGTCAATGTGGTAGGCAAGTACTGCGAATCCGGCGATA
Source organism: Coleofasciculaceae cyanobacterium (assembly GCA_036703295.1). GTDB lineage: Bacteria > Cyanobacteriota > Vampirovibrionia > Vampirovibrionales > Vampirovibrionaceae > DATNPJ01. Next base: position 68,543 of record DATNPJ010000027.1, on the reverse strand, counting down.
TTCTGATTCGAAGCCTGCCGACTCCGCAAGTGGAAACCGGAGACATAATTATCGTCTTTGGGACGGGGGCCTACAATTACTCGATGGCTTCCAACTACAACCGTTTCCCGCGCCCGGCGGTCGTCCTGCTTGAACACGGAAGAACGCACGTGCTGGTACAGCGAGAAACCTACGACACCGTCATCCAGCAGGACTTGATTCCATCTCACCTGCGCAAGACGCCGGAGTCCTCGTCGGCATCCATCTACTAGAGGGGACTATCCGGCAACTCTCATCGAAGCTGGCGGGGAGCCCGCAGGTAATGTAGAATGAGATTAAGCCATGTTTTGGGTGAGGGATGATTCAAGCAAGGCTGTTTTTCCGTACTGAGACACCAATCATGCGAGGAGACCGGAGATAGACGCAACGATGATGGATTGGTTCGGTCAGGAATGGGCAATGCGCCAGGGGCAGATTATGCCCCTGCTGAAATTCCTGTTCCAGATTGCCGTCCTCACGGGCATCATCTACTTCATCTACGTGCGCTTTATCCGCCGCAGCCATGCCGAACAGCTGCTGAAAGGCCTGTTCATCATGCTGCTGATCTTTGTGGGCATGCTGATTCTGGCCAACATTTTCAAGATGCCCATGCTGGAAAATGTGTTCGCCGCCGGTATCCAGATTCTGTTCATCGGCCTGATCGTCATCTTCCAGCCGGAACTTCGGCGGATGCTACTGTTTTTAGGACAGGGGGAACTGTTCGGAGTCACACCGCCCACTGCGTCTCCCGAGGAACAGAAAGCGGAATTCCTGGTCCAGGAGCTTTCGGAGACCGTGCACTTTTTAAGCAAGGCCAAGCGCGGCGCGTTGATTGTACTGGAAGCGCCCAGCAGCCACGGCGGAGACTACCTGGAAATGGGGACGCCCCTGGATGCCAAGCTGAGCACGGAATTACTGCTGACTATTTTTCACCACAACACACCATTACACGACGGCGCGGTAGTCATTGGCCCGGATAACCGGGTGGTGGCCGCCGGTGTGCTGCTGCCGCTAACTGAAGACCCCAAGCTCAGCTGGCAGTATGGCACCCGTCACCGGGCGGCCATTGGCCTGACCGAACTGTCGGATAGCCGCTGCATCGTGGTATCCGAGGAGACCGGGGTGATTTCCCTGGTGGAAGACGGCAAGCTGGAAAAAATGGCGAACGCGGAAGAGCTGAAAAAGACCCTGGCGCGGCTTTACCAGGTGGCCATGGATACCACTCTGGTCAGAAAAGTGCCTCTCGGAGAACGATTAACCGAGTTCCTCTCGGTGGATGCTTTGCCCAACCCGATTCAGCGCATTTTCGCCGGGCGACAGGAGCGCCGGGAGGAGAAAGAAGCGCGTGCCGCGAAGGACAAGCTGCCTAAATCCGGGACCGGCGGCTAGCCACGCCAAAGGCCGGAAACGGGGGTTTTCTGTTTATTCAGGACGTCCGGGAAGGGTTCCGGTGGGATACCCGCCCGCTTGCCGGATGCGTGCTGGAGAAGCCGCAAAAGCAACCCGGTTGGCAGGCTGTAGCGGCGGCAAATACCGGCTGACAGCAGGGTTGCCGAAAGCAGGATTAACAGGGGCTCTGCCTGGCGAGGCAGCCGACTTCATCTGTTGGGCGTTACGTTTTCGGGTGGCTTGAATATTGAACAGCATCACCCCGACCCCCAGCAGGCCAATCGTCACCGTCCAGCCCAGCAGGGTCGCCATATTCCGCCAGCGGAGCATGCCTTTTTCATAGAAATGATGCACCTTCTGGAACTCCGCGCTGCCCTCGCCGAAACCGGCTTTCTTGATTTTCTCCAGGGCATAGCGCATCTGGTTATCCACCTGCTCCCGGCTAGGAATGGACCAGCGCAAGGGGTTCAGCTTCCGATTCAGCCAACGGAGCTTGCCCCTGAGCCCTTGCGTACTCTCGGGCGCCATACTCGCATCAGTCAAGGACTCGCGGTATTTCTTGGGAATGCAGAATCTCAGGAAAACCCGCTGGAGCAAGGGGATGCCGAAAATCCACAGGGCATAGCCCAACGGATCACGGGTAGCCGTCTCCCGGATTTCATTGGTCCGATGTTGCGGATCCTCGCGCATCCGCTGGATGGCACTGAGGAAGCGGGAGAGAATAATGCCCGCATAAATCACCATAACCTGCGGCACGGTGGTAGCGGCCAGCTCATGAAAGTCCAGGAACCGGATGAGCCGATTGGCTGCGATTTTTGCAGGAGCCACCGGACGGAATCCGAATTGCAGGGGAGTGGCCGTCTGTTTTTCGGCGGAAGACGTTAGCGTTTGAGGATACGGCTTGGAAGCAAGCGGTCGCGTCATCATGCCAGAATGCCTCCGTTTCCGAAGCGTTGAGCCTGAAACTGGGCAAAGGCTCCTCTGGAACGTTTTAAGCCGCTACCCACACCGGCACTGGAAACCAGACCGTTTGGCGCTTGGGAATTGACGGGTGCAGAAGTCGCAGAGGCGGTGGGAGGACCGTCGCCGGGATAGGAGACCTTGCCGCCATTACGTTTTTTGGTGAGCCAGTTGTTGAAAAAGCCGACAGACATCCCTACCAGGGCGGCGCCCAGCATCGGAATCCAGGTGTAGGCGGTCTTAGTTTTCAGCGCGCTTCGCAGCAGGCCCTCATCCGCCTGAGGCATCAGCCTGCTCCACAACCCGCGCTTTTCGCTTGGACGGTTCAGTGTCTGCAGGACCTGTTGCTTCCAGTCAGCCGCCTTTTCGTCAATGCCATGGCCGGCCCGGTCGACAAACTGCTCCAGAAAGTGCTTCAGCTCACCGAACAGGGCATCCCGCCCGGTATCTTTCAGCAAGCCCGTTTTCAGGAGCAACCGGTTGTCCGGTCCATACAAATGCACCGCGCTGGTCAGCTTTCCGGATTGGGCAATCCCACTGACCTGTTTCAAAAACTCGCGTTCCGTACCATCCAAGTCCGCCAGGCTCAGCCTTAGCCGGGCAGCTTTAAACTCCTTCACCTCGTCAAAATGCTTCAGGGCATCAGTCACCGGCTGATTCAGCCGCCGGGCCTCTTCCTCCAGGTATGCCTTTTCCTCCAGAACCTGAGCCATGGCCAGCCTGTTGAAATGGTTGGTGCCCTGAACGCCGACGACATCGGAACCAGCCTTCAATGAGAAGTACCGATACAGCCTCTCTTGGGCTTCCCGGGTCAGTTTGCCGTTGTTCGCCTGATGGAGCGCCTCGGTCAGTTTCTCGGCCTGTTTTTCAAGGCTATCCGCCTGGATGTCAGCGGACAGCTTCTCAAAGGCCTCTCCGGGTAGCGCATCCTTGACCAGTTCCCGCAGATATTTAACCTGGGCCTGGGGTTCCAATTCACGGGCACTTTGCGGCAAGCTCACCCGGCTGGAAGCCTGATCCGCTGAAATCAGCCCCGTGAGCACCTGCTTGATGAACCGTTCGCGGGCCTCGGAAAGATCCTTCACCGGATGAGCCGTATCGGTGAGGATATTCTGATACAGGCCGCCAAAAGCCTCTAAACTGCGGGCACTGATCCAGGCCTTGCCCGGTAGACCGTGCGGGTTATAGCGGTTGACGCTATTTCCCAGCATCCCCAGCATTGCCAGGGAGAGCCATCCGGCCAGGAACACGTTGCAAATCCCGCCAGCAACTTCTCGAATGACGGTTTCACGAGCGGCATCTCCTCCCCTTTCCCGATATTCAATCCAAGTCCTGGGGCCACACATACCCGTGAAGTCGGTCGAGGCCATTTCAATCATCCGGTTGCCGTCAATCACGCCAACCATCCTGGAAACGGCATCCATCCCCCCGCCAAACCGCATGGGGGCAGGGGATTGGTAATCCGATATACTCCCGGAGGGGGGAGTTGTTGGCGATAGTGCTAGCATGTTGGCAAAGGGTGGCTGATTCCCAAGAAAACTTTCCAATCAAATTAAAACCGCTCGTAGGAAACCGTGCTATATGCTTAACCAAACGTTACGCACTTTCTTGGAGACATTGCTGGGTGTATAATGCCATCCCGTGGGTTGCAAAGGGGTATTAATAATTTTTTACATCCTAGCATCAAGATGCCTTGAGGCTCTTTGATATGGAGGCAACTCGTGAAAGGAACCCGTGCTCGGTGGATTTGATATCCAATAATCCGAATATTCGATGTAACACACGGCCATCCAGTCCGATTGTGCACTCATTGCCGAGAAAAACCACGGCTCAGCAAGCCACAAACCAGCTTCGGTTTGGCAGCAATCTGAACCACACGGCTTCCAGGACAATCAACACCCTCTACGATCGTCTGCGGCCTCTTTTCAAAAACATTACCGAAAAATTTTTCTGGGGTTTCATCTCTCTCGACTTGTGCGGTATGTGGCCGGGGCGCTTCATTACCGGCTTGCTGGCCGGCCGCAAGGAATATGATATCCGTCAGGATGAGGAAACCCGAAACCTGCCGTTCCCACAGCAGTTCAAGCGTTGGGCGTCCAAAACGTGGCAAGGGCTCAACTGGCCAAACTGCTGGGAGGAGGTTAAACGAGAAGTCATCGTCGCACCCATCGGCATCCTGGCCATCCCGACCCTGGCATTTTTCGTGGGCCGCCACTCGCTGAGCAACATGATCGAAATGCCTTACAATACCCTCAAGCGCTTGGGAGAAGGCTTCATTGAGCACATGCAGGAGGCATTCCCTTCTCCGAAAGCCTCCCTGAGCAAGGAGGGCTACCGCGAGGCAGTGGCCGACCATATGGCCAACCTCTTTGTCGACCCTCTGCTGGAAAAAACCGTGGTTGCGGACCCGGTACTGCGGCAGCAACTGAAAAACTATCCCTCTGTTCAGCAGGCGCTTCGCCAGGCCGGACGGGAAGAGCCCAACTATACGGACTTTTTGCGGAACCGTTTCCAGACATGGACGGACCACCTGCTCGATCCCCCGCTGTCTAACGCCGATCTCGAAAAACAACTGACCACCATCAGCCAAGAGATTCAGGAACAACTGTTAAGCGTGAACCGGAAATACCGCATGGAGCCTTACAAGTTTATGCGAAAAGGCATGAGAGAGCCCGTATCAATCGCCAAACCGACTTTATTCAGCGATCACGCCTGGGTGGCACTGTCACGGGAGCATACGGCAGAAAATATCCGACTGGAAAGCTTTTTAGAGAATCTGCGACGATGGGGTGAGTTTCCCCGCAAGTTATGGCAACACCAGGCGGCTTCCAAGGAGGCCCCCGCGCTCGTTGAAACCGCGCGAGGCATCTTGAAGCAAAGTATCGCCCAGAAGGGACTGGTCGTTTTCTCGCTGGTCGCTTTGAGTACCGCCTGGCTGATACGCATGACGCGTTTTGCGCAAAGCAGCAAATCTTACCAGGCCACCCGTAACCTACAACCCAGTACTGACAACTCCCCAGCCAGTCCGGCACCCGGCATGCAACAGTATAGACCTGTACCTGCAGGAATCCCGAGCTTCGCTCAAACCCTTCCCGCTTGGACGACAACCCCAGGCATCAACCCGCTTGGCGCGCCCAGGTCTATTCCCTTCGCCGCCAATAATAATGGAGGGCAGGCTTGATGATCTCGCCCCTCCGTCCCACGCCCGGCACTGATTTGACCACCAAAGCTTTGCACCGTCCCTCAGTTTGGCTGTTTTCCCTGCCTCAAAAAATCGAGGATGCCACCGAGCGATTTGTCTCGAACCGCGCAAAACCCCAAGGCCTGTTTCAGCGAGCTGTTATGTCGCTGTCTAAATTCGGCCGAACACTGGCGGACTGGGATTTCCGGGAGTTCTCGCAAGCAGGAAAACTGAAGGTGACCAGCGCCCCGATCGGCGCGGCCTGTTTCCTGTTTTTTGCGGTCATGATGGGTGCCCGGTTGCATGCCGCCTTGAAACGCGGCAAGGAGAACCACAATGATTTTAGGGAAGTCAAGGACATCCTGGTGCGGGACAGCATTTCAATCAGCTTGTTTGTCTTTGGATTGAAAGCCCTCACCACGCTTTTCAACAAGTTTTACCAAAAGCTGCCCGGCACCGGTGGCCTACAGTTAATCGATCCCCATAGCGGTGAGGTCTTAAGCTATTCCCGTTTCGCCAACTATCGGCTGGACAGCGAACACGCCCTGGTCAGTCTGATTCGCGAGGGCGGTGGCGAGGGCTTGAAAAAAGCCCTGCAAAAACTTTATAGCGGTGGTCTTTTCGAAGTCGGCGGAGAAGCAGCCAAAAAGCACCTGGATACTGCCCTGGAGGACCTGCCGGAACTGATTCGGCAAGTCACCACCACCTCACCCATCGACGCAAAAGGCCAGAAAGAAATCATGGCATTGGCCCGTGGCATCTACAAACACCTGGAAGCCGGTGATGACGTACTGAAGGAATGGCTGGCCAGTTCCCAAAAAACCGGCATCAAGCAGGCCGTCAGGATGGCGGAAAATGCACAGGGCGCGTTTCGGGATTCGGTGATTCGATTTGCGCAGAACCGTCGTTTGCCCGCAGACATTCTGGGCTTCATACTGATCGTATGTATGCTGGGCTGGTTCCCAGGCTGGTTCAATGCCATGCGGAACCGGCGCGAATTTCAACGCGAACAGGCGAAAGCACGTGAAACGGCTTTGGGCAACTACGATGCACGCTTAACCTGGCAGGGTCTGCAACAGACCTCTAGGCTGGGGCAACAGCGGGCGGTCAGACTCGCCCAGCCGAAAGCCAGCCAGCCGCCCTATAACCCATGGCGCCCACAAGAAGCTGGCGTGCAGAATTTCCGGGGATAGTGCCGTAGTTCAGCTTTTTTGGCTTTGAACGTGCGTAATATGGGCCAGGTTGCTGCGGGACTTCTCATGCTCCTGATCCAGGCTGAGTACCTTGCGATACATCTGAATGGCCTTGTTGAAATCCTTCTTGCGTTCCAGGGCCACACCCAGGTTGTAAATAGCGTCAATAAACTGTGGGTTCAGCCGAATAGCGTCGCTGAGATACCGGATGGACTCTTCCAGATTCCCCTGAACGCCATACAGTGTGCCTAAACCAAAGGTTGCATTGGCATTGGCGGGATCCAGTTCCAGGACTTTCTGGTAGTTGGTGGTGGCTTCGGGGATCATGCCCTTTTCGTCTTGCAGAACCGCCAGTTCGTAATAGCAACTGACATCTACCGGATTGAGCGAAATACCGCGCTCGAAATGCTTGAGTGCATTGAGGGTGTCCCGGATTCGGGAATACGCCTTGCCCAGGTTGTAATGGATGTCCACATTGGCGTCGTCATGCATCAAGGCTTCCTGGTATCGCTGGATAGCCGCCGTATAGTCCTCAACCTCGAAGAATCTCACGCCCTCGTTGCACAACGAGGCGGCCATCTGGCTTCTCAGGGTTGCGACATAGGACGTATCCACCAGATTAGGACCATGATCCTGCAACACCTGTTTGAAAAACTCGATGGCCTTGGTGTAGTTGCCCAACTCAAAATAGGCCTGTCCGATTTTGCCCTTGTACTGAAAGCGGTGGTCCGGATCCAGATCGATCAGGCTCTCGTATTCGGTCACGGCTTCTTCGAATTTACCCATCCGGGTCAGGTAATCCGCCGCCTTGGCCCGGTATTGCATGGGCTGACGGGAAAGCATCACCAGCTTTTTCACAATCGGCAGCGCGTGTTGATACTTCTCTTCCTGCTCATAGAGTTTAATCTTGAACTTGAGCGTTTCCTCGTGCTCCGGGTTGATGCTTAACGCTTGATTCAGCTCCTGGTGGGCCAATTCCAGGTTTTTCTGGGTCTGATAAGCGCGAGCAAGCTCAAAATGGGCTTCAATTTGGCTGGGATTCAGATTCAGAACGTTTCGAAAAGCAACGATAGCGTTTTTGGTGTCGTCTTTCTGCAAAAAGATGCGGCCAATCTTGAAATGCACGGAAGGGTCGCTGTTTTTCAGCTTGACGGCTTCCTGGAAGTGCAGCAAAGCCTGATCAAAATCGTATTGGGCCAGTGCCTCGTTACCCCGATTGAGGTGTTCCATGAAGCCCATGTTTTGGTCCTGCCCCTCCGGGAGCATACCAGCAGGCATCTTGTATTCTTTGCCAAGAATGCCCTTTTCCTTGGGACTGCGCAACAAGACCGCGGCGATGACCGCGATCGTCCCGAGTACCAACAAGATCACCAGGACCGGCGATTGAAATATCAATTCAGTTTTCTGCACGTTCCGGGCGCACCCAGATTTTTGACCTCTGATCTCATTATAATCCCGGCAACGCTGAAAAAAGCGGATTGGGGATCCCGAAACCCACCAAAGGAGGGAAAAACCTGCTGTACCCATCCCGATATCGCCCTAATCAAGAATGCCAAGCGGTATATTTTGCATGCCGTCCAGGTATCAGTTACATTGATAAGACAGGATTTCAGGCCCTTCTATGCAGCAGTCATCCCTTTCTCCTTCGGAAACCAATCCGCCCTCCCGGATTCTGATAGTCCGGCTGAGCGCGCATGGCGATGTCATGCACACCCTGCCTTTGCTTTCGGCCATCAAGCGCGCCAATCCAAAGGCTCACATCGGCTGGCTGGCGGAAGCCGCCGCAGCCCCCCTGCTGGAAGGACATCCCTTGATTGATTGCCTGCACATCTCGCATCGAAAACGCTGGATGCAAGCAGCCCGCAATCCCCGAAACTGGTCTGCGGTTGCCAAGGAAGTCCAGGCGTTCATCCAGGAACTGCGGCAACAAGACTATGCCATCAGTTTTGACGTCCAAGGTCTCTTCAAAAGTGCTGTCTGGCCATATTTTGCCGAAATTCCCCACCGCTACGGTTACAAACACACCCGAGAATCCGCCGATATCTTTTACACGCACAAGCTGCCACCCATGAACATCCGGGATCCGCTGACCCCGGCGGTGGAGCGCACCCTGGATTTTGCGCGCACCCTGGGCTATCCGACCGCAGCACCGGAGTTCGTCCTGCCCCCAGTTTCCGAGGACCGCCAAAGCCGGGTGGATGCGCTGCTCTCCGGGCTGCCACCGGATTGGCCGCTGGTGGTACTGGCACCCTTCACCCGTTGGGACAGCAAACATTGGGTGCCGCGCCATTGGGTTCAATTGATGGCGGATCTGCTGGCTCGCAACCTGCAACCGGTCCTGATCGGTGCGCCAGGGGACCAGGCTGCTGCCGGAGAAATGCTGGCGGCGCTCCCCGCCGGGCAGCCAGCACCGGGGGGTTTGAACTTGGTTGGCCAGACCGATTGGCCCGATTTATACGCCCTGTTCAACCGATCCCTGCTACTGATTGGCCCGGACAGCGCTCCGTTGCACATTGCAAACGCGGTTGGCATTCAGGTCATAGGCCTGTATGGCCCCACCGCTCCCGGCAGGACTGGGCCTCTGGGGGACCGGCAGATGACACTGGCGACGCAATTGCCTTGCCAACCCTGCTTTGAGCGGCACTGCCCGCTCAAAACCCATGACTGCATGCAGCAGCTCGATCCGGCGCAGGTAATGGCGGCGGTGGAACGCATGCTGACCGAAAACCCGGCGGTGAGGCCATGAAGCGACTGCTGGTCATCCGCCAGGGGGCTTTGGGCGATTTGATTCATGTTTCGCCCTCGCTAACGGCCATCCAGGTCGCCCGGCCCGAGGTGGAGATCCATTTCCTGAGCAGCCCGGCTTATGCGTCGTTGCTGGAATTGTTTCCGGCCATCGACCGGGTCTGGGCCTGGGACAAGCGCCTGGGATGGCCGGGCCTGTTCCGGCTGGCATCCGAATTACGCCAGGCAGGCATTGATGGGGTGGTCAACCTGCATCCTTCCTTCAAAACCTGGGTGCTCACCCAGCTCATTCAACCAGCCGGGCAAGCTCTCTATCACAAGGAAAAACTGCGGGTGAAGGGACAAGCCCAGCGTGCAATCCCCCGTCGCCATGCCGTGGCGGACTTTTACGAGCCCTTCCGCCGTCTGCTTTCGCTGCCATCGCTTGCGGATCCCGTTCCCCGGCTGGCTTTGCCGGAGGCTGCTTCCGGTGAAAATTCATCTGAAAAACCAGTACAAAAATCTGTCACTGAACGGTGGGTGGGCGTGATTCCGGGGGTGGGCGGCAAGCGGGGCAACCGGGCCTGGCTGCCGGAATCCTATCAACAATTGATACAGGCGCTCCTAACGGACAAACAAGTGAAGATACTGCTGATAGGCGGGCCGGACGAGCGAGCCTTGGCCGAACAATTATGCCAAGCCGTGCCTGATATCGATAGGCGACTGGTAAACCATTGCGGACGGCATGATTTAACCGGCACCATGCATTTGCTAGCCGCTTGCGATTTGGTGATTGGCGGCGACACCGGCCCCATGCACTTGGCAGCGGCGTTGGGGCGTCCTTTGATTGGTCTCTACGGGCCGACTTCCGCAGCCCGAACCGGCCCACTCGGAGCAAGCCCCTCCAATCTCCTCACCCCGCCGGAGTCGCTTGCCTGCTGGCCCTGCGAACAGCCCACCTGCCCCCTGACCGGCGATGATCACCTGCGCTGCATGCGGGACATTCCGGTCGCTGATGTGCTAACCACCTGCCGGGCACTGCTGGCAGCGCACTAACGACGCAAAAAACCCCCCGTGGTTGGCGGGAGGTTTTAAAAGCCTTTATAGATTTTCAGCTACGCGCTTTTCAGGCTGATGGCCTTGGTGACGCGGGATTTGTAGCGGGACGCCGTATTCTTGTGCAGAATACCCTTGAGGACGGCCCGGTCAATCAGGCTGTAGACCATGTTCAGGCCTTCGGTACGAGTAGCTTCATCGGCACCGGTCACGGCTTTTTTAATAGCGGTGCGGATGGCGGATTTGAAGGCAATGTTACGCTGACGGTTCCGTTCAGCGACTTCCACGCGCTTCTTGGCTGATTTGATTCTTGGCAAAATTCAAGCCCTTCCAGATCGATTGGGGACACACAAAACCTGTGGTTTCAAGTTATAACACCAACATCGGACCAGATCAATATAGCGATCCGGGCGGACGGGATTGCGGATGACACAGGCAGGCCTACTATTGTAATGCGTGGCTTCGCTCTTGCCAACCGGGAAATAAATGCCCGCCAGCCGCCCCGCTGCCGATGAATCAGTGTTCTAGACCAATGGATGGATGCTGCGGACCGGTCAATCATGTAAGCTGATGCTGTACGAGGTGAAAGAAGAGAGTTTGTGGTCCAGACGAGCGTGGAAAGCGGACAGCCTGTCAGCCCGGCAGGAGCACCGGCATCAAGCGTGAAATCCACGGAACACCTTCCGTGGGAGGCGATTGCGCGCACCGGTGCAGGGGCCGTCTCCGTCCTGACGGAGGCCCTCAAGCTGTTCTGGGGCGTGCCCATCCGGCTGAACTTTTTCAGCGCCGGCACCAAGGCCCATTACTTCTGGAAGCTGGATGATTTCCATGTGTCCCAATTGGTGCTGGGTACGCCGGAACCTGGAGAGCCCGAGGAGTCCCGACTGGCCCTGCTGCGGCTTTCGGATGCAACCTGCTCGGCATTCCTGACCCGCGCGCTGGGACCGCGCAACGGCGGGCAAAAACCCTTCAGTTTCAGGCAACTAAGCCCGCTGGAAGCCAACATCCTCAACGAATTCAGTCGGGAACTGCTTTCCGGCCTGATGAAAACCTTCATCCGTAAGCCAGGGCGCCACGCAAGCAACGAGCAGATCCATTTAATCTGGGTGGTGCAGGCCCAGGCCGCAGTCGAGGTGGAAAGCCCCGCCTCCCGGTCGAAAAAAAACCTGCAATTCCGCGAATCCTTCGAGTTGGGCAAGATTGTCCTCAGCCTGCCGCTGGGCGCCCTGCGACTGGAATCGCCGCATGCGGAGGCCTCCGAGGCCCCCATTGCCGACGAGTTTTTCTTTCCGGTGACCGGACTGACCCGGATTTACCTGGGCCGCACCCGACTGGCCCTGGCCGACTTGAACCAGCTGGAGGTGGATGACCTGGTGGTGCTGGAAAACAGCAACGCCGAGCAAATGGCCATCGTGGAGCCGGAGTCCGGAGAACACCTTCCCTTCCCCGCCACCATCCGGCAGAAACAAAGACTCACCATACCCTATACGCAGGAGCTTGCGACCATGGAAACACAGCAACAGCTTTCAACCCGCCAATCCCTTTGGGACAACCTGATGATCGAGGTCACGGCGGAATTCGATCCCATCCGGCTGCCGCTCAAGCAGATCAAACAAATGAGCGAAGGCCTGGTGGTGGAGATGGGCGACTTGATTCACAACCGAATCTGCCTGCAAGTGGAGGGGAAAACCCTGGCCTGGGGCGATTTGATTATTGTGGGGGACAAATTCGGCATTCGGATTAACCGGGTGGAGGCGGATAAAGAAGCCGCAGCACCTTCATCAGAGATGCCGACAGGCCAGGCGCTGGCCATGATTGGGCAGGCACCGGACATTCATCCCGAAGAACAGGCAATGGAAGCGCCTGAATCGGGTGAGGCTGCGGAAGAAGAAAACCTGGATAACTTTTTAAATGACGACTTTGACGAAAGTTTCGATGATGAAGAGGCAGAATGGTAATGGTGCATTCCGGTTCGCTGTTGCATTATTTGGGTAGTTTCATCCTGTATACGCTGCTGGCCATTGGGGTCATCTACGCGGTTTACTGCTATGCCCGCAAGCACTCCGGCAATCTCTTCCTGGGAATGAAAAAGAACGCGGATCCGAAAGCCCGGCTGGAAATTGAGTCCGTGCTCGCGCTGGAAGCCCGCAAGAATCTGTACGTGGTGCGCTCCGGCAACGAGCGTTTCCTGGTGGCCACCTCTATGGAAGGCACCCAGTTTCTCTCCCGGCTGGAATCCGCTGGCGCCCCCGTCGTTCAAGAACAGATGCAGCAAACACCACAGATCCTGCAAGAATCCACCGTGCAGCCGCCTTGGTATACCCGCCCGGAGGATCCCACAACCCTGTCGTCTGAGCCTGAAAAATCCGGCGCCACGAAACCAGGCGCTCTAAAACCCGGAGAAGGTTTCGGGGCGCGCTTTGTGCAGAGCCTGCAATGGCTGGCGGCCTCCCGGACCAAGCTGAGCTGATTCGGGCGCCAGTGTAGTCATCGCAAAACCGCCACATCAAAAAGCCGTACTAAGGAAAGGAAGGAACTCGATGGATGTAATGTTCGGGAAGCTGGACCCCGCGCTCCAGCTGATTGTCCTGATGGCATCCCTGTCACTGATTCCTTTCATGGTGGTCAGCATGACCAGCTTTTTGCGCTATATCATTGTGCTGTCCATTCTGAAGACCGCCCTAGGCACCCAGCAGGTGCCGCCGTCTATTGTACTGGTGGGGATGGCCCTGGTGCTGACGCTGTACACCATGGCCCCCGTGTTTGGCGATATGTACAACAAGATTGACCCGGTCATGAAGAAGAATGGCAGCGTGGTGCAGATCATGCAGGAGGGATCCGGCCCCCTGAAGGACTTCATGATGCGGCAGACCCGCCAGTCCGATGTGGCGTTTTTCCTGTCCATGTCCCGCAGCCAGCCACCGGAGAACCCAAGCGACCTGGCCTTATGGGAAGTCGCCCCGGCCTATATGGTCAGCGAGCTGCGCACGGCCTTCGAGATTGGCTTCATCATCTTTATTCCGTTCATCGTGCTGGACCTGGTGGTGGCCAACATCCTGCTGGCCCTCGGGATGTTCATGTTGTCGCCCACCATCATCTCGCTGCCCTTTAAAATCCTGATTTTCGTGGCCGTGGACGGCTGGAGCCTCATCGTCAACGGCCTCGTTCAAAGCTTTAACTGAAAGGCGAAGCGTTGAACAAATACCAAATGCTAACAAAGCTTTAACTGAAAAACAGACTTCAAACAAAGATGTGCGCGGGCATTGACTTACTTAAGACCGCAAAGGGACCTCTTATATGGAACTGATGATGGAACATCTGGGACACGGGTTGATACTCAGCCTGATGCTGTCCATGCCTTGCGTGATCGCCGCGGCGATGATCGGTCTGGTGGTGGGGATTCTCCAGGCCGTCACCCAGGTTCAGGAACAGACCATCGCGGCGGCGCCCAAAATTCTGGGCGTGTTTGCCATGATTTTGCTGGGCGGCGGGTTGATGATGACCATGCTGATCAATTACACGCGGGAATCCGTACAGATTGCCTTCAACGAGATCCCCCTGGACGGCGATTTCATCTTGCCGCCCCTCGCGCGACAGGCATCGGGGCAGGCGCGGGCCCGGCAATTCTTCAAGCTGCAAGCGAAAGAAGGCATGAACAAGGAGCGTCTTCAGGAATTCGCCACGAAGTGGGGCATGCAAGATGACCAAAACGAAAGCCCCACCGTGCTGCACCAGACCGGACAACGCTCCGGAACGGGCAACAACGCGTTGAGCGTCTCCGAAAAAATGGCGTTGGACAAGACCAAAGGGCATTAACGGATGCAATTTGAAGCGGCCATGCAGGCCTTTGGCCTTCTACACAAACAGTATGGGCCGATACTGGACGGAGCCCTGCTAATGTTTGGGCGCATGCTGGGCTTTGTCAGCACCGGACCCATCTACAACCGCAAGAACATTCCCTTCATGCTTAAGATCATGTCCGCCTTTTTCTTTACCGGCGCGCTGCTGTGGCTGGTGCCGCCCGACCAGCATGGCCCCCTCAGCCATAACGGACAATACGGCCCCTATCTGCTTCAACTGGCCATGAATATCATTGTGGGCGCGCTGCTGGGCTTTATGGCGGATATGATTTTGCAAGCCGTTTACGCGGCGGGCAGCCTGATGACCAACCAGATCGGCCTTTCCTCGGCCATGCTGCTGGATCCCTCTTCCGGCAAGCAGAGCATGATTATGGAGTCACTGTTCGGCTACCTCACCACCATGCTGTTTATCTACCTGGGCGGCATTCAGTGGATGATCGTGGCGCTCAAGCGCAGTTTTTCGGTGTTTCCGCTGTATACCATCCAGATGCCCATCACCCAGGTCATTGATATCACCTACCTCATCACGTTGTCGGGGAATATTCTGTTAATCGGCGTGCAGTTGGTGTCCCCCATCATGATCGTGACCATTGCGGTAGACCTCATGCTGGGCATCGTGAACCGAACGGCCCAGCAGATGCCGGTCTTCCAGCTCAGCTTCGCCCTGAAACCCTCGATTGGCATCGCCGTGCTGCTGCTCACCCTGCCCACGTTTTTGAAAGCCGTGATCAACTTCCTCAACGACTATTCCAACATCTTTTAACAGAACGTAGCCTGCCCGCCACCTGGTTTCAGGTCTTATGACTTTGCATTTCTGGCTGATGGATTCGGGATTCCCAGCTCTTCAAACAAGTGATCCACCAGCGTGTTCACCCGTTGGGTGCCTGGATTGCTTTGGCCCCTATCATGATAAGCAGCTGCGGACATTTGCAGGAGCGCCCAAAAACGACCCAATGCTTCCGTGGTCCGTTCGCTACCCAATTTTTGCTGAAGATCCTGAAAAATCTTCAGCATCGAAGTAGGCCCCGGCGGATTGATGATGATTGCCGGCGGGTCCTGCATTGCCAACATAAATTCATCATCCTGTGCGGCCAGATCGGCCTGCGCCTCTCCGAGTCCCACATGGCGCCCTTGCTCAAAGTCAGCGATGGATCGCTGTTCTTCAGCGCATTCATAGGCCAAGCGGGTTAGACGCTCATACACGTCTTGACGTCCTGCAAACTGAATTTGCATCGAAAATCCCCTTCTTACAGACGGAACAACTCTATTCATGACTAAAAGCTGCTCAAATTCCAATCTTGTCGGAATTGGCTTGATGGCTCACTAGACTGTTTGATTGTACAGGCCATAGTATTTACAACATAAAGTGTTACATTCCGCCCGGCATAGACGGCATGTCTGCTATCGTACATGCCAAGAGGCAACCCTGAAGATGCCTTTCGAGGCGTTCTTAAAACTCGGATACATTTCGGCAACCCGTGGGTTCAATCGCGTATAATTGTTGAACAATGGCATTGGTATCCATAGGTGAATACTACGGTATTTTGTTGCAGTATTTGCACCCCGAACTTCTGGGGCCCCAGCTTCTAGGGATTGAGCCGCACGGGAACGATTACGAAAGCCCTCGCTGACCGAGCATCCATGACTCGGGACTGGCAAGCACCAGAGTAAGAAAGCGAACCCCGGAATTCAAGGAAAATCGCGGAAAGAGGAATGGCAGGGCGCTCAGGCATGCCTGCACTTGGCCGCCAGCCCCTCTCAAGCCGTCGCGACATGCGCGAAAGCGAAAACATAAAGCCACCAGCCGACAACAGAATGATCGAAATCAAGCAGAAGTTAAGGAAGCAGGAAAGAGAGAACAGGGAGTCACTATGAGCGTTATCGATAGTCAGATCACCATCACGGAATCCACTTCGGGGAAAGAGAGCGAAGGCACTGCCGTCCTGCAACAGCCCGGAATGAAGTTCTCACGGCGCTTTACCCGTCCCGAGGTGCATCCCTTCGATGCGCTGGAGTACCAATACCGCACTTCCAAGATTACCGAGCCGGACGGCACCATCATTTTTGAAATGAAAGACGTGGAAGTCCCCGCGTCCTGGAGCCAGTTGGCCACCGACATCGTGGTATCCAAGTACTTCCGCAAGGCGGGCGTGCCGGATAAGGTCACCGGCAAGCTGGGCAGCGAGAAAAGCGTCAAACAGGTGGTCTACCGCCTGGCCCATACCATCCGGAAACAAGGCGAGCACTTCGGCGTTTTCGCGACGACAGAAGACGCGGATACCTTTGAGATGGAACTGAGCCACCTGCTCATCACCCAGAAAGGTGCCTTCAACTCCCCGGTGTGGTTCAACTGCGGCCTGTGGCACGAATATAAAATTGAAGGCAGCGGCGGCAACTGGTACTGGAACCCGGTGGCTCAGCGCATTGAAGTGGCCAACAGCTCCTACGAGCACCCGCAATGCTCGGCCTGCTTCATCCAGAGCGTGGATGACGATCTGATGAGCCTCTTTGATCTCATCAAGAACGAGGCCCGGCTCTTCAAGTTCGGATCCGGCACCGGCACCAACTTCTCCAAAATCCGCGGCAAACAGGAGAAACTCTCCGGCGGCGGCACGTCCAGCGGCTTGATGTCG
The DNA here is from genome assembly GCA_036703295.1 of Coleofasciculaceae cyanobacterium. Classification (GTDB taxonomy): domain Bacteria; phylum Cyanobacteriota; class Vampirovibrionia; order Vampirovibrionales; family Vampirovibrionaceae; genus DATNPJ01. The sequence goes on along the minus strand of DATNPJ010000027.1, from coordinate 51,529 downwards.
TTTTTGGAAGTGCTGGACCGGGGTGCGGGCGCAACCAAGTCCGGCGGCACCACCCGCCGCGCGGCCAAAATGGTCTGCCTGGACATGGATCACCCGGAGATCATGGATTTCATTCTCTGGAAGCAGAAGGAAGAGAAAAAGGTCAAGGTTCTCATCGATGCGGGCTATTCCGCCGATTTCAACGGAGAAGCCTATCACACCGTGGCCGGACAGAACTCCAACAACTCGGTGCGCCTCAGCGACAAGTTCATGAATGCCTACCTCAACGATGAAGATTGGCAAACCACCTTCCGGACCACCGGAGAGGTCGCCGACACCTACAAATCCCGCGAGCTGATGAAGGAAATTGCGCAGGCAGCCTGGGCGTGCGCGGATCCGGGCGTTCAGTTCGACGATATCATCAACGACTGGAACACCTGCCTGAACACGGCCCGCATCTACGGCTCCAACCCGTGCTCGGAGTATCACTTCCTGGACAACACGGCCTGCAACCTGGCTTCCATCAACCTCACCAAGTTCCTGGATGAGGCCGGCAACTTCGATGTGGAAGGCTACCGCCACGCCTGCCGGGTGTTCTTCACCGCGCAGGAAATCATGGTGGATTTTGCCTCCTATCCCACCGAACAGATTGCCCAAAACAGCCACAACTACCGTCCGCTGGGCCTGGGTTACGCCAATCTGGGCACCCTGCTGATGCTGAAGGGCATTCCCTACGATAGCGAGCAGAGCTACGCCATCACCGGGGCCATCACGGCCATCATGCACGGGGAAGCCTACCGGACTTCCGCTGAGCTGGCCGGTGCCTTGGGAGCGTTCCCGATGTACCAGCCCAACGAAAGCTCGATGCTGCGCGTGATGCACAAGCACCGCGATGCCGTATACGACATCAACCAGCAGTTCTGCCCGCCTTACCTGTTGGAAGCCGCCAAGCAGGTCTGGGACGAGACCGTGGAATTGGGCGTGAAGCATGGCTACCGCAACGCGCAAGCCACCGTGTTGGCGCCCACCGGGACCATCGGCCTGCTGATGGATTGCGACACCACCGGCATCGAGCCTGATTTCTCCCTGGTGAAGTGGAAAAAGCTGGCGGGCGGTGGCTACTTCAAGATCGTCAACCAATCCGTGCCTCGTGCGCTGCGCGCCTTGGGATACGGGCCGGACGAAGTGGACGGCATCGTAAAATACATCCTGGGTCATGGCACCCTGGAAGGCGCGCCGTTTGCCAACCCGGTCACCTTCTACGAGCTGGGCTTCACCAAAGAAGAGGTGGATCAGGCTTATGAAGGCGTGAAAGCCAGCGGCAGCCTCAACGAATGGACCCCCGGCATCACTCCGGAAGCCTTGAAGGCCAAAGGCATGAGCCAAGTGGAGATCAACGCCGTCACGGATTACGTGAACGGCACCGGCACCGTGGAAGGCGCGCCTTACCTGAAACAGACCCACTACCCGGTCTTCGATTGCGCCAACAAGTGTGGAAAAGGGGAGCGCTACATTGATCCGATGGCTCACATCAAGATCATGGCTGCGGCTCAACCCTTCCTGTCCGGCGCCATCTCCAAAACCGTGAACCTGCCTGGCGACGCCACGGTCGAAGACATCGAACGCATCTATGTGGATGCCTGGAAGATGGGCCTGAAGTGCGTGGCACTGTATCGGGACGGCTCCAAGTGGTCCCAGCCGCTGAACACCTCCCAAAGCAAAACCGACACCGAAGAGGCTTTGGAAGAAGCGGGCGTCCCGGCACCACTGGCATGGGGCACCAAGCGGGAACTGCCGCGCAAGCGCAACGGTTTCACGCTGGAGACCTCGGTCAGCGGGCACAAAATCCACCTGCGGACCGGCGAATTCGAAGAGGGCCGCCTGGGTGAAATCTTCATCGACATGTTCAAGGAAGGCGCGGCCTACCGCAGCATGGTGAATTGCTTCGCGGTGGCGGTCTCACTGGGCTTGCAATACGGCGTGCCGCTGGAGAAGTTCGTGGATTCCTTCACGTTCACCCGCTTTGAACCCTCCGGCATGACCGATCACACCAATATCAAGCAGTGCACCTCCATTGTGGACTTCATCTTCCGCGTGCTGGGTATGGAGTACCTGGGCCGCACCGACTTTGTGCAGGTCCCGCCCGAAGGTGGACAGACCCGCGAAGAAGCGGTGCAGAAGCAACTGGAGCTGAAGACCGAAGCCCCGCCCAAACCCAAAGTGGCGGCGGACACGGAGCTTTCCACCAGCCTGCTGCGCACCGAACAGTTGAAGAGCATGATGGGTGACGCGCCCTTCTGCAGCAACTGCGGCAGCATCACCATCCGCAACGGCGCCTGCTACAAGTGCGACAACTGCGGCAACTCCGAAGGCTGCTCGTAAGGAACTAATAATACAAAAACCCCAGCCTCTTTCGAGGCTGGGATTTTGTTGTGATGAGGGTTCTTGATTCTAATGAAAAAAATTAAAAAGTTTTTAGGTAAATCTGTGTCTCAAACAGAGCCATTAACAATCTCTGTGTGGGTTAATATTTGCCTACTGATAGTGAGTTTGATTGGCAATGTGCTGATGTTTGCAATCGCCTTAAGGCAAGCGGACATTGCCGAAGATACTGCGCATCATCAATTAAGGGCTTATGCGGGTATTGATCAGGTAAAAATTAATAATTTTCACACTAGAGGAATTCGGGTCGTTTCCTTAGGTTTAAAAAATTCTGGCCAAACTCCTGCTTATGATGTCAGAGGTTGGGCTAAGATGGCGGTCAGAAAATATCCTTCTTCCATAGCCGAGTTAGGTGATCCTGAGAATATTTTGCTCTCCAAATTCACTTTGGAATCCGGAGAAACGGTGTGGATGAGTCTCAGTCACGATGACTATACAGATGGAGAGCGGGCAGAAATTTTAGCCGGGACAAAAGCATTATATGTTTATGGGGAAGTTGCATATAAAGACATATACAATCAGCAACACCGTTCTACTTTTAACTTGCTCCAAGGAGGTACGCCCGGAATTAATAATGGAGAGGCTTTAGCTGAAGCTGGCTTTGGTAATACTGCAAACTAGGTAAAAAAAACAGTCCTCTTAGCGGACCGGGTGGCTACTCTAAATTACAAAATCCGCTTTTAGGCGTACAACTTGACTCAGGTTCCAGCGGGGAGGTACGGAGGGGCTGGCCCCTCTGTAAAGCTCAATGGTATGCTTATGTATAGCGTTCAACCATGCGCACAAAAACGGGTTCAGTTACTTTTATACCGGTGTTCACTCATCTTCAGGGCTTATTGATATGTTGTCAGGACCGCATCGTTATCAGACCAGCGCCCATACAAACCTTCAGTTCTCCGGCGGGGCCGTCAAACCGCGCCAGTTGAAGGTTGCCATGAGAGCATTGGGGTTTGAGGAGGCCACGGGAGGCCGACATGCACTGCACTATACCAATGGACACATCAATATTCCCTGCGTGTCGGGTGGCCATGCCGGAGATATTGGGCCTACTTTATTGGGCAATATTGCCCATGAACTGGGTGTACCACCGAATGCATTCAGAGAATTCGTACGGGATCCCAAGCGCCGAAAGCTGGATATCATCCATTAATCGCTTTTGCCGCAGTAAAAAAACAAATCCCCGGCCATTCCTGACCGGGGATTTGTTTTTTATAGATTTCCGAACCTAAATCACGAACTCCGAAGCGGCTTTCGCGATATCCGTAGTGGCCAGGCCCGTCTGTTCGTTGAAGTAGGGCAGCTCCACCGGTGCGAACTCGTTCAGCAGCGGGATGTTTTGCTTCATCATGTCCATGAGGGTCGGCTTCTGGATCTGGAAGTACACTCCCAGCGCCACCCGCTCTTCATGACGATGCGCCCGCTCGAAGCACTGGTTCATCTTCTCGTTGACTTCGTGCACATCGTTCGAGTTTTTCACCACGCCGTCGTAGCCATCCTGATCCAGGTAGTACACACGGGGTACCTGGCTGCCACCCACATCCACCATCTCCGCGAAGTAGTCCTTCGTGTGCAGGTTGTTGTAGGTGGGGCAGGGTTGCAGGACATCCACCAGGGCCATGCCCTTGTGCTGGATGGCCTTCATCAGGGTTTCCTTCAGGTGCTTGGCATCGAAGGCGTAACTGCGGGCAATGAACGTGTAACCGCAGGCCAGCGCCAGCGCAATCGGGTTGAGCGCCTGCACCGGGTTGGGCAGCGCCAGCGACTTAGGTTGGGCACCCTGGGCCAGCGTGGGGGACGCCTGCCCTTTGGTCAGACCATAGACCTCGTTGTTGAATACCACGTAGGTCATATCCAGGTTGCGACGGCCCGCATGCACGAAGTGGCCGGCGCCAATCCCGTAGCCGTCACCGTCACCGCCGGCGGCAATGACCGTCAGGTTGGGGTTTGCGATTTTGGCGCCCTGGGCGAAGGCCAGCGAGCGTCCGTGCAGGGTGTGCATCCCGTAGACATGCACGTAGTGCGGGACTTTACCGGAGCAGCCCACGCCGGAAACCAGGAATGTCTCCCAGGGTTTCAGGCCCAGACCGGCTATGGCCTGCTGGATGGAGTTGGTGATCCCAAAATCGCCACAACCAGGGCACCAGTCGGCATGGACGTCACTTTTCAGCTGAGACCCTTTCAGCGGGGTTTTCAGCAGATTTTCTTGGCTTGTGGGACTAGAGGCCATAGGACAATACCACCTTTCTGGACTGTTTTTCGTGAATTTCTTTCATGGCAGCAACCAGCTCGGTCTCCGAAATTGGACGACCACTCCATTTCAGCACTTCGTGCTCGATCTGGATGCCGGTCCGCATGGTGATCAGCTGGGTGATCTGGCCGGTGAAGCTCGATTCCACAACCACGGCGCGCTTGGCTTTTTTCAGGTGCCGGGCCACCGCTTCGGTCGGGAACGGGTTCAGCAGACGGATTTGCAGGAAGTCCACATCCAGGCCGTGCTCTTCTTTCAGCACCTGGATAGCGTCCATGATCACGCCCTTGGTGGAACCCCAGCTGATGATGGTCAGTGGCGCATCCTGGGCGCCGGTGGGGTTGTGGTACTTCCACTGGTTATCCTGCGGGATTTCCTTCGCCGCCAGACCCAGTTTTTTCATCCGTTTTTCCTGCATCGGAATGCGAATTGGCGGATCCTCGGTAATGTGGCCGTACTCGGTGTGCTCGTCGCCGGTCATCCAGTGGATGTGGCCCGGCATACCGGGCAGCGCCCGCGGGGAGATGCCGTCTTCCGTGATGGCGAAACGCGGGAACTTGGCCAGCGCCGCTTCCATGTTGTTTTCATCCACGTGGCTGGCATCCACGATGGTACCCCGGTCCACGAGCATTTTGGATTCGTCGAACTTGGGCACGCAGATGGTGTTGTTGGCCAGCAGCTTATCGCTGACAAAGACCACGGTGGTCTGGTAGCGATCGGCATAGTTGAAGGCGTTGAAGGTATCGTAGAACTGCTCCGTGATGTCGCCGGGGGCCATCACGATTTTCGGATACTCGCCGTGGCCCGCGAAAATGGCGGTCAGCAAGTCCGTTTGCTCGTGGCGGGTCGGCAGACCGGTGGAAGGGCCACCGCGCATGTAATCGAAGATGACCACGGGCACTTCGTTGATGCCCGCCCAACCCATGGCTTCACTCATCAAGTCGAAGCCAGGACCGGAAGTGGACGTGGAGACGCGAATCCCGGTGGTTCCAGCGCCAATAGCCATACAGGCCGCAGCCAGTTCGTCTTCGCACTGCACAACCGGCAGACCGTACTCGGATTGCTCTTCGAGATAAATACATTCATCCACGGCCGGGGTGATGGAGTAGTACGTCAACAGGCGGCAACCGGCTTTCAGCTTGGCCAGACCGGTGGCAACCGCCGCGTTCATGATGTAACGGGAGCCTTTAGCCGGAGCATTCACCGGTTTTTCCATCACGTAGTTGAAGTTTTCGATTTCCGAAAACTTCTTCATGGCCTCATAGGCGCGGGTCGCAGCTTTCATGTTCATCGAAATCAGCTTGGCCTTGCTGCCCGTGAAAAGACCGGCCAGTGCTTCTTCCAGCGCGCTGAGCTCAATCTGGCAAAGCGCCATGGAGGCCGCCACGGCGATGGTGTTTTTCATGATGGCCAGCGAAGTCACCGTTTTGCCGGTTTCCTGGGCCAGCTCTTCCAGGATTTCATCGAAGGGGATGGGAAATTTCAACACCCCCGGCTTGAGTTCCAGCTTGGCAGGGTCGGTCAGCTTGGGGTCGTAGATAAACGCCCCGTCCGCAACCACTTCAAAGGCATGGAGTTCTGCGGTGGAGTTTTCGAAGGTGGCCAGAACATGAACGGGATCGACGTGACACTGGACGGGCTCGTTCTTGACCCGGACCTGGAAATAGCTGTGCTCGCCCTTAATGTTGGAGTGGTACTCCCGGCGACCATAGATCCAGTAACCAGCGGCTGCACATGTACGGGCAAACAGAGTGGCCGAGGAATCAACCCCGGTTCCCTGGGGACCGCCAATCATCCAGCATAAATCGGAAGTGCGATTCATTTGTGTGTCTCTTTCTTTCTAGGTAATTATGGTCTTTGCAAATGCTCTGGCTTGCTTCAGAACCAAACTGAACGATAACGCGCATTGGAGCGCTGTAGAAAGCGTTTAAAAGTGTGCCTATTCTAGCAAAAAGATACCCGCAGGTTAACCTTTTTTCGCGGTCGAGGATCCTTTTGACTAACGGGACAGCGTGATCAGGGCAGCCCAGATGCCGCAAATGCGGGATGCGCGTTGTGGCGATGGAATATTGAGATTCTGCCCGCATGGCACTGCGCCGTATTCTGCTGAAAATGCGGCCATGCCCGTTCTTGAATTCTAAACTTTCACATTGCTGATGGGCATTTTCAGGGCATCTTTGCCTGCTTGTTGCGTCAGGTAGTCCGAAATGTCATTGGAAAAATAAGAAGAATCGGCAGGATGATAATAAAAATAGGCCTGATGATACGGATTGTGGGGGTCATGAATATCCCCCAGGCTATTTCTGGCGCAGAAGCTGTCATAGTCGACATTATCCAGAACCACGGCTTCCGCCCCTCCCTTGTAAAAGGCGCCCACGGTTCTGGGCTTGCCGGTCTCCTCGGTATGCTGATCAAAAGCGTCAAGGACGGCATCCTTGTTACCGGAATAGATCGTGACACCCTGAAATTGTAGTCGCATCTCTGCCCCCCTGTTTCCAACTTAGGCCCAGAATGGCCCTCATGATGACACCCAACCCTTAAAACCCTTGAAAATACTGGAGCCGATGGCCGGATTCGAACCGGCGACCTACGGTTTACGAAACCGTTGCTCTACCGACTGAGCTACATCGGCAACCTGAATTTCAGTTATACCCTAAACCGGCGGCACCCTACAACCTCTATTCCCGGATTGGCTTACAATCCCGTGCCTCAGGCTATCATCGACCATGACCAGCCCGAACGCTCCGGTGACTGAGCGATGAATACAGGCCATTGGGTATGAGAAAACGTCCCGGCGGATTCCGGGCCGCATGTTGCGAGGCGTCGGCAATTTGGCTAAGGTGGGATGCCATGGAACACCTCCCATTGATCCACAGACCTACAGCCGATCCCTCGCGCCCCGATGGGATGGGACAGATGCTGGCTGCGCTGGCGCAACGCCGTTTTTTTAAATTGATTGGCGGCGGCAGCTTGACCGAAGCGCCTAAAATAGCCTGGCTGGCCGGCATATTTTCCAAGGCGGGAGCCCACTGCATTGATATCGCCCCCGATCCGGCCGTGCTCTCAGCCGTTGTCTCCGAATTAGAGTCCCTCCCTGGCGTTCCGCCGGTGCTGATGGTGAGTTTACCCCTGGACCCGGATCCGCACTTCCGCAAAATCGAGCTGAATGAACCGGGCTGCATTCGATGCGGGGCGTGCCTGCCGGTTTGCCCCACCGAAGCCCTCACCCTGCCGGAAGCCCTGGAGATTTCACAATCGCTTTGCTATGGCTGTGGACGTTGCGTGCCCACCTGCCCCACAGATGCGCTCAGCCTGCTTCCTTTCCAGGTGGATGCCCAAATTGAGACGGTTCTCAGCCACCCTCAGGTGCAGGCGGTGGAAATCCACAGCCGTTATGTCGATCCGTTCATGCTGGAAACGTTCTTTGAACGCTGGGGCACGCTGCTGCAAGACAAACTGATTTCGCTCTGTTTCCGGGTTGATGGGCTCCCGGCGGGGCAAATCCTGGCCTTTTACGACATCGCCAGCAAAAATAGCAGCTTGCCGGTTATCCTCCAAGTGGATGGGGCTCCCATGTCCGGCAGTGAGGATCCGGACGCTTCCCGCCCGGCATTGGAAGCTGCCGTGAAAGTGGCCACCCTGTTCAGCGATAGCGGCACCCCCCTGCCCCCGCTCACCATCTCGGGCGGCATCAATGTAACAACTTCCGAATTCCTCAAGAATGAGTGCTATGCCTTCATTTCGGGCGTCGGCATGGGGACTGTGGCCCGAAAAACAATCTGGACCCTCCCGGATGAACTTGCAGAACAAACTGCAGCGCGGCTCGTCAGCTTATTTATGCGTTCGTAACCTCATCCTCATCCTCTATAATAAAAACAGGAGTTTGGGTTGATAACAATCGTCGAGAGGGATGCTATTCTGAAGAAAGCTGTGCAACCGGCCAACGCCGATGTGGCGACGCCGTTGGATCATATCCATCGTACCTTTGGTGAGGCCCTGAATATCGAGGACTCGATTATCGAAACCGATCTGCAATTGCTGATTGATATTCTGCCCGAGCGCATTCGCCGCTCCCTGCAGACCGTCGATCTGGATGACCTGATTGAAATCGTGATGGATCTGGGCCGAGTCCCGGAAGCCCGGTTCTCCGAAGGGAACATCCTGGAACTGGGCAGCCAGCAAGTGACGCTGGAAGAGATTCACCATGTGGTGAAACACATGGGCTATTTCACCAGCGACAACCGGGCCGGAATCCCGCGCACCCTGCACCGGATCAGCGCCATGCGCAACAGGCAGGGCGATATCGTCGGTCTGACCTGCCGGGTGGGCAAAGTGGTCACCGGCACGGTAGAACCCATTAAAGATCTGATCGAGTCCGGAAAAAGTATTCTGCTGCTGGGAAGACCGGGTGTGGGCAAGACCTCCCGCCTGCGGGAAATTGCCAAGCTGCTCTCCGATGAAGCCCAGAAGCGGGTGGTCATTGTGGATACCTCCAACGAGATTGCCGGAGACGGGGATATTCCACACCCTGCCGTGGGTCGCGCCCGCCGCATGCAGGTCCCTCATCGCGAGCGGCAAAAAGAAACCATGATTGAAGCGGTGCAAAACCACACCCCGGAAGTGATCATCATTGATGAAATCGGTACCGAGGATGAAGCCCTGGCGGCGCGCACCATCGCCGAACGCGGGGTAATTCTGATCGCCACCGCCCACGGGCATACCCTGGAGAACCTAGTCAAAAACCCCATGCTGTCGGATTTGATCGGCGGCATTCAGACCGTCACGCTGGGAGATGAAGAGGCCAGGCGGCGCTCATCCCAGAAAACGATTCTGGAACGGGCCAAGAAACCCACGTTTGATATCTGCATCGAGATTCGCGACCGGTACACGCTGGCGGTTTACCCGGATGTCCCCGAGGCCGTGGATCATCTGCTGCGAGGCTGGACCTTGTTCCCGGAAATTCGCAAGGTGGATGTGGAAACCGGCGCCACCAAGGTGCTGCGAACCGATCTGGAAGTGATGCCCGGTCATATTATGGAAATGGAAGCCGAAGAAGGCGCTCCGACCCTATTTCATCCGGGCGAGCCTACCGAGCATATGCGGGACTTGGCGCCATTGGGGCCGGGAGAGGAAGAATTCCGGGTGTTTTTGTACGGCATCAGCAAGTCCTTCCTGGATCGTATTCTGGAGCGGCTGAACCTGAACCATATCCGCTACACCAAGAACATCTACGACGCCAATGCGGTGCTTTCTCTCAAAGGTAACGCGCGGCCGGGCTCGAAAGTACTGAAGCTGGCCCAGGATTACGAAGTGCCGGTGTTTTACGCCAAGACCAACACCATGCCCCAGATTCAGCGGGCGCTTCGGGAGGCCCTGGATGCCGACGCCGGGACTTTTGCGGGACAACTGGCCCAGCAACCTTACGAGGATGAAACCGAGCTGGCCCTGCGGGAGGCCCAGGACGCCATCGACCGGGCGTTGGACGAGAAAGCCCCGGTGGAACTGGCGCCCCGGCGTTCTTACATCCGCCGCTTGCAGCACGAGCTGGTGGAAAAGCACCGCCTGAGCAGCGTCAGCATCGGCGACGAACCCAACCGCCGCCTGAAAGTGCTTCCACCCAGCTAGCATTCATCCTGATAAATTTTTGAGCTGAAGAAAATTAGATATCTTGCTTACTAATTTTATCCAACAGCATCTTCGTTGCACCTTCTATTTGTTCTAAACGAATCCCTCGAGTAGAAGATTGCGCTTGATCTTGTATTGCTCGGCTTGGATTCATAAAATTACTCACACCGTAACTTATAATTCTGTATGGCTGATCCTCAGCTAAAATAGTGCTGCTTAAAACATCCAGACCATCAGGAGTCCTAAACTTGACATGTGCTTGATGTATTTGCTCCTTCCATCCCGCACCATCACTCACCAAACAAGGAGTTGTTCTTGAAATATATACATCTGTAGCGAGAGGAGGCTCCCCCTTCCTTTTAAAGGTATATTTTCCTATTTTTAGTCCTTCTGGAGCAACACCGTGAGAGGGATATGGGGGCACCTCAATTTCCAATTTGTTACAAGTTTTTTCTACCATTTCTTTGATTTCTTGATGCGCTTTCGCTGCCCCTTTTTCAATTGCTGTATTAATATCAGATCTTGTGAGTAACTTTTCAATTGGAGCTGAGAAAAAGTTCGTTTTCATTTTTACCCCATCCTTTTCTAAAATGAAATTGAGAATTCATTTTTATAATCCTCCTGAAGAAGGCTAATTGTTCAACAGACAACACCCCGCAACAATTCGTTACCCACAATCTCAGCGTCATCACCTCTTCACGGCCCCTCTTCGAGGGCTATTTTTTGCTATGCTGTTGGCATGAACGAGCAGCGGCGTGGATTGTTTATTACCTTTGAGGGTATTGACGGGTCGGGGAAATCGACCCAGTTGGAACTACTGGCCAAAGTCCTGGAGGCATCCGGGCGCCAGGTGGTGGTCACCCGCAACCCCGGCGGGACCGAATTCGGGCTGGAACTGCGGCAAATCCTGCTCCACCATCCGGGGCAGGTGTTTCCCATCAGCGAACTGCTGCTCTTCATCTCGGATCGCGCGCAGCACATGGACGAAGTGGTGTTCCCCGCACTGAAACAAGGAAAAATCGTGCTCTGCGACCGGCACATGGACTCCACGGTAGCCTACCAGGGCTATGGCCGGGGCTTATCGCTGGAAACCATCCAGGAACTCAACCGCATTGCCCTCCAGGGCAAGCTGCCCGACCTGACCTTGCTGTTTGACGGGGATCCGCAAGTGCTGGCCCAGCGGGTCACCCGGCGGGGACAGGCCGACCGCATGGAAGGGGAGGCATTGGATTTTCATACCCGCGTGCGTGAGGGCTACCTCGCCCTGGCAGGACAGGACCCGGAGCGAATCCAGGTGTTCAATGCACTCGAATCCCCTGACGCATTGCATCATGCTGTTCTAAAATCTTTGCAGGCCCCTTTAGCCGGGAGCCTCTAACCGATTTTTCGGGAGCCTTGTCCGCTGGCCAGATTTCCATGTAGTAAACGCTATAGGGGTAATGATTCTCCCGAGAGCCCTGTTGCCATGTCTTCTGCGGGCAGTCACGCGTACCCTTGACCATCCATTCTGTCTGTACCAGCATCGCTTTCAGATGAGGATATTCATTCAGGAGAAATTTGGTCTCATCTTTCTCTTCCTGGCCGAGCGGTCTTCGATGATAGGGCAGCGACCAGGCAGCATGCTCCCTGGATTGACCCAAGTGGTTGTAAACGCCTTCGTAAATCCGGTTCGGAAGACACTCGAAGGCTGTTGGCTCCGCAACCTGCCGCTCGTCAATCCCCAGGGCCTCCGCGAATTTTTTAAACTCAAATCCTAGAGCATGCCCCCCCGTCCGAAGCAACAGCGACACCGGCTGTTTCTCAAGTCCATCGGGAAGCTGCGCCCGTATCACCTGGGCCAATTTGTCATAGTCGCCGTCAAATTCGGACGTGACTAACAGCCCCAGCGGCACGGATTGATTCGACTGAATCATCTGAACATCGGGGAGTGCTTCAGCATCCGCCGTGTGGCGAAACTCAACCCGATCTTGCTGGCTGTCGACCCGGTTCTCAGCCCAGGACTCCAGCCGCGGCACGATCTCCACCGGCCTGTCCCTTCTGCGTCTTTCAACTTTTGGCTGCTCCCGCTGAAAAAGGCTGCGCCAACTTCCAAAATGAAGTTCTGTCATCTTGAAACCCTTGTATTGAAACCCAATAAAACGACTCACCCAAGACCTGGCCCCAACCGATGAAACAAGAGATGCACGATCATCTAGCCAGATCAATTCAATATAAAATCTCATACTTCAACTGAACACACAAGCATTCTTAAAGAAATGCAAATCAACCAACCGTCTGATTATTGCCGGCATACAAGCTGCTGCATTCCTGGCAAAAGCGCCTGAACATGAATTTAACCCGGACCGCCCTCTTCATGTCCCTTGATGCGGCGGGATTCTTCCACCTCTGGCATAAAAGGCACCGGGGATTCGATCATCACGCTCACAATGCGAGGGCCATCGGCTTCCGTCACGGTAAATTTGATGTCCTCAAACATCACCTCGTCCCCCACTTCCGGCTCGCGGCCCAACGCCCCAAAGACATAGCCCCCCACCGTCTTGAAATCATCAAACGGCAGGTTCAAATCCAGTTGCTCGTTAATGTCTTCGATATCCAGCCGCCCGTTAACCTGGACCTTGCGGGAATCCAGGTAGGCCAGCATGGGTTCTTCCTCGTCATGCTCATCCCAGATTTCGCCGATGATCTCCTCGACCACATCTTCCACGGTCACCAGGCCCGCGAAACCACCATGTTCATCGGCCACTGCGGCAATTCGAACCTTGTTGCGCTTGAAATCCTCCAGCAGGTCGCCGATCGGCTTGTTTTCCGGGTAGATGGCAATCTCCCGGACCATCTCGGAAAGCGGTGTGTCCAGCTGACCCTGGCGGATTTTCTCAAACACTTCGCGGGCATGAACCAGGCCCACCAAGTCGTCCATGTACTCTTTGTAAACCGGCAACTTGGAATGGCCGGTTTCGATGATGAGATCCGCCACCTCGGTCAGCGGGGTATCGAGTTCCACCGCCTCCACGTCCGTGCGGGGAATCATGATGTCCGCCGCCGTGCTGTCAGTGAAATCGTAAACGTTTTTGAGCAGCAACACATCCCGCGCATTCAGCACGCCCTCGGAATGCCCTTGCTCCACCAGGGCGTTGAACTTCTCCCCCCATTCAATCTCGGACTCATCCGCCAGCACTTCCACAAAAACCTGGCTCACATTGCCGATGCGGCGTTGGATGCGCTCCTTGATGCGCTCGGTGAGGTCGTCCACATCTTTCACCAGCGTGTACGGGTCCACTTCCACCTTCAGGTGAACCGTCAACCCGGCCAGGCCATGATCCACGGTTTTGAGATCCAGCACCTCGGAAACCCCGTTCAGGCTGGTGACCAGTTCCATGATGCGCGTTTCGACGCGCGCGGGCGCGGCGGTTTGGGTCAAGACGCCCCGGTTGTGCTTGAAAAGATAGATGGCCATTCCAATCAGCATCAAGCCGATGAGGATGGAGACGATGGCATCGGGATAATGGGCGTAATCGGGCGGCAGCCAGCCCAGTTGCACGGCAAAATAGGAAACGCTCACCGCAACCAAGGCCAGGAAGGCGCCCAGCCAGGCAATCGCGTCCTCATAGAAGACAAAACGGGTGGTCGGCCCGACCACGTGGCGGATATTGGCAAAAGCCTGCCGGTAGACTTCGATAAAACCTTCCGCCTGGATGCCCATCTCTTCCAGCACCGCGCGAGAAGCGCGCCGTACCGCATAAGTTTCCAGGATAATGCTGACCACCAGGACACTGGCTGAAAACCAGTACGGATGAAAGTAAATACCGAACAGCTGTACGCCGGCGGTTGCTTCCACATGGGCGCCAGCGGTCAGCCGATGCCAGCCTTCCCAGATCGCGATGGAGGAAAACACCACCAGCAGCACACAAGCGGGAATGGTCCACAGGTTTGCCTCTAACCCGTAACCAAAGGGGTGGGTGCGATCCGGCGGACGCTTACCAAGGTGGTTGCCTACAATCAGTGCAATACTGTTAACGCCATCGCCCAAAGAGTGCAACGCTTCACTCAAGACGGAAGGGCTTCTGGAGACCAGCCAAGCCAGGAACTTGATTCCGCCGATGACCAAATTGACAACCAAAGCGACCCATAGCGACGACGCAGCGTGCTCGTAGGCGGGCGACCTAGGCCCAATGTAAGTGGGCGTAGATTCAGTTTTGACGGCGATGGTACTACCGGGAGGTTCGACTGTACCCATGGAACCTGTGTGGTTAACTGCAAAAACGCAGATTCCCCAACATTCTGTTCAAAAAAACAGCGGGGTCAAAAAACCTGCAAAAACAATATCGGTTGACCGGGCCAAATCTTTAATTCAGGTTGACCCTGCCAACTTAGACTGTCTTTTCTATTATAGCAATAATCGAGCCGGTCCTCAAAAAAAGCCCTTTTCAGTCCATCACAAACCCGGCAGACAGCATCCGCAATGGGATGGAAATGGGTGGACGGAACTGGAATCCCCCCATAAAATCCCGCACAACCGGGCCTTATCGCTCAGGATTCATCACTCAGGGTTCATCACTCAGGGTTCTTCTAGCAGGGATGGTTCGATGGACAATGTGTCCTCCGTGCCCGGAGACAACGGAGCGGATTCTAAATCATCCAGGTAAGTCTCCTCACCGGTTACCGGACGAAGTTCATGCTGCTTGGGCTGTTTTTGAGCCCTGCCACGTTGCTTTTGGTAATTCCCCGCCGGGTTGGACAAAATATCCCCGATTTTATAGCCGATCCCCCCTGCCACCAGAGCACCCAGCAGGCTAACCCCAAGCGTTTCCAGGATCTCCATACCCGGAACCATATCGTAAATCATCGATTCCACGCTGGCAGGCTTGATCTGCTGATAAAAGCCGGGCAGCGCGGTGCAAATAAACACCCCGCTTCCGAACAAACCAGCCAGTTTGATGGATAATTTCATGGCAACCTGCCTGATACCTTACTAATCTGAACTAATCTGATCCTCGCCTATTT
Source organism: Coleofasciculaceae cyanobacterium (assembly GCA_036703295.1). Taxonomy (GTDB): domain Bacteria; phylum Cyanobacteriota; class Vampirovibrionia; order Vampirovibrionales; family Vampirovibrionaceae; genus DATNPJ01. Next base: position 36,234 of record DATNPJ010000027.1, on the reverse strand, counting down.
TGGCAAGTTCGCCAGCCTCCAAACAGAGGGGTTCAGGAGATCTCAACCCCATTTACGCCTCCAAACCGATCTGGGTCAGTTCCACACGAATCGCACCAACCGCCGTCGCCCGGACGGTGGGGCCGATTTCGTTGTAGGACAGGACCGCAATCTGCGGAAGCATCCGTTCAATCAGGCGCCGGAACGGCAAACGTAGCCGGGCATTGCACAACACCACCGGCTGAACGCCCTGGGTGCCAATCACCCGCTCAATCTCCTGGTTCAGCGCGTTGAACAGCTTCTGGGTAAACACCGGCCCCAGCGCCAACGTTTGCCCATCCGGCGACAAGCCCTGGGCAATTTGCTCCTCGATGGCCGGGTCTAGTGTCACGACTGGGAGCTCCCCGGTTTCCGGGTGCTGATGCTGCTTGCAGATACTGCGGGACAGGGCCATGCGGGCCTGCTCCGTCAGATAATCCGGATCCTTGTTGACCCGGCAATGGTAGCTGATCGCTTCCAGAATGCTGACCATATCCCGGACGGAGACTTTTTCCCGCAGCAAATTCTGCAAGATAATGTGAACTTCCGCCTCGGTCAGCGTGTCGGGCACCAGGTCGCTCACCAGGGATTCGTTGGATTTCTTCGCGTTGTTCAACAGGTTCTGGACATCGGAGCGGCTGAGAATATCCGCTGAATTCTTCTTGAAGACTTCGGTTAAATGCGTAGAAACCACCGCCGACGCGCTGACCACCGTATAACCGGCAACCTCCGCCTTTTCCTTCTCGTCGGCGCCAATCCACAAGGCAGGCAGCCCAAAGGCGGGTTCCCGAGTCTCGATACCCTCAATCGGCTCCGTGATATCCGGATCCGTGCTCATAGCCATCCACAGGTCGGCCATGACCTCCCCGGTTTCAATCACCACCCCGCGCAACTTGATGTTGTACTGGTTGGGCGGCAGTTGCAGATTGTCCCGCACCCGCACCGACGGCAAAACAAAGCCCAATTCCAGGGCAACCTGCCGACGGATTTGAGAAATGCGCTCCAGCAAGTCCCCGCCGCTATCGGCCTCAATCAGCGGTACCAACCGATAGCCGATTTCCAGCTCCAATGTTTCCACCGCCAGCAAATCCAGCACGTTTTCGGTGGTGTTTTTCTTTTTTTGCACGACCTTGGCCTTGCTCTCCTCCACTAGGCGCATCTCCGCCGCCTCTTTACTGCGCTTCACCAACAGGAAGCTGCCGCCCACGGCCAGCAAGCCAATGGCCAGAAACGGGAGGTTGGGCATGCCCGGCACCAATCCCATGATCAGCATCAAGCCCCCCATAATGCCAATAACCTTGGGATTCTGGAACATTTGCCCGCCAATCTCATCGCCCAGCGACAGCTCGGTATCGCTGACCCGTGTGACCAGGATGCCGGTGGCTGCGGAAATAATCAGCGCAGGGAGCTGGGAAACCAGACCATCCCCGACCGAGAGCGTAGTAAAAGTGGCTGCCGCTTCATCCAGGGGCATCTGCATCTGGAGCACCCCGATAATCAAGCCACCCACGATGTTAATCACCGTGATGATGATGGCGGCAATGGCATCGCCTTTCACGAACTTGCTGGCACCGTCCATGGTCCCGTAGAAGTCGGCCTCGCGCTGGATGGTCTGGCGGCGGCGCTTGGCTTCTTTTTCATCGATGGTGCCCGCGTTCAGGTCCGCGTCAATGGCAATCTGCTTGCCGGGCATGGCGTCCAAGGTGAAACGGGCGGCAACTTCAGAGACCCGGCCCGCCCCATTGGTGATAACGATAAAGTTAATGATGATGAGGATGATAAAAATCAGCAAACCCACCACGTAGTTGCCGCCGATGACGAAACTGCCGAAGGCATGCACCACCTGCCCCGCATCGCCATACAACAGCACCAACCGGGTGGTGCTGACGTTCAATCCTAAACGGAACAGGGTGGAAAACAGGAGGATGGTGGGAAAAGTAGAGTACTGGAGCGGCTCTTTGGTGTACAACGTGACGAGCAGGATGGTAACGGACAGGGCAATATTGGTAGTCAACAGGATATCCAGCAGCATCGCCGGCAGCGGGATCAGCATCATGGTCACTACCAGCACGATGCCGACGGCCAACAGCACGTCGTTATGTTTTAACAACTGCTTCCAATGAAGCTTGGGCAGGGAGTTGGTTGGTTGCACCATCAGTCAGAGCCTCCCTGTACTTCAATCGCGCGGGCCTTCTTGGCGGCATGCTCGGCTTGCCGCTTGCGGGCAGCCAGCCGACGGCCCTTGTTTTTCGCAAACACGTACGCCAGCACTTCCGCCACGGCCACAAACAGGTCCGGCGGAACCATGGCCTCGGCTTCCACCACCGGATACAGGGCACGGGCCAGCGGCTTGTTTTCCACCATGGGCACGCCGTGCTCCTTGGCGACGGCTTTGATTTTCTGGGCAAACAGATCCTTCCCTTTGGCCACCACCACCGGCGCCGGGGCGATATCGGGATCGTATTTGAGCGCGATGGCAAAGTGAGTCGGGTTGGTGATCACCACATCCGCCGTCGGCACTGCGGCCAGTTGGCGGGTTCGGGCCAATTTAAGCCCCATCTGGCGGATCCGGTTCTTCATCATCGGATCCCCTTCCTGGTTTTTGCGCTCGTCTTTAATATCCTGGCGGCTCATGCGCAACTGCTTCTCGAACTCCCAGGCTTGGTAGCGCCAGTCAATCAGCCCCATGAGGAAAAACCAGATGCAGCACCACAGCGCAATTTGCCCAATCACGCCCAGCACCACGCCCCAAGCCACCGGCACTTCCATGGCCCCAATCTGCATCAGCTCACCCATATGACTGCTGATGATGACGGAGCCGCACGCACCGATGACCGTCATCTTGATGATGGCTTTCACGACTTCGATCACCGACCGCAGGGACCACATGCGCTTGAATCCGCTGAGGGGGTTCAGCTTGTCCAGCTTGGGCGCAATCGCCTGGATGGCAAAGAGCGGTTTGACCTGCGCCACATTGGATAACACGCCCAAGACCATCACGGTGAGCAGCAAGGGCAAAAGCAGCCAAGTCATTGAATGGACCGTACTGGACAGAATCGCAGTGAAGGTGGTATCGGTCATGGGCCGCAAGGCTTCCGGGCTGGAGAGCAGTTTTGAAAACGTGTATTGCATCAGCCCATACAGAGTATTGAGCGTATACGGCCCCACGAAAGCCATGGCCCCGGTGGCGGCAATCAGCACAATGGCACTGTTGAAATCCGAACTCTTGGAAACCTGCCCCTTTTCCCGCGCATCTTGGATGCGCTTGGGTGTTGGCTTTTCGGTTTTACTGCCGGAATCACCTGACATTCGCCATCACCTCCGTCACGTCTTGTACAGGCCCAGCAGGACCTGCATGAGATATGCGTAACGATCGCCCAACAGGGTGCTGAGATAAGGCAGGCTGGTCAGAATCAGCATCAGGCCCAGCGCCACTTTGAGCGGCATCGCCACCATAAACACGTTCATTTGCGGCATGACTTTCGCCACGAAGCTCAGCGCGATCTCGGTGGCCAGCAGCACGCCGATCACCGGCCCTCCCACCATCAGGGCCATCAGCAGAATGTCCCCGGTCAGCTTGATGAAACGCTCGGTCATCACGGCCCCGGTCAGCTTGCCTTCCCCGATGAAATGCCCCAGCGGAATCCAGTCGAAACTGCGATCCACACCGATGATCAACCCATGGTGAATGTTCAGGGACAGAAACAGCATGGCCGACAGATAAAAGAAAAACTGCCCCATAACCGGCGCATGGCTCCCGGTAATAGGATCCAGGACACTGGCGATGGACAGCCCCATCTGGGTACTGATGAAGTCACCAGCCATTTGCACGGACATAAAGACCAGATTGGCCGTAAAGCCGATGAGCAGGCCGAGAATTGTTTCTTGAACGGCCAGCAAGGTAAATTGGATGAGATCTTGCGGGACCACCAGCTTGGAGGAGTGCAACGGAAACAGCAAAAACGCGATGGCCACCGCCATGCCAATCTTGGCCTGCGGCGGAATGGAGCGCATATTGAACAGCGGCGCGCTGACCATCATCCCGCCAATGCGAAACAGAACCAGCAGGAAGCCGATCACGGTGTTGATGGTCAGCAGACTGAGATCCAAACCGGAGGCGCTCCTTTCGATTATCTTTTGGGGGCCTGGGCCAGGGTAACCAGTTGATGAAAGACTCGATCCGAATAGTGCACGATCATCTGGGTCATCCAGGGGCCGGTAATCACCAGCACCAGAAAGGAAGCCAGGATCTTGGGGACGAAGGTGAGGGTCGATTCCTGGATTTGGGTGACGGCCTGAAAGATGGAAATGCCCAGACCCACCGCCAGGTTGACGATCAGCAGGGGCGCCGACAGCAGAATAATGAGCCAGACGGCGCCTTGCAGCAAATCGATAAATACGGCCTCGTTCATGCGCGACTCCCTATCCGAACCCGGCGACCAGGGATTGTGAAATCAGGTGCCAGCCGTCCACCAGCACGAACAGCACCAGTTTGAACGGCAGCGAAATCGTGGCGGGCGGCAGGAACAGCATCCCCATGGAAACCAGGATGCTGGATACCACCACGTCGATAATCAGAAACGGCAGAAAGACAATGAAACCCAGCTGAAATGCCGTCTTCAATTCGCTGATGGTAAAAGCGGGAAGCAAAACGTAGGTCGGCACCTCGCCCCGGTTTTTGGGCTTTTTCAGCTTACCCAGGCTCATGAACAGTTCGAGATCCCGCGGGGCGGTTTGCTTGAACATGAAATCCCGCATGGGCGTCATGGCCTTGCCCAGTGCGGCATCCTGGGCCATTTTCCCTTGCAGGTAGGGTTGCAGGGCCTCGTCGTTCACCTTAGTGAAGGTGGGAGACATCACGAAAAAAGTCAGAATCAGCGACAGCCCGATAATCACCTGCCCAGGCGGCAAGTTGGGCGTACCGATGGCTTGCCGGACCAGGGACAGCACAATGACAATCCGGGTGAACGCCGTACCCATAATCAGGATCGCCGGGGCCAGGGTCAGCACGGTCAGCATAATCAGAATCTGCAAGCCTTTGCTCACATCCTGCGGATTATTGGCCGAACCCACCTTGATATCCAGCGTAGGCAAGCCGACTTGCGCGGAGGCATGCGGCATCAGCAGCCACAGCACAGCCATGGCCAATCCAGCCAGACTCAGCCACTTCAGGCCCTGCGCTGTCGCAGGCACTCTCAACCCTGCTCGGGGCATCCACGATACTCCACATTACACCTCGTTCATCCATATTATGGAGTTTCCCGCATGTCCCTTCATCATCCGGAAGGTGTAGACAGGGAGAAAAGCGTTCAGCGGGGTTTCTTTTGATTGGGATTCTCCGGGCGGAGGCGGGCCAGTTCCTGGTAGAGTTCCCGCTCGCGGGCGGATAAATTCTCTGGAATCTGCACCACCACCGTCACAAAATGATCGCCTTTGGCCGCGCCACTTTGCACGCCGCGTTCTTTCAGACGCAAGACCTTGCCCGTCTGGGTGCCGGGCGGCACGGTCATCTTCACCGGGCCATTCAGGGTCTGCACGTCAATCTCAGCACCCAATACCGCATCCGTGACGGAAACCGCCACGTCGCCATGCACATCCAGGCCCTCAATCCGCAAGGTCGGGTCGTAGGAAATTTCAATCTGCAAGAACAAATCCCCACTGTCCGCGCCGCCACGCCCGCGCCCGCCTTCGCGAGCCACCCGCACCCGCGAACCGTTTTTCACCCCGGCGGGAATGCGCACGTCGATTTTTTTAAGGCGAATGTTGATTTTCTCCCCGCTACAACCAGTGCAAACCGCCCCGTTCACCTTGCCTGTCCCCGAGCAGCGGCGACACAGCTCGTTGTGCTGGACGTTCACCGTTTTCACCACGCCCTCCTGGGCCTCATGGGGGGTGATGGCCGTTTTGACCACCACGTCCTCCCCGCGCTGGTGCTTTTCCTTCTTGTCGCCTTTGTCGCCAGCCTGCGCTTCCCGTTGGCTGCGAAAAATGCCCTCTTCCGGCTCGGTGCGTCCGGATGCGCCATCACCACTTCCTTTTTTCAGGAAGCTTTCAAACAGCTCGTTGATGGGAATGCCGCCCCCTTTGCCCGGTTTGTCGCCGGATTTGGCACCCTCTTTTTCCGCCTGTTTGGATGAATCCGTGCCGGGACCACCCGCTTGCTCGGTCTTCGGTTTGGCATCCGCCGGCGGCGGCGATTCAGAATACGCTTTGGCCTTCGCGGCTTGGGCTTTCGCGGCATTCTTGCCAGAAATTCCCAGTTTGGCCTGCAACGCCACGTCATGCATGGCCTTTTTGTCCGGATTGCTCAGGACATCGTAGGCCTCGTTCAGTTCCTTGAACTTTTCCTCCGCCTGGCGGTTATTGGCGTTCAAGTCCGGGTGATGCTGCCGGGCCAGCTTGCGATAAGCAGCCCTGATGACCTCTGCTTCCGCAAAGGTCTCAACGCCGAGGACTTGATAGTAGTTCTTGAAGGTCGCCATATCGCTCCCGCGCGCTTTCCCTGCTATTCAATTGTAGCCTAACTTTCCCTAGACATTTCAAGACAGGAACAATGGAAATCAAGCGTTAAGATAGCACTCTGAAGAGAGGATCAGCATAATCAGTCGCCCCATATTACCAATAGGAGTCACGATCCTACTTTTAAGTTCCTGAAAGGGTTTTGAAACAACCAAAGATCCGAGTAGGCGCCTCCAGGATCTTTGCCCTGATTCAAATTCCAGAGATCCGCTCTTAGCGCGAGGTTTACATGCGTTACAACCTGACATTGACCACTACTCATGTGATTTGAGGAATGCTAATATTGGTGAACAAATAAATTGAATTGAAAATATTCTACCTATCTATTTTCAGTACTCAATCTATCTGTTGAGTAGCAAGCACTTCAAAGAGGAGCAGTAAAAATTCAATACAAAAAAGCCTGAGCAAATGCTCAGACTTCATGTGAGATGCCTCTGTAGCTCAGTTGGATAGAGCGTCCGCCTTGTAAGCGGGAGTCCGTCGAAGACATTGGTCGTGGGTTCGAGTCCCACCAGGGGCACATCTCACTTTTAATAGTACCACTATAAAATCAGCAAGTTAAGCCAAATCACTTATTTGGTTGGATTTTTTGATTTTGTTAAATTAACCACTTCGAGGACGGAAGGTCAGGATCACTGCGGTGGCAGTGATGGCGACCAGCAGGGGGATCCAGGCGATTAGCCAGGGGGCGACCAGGTCCAGGCTGCCGAAGCTGCCGGAAAACGGCACCAAAATACTGTAGAGGAAAATCACCACCACCCCGAAGAGCAACCCGTAGGTACGGTTGGTGCGCACCCGTTCCATGCCCAGCAGGGCGCCGAGCAGCGTGAAGATGATAGTTGCCACCGGGCCGGACCACTTCTGCCACAAGCGCACTTCGAAGAAGGGAACCTCCTGGAGCTGTCCACCTTCCTTCAACAGCTTGATGTATTGCCGCAACTGGCCCCAGGGCATCGCCATCGGGTTTTGCTTGGAGTAACCCAGCAGGATGGAGGCGTATTGATCGGTGCGGATCTGCTGCTGATCAAAGCGACGGATATCCTTGTAAACCCCCTCGTCATTCAGCACGTACTCGATGCCGTTGTTCAGCTGCCACTGTTTCTGGTCCTTCAGCCACATGCCGCTTCGGGCGCGCAAAATGCGGGAAATCTGTACGCCGTTCTCCGGGGTTTCCGCATAATAGAGAATAATGAAATCCCGCAGCCAGGGCTCTTTGTTGATCTGGCCGATCATGAAAAACTTGCTCAGCTGCCCCTCATGATTCTTCTCCACGAACAGGAAGTTCCGGTCCTGCATGTCTTTCAGCTTCAGACTGAGGCTCATTTGCTCCAGCCGGTTGGCGGTATAGGGGGTAATGGCCTCCTGAACCAGTCCATGCAGCCCGCCGAAAAAGAGCCCAACCCACAACACAGCAATCAGAAGCCGCTTTGGACTGATTCCGCTGGCCAGACAGGCCACCAGCTCATAACTTTGGGTCAATTTCTGGAACAAAAAGATGCTGCCCAGCATGACCGCCACCGGAATGGTCTGCTGCAAAACCTCAGGCAAATGGTACAGGAACATTTCCACCGCTTGGGCGAGGCTAATTTTGCCGCTGAAGAGATACTGGGTCAGCTTGAACAGGGTTTCCGGCGCCAGCCAGATAATACTGAACAGCACCACAGCGAACAGAATCACCGCAAACAGCTGGCTGCCCAGGTACCAGTCCAGCAGGGTAATCGGTTTGGAAGTTTTCACAGGCGCATCTCCTACAGGGTAAAGTCTTCACCCAGATAGGTGGAGCGAACCAGTTCGTTGTGGGCGACTTCATACTTGCCGCCCGAGAAAATCAGCTTGCCGTCGCTGATGATGTTGGCCCGGTCCACGACGGACAGGGTAGCCCGCGGGTTGTGGTCGGTCAGCAGGATGCCCAGGCCCCGCTCTTTGAGCAGCACGATGAGTTTCTGGATATCCTGGATGGCGAGGGGGTCAATCCCGGTGAAGGGCTCATCCAACAGCAAGTACTTGGGGTTGGTGGCAATGGCGCGGGCAATCTCCACCCGGCGGCGCTCCCCACCCGACAGCGAGATGGCCGAATGGTGCCGCAAGCGCTCGATGCCAAACTCTTTCAACAGGGTATCAATGCGGTGTTTGCGCTCTTTAGAGGAAAGGGGCTGGAATTCCAGCACCAGCGCCAGGTTTTCTTCCACCGTCAACCGGCGGAAAACAGATGTCTCCTGCGGCAGATACCCGATACCCGCTCTTGCCCGCTCGTGGATGGGCAGGCCCGACATTCTCCGGTCGTCCAAGGTGACATTCCCGCCGTCCGGCTTGATAATACCCACCACCGAGTAGAACGTGGTGGTCTTGCCCGCGCCGTTGGGGCCCAGCAGGCCCACAATCTCGCCCGGATTGATATCGAACGAGACGTCATTGACCACCGGGCGTCCGCCATAGGTCTTGCTCAGGTGTTCAACGGTCAATGTCATGGGAGAAACTTTCCACGCAAACGAGATGAGGGCTTAGTAATCGGAGGGGTCATCCTGCTGCAACGGCTTGCCCGCTGGCTTGGACGCATTTTTGGATGCGCCGCCATGCGGCGTCGCTTTGCCGGTTGCGGGCTTCACAGCCGCTGCGGGCGTACCCGCATTCTTGAAGTTAACCTTCACGTTGCCCACCGCTTCAAAATTCTTGGGGTTGGTGGTGATCGTGATCTTGTCCGCCGTGATGGTCCGGCCGGTTTCCGTAATGGTGGCGCGGCCGGTCAGGAATATGCGGTCGATGTCGTTATCTTTCAGCTTGAAGGTGGCTTTGGGGCCCACCGCCACGTAGTCGCCGTATAGAATTTTCACGTTGCCGCTGGCGATCATCACATCCGACGATTTGTCGTACTGCTGGTAATCGGAGGTAATCACCACCCGGCTGGGGCCATCCGCAGCCTTGGCTTGCAAATCGACCTGGGTTTTCACGTTATTCTCGGCAATCAGGTTGCCGGAATCGACCATTACGGTAATCTTGTTACCGCTGATCTCGCTGGCCTGCTTCTTCAGCCGGGCGCCACCGGAAAAAATAACCCGTTCGGCCTTGCCGTCGTCTTTCATCCGCACATTGGCCAGGCTGCTCTGGACTTTGGAACCCTGGTAATCCACAAATACGTTGCCGCTGGCGGAAACCACCTTGTTCTTGTTGTCGAATTCCTGCACATCGGAGCGGATGGTAAAGGGATCCGCAGCGACGGTGGCGATGAAGGATTCCACGTTGCCGATGGCGCCGTAACGGTTCTCGCCCAGGTACACCTTAATGATGTCCCCAACCACTTTGTCCTCGGCCGTGTCCCCTTTGCGCTTAAAGGTCGGGCGATCAAAGAAGTTGGCCACTTCCGGCTTGCCGGAAGCACCCATTTCCATCTCGGCCCGGTTGCCGGTCACGACCATATCCTGGAAAGCCACGATCACCTTGCCGCTCAGCACGTATTTTTGCTTCGCGATATCATAAAGTTGCTTATCGGCACTCATGCGAATCACCCCAGGATCCAGTTTCCCGCTAGTCGGAGAAGTGGCGGAGGAGGCAGAGGTCGCCATCATCAGAGGGGACAAGGCAAGAGTGAGCATCACCGTGAGTGCGGTTTTCATGGCACGCTGGCGGACGGAAGCATCCCGAAAGATAGCGGGGACGGACATCGGGGGCAGCAACGACTTGGCGCTGGGGAGTTGGGGCATTTTCATAACGACTTTCGTACCATCCTATGATAGAACAAACACCTATGGATGAAGAGATGCAAAAAACCGTTTTTTGTTCACCTTGCTTGCTTCATCCAGCTTGAGCCTGTTTTTGAAGCTTCAAGTTCTCACGTTTCGTATTTCTACTGGTGGATTTTGACTCTTGCGGGTTTGCTTTGGGGGGGGTGCGTCTTCGGGAGTGGAAGCCTTTCCACTGAGGTTCTATGATACGCCGACTTTCCGCCCCGCGCTACCATTATGTTCTATTTGTTTGCTAGAATTTATCCGCGAGAAAGCGCCCACCCAGAAAGAGCCGATCCCAGAAAGAGCTGATCATGTTCCACAGTCTTTATAATCGCAGCACCGGAACCTTCACCGCCCCCAAGGCGGAGCCCCAGGACAAGGCCGCCGACAAGGCGTTCCTGGCCTGGCCCGTCAGTTATTTTGACGGCTTCCGGAATATCGATCCCGATCATTGGGAGATGGAAGTCACCGGCCTGGTCAGCCGCAGCATGACCTTTAACCTGAAAGATTTGATGGGCTTTATCCGCATCCAGCAGAACCGCAGGCTGGTGTTTGCCGACGGATGGACCTACCGGGCCCCCTGGGAAGGCTTTGTCCTTTCTGAGTTGCTACACCGGGTGGCCCCCCTGCCGGAAGCGCAATATATCATCCAGACCAGCCTCTCCGGGCAGGTGGAATGCATGGCCCTGCGTGATTTACTCTCCCAACGAGCCCTCTTCTGCATGCGCGTGGCGGGAAAACCGCTGCCCCCGCTGTATGGAGGCCCGTTGCGCTTGCTGGTGTTTGATCGGTATGCCCACAAAGGGCTGGGCCAGATTGCCAAGCTAGAGTTTTCCGAGCACCCGGTTCCAGGATTCTTTGCCGGACGGGGCTATGACCCGGAAGGGCACATTGAGCCCGGTAACTACTACTGCGCCGATCTGAAAATCATGCAAACCATCCGCACCCCCGGCGAAGTCACCCAGTGGTAGAAGGCTTCTCGTCTTAGCGGCTGTCTGAAAAGGTTCTTACGCCTTTATCCAGATACGATGTCCTTGTTCTTCCCGTTCCGTGATCGCCACAGGATTGAAGCCCGTATTTTGACCATCCGCAAAAAAACGCGCTCCAGCGCTGAGCAGGTCTTTCTCCTTGAGCAGGTAGGAACCATCCTGTATTTTGGTATAGACATCCGCAAAAACATCTACAGAAACGGTATTTTTTGACCCAGGCAGTCTTTCTTCCGTGGTCGCTGGACTTGTGACCACATAAATCGTCTTTTTATCGTGGTCTCGTGCGGCAACATAGGCAAAGCCTTCTTGTTGCACATCATTTAATCGAATTGCGCCAAAATGCAGTGCGCTCATTCGTGAACTCCTTGAATTGCTAAGATAGATACGAAGAATTAGAGAGTACCACACTCACGAGCCCCCCAGGGTTAGCCAGGGCATGTTAGCAGTTGCCGCTTCCGGGCACCCCTGAACCCTAAACCGCAGGGTTCAGGGACTGCTCAAAATACATCTACCCTCTTGGGAACGGAACAGATCGTTTGCCGTCAACAAACATACCTGAGGCGGAGCGTGATGTTAAGTTTTCCAACAACTCTCCCCGCAAACAGAAACCAACGCCCTTGATTAGGTTTTACATGGGATAGGTTTTACAGGGATAATGAGATAAGCGCCCGCAACGTCGGGACCTTGTGAGATATACAGCAACCCGTAAATCAAGGCGGTGCAAATGCCTAACAGCAATCAAACGGCAAACCGGCAATCTGGAAAAGCATGGATCGGCATCGCCCTCAGCATGAGTTTGCTGTTTTTTGCGCCCGCATCAGCTCCGGCCGGTCTTTTCGGCAAGGACAAGGCAGGGGGAACCATCGCAAAGGCTCTGCCCAAGCGGGATTTTCTGCCCCCGGTGGCCAACATCAATCCGAAAATCGATCCGCAATCCGGGCAGGAAGAAGACATTGATGGGCCCGTGACGCTTTCCGCAGTCACCAGCCCTGTCATCCGGACCACCCCCAAAGTGAACCGACTGGATGGCTACGTCAGCGACAAGTTCAAATCCGAACAGCTCCAGAACGTCCTGGAAATTCAGAAAAAGATTGACGAGGCGGATCTGGAATACCTGTGGCGGGCCACCGTGGAAAAAAACCCGGTCATCCGCTTCTCGATGGAAAAGCTGGCGGCACCCGCCGATGTGCAGCCCAGGCAATCCAGCACCTTCCTGACCAAGACCCTCAGCACGCTGCTTTCCGGCGCCACCCTGGCCGCGACGATGGTCCCCGGAGGCGGACAATACCGCGATATGGGCACCATGGCCGTGAACAACGCCATGCAGAACCTCATCAACGGCAGGAGTCAGCCCACACTGGGAAGCCTCTCCCCCACCGAGCAAATCCAGATGGCCGGGCTGATTGATGATCTCAAGATGAAGCTGATCCAGGCCTACCAAAGCTACAAGGCCACCTTGCAGACGCTGGCTGATTCCCATCAGACCACTCTCAAAAACAACAATCTCTACTCCAAGGCGCTGTCCTCCGGCAATGATTTGGCCGTGATGGCCTCCGGGACGGCCTATTATCAGGCACTGATGAACGAAACCAGCCTCCGCCAGAAAGCCAAACTCCACCGTCTGGCCCTGGAACGTCTGGCCGGACGCGAGGCAGTTTCCCATTTAGAACTGACTGCCCGGCTAGATGACAGCCAAACCGCCGTCAACATTACCACCCCCATCGGGGTCAGCCCGGAAGTCGGCCCTCCAGCCCCGACCGCCCAAAAAGTGACGGCCACCAAGCTGGAAAGCCCATCGGGGCAGACGATGGCAATGCCGATCGACTTGCCGCAACCGATGGAAATCAGCCCTCGCCTGAGTACCGATATCGGCCCGCCGGAGCCTATTCCGGCTCCCACCGAAAAGGGAAAGAGCCCGCAACTCAATCCATTCCCGCCCAGCGAGGCCATCCCCACGCCGATGCCGGAGATTTTACACCATGACTAGACTCACCACCAGCCCCTCCACCCGACTCGGAATCCTGGCGCTCTCCCTGTGTATCTCCGGCAGCCTGTTGATTGCAGGGACCTCGGACTCCTGGGCCAAGGAAAAGCCTAAAAAGGATGCCCCCCCGCAGAAAGTGGAACGCTCGGACCGCAAGTCCAGCCGGACACTGCTGAAGGAAGCGCCGCCGGTCCTGGATGAGCAGGCCCGCAAGAGTCTGATGGAAGCAGCCGGCAAACTGGACGCCGGCACCCGCACTACGCTCATCAAGTTGTCCGATGCCGTCCACCTGGAAGACAAGGCCATCCATAACGAGTTGCGAGACGACGAGGAGCTGGCGGTCACCGATATCGGAATGCTTTGGGAAGCCGCCGTGGAACGCAGCGGCACCATCCGCTACGCCATCGAAAAGCTTTCCCGCCGGGATGCCACCGGTAAACCGTTGGAAGGAGACAGTTTCTCCAAACGCATGGTGTCCAGCCTGGTGCACCTCGGCGGTGTGGCCGGATCGATGTGGTCGCAATCCCCGGCTGGCATGATTGGCTCCAACATGGTGCAGGATTTAATGTCCGGCAGCCCGGATGAATCCGTTCTTTCCCGGGTGACGGACGCGGACATGGTCATCCTGGCCAAAGAAGTGGAAGCCCTGCAATCCAACCTCCTGGAACTCTACTACAACTACCGGCATGCCCAGGAGCGCCTGGCCCTTTCGCGGGAAAGCCGCGCCACCATCGGCAAGTATTATGATCACGCCACCGCCGAAGGGAGCAACACGGACGAGTCCCTACAACCCTTGGTGCAGTCCATCTATGATTCTGCCAAACAGGATGAGCAGAATGCCCAACAGGCTTATAACAGCTCTCGAACGGCGCTGGCACTCCTGGTGGGACCGGAGGCCGTTGCCGTGCTGGAGCAGGACGGCAAGTATAAAAAAGCCAACACCACGGCTGGCTTGCCTTAGCGCCCTATTCCGCCTGGACCTGCCGTAAACGTCCCCCCATCCGGACGACAAAAGCGCAGGAACCCCGCTCCTGGGCAATATGTCGAACAAGTCCTAACAAAAAGACACCCGTTTTGGGTGTCTTTTTAAGATTGAAGCCGGGGTCGCTTACGCTTCAGCCGGAGCCTCGGCAGGAGCTTCTTCCGCAGCGGGTGCGGCGGCAGCTTCAGCAGCAGCTTTCGCTTCCTGCTCAGCCTTTTCCTTGGCGGCTTCCGCAGCAGCTTTGGCGTCCTGTTCAGCCTTTTCTTTCGCGGCTTGCTCAGCTTTCACTTTTTCCGCAGCCTTGCGGGACAGTTTTTCTTTGCGAACCTGTTCCAGGACAATCAGCTCACCATTTTCATCAGCCTTGTTGATCAAGCGCTGTGCGGCATCGGTGGGCTGGGCGCCTTTGCTGATCCATTCCAGGGCAGCTTTCTTATCGAGCTTCAGTTGCTTGGAAATCGGATTGTAGTAGCCCAACTCGAGCAAGGGAGCCCCATCACGGCGATTGCGGATATCGGTAACGACTATCCGGTAGAACGGACGATGTTTGCGACCCAGGCGCTTCAAGCGAATTCTTACCATACCGAGGGGGATCTCCTTGATTGCTCATGATTGGACACACTTATAGGGTACCTTTGTAACACAAAGGTTTTGCGTTTTACAAGCGCTCCTTTTTGGCCCCGACGTCATCCCGCCAGACCAAAAACCAGGCCACAGCCACATAAGCCAGGAACAGAATGGAACCATTGTTGATCATCCACTCATGCTGGCCGTCGCTGACAAATCCAACCTTCCAGGCCTTGCCTTGCTCGGCGGCAATCAGGCCGTAAGCGGACACCAGCATCATGTACGGCATGATCGCCCGAGGGGCCACGATGAAAATAATCAGCGCCACGACAAATTCGGCAATCAGCAGCAGGCCATAACCGGACCAAACCACATCCGAGGAGCTGAAAGGATTATGCAGAAGGCCAGACAGGGTCAGCGGCACCGCATTCATCAGCAGGAACACCACCACAAAGATCATGATGGGCCAGAATTCAAAGAAGATCCAATTCAGGCGGCCTTCAGCGTGGCTGGTGTCAAATTCGACATGCGCCGGCTGGTGCGCCTCGGGATGTTTCTTGTCCGCCATACTCTTTCCTTCCTCCTCTAACTCTCGGCGATGATGCCAAAGCTGGCAATCAATAATAACAGAGCGAAGTACAAGAGGAAAAACCAGGCGTACTTGATAAACAGCGAAATGTCCTTGCGGCCTTCCATTTCAAACATGTCGCATCGTCCTTTCTATTTCCCCGCCTTCGCGGTCGGCTTGATTTCGGGCGCAGGCAGCTTCTTGCAATCTTCAACGAAGGCAGCCACCATGTCGCGAAGCTTGTCGTATTCCAAGGCGGAGAGCCAGTAGCCTTGCACCCGGCGCTTATCCACGTTGGGCTTCAGCTTGGGCATCCGCTCTCCGAGCAGACGCTCCCGGCAGAACTTGTTTCCATCCCGGTAGTGGCAGTCACCCATGCGGCAACCCAGGGCAAACGTGCCATTCGCACCGTTTTTCAGGGCTGATTCCAGCATGATGGGCTGAATTTGCCCGCTGCACGGAATCTGAATAATTTTGACCGCCGGGTTATCCAACAGGTAACCGTTCTCATCTAGCTTGCCTTCGAAATCAACGCTGCGCTCGCAGGCAATTCCGATTACTTTGACTTTATCATCCGTTGCCATCGTCTGAATCCTTATGAAGTAGTAGTCGCTAACGCCGCTTCGATCTCAGCCAGCACGGTGCCGGTCTCGCGACGAGGAATTTCAATCGCCTTGAAGGCACATGCTCCGACACACAGGCCGCAATTGGCGCAACGGCCTGCATCAACCACAGCCAGCCGCTTGAAACGGGTGCCATCATTGCCTCGTTCAACCATCTCAATGGCCTCATAGGGGCAATCGTTATAGCACAGGGAACAACCGGTGCAATTTTCCCGGACCACCTGGGCATATTGACCGCGCAGGGCTTTTTTCTGGAGGTAGGGCAGCCCCAGCAGCGCAATAGGAACCATCAGCAGCATCAACAGCACCGCCATGGGAGGGACGCCGATAAACGTCAGGTATTGGGGCCACGCAAAGAACAGATCAAATTCAGCCACCGGGGTGATACTACCGGGACCTACCACGATCGGAACGGTCGCCCCTCCGGCCAGCCGACCCAATTCAACCGGGAATGCCCCCGAGAACAGGAATAAACCAGCGGACATCATCACCACCAGGGGCAACGGCGGCTCGGAAACCGGCCGGGTAATCCGCAGGTAATGCAGCCAGAGCATGAACATCATGAACAAGGGGATGCCCAGGTGCAGAAACATGAAGCGGGTCAGCGTGTAATCGTTCACCACCGGGCCGGCCATCAGGAACTCGGCCACGGGCTGCCCGATCCCCGGCAGGTGACTGAGCAGGTTGAAAGTCAGGTTGGCCAGGGTCACCGCCTGCTGATCCCAGATAAGCAGATAACCACTGAGACCAATGGCAAAAGTGATAATCAGCAGAATGACGCCGGTAATCCAGGGTAGAATCCGGTATTCGCGGTAGCGATCCGTAAACCACACCCGGAACATGTGCAGCATCACGAAAATCATCATGCCATCGCTGGCATACCGGTGCACGGAGCGAAACAGGTTCCCGAAGGGTAGCTCATGGGTGATATAGCTGACCGAGGCGTAGGCGTTGGCCATGGTCGGCTGGTAATAGGCAAACAAGAGCAACCCGGAGATGAACAGCGCCCAGATAAAGAAATTGGGGAGCGCGCCATGATAATAGAAAGGGTTGTAACGCTGGGAGAAAACGGTGTTCAGACCCTTCTCAATCCAGAGTGTCGCTCTTTGTAACGGTTCGGTGTACACGGGCGGGCTCCTTTTGCACGTCTATCGAATCATTTTCGGCTACTTGTCCTGCTTGTCCAGGGTGGTGGAGATATCTTCCGCACGACCCAGCAGGATATAGGCAATGCTGACTACCAGCAGCACCAGGCCAAGTGCCAACGAATATATTTGCAGGTTAGGCAGCACCTGGCTTTCAAACAGCTCGGTGGTCACCCCCGGCAGGATATGGATCTCGGAATTCAACATGACCACCAGCCCAGCCAGCGCCGCCACGGCAATCACAACAGCGACAATCTCTGTCAATGAGCACTTGCAAGATTTCATGAAAGATCTCCCTTTTGCCGGAGGTTGCTCCTGAGCAGGAACGCTCTCCGATGCATCCATTCAAACAGGCGGATGGGCTTTTCGATGCGCCCCCGCCCCTTCTCCTGAACGTAACTGTCATAAATCAGAGTCATGACAATCAGGAGCAGCAGCAGATTGACCCCCAGCCAGCCCAGCCCGTTCGTCAATGTGGGCGTCACGGTGAAGACCTTGAAGGTCTGGAACCACAGGGACATCACATACGTGGCCGCCAGGAACAGGCCCCACCACATCGGACGGGTCAACGGCTTTTCCATCGACTGAGACGGCTTAGACATCAGGCAGGCACTCCTTCCAGCGCCAGGGTGGCTTCACGTTCCTCGCGGCGACGGCGGTCCATCCAGAAGAGGAAACCGGCCACCACCAACTGGAACACCGAGAAGCCGAACCAGAGCAAGCTCCAGTACAGGTTGGTGTAGTTGATGCCTTGATAACCGGCAATCCAGGCTTGCAAGGTCTGGCCGCCGTACAGGTAGGTATTGGTGGCTTCATCCAGCAGCTTGGGGTTGTGCACGATGAAGTGCCAGAAGAAGAGGTACCAACCGCTGGTCACCAGGTTAAACAACACCCAGAAAGTCATCGGGAAGCGCTGACGGTATAAGCCCCAATGCCAGAATTGGCCAATGGCGATGGAACCGATCATGTGCGCGAACCAATAGGGCGGATCGGTCTCAATGTTGGCCTTGTTGGCAATAATCAACGCGGAAAAGACCACAAACTCGAACGCCGCCATGATGCCAATCGTGGTGAAAATCGGGCGCTTGAGCCAATGACGTTCCGGACCCCAATCCACGAACGTCAGGCCAATAGTCACAAAAGGAATGCCCAGTGTCCACAGGGTGGCCCAGTAGGGATCCATGTATTTCAACAGTTGATACAGCGCCAGGAAGTACCAGTCGGAAAGGATCGGCAGCGGGGTGACCTCAGGGTTGGACCGGGTGCCGGATTCCGCCGGGAAGAATAAGGCGGTAAAGAAAAACATGCCAATCAACAGCAGAATGATCGGCGTGCGCAGGTTCAGGCGCTTCATACGGTTTTTATAGAAGTAGATTTCGGTAGTCACCAGCAGAATCAGCGACAACGCGAAATGCAGGGAATAAAACCGGGTCATGGTCGCCTGACCGATGGAACTGCCGCCCATCAGAATCTGCGAAGTGCTGAAACCCTGGTGAGTCAGGTTGCCGATCAGCTTGGTGCCGGCCCCAATGACGTTGGGAATCAGCCAGGAATTTTTATAGTTGGCAAAATCCCACGGCCACGCCCAGTTGGCGGGTGTAATATCCAGGTAGGTCGGGAAGGTGGCGAATACCTTGGTCGCCCAGAAGGCCCGCTGGTTCCAGATCAGCAGATAGCCGGTCAAACCGGAGTACATGGCAATCACCAACAGCAAAATGGCCAGGATAAAGGTCAGTTCACCCTTGTTCTTATACTCGGCGGTAAACCACATCCGGTACACCCGCAAGGTGGCGGCAATAATCATGGCGTCGCCACTGTACTTGTGCATCCCTCGGAGGATAGACCCCAAGGAGTTGTGCGAGAGCAGGTTGACCGAATCAAAGGCCTGGGCGGTGGTCGGCAGGTACAGAGCGACCAGGATCACGCCGGTAACCAGCACCACTATCCAAGCCAGGTAGTACATACTTCCCAGTTGGTACCAGGGCGATTCCTTTTGCAGCTCAACCTTGGTTTCATCGAACACATCGATTTTTTGCAGGCGCTCTTTCACCCAATTGAAACCCTCAGCGGGCAGAGCTTTGAAATCTGCAACCATCTACGCAATCCCTCCCGCTTCAAGCTTGGTGATGACCAATTTGTCACCCTTGATATCATAATCGAATTTCCGGGGCGGACGTGGAGCAGGACCGCTAACCACCTTGCCTCGAATCTGACTACCGGCAACTTCCTGGGTCTGCAAGGGATCATAGACGCTCAGGTGGCAAGGGCAGGCAAACAAGGGATTTTTCGCGCCGGGATAGTTATAAGCGGCCGCTTCAGCCGGATCCGGCAGGAAATTGAAGACGCAACCCATATGTGGACAAATCCGGCTCACAATCATGAAATCCGGCGCACCTGCCTTTTCCTCTGGCAGACGCACAACGTAGCCGGGGATTTTGCTGGCCTGGAAGTGTCGGAAAGTATATTCCTTGCTTTTCTGGCTGAAGGTGAAGGGCTGAAAAGACCAGGGACTCGGAAAATCCGAAAGGGCAAAAGTCACTTCCCGATCTGCGGCAGGCATATCGGGTGGGGCAAAAAGACCAGACTTGCCTTCCCAGTCGGTTGGCGCACCCTTCAGGCTGATGGCCGTTTCTTTCAACGGGCCGCTGGAAGGACGCATGTAGCGGAACAGGGGCGAGACAAACAACGCCAGCGCACCCAAAACCGGAATGCTCACAATCAATTTGAGAAAATCACGTCTGTTCATGAACCGCTCCTTGGTCCTCTGGTCGAACGATCTGTGGGCTGCTGGTGAAACGTTGGCATTTCACCGACTGCGGGCTGGAAGGTCATCCCGCCAGTCACCGGATTGGCAACCGGCAATTTAACGGGCTTGCCTTTATATGGAGATTGCTCTTGCATGACCTTGGTCCAAGGCTGGTTATTCAGCTGCGGAGGGCAAGGCTGCAAGGCTTGCAGACCCGGCGGGGGCGCCTCCCCTTCCGGCAAGTCGTTGGTCACGGACAGCGAACGCACATGCCGCACCAGATTCCAGATCACCGGATCATTAAACACGAACACCACAGCCCCGGTATCCTTATCACGATCCACGTTACCATACCAGGAAGGCATGGCCGAAGGATAGATCCCCTGGCAGATATACCGGAAGAGCTGCGCATCGGTGCGGTTGTAGATACGGTTATACTGGGCCAGGTTGGCGGGCGCCGGCATCAGGTTGCGCAGCTGGGTCGCATCATGAAGCTCGTGGTTCCCCGTCTTGCCGGTGTGCAAGGGGCCATCGGCTTTTCCTGAGGATCCATGGCATACCGCGCAATTGCCGCCAAAAATTGCCGCAACTTCCGGAGCCTTGGCGTTGGGCTTGCGGATATCTCCGGCACCAGCCAGGTAGCGCGCATAGAAGAGCACCGCCCAGCGATCATCACGGTTCAAGGTGTTTTTGAAAGCCACCGGGTGACCAGCCGGAAGCACCACGCGGCGCTCATTCGTCGGCATCACGACCTCAGGGGCCTTGCCGGTGGTCAGAAACAGGTAAAGATCAATCGGGGTGGTATACGCCATGTCTTCCTTGACACGCTGAACCTGCCAAAAATCCTTGGCATGGCACTGGGCGCACTGCTGTTTGAACAAATCCCGGCCACGAACCAAAGAGGGCGGCGCAGAGGGGAAGCCAAAATCTTCCTGCACCAGTCGCTCGTCGAGCATCGGGTGTGCGGCCAGATTCTCGGAAGCCTGGCTCATTCGAGCCTCTTGCTGCGTACAACCGCTGAACAAGGTCAGCGCGGCCAGCGCAAGCGTCAGCGAAAGCGCTCTGACAAAACCGGAGCGCGAGGAGATCTGCTTTTTCAACGGGAAATCCATTTGCATTCAGCCTTATTTGATTAGTATCCGAAAAATTGAATCCATGAAATGGAGGCCCAACCCACAATCAGGATAAAGAAAAACCACAGGAACCAGGGAATCTTGTGCTCACCGACCTCAAACTCATCATACGGCTTGGGCAATGCCGTTTGGGTTTCATGATGAATGAGGCTTTGAGCCTTATTCGGATCCGTTGGGTTAAGTTCTTCCGCCATAAACAGGACTCCGTTCTTTGCTAGTCTTCATCTTGCAGCATGCGAAACTTGGTGTCTTCCAGATTTTCCATCATTCCGTTCCTGGAGGCCCAGAACATGCAACCAAAGGCAATCAGGAAAAACAGGATGCAGATGGCAAATGCCGCGATATAGCCCGGGCCGATGCCACCGGAAAGACAGGAAGGGCACATTAGTGTCTGCCGCCTCCATAGATGTAGGGGTTTCCGTGCCGAACCACATCCAGGCGCTCAATCTCTTCGTAGTTGCCGGACATCGTATCCGGCGAATCAAGCTGCCCGTAACGGTTCACTTCCAATTGAGCGGAAGGCTGCGAGCCGTCGGTGGGAAGGGTTTTGAGGTACGCCACCAGATAGGCCATCTGCTGTTCGCTCAGGCTGCGGCCCCAACGTGGCATGCGGGTGCCCGCCACACCTTCCTTGACCCGCCAGAACCACATGGAGTCTTTGTAGGCCCGGTAGAAGGGGCGGGTGAAGTTGGCGGGCTTCTTCAGCATGGTGGAACTGATGGGGCCGTTACCGCGCCCGGACACCCCGTGGCAGACCGCACAATTTTGCATGTAGATGCCGCGCCCGGAGTTGGCAATCGCGGAGTTGTCCACGGGGACGTTCTTGGCCACTCGTTGCCATTCGTCCCGCATCTCTTGAGGCGCTTCCAACCAGGTAATCGGCTCTTGTTTCACAGCGCCTTCCGGACCGCCATGTCCTGCCGCCGCCGGCGCATTGCCCGTCCCGCGACGCGCGGCCAGTTCACGTTCCCGGCCCAGCGTTTGCAGGTAGGCAATCAAATCAGTCATGTCCTGGGCGCTGAGATAGCTGAAGGTGGGCATCAACGAGCCAGGCTTCACGCTGCGGGGCTGCATATGGTGCGCCCAATGCCAGGCATTCGGGTATTTGCCGCCAATGTTGGACAAGTCCGGACCGGTTCGCTCGGTACCGAGCAAGTGAGGGGTCTGGTTGACATAGTCGCCAGCCTGGACCATTTCACCGTATTCACGATCTTGATAACGGTTAAACTGCGTATGGCAGTACACGCACCCTTCCCGCAGGTAGACTTCCCGGCCATGCCATTCCTGGGCCGTATATTTGTAGGCCCCCTGGGCGGTCGCCTCGGGCTGGAAGGTCGTCGCCGGCAAAATAGCCGTGACAAAAATGATGGTCAGAAAGATCAGGGCCACAAAGACAGCGGCAATCAGGTAGTTCAGAATTCGGTGTTGCATCGGTTCTCGCCTCTTGAAATCCTTCCTTGGTCCTTGTGTTCACCCGAACTAGACATACGCAATCCCGGTCGGCGACTCGGGCAGCGGCTCAGCCGCTTTGGAGAAGATGGTCTTGTATATGTTGAGCATGTAAAGGATGGCCCCGGACAGCAGCATGATGCCGGACAGGAAGCGCGCAAAGAAGTACGGCGCCATCTCGATCACCCACTGATCAAACGGCAGCGTGAAGTGCCAGCCGGCGGCCTGAATCAGACCGGCAATGGTCAGGGACAACATCATCAGAATCCAGCCGAGGAAGCTCAGCCAGAAATGCCAGATGGCCAACGGACGGCTGTAGATTTTGCGCCCGGTAATTTTGGGCACAATATAGTAGGAAGCCGAAAAGACAATAAAGGTAAACGTCGCCAGCAGCGCCATGTGCGCGTGGCCCACCACCCAGTTGGAGAAGTGCAGGTACCAGTTGATGCTTCGGGTTGCCTGGAAGGGCCCTTGCATACAGGTTAACAGGTAGGCCAACCCCGATGCGGCCGCGAAGCGCAACGCCACGTGATCCACAATGAGGTGCCATTTACCCTTCAAGGTCATGAAGAAGTTGGTCAGTACGGTCAATACCGGAATCAGCAGGAAAACGCTGGAGATAACCGCGATGGCTTTCAGCCACTCCGGAACCGGTGATTGCAGAATATGGTGCGTTCCGGTAGGCGCGTAGAACATCCCGATAGTCCAGAAGCCAATCATGGAAAGGGTGTGACTATACAGCGGATTTCCGGAGAAGCGCGGTAACAGGTAGTAGAGAATCCCAACCCCGCCCACGGTAAACCACATCCCCAGAATGTTGTGCCCGTAGAACCAACCGGCAATCGCGTCGTTCAAGCCCGTAAACTGCACAAAGCCCCGGTTGCCGATGACATAAATAATCGGAAACCAGAACAGCGCCCCCATAAAATACCAAAGGCTAACGTACCATTTCTTTTCGGTGCCGGTGAAGATGGTCATGTAGACATTGACCCCCACCATCAGCAACACCGCCAGCACCATCCAGTCAAAAGGACCGTTGATCTCCGCATACTCGCGCCCTTCGGTGTAGCCGTTCAGGATACCCCAGATACCCCCCAATGCCGCAATATTCCAGAGCAGCAAGGTAATGTTGCCCAGACGCTCACTCCAGAGGCCCTTACGACCAGCCAGCACCGGCACAATATAATAGAAGCAAGCCACATAACCCATCGACAACCAGCCGAGCAACACCGTGTTGGTGTGCGCGGGTCTCAAACGCCCGAATGCCAGTTGCGGAATGCCTTGAATAATGTCGGGGTTCGACATCAAGAGCGCTGCAATCAGCCCAAAACTCATACCCAAAACCAGGTAGACAATGGCGCAGATCAGGAAATTTCTGCTGGCGCTGTACGGCTCATCGCTAAAAGCGGCACGCCAGAAAGTGGTCAAGGCTTGCATAGGCTGAAACTATCTCCAGGGTAAAGCTTATAGGGGGATCAACTGATTACCGTTAATTTTCCATCATTAGTATAGCGATAAAAATCTTCGACAATATGCGTAAACGCAACTCGTGTTTTCAGCATGGGCCAGAAACTCTTCTGTGCGGATCCGCGTTTACGGGTCCAAATGCACCGGAACAGCGCTCCGGGAGAGGTTGGGGAAGTCGGAAAGCCGCTTTGCAAATTTGGTGCCTTCTTCCATCCGTTATAATGGCTTTATGAATGCACCGCCTTTATTATCCATCGAAAACCTGACCGTAGCCTTTCCCACCGAAAGCGGCCCCGCCTACGCTATTAATCACCTTTCCTTACAGATGAAGCCGGGGGAAGTACTGGGACTGGTTGGAGAATCCGGTTGCGGAAAGAGTATGAGCAGCCTGGCCGTCCTGCGGCTGATTCCCTCACCCGGCTATATCACGGAAGGTGAAATTCGGTTTAAGAATCAGAACCTGCTGAGTCTCTCCAATGAAGAGATTCGCAAGATTCGGGGGGCGCAGATTGCGCTGATTCCCCAGGATCCGCTCACATCTCTCAACCCCGTCTACACGGTGGGCGATCAGATCCGAGAGATTCTGGAGCTGCACCAGGGACTCGGCCGTGACGCCTCACGCAAACGGGCCATCGAATTGCTGGATCAGGTTCGGATTCCCAACGCCCAAGAGCGCATGAACGATTTTCCCCACCAGTTTTCAGGCGGCATGCGCCAGCGGGTGATGATTGCGATGGCCCTGAGCTGCACGCCCTCCCTGCTGATTGCCGATGAGCCGACCACCGCCCTGGATGTAACGGTACAGGCGCAGATTTTGGAACTGCTACGGGAAATCCGCAAAGAACACCAGACCGCCATTCTGCTGATTACCCATGACCTGGGGGTTGTGGCTGAAATGTGCGAGGAAGTGGCCGTAATGTATGCCGGACGCATCGTGGAAAAAGCCCCGGTGCGGGAGCTGTTTAAAAGTCCCAAGCATCCTTATACCTGGGGATTGCTGAACAGCCTGCCCACCATGAACCGGACAGGGGAACGCAACCGTTTGCAACCCATTGAGGGTCAGCCGCCTTCCATTACCGAAATTCCGCCAGGGTGCTCCTTTGCGCCCCGCTGTAGCAAGCGAATGGAGGTCTGTACCAGCGACTTTCCGCTAGCGGCTGATGAAGGGCCTAGCCACCAAGTGTGTTGCTACTTGTATCCGGGTAGTTATCACCCGCATCAGCGGCAAGACCAAACGCCTCCGGCAGCAACGACCCCATCGTAAGAATCCGGACCGTGCCCGTGGTGGCATCACTGAAAACCACCGGGCAATCCGCCGCTAAGAATTCCGCTAACATCTGCCGACAAGCCCCGCAAGGCGTCACCGAGCCATGGGCTCGCGCGTCAGCCCATACGGCCAGCGCCTTGAAGCGCCGCTTGCCTTCCGACACCGCCTTGACCAGGGCAACTCGCTCGGCGCACAGGGTCAGACCATAACTGGCATTTTCCACGTTGCAGCCGGGCACCACTTCGCCCTGATCGGTCAACAGCGCAGCCCCGACCGGGAAATGACTGTATGGCGCATAAGCTCCCGTGGCCGCCTGTGCGGCCGCCCGCAACAAAGCCCGCGCATCCTGTTCTGAAATCATCATCGCTACTTGCGGGCCACCAACTCGTGCTTCAGCAGATCAACCGCGCGCTCCAGCTGAGGATCCCGGTGTCCGCGGAAATCCGACTCCGTGTAGGAAACCCGGAGATCGGGCTCAATGCCTTTTTTATTGATATCGGTCCCGTTGGGCGTCAAATACTTGGAAATGGTAATGTTCAATCCCGTCCCGTTGGACAGTGTGTTGATCTTCTGGACCAGGCCCTTGCCGAAAGACTGGCTACCGACCAGGCGCGCCCGGTGATTATCCTTCAGCGCGCCGCTCAGAATCTCGCTGGCGCTGGCACTACCCCCGTCAATCAGGACCACCAAGGGTTTTCGGTACATAGCGCCGGGATGCGCTTCGTAAACCCGCTTGTCGTGCTCACGGTTCACGATGGAGACGATGTCGCCGCTGTCCAGAAACATGTCCGCGATCTCGACCGCATTGGTAAAAAGCCCGCCGTAATTGCCGCGAAGATCGAGGATCAAGCCCTGCTTATCCTGGTTCTTGCGCATGGCGTCTTCCATTTCGTTCAGCATGTTTTCGCTGATAAAACTGCTCAGGCGGATGTAACCGATCCGCTTATCCTCCAGGGGACGGCTGAACACGGATTTCAGCTTGATTTCATCCCGCATGATCCGCTTGGAAAGGACCTGATTGCCCCGTTTGACGGTCAAGGTCACAAAGGTACCTTTCTCGCCCCGGATTCGGTCGGCAGCGTCCTCGACGCTCATGCCCGCCGTTTCATGCCCGTTGATGTGGGTAATCAAATCCTTGGACATCAGCCCGGCCTTTTCCGCCGGGGTTCCATCGATCGTTGCCAGCACCACCAGCTTGTTTTCCCGCATGGAGATTTGAATCCCCACGCCATATAGCCGCGAGTCAATGCTCATGGTTTGCTCGTCCATGTCCCGTGGCAGCAGGAAGCGCGTGTACTCATCATTCAGACTGGCCACCATGGTCCCAATCGCCACGTAGGCATCCTCGGGATCCTTCAACTTGCCCCGGTAGTGCGATCGCCACGTGGACCAATCCTGGCCGTTATATCCGGCATCCACGTACTCTTCTTTAATCATGCGCCAGGCCTGATCGTACAGCTCGTTGGCCACGGCCTCCTTGCTGTTGGCACCGGTGCCACCCAGATCCGAGCTGCCGGCGCACCCTGACAGCAGGCCAATCAGTAAAACCAGCAGGCTGATCAAAGCGGAGAACCCTGCACATAAGCGGATGACAGGGCGCTTCCGAGGCAAATTAAGAGTACCCGGAATTTTCATAGGCTGGATTGATAACAGGGGTTGTGGAAGATTGACGTAGTTCTAGTGGCCCAGGTCATCGGGCGACGGCATCTTCTGGCTGGAAGTGTTGGACAGGATGAAGAGATCGATAATCTCCGACAGCTCGTTGGCCTTGCCCTGGTAGTACTTGATATCCGTTTCCAGTTTGCGGATGACGGTCTTGTACTCTTCAATCTTTTTAATGTTGGCGCGAACGGCGTCCAACATCTCGGATTGAGCGGACTGCGCTTCGGAAAGCACATCTTCCATTGAGATGCCCATGGCTTCCATAGTCAGACGGATAATCTGAGCGCCGGTTTGCTTGGTCACGCCTTCGGGAAGTTCGTTAACCAACCGGATCAACGTTTTCACATTGCCGCTGAACTCGGTATCCACATCCTGGGATGGCTGCTCGGTGCTCACGAAATGTTGCTGAGGAGCGCTGAAATGATGCGCCCGCTCAAAGCCGACGTCACTCGACAGGGTCGAGGTAGGCATATCATCGTCCCCGAATGAAATAGGTGCTTTAGATAGATCTTTGTAACCAGACAGGTCGGCCATACTTCCTCCCGAAATAACGCTTTCCAACGTAACATCTTGATTCTGCGATGGAGAGGAGGGGACATCGGTCAAACGACCTTGCTCTGTAGGAGCCGCCACACCTCTCATCGATAGTGTATCATCAAAACCCGTTTTTTTATCCGCTTCAGAATAAAAACCCTTGCCGGAGTCACCCATCTGCTGCAGTTCCCTGTGCAAACGCTCGCTGCTCTGACTGAGATCCTCGTTCAGCGGCGCATCCTGATGTTCCTCTAGAAGCAAGCTGTAGACGGAGCTTCCGTCCTCCAGCGTGTGATCTTCCGGCGTCAACTCCATCGGCATGGGCTCAGCAGATTCCGGCACACCAAGTATCGATGGCATCGCGGTACCATCTTGCATGTTCGCCTCCGCCGTCTTGAGCGCTTCAGTCTTCAACGCCTCAAGAAGCTTTTGCTTCAGGTTGGATACAGCACCCATAGAAATCTCGGATTGGGTCATCGCCCTATTATCCGATTGTTCAAAGGCAATGGCAAGTCCACAGGGAAGCTGGAGCATAAAAAACCACTGACTGGAGGAGATTTTCCCCCGCGCGCTCATCCCCGCGTGCTGAAAAACTGCTAGAATAGCACTCATAATGCAAAGCGCAGCAATGAAAGTTATTCCATGAAGATTATTACAGGCGCCACGCTGATTCATCCGCATGGACAACAGAGTGAGGGAACCCTGTTGATTGAGGGGAACCGGATCCGGGCCATTACCACGGACCCGCCAGGCTCCTTGCTATTGAACCAAGAGGGCGTGGAAGTTTATTCCGGAGAGGGTTGTTACCTGACTCCCGGACTGGTTGAATTGCATTTCAACGGCGCGCTGGGTTGCAACCTGAACCGCACCACCATTGGGGAAATCCAGCAACTGCTCCAGCGCCTGCCGGCGTTTGGCATTACCAGTGTGCTGTTTACGGTCATTACCAGCCCGCTGACCGATATGATTTCCGCCATTCATACCCTGGAAGAAACCATCCATCACCGGACATCGCTGCAAAGTCGCCCTTTGGGCATCCATCTGGAAGGGCCCTTCATCAGCCCTGAATTCCGGGGCGCCCACCCTCCACAGGATATCCGCCCGTTAAATATGGACGAGCTCACTTTGCTGGTTTCGCCGATGGTTAAAATGATCACCCTGGCCCCCGAAACGGATCCCGAAGGCGAAGCGATCGCGATGCTCACCCGTCAGGGCATCCGGGTGTCCATCGGCCATTCCGGCGCCACACATGAAGAAACCATACAGGCCATCCGTAACGGGGCTTGCAGCGTGACTCATCTGTACAACGCCATGCGTCCCTTCCACCATCGAGAGCCCGGCATTATCGGCGCGGCCCTGGTTGAGGACGCCTTGCATGTCCAACTGATTACCGACGGCGCCCATGTACACCCGGAAGCAATCAAGCTGGTCTTGCGCACCAAGCGGCCCGGCCAAATTCTGGTCACCAGCGACGCCAGTCCGGCCGCCGGCATGCCGGAAGGGGCCATGGTCCATTTTGCAGGCCAGGATATCGTGGTGCAGCGCCAGAAGGCCCTGAACCAGGAGGGCGCACTAGCGGGCAGCAGCATGCTGGTTCACGAATGTGTCCGCAATCTGGTTCGCTGGGGATTGTGCGACTTTGCGCAAGCGGTCCAGTTTGCCACGCTGAACCCGGCCA
The DNA here is from genome assembly GCA_036703295.1 of Coleofasciculaceae cyanobacterium. Classification (GTDB taxonomy): domain Bacteria; phylum Cyanobacteriota; class Vampirovibrionia; order Vampirovibrionales; family Vampirovibrionaceae; genus DATNPJ01. The sequence goes on along the minus strand of DATNPJ010000027.1, from coordinate 7,181 downwards.
ACTTTCTGAAAGAAGAGGGCTTAGGACGGCTTGAGGCTGGATGCATGGCGGATCTGGTACTCTGGAACAAGCAAACCCTGGCAGTGGAAGCCACGTTTATCAACGGGCAAACCGTCTATCAGCGCAACGCAACCCCGACCGCCAGTCAAGTCACCACCTGAACGGTTTATACCGTCTGTGGGCATTAACTCTCTTTAAAAGGGATGGCTGCCATTTTACCGCTAATATAGCTCACCTGGTCTCGGGCTTGTTTGACGCGCAGACAGGATGAACACTGCCCGCATTGCTCCTCCAGCCCCTGGTAGCAGCTCCAGATAAACTGGAACGGGACATCCAACTCCAGGCCACGTTGCACGATTTCGGTTTTAGCAAGCCTGCCCACCGGTGTTTCCACCCGCACGCCGGAAAGAGTAGAGAATGCCAATGCCTCGTTCAGCTTATCCCTGAAGGCGACGGTATTATCCGGGAAGGTGGCCCCTTCCTCGGCATTGGCCCCATATACCACGGCAGCGGCACCCATTGCTTCGGCATAGCTGGCGGCAATATTCAGTAACACCCCATTCCGGTTGGGCACCCAGACCTGGGTCACATCAAACCATTCATCCTGGGTCATCGGACGTTCGGCGGCGCCTCGCTTCGCACCGGACATGGCAAAGGACGGCGTCATGGCGACCGGTAGCAGTTCGGCCAGCCAGGGTAATGCAATCTCTTTATGAGGCAATTTGTAGTGATTCGCAATGGCACGGGCCGCCGCACGTTCTTTGGACGCGGCCCGCTGGCCGTAATCAAACGTCAGGGTACAAACCACCCGCTGCCGGGTCAGCGTATCCGCCAATGCGACGGTGGAATCCAGGCCACCGGAAAGCAGCACAACGGCAGTGTTCTGTGTAGCGGGTTGCGACATGAGAAACGGGATAGTCCTTGGAATTTCCTAAATAAAGTATATTTCAGTCTATCACAGAGTGATGATCCGTATAGATCCCCTCGTTAAGGAATATACCCCTCCAGCTCATCCCGCAGAAAGCGGGGCAGATTCTCCCGCCGCAGCAAATCCCGAATCGCGCCCTCGCCGCCCAACTGGAAAACGGCGTATGCAGCCGCCTTGGCCACATCGTCATCCTCATCATCAATGCGGCCCTTCAAGGCTTCCAGGCATTCTGCGTCACCAATGGCGCTTAAGGCGTCTACCGCAGCCAGACGGATGGAAGGCGCCTCGTCCTCCAGCGCGGCCAGCAGGCTATCGGTCACCTTGCGGCTGGGACGCCCAATCCGGGCAACGGCTTCAATGATTTGTTCTTTCAGGAAGTTAAACTTGTCCCGAATCCCCCGCTTGGATTCCAGCACATCGATCAGGGGCTCAATCGCGCGGATATCGCCCAACAGGCCCAGCGCTTTCGCCGCCGATTCTTTCAGATAAACCGATTTCTCCTGTTCATCCGCCAACACATCAATCAGGGGCTTGACCGCATACTCGTCTCCCAGGCGGCCCAGGTTTTCGGCGCTGGCCAGCCGCAGGCGGTAGTTTTCATCCCGGTTGTTCAGGATGCTCATCAAGGGGATGATGGCCCGGCTGTCGCCAATTCTTCCCAGGGCGACGGCAGCCGCGCACCGCAAGCGCATGCTCTCGTCTCCTTTGATGAAATCGGCAGACTCCGGTTGTTCAAACAGGTCAATGTGCGTCGCCAGCAGCACATCGATCAACACCGGAACCGAGTCGGCGGACTTGATTCTTCCCAGCACACTGGCGACATGCGCCGCGATGCGGCTGTTACGCTCATGACGGATGCAGGATTCCAGGCACTCAATGCCCGCCGGATGGGCATCAAGGGCCAACATATCTCCAAGCTGGGAAATGGCTTGCAGACGAATATCGTCAGGCTCTTGCCCCTGAGCGTCAATCAGATTGCACAGTCTTTTCAAGTTATCGGGTGCCGCTTCCATCTTGATTCGCTTCAGAGGTCCATCTTTTGACCAATTTATCATCTTCTCGACCGACAAATCCGTTTGCCTCCCCACTCACCAACATCTCATCAATACGCGTGAACACACTTCCTGCTTCTTCCGAACTGATTTACGTGACGGCTTTGTGGCACTACGCACAGACTCTTCAGAAAGCCTAGATTGTAACAAAAACAAGCCGACAGGGAATCCAACCTGTAAAAATTTGTTTTGAAGTTGCGTTTCCCCTCTTTTCAGAAAATCCAAACACCCTCCCAAATAAGGTCCGATTTTCTACTCATCTATAATATTTTATCACAAGGATGATTGATGTTAAGATTTGTAAACTGTCCTTAAGCAAATTCTATTGAGACTTTTGGGGTGTTCGTAACGAAAAAGAGATTAATTTTTGTAAAATCCTCCTTGCCTCATGCGTATAATGCTAAACACGTGGAAGCATTATCGTTCCGTGGGAAGGGTAGAGGAGTTAGCGTGAGTACGACTGATCCTTTCGAGACCGACAGTATTGTCGTGGGCACATTTAAACGGTGGAGCGCTTCAGCAGTGGAGTGCTATACCCGCAAGGCCAACTGTAGCGGCTGCTATTACCAGAATTTTTTCTCCAGCAGACCGTATAGTTGCAAGATGTACCTGGCAGTAGAGCAATTACTGGAGACGATTGGGGAACCCAGCACCAATCTCGTCAGTAAATTCTCTTAATCGTCGCAATCGAAAACTATTTGAAGCTAGCAAGACGGCCGGTTTGAACCAACAAACCGGCTGCTTTTGTATTCCGGAAACCCCTTAAACCTGATTTTCCATTAGGATGCTGCGTGATTCCCGATTGCGGCTTGATGCCTGGACCGATCTGCGGCAAGATAGTGGGCAGAATTAAAAGAGGGAATTGCAACCATGCCCACCAACATCCCCATTATGCCCATTCTGTTTATCCTGCTGCTGTTGCTGCCCATGCGGCTTTCCGGAATACAGATGAAAGGACTCGCGTTTTTCCTGTGGTTCCTGGGCGGGCTCATCCTGGCTTTTCGCGGGGTGAATTTCCTGTTTGCGGAACCGGCCCACCCCGCCGCCACCCTGATGGTGGTGATTGTGCTGGTATCTTTGATTATTGGCTGGGGCAAGGGACAGTTTGTGCTCTCCAAAACCTCCCGCCGCAACATCGAGCGGATTGATGCCTTCACTCAGCCCATGCGACCCATTTATGTCTACGGCACCCGCAGCTGGATTATCATCGGGTTGATGGTGCTCATCAGCGTTGCGTTGAATATCCTCAATGTCGCGCTCCTTTGGCGCGGCGCGGTGAACCTAGCCATCGGCGCGGCCCTGCTGATTAGCAGCCTAGCCTATCTGAAGGCCCTAGTCCCACCGGAACCACCCTCCATTCCCAGCGACGGCCACAACATCGGCCCCGGCGTCGGTCCCTAGCGTTTCAAAAATGCCTGCAAGCTGGCTTCGTCAAAGCCCTGATAGAGCTGCCCGTTGGTATCCATTATCACCGGGCGCTTGATGAGATTGGGGTCAGCCAGCATTAGCGCAATGGCTGTTTGCTTGTCCGGCACCTGCTTGCCCAGGTTTTTCTCTTTATAAATGGTGCTGCGGACATTCAGGCTGGCTTTCACGTTGGCCGGATCGATCAGCCGATCCAGAATCTCCCGTGCCGGGGGCCGGGTCTCGATGGGGATGTCCTCAAACGCAACCTGATTCCCTTCCAAAAAAGCCTTGGCCTTCTGGCAGGTGATACAACTCTTTTTTCCGTAAAATTTCAGCATCCGAAACTTCCCTTCGCTCAGATGAACAACATGTGTGTTTGCAGAGGCCGTGCCCGTGACGCGGCGCGCCAAAAACCATGAGACCGGCTAATCTTCTTCAATATCCAGGCTGCTCTTTTTGCCCGAAACCAGCAACGAGCCAATTTCGGTGCGAAAGCGGCGCACGTCGTTGATGGTTTCGTAACCCCAACCGGGCTTGAAGCGGGCAATATCATCCAGGTCCAGCGGCATGGGATTGAGCAGCCGATCGGAGAACACCGCCGTAAAGCCCGCCTTCTCCAACAACTCTCGATACCGGGCCTCGGAGAGATACTGCATGGGCAGATCGATCAAGCCCTCCCAACAGGCGGAATAAGGATTTTCCATGTAGAAGTCGGACATGATCCAGATGGAGCCGCCCGGCTTCAACACCCGGTTCCATTCCTTCAGCGCGGCCACCGAATCGGGCAGGTAATAGAGCACCTCCACCGAGAGGAGCCGATCAAAAGATTCATCCGCAAAGGGCAGCCGGTTCGCCGCAGAAAGCTGAAAACGCGCATTAGACGGATTATCCGCGCGGCCTTCGGCGCTGTGGATCATTTCGGGGGAAACATCCACACCCATCGCCAAGCCTTCCGGCCCGACGCGCTCCGCCATGGCCCGCACCGCATAGCCGTTGCCACAGCCGACATCCAGGCAACGCAGCCCCGGCTTCAACGCCATCCGGGTGAGAATCTGGGCGACTGCGGGCCAATGCCCGCGAGCCATCGACTCTCCCCGTCCAGCCTGAGCCCAGGTATCAAAAAGCTGGGCGGCGTTCGCCATTAACGGTCGTACTCAAGGGTCGGGTAGGGTTTTTCTTTCCACTGCTTATAGCCGCCCTGGAGCGAATAAACATTGGTATAACCCATCTGCTGCAATACATCGGCCACCATGGCCGAACGCCCGCCGCCACCGCAGTAGGCCACCACGGTTTTGTCCTTGTTCGGCACCGTGTCCTCGATTTCCAATTCAACGACACCCCGCGGAATATTGACGGATCCTTCAATCCGGGAGTGCACGTGGTCGTTGGCCTCCCGAACGTCCAGGATCACCATGTCCTTGTTTTCGGCAATCCACTGGCGAAGCTGATCCTGGGAGATTTCCCGGATGTGGCTCTTGGCCTCGGTGACAAAATCGTGCCATGTTTTGGCGTGCTGAGTCTGGGTCATAGTGGCATATACTCCTCTCCGGATACCAGATGGTATGCCCTATTTTACCGCGAACTTCCCGCCCGGCAACATTCGCACTGTGGCTAGTCACCCTCGTCAAAAAAGGGTGCCCATTTAGCCATGCAATCTTTAGCGGATGAACAGTTCCAGGTTGAAATAACCCAGATGCGTGTCACCGCTCCAGAGTTCGTAGAGAATCTCGATGATGCCGCCTTCGGGGGTCAGCGCGTAATCCAGCTTTTTGGTGAAATTACGGCAAACCAGGGAGGCCCCGCCGTAAAAATATTGGCTGGCATACCATTCGTTCGCCGAAAAAGTCTGACGACTGTGGACATCGCCAATTTTCACCACGGAAACGGTGTTTTTGGAAATCTTGATGGTGGTGGTCACTTTCTTTTCCTGGAGCATGGTATCGAAGGCCAGGATATAAGTGTCCTTATCCACCTGGTACAGCGAGCCGAGCGCTTCCTCTTCGAGTTCAAACGGATCATAACCATTCATGGACTGGGTCTGGCAGATGTCCACCATCACCATCTTCTTGATTTTTTTCAAGTCGCTCATGGCTCTCTCTTACGTCTTTATACCCGTACAAAAACAATCGGCCGGGGGCCGAAAAACTTGAATTTTGATTCTCACACCGCTTACTTGTGGTACGGTTCGCCTCGCCGGATTTTAAAGGCCCGGTAAAGCTGCTCCAGCAAGATTAAACGCACCAGGGGATGTGGAAAGGTCAGTCGGGATAGTGACACCGTCCAGTGGCACTCTCCGAGTACACCGGGTGACAGCCCCAGCGGTCCTCCCACAATGAATATGATAGGCCCGGAGTCCATTGAAGAGGCACCTCCGTTTGATGGATTTGCTCTCGTCTGATTCTCCAGACGCTCAAACAACGCCGCCGAAAATTGCTCGGAAGTTAGCTGATCACCGCGCTCCGAGAGGGCAATTGCGTAAGAGGCCCGCTGAATGTAAGGCAAAATCCTCGTCCCCTCGCGCTCCATCACCTGTTCCGGCGTGAGGGAGGGGGTTATCGACTCATCCGGCACTTCAACCACAGAGACCTTGGCATACGGCCGCATGCGCTTCAGATAATCGTCGATACCGGCCTGCAGGTATGAAAACCCGCCCTTCAGCTTGCCGACCGCGATGATTTGGATTTGCATGCGTCCTCCGTTTCCGATGCTGCTGCCAAGCATTATCCCATCCACCGGGAAAAAACCCATCCGCAAGACCCATTGTTCTTCCAAGACAGTCAGCGGGTCTATAGCCCGCGTCTTACCGATTGGGCAAATCCATCGTTTGCCAGCCAGGCGTCTCCCCGCTAAGCTATCAGCACAGAGAACAGGAGACAGAAAAGGAAATCCCCCATGGTCAAGATCCTCCCCTTTCGCGGATTGCGCTACAACCTGGACAAATTGGCCGCCGAAGGCGCCAACCTGAGCAGCGTGGCCACCCCGCCCTACGATGTCATCAACGACGCCCAACAGGCAGCGTTCTGCGCCAAACACCCGGCCAACTTCGTGCGGGTGGATCTGAACCAGAAAACCCCTCAGGACAACGAAACCAATAATCCCTACACCCGCGCGGACGCCTTCGTTCGCGAATGGGAACAATCCGGCACCCTGATGGCCGAGCCGAAACCGGCGATGTATGCCTATTCCCAGACCTGGACGCAGGACGGGGAAACGATTGAGCGCAAGGGCGCCATTGCCCTGCTACAACTGGAAGAGTTTGAGAGTGGGAAAGTCCTGCCCCACGAGCACACCCTGAAAGGACCCAAAGAGGATCGCATTCAGCTCATGCGGTCCACGCTGTGCAATCTCAGCCAGGTGTTTATGATTTACAGCGATGCCGAACGTTTGCTGGAACAGCTTTTATTCGCCGCAGCGCCAAATGATGCCTGGTCGGAAGCCACGGATGCCGATGGTGTTATCCACCGCTTCCGGCCCGTGACCGACCCGCAGGTGCTGGATCGTCTGCAAGCCCTGTTTGCGGATAAAACCCTGCTGATTGCAGACGGCCACCATCGTTATGAGACCGCCTTGGCCTACCAGCGTGAAGTGCGCGAACAACTGAAGCAGCAAACCGGCAAGGAGCCCCCGGCAGGCAGCCTGCTTTCGGATTACGGCATGATTTTCCTCACCAACATGGACGATCCGGGCCTGAAGGTTTACCCGACCCACCGGATCCTGTACCGCTGGCCGGAAGGCTGGGATCAGGATCGCTTTGAAGCGGAGTTGTTCAAGCGCTACGAAGTGGTGGATACCCA
>DATNPJ010000042.1:0-21361 GCA_036703295.1 Coleofasciculaceae cyanobacterium | reverse complement strand
TGTCAGGCTTCCTCTATAAATGCCAGCGAGGAGGTTTCCTTGATGGGGAGTCTTGTCGGGAAATCCTGTATCCATTTTTACCTCCTGTTTACCTCAGGGTTTCGAGTCCTGCTTGGCAGGGTGATTGACCCCTCCACTATTAATTCTGATCGTTCGTTACAATTTCTTATTATTCCCTTCAGATTTTCGGGAACTTTGACGATGACTGATTAAACACACTCTCTGACAACGAATCAGTCCAAAACCAGGTCCACTCTACAGATGTTTGCAATGCAATAGAGGTAAAGACGATGAGAAGGCAAACAGGACAGTCTATGACCGAATACAGCCTCGCCGGCGGCCTGGTTGTCGTCCTAACCATTGTCGCTTTGTCCCTTCTGGGTGGACAGGTGAACAACATATTCGCATCCATGGTCCCAAAATCCGGCAATGCCCAGACAACAGCAACCACAACCGGGAACACAGCTGGAAGTCCGACTGGCGGTTCTACGACCAGTACATTTCCGATGACCATTACCTTGAACAACGGAAAACAACTGATGGTGGATATGCCTACCAGCCTGAAGGATTCCGTGGCTACCTCCGGGGTTAATGGGTCCACCAGCGCATTGCTGGCCGATTTCAAGTCCGTGACAGACCAAATGCTAGCCAGTGGTGATTTGACACCCGAGCAGGCATCCAGTCTTGCCGCGCTGGCCAACCAGGGCTACCGCATTGCTCAGATCGAGAGCCTGATTGAGCAGGTAGCCCAAACTGCCGCGGATGGTGCTTCATTCAAAGCCACGCCAGTCCAATTCGATGGTCAAACCATGACCATCTTGCAGTTGAATTCTCTGATTGGAAGTGTTCCTAGTGAACCTGCTACTTTTACGGATCCCTTGAGTACAGCCGCCTCGTCAAACCAGGAAACATTGAATTTTATCAATCTATACAATACTGCCTTGAGTAGCGGAGCACTATCCAACCCTCAGCTTCAAGCCTATGTCGGCTTGTTGGCTACTGAAATCTCTTATTTGTCTGAAGTGACTGAGGATGCAGTCGCTACCACACCCAATACGGTAGATCCATGTCAATATCTACCTAACTTTCTGGCATCCGAGTCTACCTACCTGGATTCAACGAATATCTGTAAAGCCGGTGCGGGCAAGGCTACCGGTAACACCTGCAAATAAGTAATTAATTCCGAACAACCGGTAAGGGAGGGGCTCCCCCGACCGTGAACGCTGCCACCTGCCGGGAACAGGTCAGGGTCGAATTGGTGCTCCCTCTTGCACTGATGATGGCCCGCGAAAACAAGATTGGTTACCGCCCAAACCCACAACAAGCTTTGAATCCACTTCGCACTGATCACGAAAAAAGCGATCCGAAAGGGATCGCCGAAAGCCTTGATAAAAGTGGTGGGCGATACTGGAATCGAACCAGTGACCCCTCCCGTGTGAAGGGAGTGCTCTACCGCTGAGCCAATCGCCCATGACCTACATCAGGTTGTCATATTCTAGGGGAAAGATGCCGGTACCGCAAGCCGGTATTGCAACCGGCCTTCGGCTTAGCGAAAAGTGCCTAGGCGAGTTTGGCCTGCTGGGTCTTGCTGAAAATTCGGATGAACAGTTCCAGTAGCCCGCTCAGACCTGACAAGAGGTCTGCGGTGGACAGGGACGGTTGCGCAGCGGAGCGGGTCATGCCCGGAGCCGCATCCGTGAACTCCGGAGGAACGTCAAAAAGGCGGTCCTTGCTATTGGAGAGCTTTAGGCCCGGCTCGATGCCGCCATTCAGAGTGCCGCCGCTGAGCGCGGATTCCAGCTTGATCTCATTGATATCAAAGCCCGCATGATGTCGGCTGGCGAGTAACGGCGACAGATTGGCGGTTGCAAAAGAGGTATATTCTTCGTCCGCCTTGATATTACCATGCCCCGATCGCGCCACACGCTTGCCATTCCGGGTGGCTTCCACCTCGAATTGTCCGGCGTTGGCCAGCGTGTTCTCTTCGGTGGGGCCATTGTTGCCAGCCGCCACAGCGACCGGGATGTTCAAGTCCCGCAGACGCCCGATGGCTGCCCGAACCTGCTCGCTGTCGGCTCCTTCACTGAATGCGGCCTGGGACAGGTTCACTGCGTCGATGTTTTCCCCGGACTTTGCGCGATTGTAGACGTCGTCCAGAGATTTCAGAATCTTGTCCAGTGACGTGCTCACCGCATCATCCGCCGATTTGGCCGAGTCATAAGTCAGCACGTCGATTTTTCCGGCCAGGCGCGGGTCTTTTCCGCCTGAACGGATCAGGTGCGTCACATAATCGCCATGACTGCCGAAACCCTTGTACAGAGAATCATCACTGCGATTGAAGTTATCAATCACTGCGATTTTCAGTCTTCTGGAATCGTTCAGAACCCCTGGTTTAGCAGCTACAGAGGTCTTCTGATTCTCCGGGTTGACGGATGGCGCTACCTTGGCCGCACCAGTAGCCTTCGTGGCCGGCAACGGCAACATGCCGCCGACACGCGCAGCGTTAAACATTCTCTCTCTACTCCTGAATACTCTCTCTACCAACTCAAAAACAAGTTATAAAAATAAAAACAATAGAAATGAGAAAATTGCCTTACGCAAGAGGACAGGCCAGGGACGATGGAATTCGCCAAAAAATACGCCCCCCGCCAGGAAACCGGACGGGGGGCGCAGTTAGCAATCGCTACTTTTTGCAGCAATCGGCCTGATGCTGGCAACAGGGAGCAGTGCCACCCTGGCAGCAACTGTCGGCGGCCTTCGCGATTAAGGGCGAAGCCACGGCAGCACCGATAACCAGCAGGAATGCGATGATTTTTTTCATGATGGATTTCTCCTGAATTACATCACTGTGTTCCATAAAAATTGCAGAATGCGAGGGTCTGTTTACAGCGGGGTCTTGCAAGGCGCAAGCGGCGCCGTTGAAAAACGTCCAATGGACGCAAACGTGTAAACACACCCTGGCTTTCGCTTTAATTCAGGAGTACGGAAAGCTCCAGATGCCGTCCGGACTGATCCGGGACGTAGCGGGTGGCCAAAAGGGATTGGCTCTCAGATACCACCAACGGTAGAAATGACAATCGGTGAAGCGGGATACCGGCGGATGCAGTGTCATCTCCGGCAGACCCATTGCTCAATGCTTTGGACTGGCCTTGGGCGATAGGCTGAACCTGGCAACAGGCTGCCATCGGGGCCATTTTCTGGGATGAGGCCATCCCCTTGCAGCAGGCATGCGCAAAGGAAGGTACCGCGCAGGTAAAACCAACAACCCACGCGACCAGTGTGATCAGAACAACCAGTAACCTGGTGCGCATTCCCTTGGCCTCGACTTTCTGCTCTTAGCATAACATTCCAAGGCACCATCCGCTACCCCAGGTAGGTCCGTTATCGGCAAACGGATGGAGGATCTTGCAACACAGCACTCCCGCAAAATACCGGGTCTGTTTTTAATCGGATGGCTACACCCGGTCTTGGATGCGTCCGTTACGGTGTTAACTTGAAACACATGCTCGTATCGCCGCCGTTTTGGCAAATGGTGTTGGCGTTTTGATCAACCAGCTGAGCATCGTAGCCCAGGCTCCAATTGGCGATACTCACATTGGGATCCGTCGGTGAAGTCGTGACCACCAGGTTGGATGTTTGATAGGCACCGGCAATATTCATGATTTGAGAAGATTGCGAATTGATGATCTCTTGCATATAGCTTGGCAGCACGTCCGGTTGTTTCTTTAAATAACTGCTCAATTCTGAGTTTTTGGAGCTGAAGGCGGATGTTGCCAGTTCGATTTGACCCAAGGAATTCTGGCTTTTGGGAGCGGTCATATTGCCATAACCCGTCCCCCCCCAGGAAACGCCAGTTGATGCATTGTAGGTACAGTTCGCACCGGCACTGCATTCTACCCATAAGGCTTTTTGCCAGTATGAAATATCATGGCCGAGATTCGCCAGTTCCGTGACCAGTGCTAATGTCTGGGGATCAGGGTTTTGGTTTTGGGCCAGTTGCATGGCGATCTGGTCGAAAACAGAAGCGAACTGGTTGGTCATTTGGGAGCCCATGCTGCCAGTCGTGACGGTGAGCGCTGTGTTTTGCGTGACCGGAACATTGACGCACCAGCCGCTTTTGTAACAGACTTGCTGCTGTCCGGCTGCTGGGGGACCGATAATTGCACTGCCATCCGGCTGTCCGTTGGATGCCAAGGCAGGATCCAGATTTGAGGTATCGCCGGCCGCCTTCGCAGTAGAGACTGTTCCGGTCAGGTCAGATTTCAAGCGATCCATATTGGCGTTGAAGCCATTGCCCATTACGAGCATACCCGCGATGCTGACAACTGCAATGAGCGCTCCGGCTGTTGTGTATTCCAGAAGGGATTGGCCCTTCCAAGGTCGCCGGTTGTTGCCGTCTCTGGCCATCCGATAAACCTCCAGGTTCAGATGCTACTGAATTGGGTTATCGGCTAGCAGCGGATATCCTGAAGAGCAAAATTGCAAATCTTAAATTATATTTACAAATTGTTATTTACGCCTTCGCAGTGGTAGCTCCGGAAATGGAGGTGGCCGGGGTAATATCAACCAATGTGCACCAGTGGTTGTACTTCGGATTTTTATTCTTCACCACATCAAAGTAAATCTCTTGCAAGCGGGTGGTAATTGGGCCAATCTTGCCGTCACCGATGGGCCGGTTGTCAATTTTGGTGATGGGAGCCACCTGGGCGGCAGTGCCGGTGAAGAAAGCTTCCTCGCAACGGTAGAGTTCCGTCCGATCGATGGTCCGTTCTTCCACGTCCATACCCATTTCTTCACGGGCGAGCGTGATGATGGAGTCGCGGGTGACGCCTTCCAGAATGTTCTCGGTAATCGGAGGGGTGACCAGCTTGCCCTTGCGCACCATGAAGAAGTTCATGGCACTACCCTCGGAGACGTTGCCGTCCTGGGTCAAGGTAACGACTTCATCAAAACCGTTGCGCTTGGCGTCGGTAATCATGATCGCCGTGTTCATGTAGGCGCCGCCCGCTTTGGCTGCCGGAGGGATGGCGTTGTCGTCTACCCGCCGCCAGGAAGAGACCGTGACATGCAGTCCGTCGATGTTGACGTAGTTCCCCAGCGGGTGGGTCCAGATGGTGTATTCGGTTTTCACCTTGTCCAGGAAGGGGCCGATGTTCACGCCGGTTTTGTAGAGCGTGTAACGGATATAAATATCCTGGCTCGGGCCATTGCGGCGGATCACCTCGCAGGTTTGATCCATCAGGTTATCCAGTGAGGCATCGGGGGTCATGAAATAGATACGGCTGTTGGATAGGATGCGCTCGTAGTGCTCTTTCATCCGAAAGACGGAAATGGCGTTCTTTTCCGGCAGCCAGTAGCCGCGAATTCCTTCGAATAAGGAAGTTCCATAGAGGAAGGCGTGGGTTTTGATGCTGATATTGGCCTGCTCCAGGGGGACAAATTGCCCTTCAAAATAGACGATTTCGCTCATACCGACTTCTCCATGCGTCAATCAAAACTTGCGCGGTCATTTCCTGGACCTGAACTCTCTTGGACGGGAATCCGGGCCCGCGCCTTTCCTTGACCATAGCACAAAAGCCCCACCTCTTGCCACAGAGCTTTCCCCGTTAAAGGCATCGTTCATGCCGGTTTTTCAGGGTGCAACGGTCAGGTTGATAATCTCGGGCCGGAGCCGGACAATTTTTGATTCCCGCCAACGGCTTTCACCCACACAAACACGGCAGGCCGTCTCGTCGAAACTCGCAAAAATTCTGTTTTTTTGAGGTGAATGCTAACTGATACCCCGACGGACCCGGACGGAAATCAGGACCAGCTCGTTCATGAGGCTCTTGTAGGCGCAACGTTGCGTATCCTGCCGATTCAAATCCCGGCTGGATTCCCGCAGGCACAATTCAACGACCGTACCTGGCGGAAAATCATCCAATCCAAACACATGGACTTCAATGCCCGCAAAGATTTCTCCAATTTTACGGGTTTTAAAGGTGATGCGATCCGTTTCGGCCCATGCGGCCTGGATACTGTTGCTGAAATCATCCTCAAACAAAAGAATAATCGTATTGTAGGGTTTCGACAATGTGACCAGGTTACTGAGAGAAGGCGTCAAATCACCAGAAATGAAAATCTCCGGGGTATGACTACGCTGGCTGGTTTTTATTGGCGCAATACTCATAGGAAGTGCACGATACGTCGTTCCGTATATTGGTACATTGGCTGGTACGTTGAAATGCAAGAGCCTTCAAAATTTGAGAATGATTATATGAAATTATATGAGTATTCAAGGCGCTTTGCAAAGGGCGAAATCCTGCACACAGAATATACTTGAAATTAGCAGATGCGATTCTAAAAACAAAGTTCCTGGCCGGGAGCTTCAATTCATTGAGTATTGCTTCGTATTCAGGGTGCAAATATTGCGCGCATTCCGCAGTATTCCGGCCCGGAAAAAGCAAAAAAAAACCGGGCTTTCACCCGGGTATCAGATATGGAGGAGAGACAAGTTACATCGCTTTCTGCTGCAAGCGAACGTGGTTGGCCAGTTTCATGTAAGCCTGGGCCAAAGCCTCGGCGTTGCCTTCCTCGGCCAGTTCCTTGATGGATTCAATCTCGCCATGGAATAACACTTCGTCGTTGCTTAGCTCATATTGCTTTTGCAGGGCCAGAATTTTATTGGCATTCACGAGCGCCTGGTTCCGTTTGTTTCCGCTGACCGCAGCTGGTTGCTCAGGCTCTTTGCCCTCTTTACTGGCGGGTTTTACAGGGACGGTCCTGGGCGCGCCGTAGGGCGCTCTGACGGGTGCGACATCTTCACGCTCCGGGTCATCCTCGGTGGCAATGCCGAAAAACTTCAGGTAGAAGTATTTGTTGGCACCGGTGGTCGCCTTGTAAATAGCCTTGTCGAAGCTATCCTCGGCGTAGCCGGTAAATTGCGAGTCGATGCTTTCCCCGGACTCCACGTCCACCACCTTGAACATTAAAGTCACGGAAGCCCAGCTCTTGCCGTCGGGTTTAAAGCCGGTTTCCTCATGCACGGTGGTCGGCAGGACCACCAGGCCGTTATTATTCAAGGTTTCCTTGACGGACAGGATATCCGCCTCGGTTGCGTAGTGGTATTTGTGGAAACTGTTATAGCCCCGCTTGGGTACGGCATCCAGTTTTTGCTGCACCGCCAGGATTTTCCGGTATAAGCCTCCACCGGTTTTGGCGGAAGCGGATTTGGTGGTGGTTGTCGTCATCTCTGGATTACTCCTTAGGTTCCGGTTTGCGGATGTCGCCATGGCCTCAGATGGGCGTTGGAGAGCTTTTTGTTGTGCGTTTTTGGGCTTATATGATCGGGTATCGTATTGAGGGATCACGGTCTTGCCTGTCGGTTGGCCTATTCATTCTCAAAAAATCGCGATGAAGGCCGCGCAAACTGATGGCTGGCTTTTGACTGGTGAAATTGCGGCGAGAAAAAACTGGATACTCTCTCAGCCTGTCATCCGGAAAGAATGCGAATTAAGCCAAAGGCTTACCACCAGTGACAGCCTCTTCTTTCTGCGATTGCCGGACAAGTGGTACGACGATGCAAGGAGCGCCCGGTCAAAAACCCTCTTGTGTGACGTACAGATAAAGTCGTAACCCGGTGGGGTTTGTTCCCGTTTGATAGAAAAAATATTCGATAGCATGATTCCCTTTTTCAGCCCCCCTAATGCCTGGGCTTTCTCCGTGGCAACAACCGAGGTGGCACCTGATTTTTGCGGAGGCAATTTTTGAAATGGGCTGATCTTATATTCAGAGTGAAGCCAGATGCCTGCCCCGAATCAGACGTCAGAACCAGAGTTTTTGCATGAGCCTGCTGTTAAATACCGGACCCGCCCGTCAGGTGACGGACCTGGCGGACTCCAGGGAGAATCCGTTTGATAGCGATGCTTTCTCAACGAATTGGCGGACATACCTTTCAGAGAAGCAGGATATTCAGGCGTTTTATCCGGCTGGCCTGGTATTGAACCGGCTAACCTTCGGAAAAGGACTGCTCGATATCCGGGAACTCCGATCTTCGGGCAGCGCAATTGCCTGGTTTCAGGATTTCAATGCGGAAAAGCTGAAAGTTTTTTCGGAGATTCACCAAAATACCCGCTGGGATTGCCTTCGATTGCTCTGGGATTCGGAGCGGGCGGATCTCCAATGCTTCAGTGCGCTGGAGGATTTAGGGTACAAGCCGGTCCACGCCATTGTGCCGCCGCATTACATAGTAGACCTGAATGATGGCTGGGACCATTATCTCAAAACCAGAAGCCGGAATGTGCGCAGCAACCTCAAGCGGGCCGAGCGTTCCGCTGAGCTGCTCAAGCCTGAAATCGTGCCTTTTTCCGGCGAAGACGCAGTTGATCGCTTTTTTGAACTGCTGTTTGAAGGTCACATTCGCTACTGGAAATCCCGCACCGGGGTTTCCTACTTCGAGGATCCACGGGAACGCGCGTTTACCCTGGAATGGGCTCGTGCACTGCATGCACGCAACAGGCTCGTTTTGGATGCGCTGATGATGGATGGGCAAATTGCAAACCTGGGGGTGAGCATTCGCGCCGGAGAAAGCTTGTTTTGTCTGTTTAGCCTGAATATGGGCATTTTTACCGAGAATTCTCCCGGAATTATCGCCTTGTACCGACGGATACGACAGGCGAGCGATGCCAGCTACCGGTGCCTGGATTTGGGTTTCGGAAGTCAACATTACAAAAGGCAGGCGGCAACCCGGTGTGTTGAGCGATACGAGATGCTGGTCCCCAATCCAAGGTCTATTCGGGGGCAAATATACGTGAGAGCCCTGGAGCGTCGCTTAAGCCGCTTTACCGAGAAATACGCGGAAGCGCACCGCGTTTTCACCGGTCGTGAACCTTGACGTATAGTGACAGTTGTGGCTGCTTCGGGAGCTGGAACTGTTTATTGTTTTGCTAGTCCACCGATATTATTGGCGCTACCATTTGTAACTGGTGCCGATTGTTGGATGGCAGGCACCTCTAAAGGTGGCGTTCCTACTACTTGCGTGCTTGAGGGCAAATAGTTGCTCCACTGGCTAAGGTTATTCGTTGCCAATTGGCTGATCATTCCTGTGTAGGCGGATAATTGACTGGCGATATCCGCATATTCCGGCCTCGAAAGTATTGCCATGACGTTCGCGTAGTCATTGGTGACGTAGCCGGTATAGGTATCCAGTGGGCCGATGAAGCCGTTCGCTGAGACATCCAGTGTGGGGCTATTGTAATACGGGCCAAGACTTTCTTCCTGATCCGCGATTTGATGAGAAAAAGAAGCCATCCGCGCAATCAGATTTTGTGCAGTTTGCGGCAGAGGGTCTCCGTTGGCATCCTTGGCATTGGCCAGGGCTTTCAGTTCAAGCGCCATGGTTTGGGTGATCTGCGCAGTCGGAGATTTAAAGCCATTTACGCTGGTTGTGTTGGTTCCGCCGCCGCCACTGTTCGGCATGGCATAGATGATCTGGCCCGTTGCCGGGTCATACTTGGCCTGCCATCCGCTGCCCTTCAAAATACTGGTGTCGGCGCCACCGGGAATGGGAACACTGCTGATGGGCGTGGAGGGAGTCGTCTGAGGGAGCTGACCACCTTGGTAAAACAGGCCGTTTGCAATGGAACTATCTATCAGGCTGCCGGTATTGGACTGAAGCCCGCCGGGAATCTTATCGCTGGATTCCTTCAGGCTGCTGTCAATTCCGCTGCCCAGCAGGATCAATGCGGGAATCGCAACAATCGTGACCAGACCTCCGATCACGACATATTCAGCAATACTTTGGCCTTTTTCTCTCTTCATGGTTCCTCAAGCAGGTTCATGCGGTAGTACCTTCTTTACGGCGCAATCAAACAAAAACTTAAGTCTTTTTTACCAGATTGTTACAAACCAATAATGCTCAGGACAAATTCTGCCGGAATACTGAGTGATTGGGAGGCTGTGTCTTTTGGGGAAATTAAGTTTGAGCGTGTCAGTGGACGATACATGGCCTTGCTTGTGTAGGTGCTGCCCCTTGCTTATCAACTGCTTCAATTCGACTATAAATACCTCTCAGGTGGGCGGAGCAGGAGAATGCCCGGACCCCAACCGGACCGCAGATGGTTCAACCGGAATTAAAAAAACGACTGCAATTGGTTCTGATTGGATAGCGGCTCTTTTTATTTAGCCAGGCTTTTGGCCAGTTTTAACTTCAGGTTTTCAATCTTGCGCTCAATCCGATCTCGATTTTCCGCATTGGGCGTCAGTTGCAGGTAGGCATAATAGTGGTCCGCCGCTTGCGCATAATGATTGCGGCTTTCATGCAAAGTCCCCAGCAGGTAATGGGAATCGGCGCTGGCAATGTTATATTTCAGGGATTCCTCCGCCTGCCGAATGGCCAGTTCCACGGCATTTTTCCGCCCATCCAGGCGGGCTTCCAGCAGCAAATCCCTGGAACGCTGCCGGTCCTGCCGAGCCTTGGCCAGACCCAGTTTTGCCGAAGCGTTATCCGGCATATCCCGCAGAACCTGCCGGAACGACTGTTCAGCCAATGCAGGCAGGGCCTTGGCCAGCAGCAACTCCCCGATAATCATCTGCTCCCGAGGCGTGTCCGCCGTGCGACGCGCGGCCTGGAAGGCTTCGGTCGCCTGCCCGAATTGGTAACGGGATAAAGCCAGCATGCCTTTTTCCAGGGACTGATACGGGTGATAAACAGGCTGATTTAAAGCCACATCCACCATGCCCGGATTCTTGCCCGTCTGCACCGGGTTGACGATTCCCACCTCCCGGTCCAGCTTGGCGTTAATCAGCCAGGCTTCCATGTTGTCCGGGTTGTAGCGGATGGCCTGCTCCGCATAGCGCTTGGCCTCCCCCTGGCTAATCAGGTCGTCATCCCGCCGTTTTTCCTTGGCCACCTGGGTTTTGGCATGGGACAGCGCCGCCTGGGCCTGGCGGTCATCCGGATGCGCATTCAGCCAGCCACGATAGGCTTTTACTGCCATTCTCGGCTGCCCGTTACGCAGCGCCAGCCGGGCGATATGCTCGGTCAACGGCCAGTTTTCCGCACCGGATTCCCCATCCGTTTCCAGCAGGGTCCGGTAATGTGCCATGGCGGTCGAAAAATCCCCGCGTTGTTCATGATATCCGGCCAGTCTTCGCCGAGCATCGTCCAATTCAGGCTTAAGCGCCAATGCCTGCTGGTAAGCCTCCATAGCTGCGGCGGCATTGCCCTGCTTCTCGTACACTAGCCCCATCTGATAATGCACGGAAGCGTTATCCGGGTCCTGATACTTGGCGATCTGTAACTGCTCCAGAGCTTCGTTCATCTGGCCGCCCGTGGCATAAGCCGTGCCCAGGTACATGTGGGCGGCGGGGTTCCGGTTGGAACGCAGGCGAATGGATTGCTTCAGATAGGATAAGGCTTCGCTGTGCCGCTCTTTCCTGACCAGCCATTCGCCTTTTCGGGCCAGGGCGTAGTGGTTATGCGGATCCAGATCCAGCGCCCGCTCCAGCTCTTCGTCGGCATCCTCAAATCGCCCCTGTTCCATGTAGAGGGTCGCCAGGTTGACGCGGGCCTCCACGTAGCCCGGCTCGTAGCGCAGCGCGGTCCTGAAGTGCCGGATTGCCTCTTCAACCATATCCGGGCTCCTGTCCCGCAGGTTCTGGTTTGAAGAAGTGCTGCGATACCAGGCAATCTTGCCCAGGCCGTTCCACCCGCCCGGATGACGCGGATTCTGGCTTAAAACTTGCCGGTACAGCGCTTCCGCCGCGCCCAGTTTATACTCCCCTGCCATGCGATCGGCTTTCAGAATCTGTTTGTTGGCGGGGTAGTAAGGGTTCCCAACTGAATCTCCTGGCCGCGTGACGTTGGCCGACCCCTTCAATGTCTGTCGTGCGTCTGAAGAACCGCCTCCCTGAAGCATCAGGCTGACCAGCATCAGGACAAGCACCGGCTGCCACGAGAATTTGAATTTTCGCGGCTCGGTCGGCATCTCTGGCTGTGACCCGCGAGACGTTAGCATGTCGGGATCCCTTCGCTTGGTCTTCCTCTATCCGGATACTATTCATGGTCTGCCCAACCGTCAAAAAGCACTTCCTCCGAATTCTCGACTTTCAGCCACCGATGTGCTCCCGATGTCTCGTCAGATATCAGCATTTCGAAGATCGGGGATGCCAGGATTCATATCCGCATCCGGCTCACCGGAAAGCAATGTTGGTAGTCTCCGTTGCTTTCAGGCATTTGCCCTCCCTCTTTAGCCTCATAACGCGGTTAGATATACTCGGCGGGTGACTGGAACAATAGGGCTACGACAGTAGTCGTTGCAATTGTTAACAAATATTACTTTCTGATCGTTGTTGCGTAGCAAGGCTTCTGTTGGGTCATAGGCTTGTAGAGTAAACAAACTGATGATTAAACATTTAAACGACGGTCAATCCCCTTGAGCCAATACGTTTTCAAATGATCGGGAATCAGGGCGTCACAACATGGTCGAATGGTATTTGCTATGATCGATTTCGATGAGTGACCGCCTGACAGATAGAGAGTTCCATAACATGAGTGAGGGTTTCCCCCAATGAGATTCCTGAACAAGGTCCTGAACTTCTCAGCCGAACGTTATCTGAAAACGGCCGGTGACTTGTTCATCTATGAAGGCGACTATGAGTCCGCTCTGTTGATGGTTGAAAAAACCCTGGAAATTCAGCCGGTGGACACCCGTGCCCTGGTATTGCGCGGCGATATCCTCTACTGCCTGAATCGCGACCAGGACGCCCTGGATACCTTCAACCACGTGCTGACCCTGAACCCGGAAAGCGTCGAAGCCTTGATTTCCAAGGCCGGCGTGCTGGATGTTCTCTGTAAATACCGCGAGGCGCTGGAATGCTGCAACCTGGCCTTCCAGAACATCCGTCCCTACCAGTCCTATTTGCTCCCCAGCCTCTACGATCAATACATCGTCCTGTTGCTGCGGTTCAAGAAATACCGTCAGGCGCAACGTGTTCTCAAGAATGCCGAGAACCGGCTGCCCAAGGAAGAATACCAATATCTGCTGGGAAGCTATAACCACATCCTCGACCGGCTCTCACAGAACCGTGAAAGGGCCCGTGCGCGAGCCAGCAAGTTATCGCTTGAAGTCCTTCCCACGAAAACAAATCGCTAGATTTATCTCCACTGGACACACCTTGTACCACTAGGGAACCCTCTAGTGGTTTTTCTTTTGGCGCACGGGCAAAGAGAATCCCGGCCATCAACCGAAATCCCCCGCCATAGCTTTTAATACCGTCTACCCATTCTACAAAGCGGTATATTTGCTATATATAACGTTATATGGGTTGTATCTAAATGTGTATTTTTTGACGGTGGAAGCAATTCCACCATTTTGTTTGTTTTTATTATTACAGAGAGAAGCAAGCAATCACCTTGGATTGCAATCATCTTTGAGAGTGTCTCATCGCTTTTGAGTACCTCTCACAAGATAGCGAACAAAGCTTTTTAAGTTTCAACCCAGCCTATGTCCCACCCTGTAACAGCAATGTTACAGGTTTATTTTTTGGCGGGTTTTTGCCGACAACACCTGCAAGGGCCGCAAACACTTCCAAAATGCCTCTTCCGAGCCATCAATCAGAAATACGATGCTTCGAGCTGCGCGTTATTCCGGCTGGAGAACAATCCGCACACTGGCCGTGAGTTTGAGTGGATGCATCGGATCGGAGGTGGTAGTGGCGCCGCTGTCCCCTCCTGCGCGGTCCGCTCCCGCCTCGTTTTCAATCTGGATAGCACTGACTTCCATCAACTCCTTCTGGCTATCCAGCGACCGCAGAAAACCTTGCAGGGAGTCATAAGTCCCTCGGATGGAAAGATCGTAGCCGAATGTACTCAGCAGGGGCGGCGGGACTGCCGGTGGCGCGTTGGGATCCGCTGGCTGGCCGGAAGCCGCATCACCCGCAACGGGTGTATTTGCTGCCTGACTGCCAGCCTTGGCTTTATCTTTGTCTGCTGAAGGCGGTGGGGGCATAATCGGTTCCGCCTTGTCGTCCGGATTCAGGCTGATAAACTTGTTGCCGGTATCGGTGGCCATGTTCACCAACTGATCCAGCATGGCCTTGATCACTTCATCCTGGTTCTGCTCGGTGTAGGTCCGGATGTGGATGTCGGACGGGATGTCGGTATTTTTTTCCAGCAGGGCAATCTGGGCGTTCAGGCTGGTTTTTTGGGAGTCCAGCAGTTTGATTTCATCATTGAGAGAGGCAATCTGCGTATTGGTTGCGGAGTAGGTATCCCATTGCGGCAACCCAACCCCAATGAGCAAAGCCAGCCCACCGGCCATCATCCCCAGGCCGACCAGCATTTTTTCACTGCGTTTCAATCCCATCGTTACGCTCCCGGTTTCGATGCATTGGCGCTTCCGGTCGATTCAGGGGCTGGAGGCGCATCGGGCGAATTGGAAGTTTTGTCCGCCAGGGCAGGATTAAGGAAGATGTTTCCGCCAATCTTGAAGTCATAGACCAGAGCCCCGTTCAGGCGGCCTTCTTTAATGGCGCTGATCTGAATGGCCTTGCTGTAAGGCGCCTGATCAAAGCTGCGGGCAAAATTGATGACCGACTGGTGACTCATGGCCTTGCCCTGCATCTCCAGGCTGTCGGAAGCTTTCAACATATGAATCCAGACTTTTTCCGGAGTCTTTTTAATGAGATCGTCGGTCAGCGCGACATAGATGTGGTTCCGGATTTTGGCCTGATCCACCATTTGCATCAGGGTCTGGTCCAGTTCCACTTTCTTTTTCAATTCCCGTTGCCGCGCTTCCAGTCCGGCGACCACCAGCTTGCCCTCATCCCGCTTTTTCTGGGCTTCCGGCAGTTGCATGCCCGTAAAGGTGCTTAAAGCGAAAAGTCCGGCGGTAATCAGACCGAAGATAACAATGCTGGCAACCCCAGCCGGTATCATCCAGCCGATGTCGGCAGCGTCTCCCTCTCCTTGGGCACCACCTCCTGCCGTCAGCGGCATCCCGGAAGTTTTGCCCATCCCGGCGGAAAGATCGAAATCAAGCGGAAATTGAACCACCGAGGTCAGCGCGGAACCAACCGTGGACAGTTGCAGCGGTTGTTGCATCTGAATGCCGTTACCAATCAGTGCAGGGTGGAACGGGCAGCCCAGCCGGGAGGACAGAATCTGCTCCATGGCGGACGGCATGTTATGTGTCAGCCACAAAGACGGCTGAATGTTCTTGGTGGTGCGGCGAATTTCTTCCAGCATGTCTTCAACCATGATGGAATCCGGATTGGGCGCTGAAAATGCCGACGTGTTGATCTGGGTTTCCCGAAGTTCGATCAGGCGATCCGCTTGCCAGACCGATAGCCGAATACGGTTCGGCTCTACAAAAATCACGCCCCAGTGTGCTTCCAAGCCAATCTGCTGTACCAGGCCATCCAGAACCCCGGTGCCCGCCATTCCTCGCAGAACATCCAACGGTTCCAGGCTGATGCTCGACACCTGAACGTGCAGATCCTTGAGTATGCGCATGTATTGACCGAGGGCGTCACTGCGGACAGCCCCGAAAACCAGATGTTGCATGTTGTTTTGTGGCTGTGCCTGGTCAAAGAGGACAAAATCCACAATCGCTTCGGTATTATCAAAGGTTTTATACCGTTCAGCCTCGCTGGCCAGCGATATATATAGCCCCGCCGGATCCATTTTCGGCATTTCCACCATGCGCAGCAGGCTGCCCGGCAGAGAAAGATTCACGCATGCGGGCTTGGGCTTCACCGCTCGAATGGTCTGTCCGATGATTTCCCTGAGCAGCGCCGTGTCCTGGATATTATCGGCATCGGCGTCAAAAACCCCAACCGGCATCGGGGTTGACACAACCTGATCAACCGACATGGTTTTAGGGTTGAAAACAGCCAGTTCAACGGCTCGGCTGGTGATGGACAGGCCGATATGAACTGGTTTCTTTTTCTTGGGTATCGCCGTCATGTAAAGGTGTGCCACTCTATCCGTGAGTATAATATAGCACACCTCTGCCTCGGTGGGCGCGGATTCCCCTAATCAGAGGATTCGACTCACTACGATTCCGCTTGTTTCGGGTTCATGGCGGTTATGAAAGTGCCTTCGCAGCGCGCGCGCCATCCGTTCCATGTTTGAAGGGGATCGTGCCATACCCGCGTTTAACTGGGCGTTCAGCGCTCGCTCAAAAAGCCGATTACACCGTATGCCGCGCTTTTTTGCAAATGTCTCGGGGCATTCTTCAGGAGCTGAAAACATTCAGAGATCAGTGGATCCTCGGGATCCGGCGCGTGCTCGCTCTGTTTGTTCCCGATGAACATGTAATCCGGGCGCTCGTTGAAAAACCACTCCATGGGCTTCTGGTAGAGCTTGGCCAACATGAAGAGTTCAATGGAGTCCAGTTTTCGATTTCCGGATTCGAATGACGATACCGCCGAAACCGGGATTTGCAGGTAACGGGCGACGACTTCCTGTTTGAGCTTGGCTTCCAGCCTGGCCTGCTTGAGGCGAAAGCAAAATTGTTTCCGATCGCTTATCATATGAGGGTGTTTCCTCCTATGAAACATATCGTTCGATTTTCCAAAAACTTTGATTTTGGACTAAAATCCACAGCCTATGAGTCTTTTACCCCCATCTTCCGAAATTAAAACAAAGCTGCGCCAGCAAGCCCTGGAAACACGCTTGCGTCTGCCTGTTGCGGATCTCAGCCGGGATATTCGTGAGAAGTTGGCGGATTGGCCCCTCTTGCTGGCTGCTAAGCGGGTCCTGTTTTACCATCCGTTTCGCCAAGAGGTGGATTTGATGCCTCTGGTCGGCCAATTTTCGGATAAAAGCTGGTTCCTGCCGAGGACGACGAACGAGGGTCTTGTTTTTCTGGGCTATTCCCCTGGCCAGGTGATGGAGAGTGGCCGATACGGCATTCTGGAGCCTTCGGAATCTGCTGCGCTTTATGAAAAACCTGACGTTGGCGACATGATCCTATTGCCGGGTCTGGGCTTTGACCGTGATGGCTACCGGCTGGGTTATGGCAAAGGTTACTACGATCGTTTCGTGGCCACCCTCCGAAAGCGGCAGGCCTCTGTTTTGCTGGTTGGGATCTCACCATCCACCCTGATTTCCACAGACCCCCTACCTCGCGACGACTGGGACCTGCCGGTTGATTGGCTGGCTTGCGAGCACGGCCTGATTTCCGTCGCCCCATAAGGCTTTTAAAAATTGCACCAAAATTGCACCGGGTCGCCATTCCGGTTGCAATACCGTTCGCTATGGTGAACATGCCGACCCCAATGATTAAACCAGTACAACTGGCATGAAAGGACCGTACATGAACGATTTTTTTGACCCTGGCGATTCCGCCGGCGATTACCAGAACAAAGTCCCAAAGGAGGCACCGAGCGACCCTCCCGCTTGGCTGAAGAATCATGCTCCCGTGCCATCGTCGAAAATAGCAGTCATGCTCAAAATGATGATGATTGGCTTCCTGAGCTTGCTGCTCCTGATTCCCATGGGGATGGTCGAGGGCGTCATCAACGAGCGCGAGCAGAATAACCTATCCGCCACGGCGGATATCTCCCGCGCCTGGGGCGGCAACCAGATGGTGACCGGCCCCATCCTGAGCGTCCCCTACCGCCGGAACAAGCAGGTGCACTACCTGCATCTTCTCCCTAAAAAGCTGGACATCACCGCGAACCTGAATCCCGAAATTCGGGCCAGGGGCATCTTCAAATCGGTCGTCTACAACAGCAAACTGGATTTCCAGGGGATGCTCAACCTGTCCGAGGCCAATCAGGCCGGGGGCATCGATCCCAAGACGCTCGACTGGGGACACGCGGTTGTCTCGGTGGGAATCTCCGATATCCGAGGCATCCAGGAGCTTTCCCCGGTTCGCATCCAGGGCAAAACCCTCGCGTTTGAACCTTCAGCGCAAGTCCGGGGCTTGTATGGCTCGGGGATTCATATTCCGCTTTCGATGGCCGCCGGAGTCCAGGAAGTGCCGTTTTCATTCTCGATTCAACTCCGGGGAAGCGAAACCCTCCAGTTTGTCCCGGTCGGCGCAGACACCCGCGTCAAGATGACCTCGAATTGGCAGCATCCCAGTTTTATCGGCCAATTCCTACCGGTCAGCCGGACCGTTGCGGATTCGGGATTCAAGGCCGAATGGCGGGTCAACCGGTTTGCCCGCAATTTCCCCCAAGTCTGGACGGATGAAAACGCCAGCTTCCCCTCCGGCAACTATCAAACCGCCAGCTATTCAGGGACTGATGTTACCCAACGCACTGACCAGTCCTATCACTCAGATTCACGGCAGACTGCCAATATCCTGGGGGTTTCCCTCCTGCAACCCGTCGATGCCTACCGGGAATCGACCCGCTCGGCCAAGTACGCCATTCTCTTTCTGGGCTTGACCTTCCTCACGTATTTCCTCTTGGAAGTGACACTGGGGGCCAAGGTTCACGCGTTCCAGTACCTGCTGGTCGGGCTCGCGCTGTGCCTTTTCTACCTGCTGCTGGTGTCCATGTCGGAATTCATCAGCTTCTTGCAAGCCTACCTGATTGCGGCGGGGGCCACGATTACCCTCATCACTGCGTACACGGGCGCCATTGTCCGGACCCGGCGAGTGCCGATTACCCTGGGGATGGGTAGCTTACTCTCCCTGTTGTATGTCTACCTGTACGTGTTGCTGCAACTGGAAGATATGGCGCTGCTCTTCGGCGCGATTGGGCTGTTCATCATCCTGGCGGCCGTGATGTTCGTGACCCGGCGTATTGACTGGTACGCGGAACGGTAGGCAGATTCCCGGCCCGGTCGGTTCAGGCTCCGTCTCCAGGGCATTTGCCCCGAGGCGGAGCCTGACGACTTGACCCGGCGGCGAGCCTTCGAGTATAAGTAGGGAACCTCGTCGGAAACCGCATTGCGGGCGCTTAGCTCAGTTGGTAGAGCGCCTCCCTTACAAGGAGGATGTCGGCGGTTCGAGCCCGTCAGCGCCCAAATTCTACAAAGGTTGAAGTGAGTTGTTTGTTCGTAGTGCAGGAAAATTGATGGCTCAAGTTGAGTAGGCTTGAGCTATTGTGCTTTTTCGGATGAGTTGTTTTTGATAGAATCCCATACTTGAGTTTGCTTTCCATAGTTCATCTATTGGCAACAGCTAGGAATATTATTTGCTACGTGCAATGCAGGGAGGTCTTGGTGAAAATTTTCATCAGTTGGAGTGGACAGCGTAGTGAGGCGCTGGCAAAAGCTCTTCACACTTGGTTCCCTATAGTGTTGCACTACGCTGACCCTTGGCTATCACAGTCAGATATTCATGCTGGAGAGCGTTGGGGAATAGAAGTTGCAAAGAACTTAGAGGAATGTAATTTTGGGATCATTTGTATAACAAAAGAGAACTTGAATGCACCTTGGATACTGTTTGAAGCTGGGGCGCTTGCTAAATCTATGCAAGATGGCCGTGTAATACCCCTACTACTTGACCTTGAGTTCAAAGAAATATCCGGACCTCTGGCTCAATTTCAAGCCAAAAAAGTTGAGAATGCAGGGTTAAAGGAATTGATTCTCAGTCTTAATAAAGTAGCTTCGTCCCCAATTCCTGATGAGCGCTTAGAAAAGCTTTTTGGTCTCTCTTGGGATGATTTTGAGACGCAAATAAGTAAAATTCCAGCCAGTGCATCGTCGAAACATTCCAGGCCCCAAGGAGAAATCCTGGAGGAACTTGTTTCTAGTGTTCGCAATGTCGAAATGAGATTTAGGGATATTTTTGAAGATGATTCTTTGAAAAGGCGGAAAAAATCAAGACGTTATTCATCTATGATGCTGGATATGGCTGAGAGAATTGGGGATGGACCTGAAGATCCTACACGTCTTCTGTTTATTTCAAGCCTTTTCCGTGATGACTTACCCTGGCTTTACGAGATGACATTGGAGGCGTACAGATCACTTAAATCAGGACAGCCTGAAGAAGCTTTGAGAGCCCAGCGAAAGCTGTGTGAAGTCGTTGAACTTTTAGCCAGAGGTCCGTTCATTGAGGAATGTGGGCTTGATCATCGCCTGGTTCGTTTACTCCATGAGGTAATGGCGATGCTTGAAAGGCCCAGTTTCAATAATGGCAAGAGTGACAGTGCCGCGAACGGCGTCAGGCACCATAGGAGACTTGTCGCAAAAGGTGATGAGCTCTAAAAAGCAATTTTTAATACTCTCCAACAAAAAGAAGGCAGTTTTGCCTGTTCAGCGGTTTCTGTGATTCATGAAACAGGCATGAAGGACGGTTTGGGCAACTTGTTTTGGAAATTGGGGTCTTTGGGATATAATACGCTCATATCAGGCACGGACTTTTCCATTCAGAGACAGTCGGGCCTGGAAACGCAAAGCCTCGGCGCGGCGACCCGCATCAGTCCGGAGTTTTGCGCGTGTTTCTGAATACTATTCCTGGCAACCACCCTTGATCACAACCCAAATTTACCGGTTGGCTCCCGTATGAGTCTTGCAGAAAAAGCTTTCAATACATTGAACCATCCACGAAACGGGCAATTTCCGCCCCGCATCGACAAAACATTCCTTGAACACGAAATTCTTCCCCATGTGTTCAAGCCGGCGCGCTATCTCGGGCTGGAGCAGGGGGCTTACCGCAAGCCTTTCTCCCAGGCATCGGTCACGATGTGCGCGGCATTTCCGGACCTGTACGAGATCGGATTCTCCAACTACGGGCTGAAGCTGCTCTATTCGCTGGTCAACCAGCAGCCGGAGTACATGTGTGACCGGGCTTACGCCCCCGCCCCGGATTTCAAGGAAAAGCTGGCTGAAGCAAATATGCCGTTATACGGCGTGGAAAGTTTCGTCCCGCTGCGCGATTTTGATGTGTTGGCGTTTTCGCTGCAATATGAACTGAACTACACCACCATCCTGGGCCTTTTGGATGCCGCCCAAATCCCCTTTCGCAGCGTGGATCGGGCTGAAGGCTTCCCGCTGCTGATTGCTGGTGGACCGGGCAGCGCGAACCCCATGCCGTTGGCGCCGTTTATCGATGTGTTTATCATCGGGGACGGCGAGGAAGTCCTGCTGGAGATTCTGGACACCATCAAGCAGGCCAAGCGGGAGCGGCTGGCAAAGCCCGCCCTGTTGCAACGGCTGGCGAAACTGGAAGGCTTGTTTATTTCGGGTGTGACGGAACATGCCTCCAAGCGGATTGTGGATATCGCCGAAAACCCCGTGGAGTTGGCCCCGCTGATTCCGATGATTGGTGCGGTGCATGACCGGGTGACTGTGGAGGCCCGGCGCGGCTGCGACCGCATGTGCCGGTTCTGCCAGCCTTGCTTTATCAACTTGCCGGTGCGGGAGCAAAGCATCGAGAACATCAAGAAATCCGCGCTCAAGGAAATCGAAAAAACAGGC
>DATNPJ010000004.1:0-22237 GCA_036703295.1 Coleofasciculaceae cyanobacterium | reverse complement strand
GCCCTCATCCAGACGATAGATTGTATCCCTAATACTCTCTGGAGCTTTATCAGCCGGACCAGACATAGCGATAATGGTACCAACTTGCTCTTTTTTAGCGTTCTGAATAACTTGCGACCGCATTACAAAGCCATCAGCCTGGTCAAGACCCTCTACAACCCCCGCTAACTCTTTAGTCTCAGGTGGCATCTTCCCATTGTCTTGACGCTTCATGATGTATAAACGGCTAATCCCACTAGGAAAGGGGCTGAGCATCTTGATACTCCTTCAAGTGATTTTTATTACCCGCTTTAAACACAAACTCGAATTTTTTGTGCCTAAACCAAAAACATGCTGAACGAAACCCAAATATTCAGCTTCTGAAACCCAATACGAAAGGTGGGGAAACTGGGGTGAGAGGATTCGAACCTCTGTATGGCGGAACCAGAACCCGCTGCCTTACCGCTTGGCGACACCCCATTGAATAGACCCGGATCTTCCGGTCAGGCGATAAGCATTTAATGTACTACAATCAGGTACTGATGCAAGTGAAAACATGCAAATGCTGACTGCTGGCTATGTGCAGGCACTGTTTTCGGCGACCGGCCATGCCACCGCCCGGAATCATCCCCCGATTTGCATAAAATTTAAAGGTTCCCACCAAGCCGTCGATACCCCATCTCGTAGAGTTATGTCTGAGGAAAACAATTGAATCTGTAGTATTAGCAGATATTATGGATGAGTAATTTGCCTTTTTGACAGTACCGCTTAGTAGAGACAATTCAATTCAGTTTGTTAATTCGAGAGGGAATAACACATGATGAAACTTGGCAAGGCAATGGTGGCCTTATCCGCACTTGTAATCGTTTCGCAAGCCGCAGCCGTCTTCGCTGAAGAGTCGCCGTACGCGACCTTCAATATCCGCCTGGAAGAAAACCCGGTGCAGAGCCAGATTGATCCGGCCCTGACCCAGCCCGTCACCAAGGATAAAGTCGCTTTCCGCATCCAAAACAACACCAACAAGGCGCTTTACTTCATGAGAGGCGACCAAAAAGCCTACATTCCGGTCGTTTCCGAAACCACCGTCGAATTGCCCTACTCCACCCAGGAATACAAAGTGGTGGATGATGCCGGCAACACCATGACCAGCTGGTACATGGGACCGTATGTTCCCGCGAAGGCCAACGTTGAAGCTGCTTCCCAGGCCGAATTCGAGCAATGGGGCCAAAAGCTGCAGCAAGTAATCGCCTCAGCCCAGAACCGGACCGTGCACTACTCCTATCAGAAGCAGGAAGCCCCCTACAGTGGCTCCCGTAGCGAACGCGGCAAAATGATCCGCGGTTTCTGGTAGAACGCCAGCACCCACACAACAAAACCCCCTTCAGCTTCGGCTGGAGGGGGTTTTACACACTTAATAGCTTAACTAATAGCTATTGGAGGCAATCATCCGCAACGAAAGCGGCAGAAATTGCAAGAATATAACATCCCCATGGTTCAATCAGCCGTTTGTCTTTTGACATGGCGGAGTCCTCGGTCCATGTTCAAAGCCAAGGAATTGTGATTATAATATTAGAAAATGAATATCAACGGGGGGACAATAATGTGGGGGCAGGCCTTAGGCGTTTTTCATGGAAGCCTTGAGCAACTCTGCTGGGGTGCAATCAGTCATCATCGGACATTCGAGCCATCGGACACCGATATCATCATGCCGGCCACGCCTCGGGCACTTGCCGGATGTTTAACACTGGGCCAGGGCAGTAGAATCGGGGTTATCATCCCGTCTCTCGCCTTGCTCAGGACCAGTTGAAACGGGGCTGTATATGTCTTTCATTACTAAAGCCATTGTGCAATCGGCCACCATCGCCACCTCAGCGCGAATGATGGGATCAACATTCCGCTACCTGGAGACCTTGAACCCCGTCTTGCAACAATCGCGAACGATTACCGATCCGCCAACGGTACTGAAACGCGAAATACTCACTCTAACCCTGGCTTGGACCTTTGCCTTACTGACCAACGCTCTGCTCAAGCCCTTGGTTCAAAGCAGAGGCTGGAGCAATTTCCGTATTCAATTTATCGCGGCGCTCGTGGGTTCGTTCATGGCCGAGTCCATTGGCAGGACGGTAGCCTACCGAGGCAGGCTGAAAGCCTTGCAGGCAGGAACGGGCCAATCGCATTCGCACTCCGACGGCATTCCGCTGCATTTCCAACTGCCCTCCACCGCTTTTCGCATTCGCCTGCCCAAGGCTTTGGCCAGCCCAACGACTCTCCCGGCACCGCCCCCTACCCAACAGGCTTTCAGTCCATCCACCCCGCCCCAGGCTCAACCATCATTCAGCGTGACCGCCTAGAGTGGCTACGACGCTTTCTGAAAATATGCGGACTTTCAATTTGTCTCACAAGTTAAAAACCCCTCAGCGCAATGCTGAAGGGTTAAATGGCTGGGGCGAAAGGATTCGAACCTCTGAATGCCTGGACCAAAACCAGGTGCCTTACCGCTTGGCGACGCCCCAATGGATGGGAAATAGTAGATTCTTATTCTAGCGAGGGGGATTGCGGATGACAAGCCCTTTTCTCAACCGTGATTAACATTGCGGCATGGACCGCGCTGACGCGCAACACTGGTAGACTGGCATAAAACACTAACGGGCAAATTGCTTCAGGCAACCGATAATCTCGGCTGTCGCATTGGGATGCCCCAGCCTTTGGGCCGCCGCCACCATCGCCAGTCGTTTCTCCGGCTGCCGGATCAAGGTGCGAAGCTCTTGGAGCAGCCGCTCTCCCTTGCATTGGTCATCCTCGATCATGACCGACACGCCAGCCCGCACTGAAGCCATCGCGTTCTTGCGCTGGTGGCCTGCTGCCGCATAAGGGTATGGCACCAGGATGGTCGGCACCCCGCACACATACATCTCGGAAAGGCTCAAAGATCCCGCCCGGCACAGGGCCAGGTCCGCCATGCCCAGCAGGACCGCCATGTTACCTGAATAGGGCTGCACCCAGTAGTGCGGATCGGTTTTCATGCCCGGCGCAATCAGGTCCAGCAGGTCCAGCGTTTCCTCGTATAGCTTTTTCCCGGTGAGATGCGCCACACAGAAACCCAGCTCATGGATAATCGTCGGCAAAACCTCTACAACTGCCCCATTCAGCCGACGCGCACCCTGAGATCCTCCTGTCACCAGTAAAACCGGACGGTCTGTCGGCCAGTTCACCCCCAAGGCTTGCAGGGCGTCCTGTTTACTCATGCGACCAATGGCCCCCCGGATGGGATTGCCGGTTACCATCACCTGCTGGTTGGGGCGATGCTTCAGTTGCTCCGCGCCTTCTGAAAAGCTGGTGGTGATGATGCGGGCATCCTTGGACATCAACTGGTTCACCAGCCCCGGCAGGGCATCGGGCTCGTGCAGGACATAAGGAATCTTCAGGCTCTTGGCCGCCATCAGCACCGGGGCGCTGACGTAGCCGCCGGTCCCGAAAACCACATCCGGCTGGAGGACTTTGAGTTTTTCCCGCGCAATGTGCACGGCCCGCCGGAGTTTCAACCCCCAGGCAACCAGCTTAAAGGGCAGCAGCCAGTTTTTTTCACGCGGCATCCCATAGAATTCAATGCCTTCAAAGGAAATCCCGCTCTGGGGGACAATCTCGCTTTCAAGGCCGCCAGATTTGCCGATATAAGTAATGGCCTCCACGTCCGGATCGCCTTGCAGGGCCTCTGCAACCGCCAGCGCGGGATAAATGTGCCCGCCGGTTCCGCCGCCCGTAACGACCAAACGCAACATGGCCTGCTCAGTCACCCAGATCGGCAAGCTGCTGCCGCATCTGTACCGTCCGATATCTGGAAATATTGAGCAAAATACCGATCATGCCCAGCGTCACAATCATGGAGGTGCCGCCGTAGCTGATCAGCGGCAGGGTCACCCCGGTGACCGGCATCAGGCCGATGGTGACACAGATATTGATGATGGCTTGCAGCGTAATAGCCAGCGTGAGCCCGAAAGCCAGCATCCGGCCAAAGTGGCTGGGGCACTGCCAGGCAATGGTAAAGCCCCGCCAAGCCAGCAAACCGAAGAGGCCCAACACGATGGCCGCCCCAAAGAAGCCCCACTCCTCGCAAATGACCGAAAAGATAAAATCAGTGTGCTGAAAAGGCAAGTAGTACAGCTTCTGGATGGAGTTACCCAGACCGGCGCCAAACAGCCCGCCCGCGCCCACAGCATAGTAGGACTGAATGAGGTTGTAGCCCGTATCCAGCGGATCCCGCCAGGGATCAATCCAGCCGGTAATGCGTTCCATCTGGTAAGGCGTCTGCGCCACTTTCTTGGAGACCACGTAAGCAATCCCGCACAAACTGGGAACCAGGACATGCAGGGACAGCCCCGCCACAAACAGCATGGCCACGGTCATCATTCCCAGAATCATGGACACACTGAGGTTGGGCTGCTGGTAAATGAGCGCAATCATCCCGGTAATCAAGGCCAAGTTAAACATTCCAGTGCCATTGAACAGACGCGGCTGGCTGGTGGCCTGGGCCATCAGCAAAATAGCGGCGACCTTGGCCAAGTCTGAAGGCTGGAACTGAAAGCCAAAGGGCAGCATTATCCAGCGTTCGCTACCGTTGGCGGTGGTTCCCACCAGCATGGTGAGCAACAGCAGGCCAATCGAGGCAAATGCCAAGGGGTGAGCCAGGAATTTCAGGCGTTCAAACGAAAACCGGGACATAGCCACCAGCAGCAAGCCACCCAAAATGGCGGAGAGCACTTGCTTGAAGAGAATCGCAATGCTGTTTCCGGTTTCCAGATCGGCCTGCGCGGCGCTGGCCGTGAACACGGACATCAGTCCAACCAAGACCAGCGAGAGCGTTATATAGACGAGGGTTTGATCCGAACGTGTCGCCACCACCCGGCGAATACCGCCACCATCGCCGTAGCCCTCGCGTTCCGGTGGGCGCTCAACCTCGCGGGGGGTGGGTGCAGATGCCCTGCCGGGCGGCTTCACTAGCAGATCCATGCAACGATGTCCTCGAGGAATTCCACTGTGCCTTACGACTTCTTGACGCTCTCGTTTTCAGACGGATTCTGGGCCTTCAGCGACAGCACTGAGGCCTTGAAAGCCTTGCCGCGGTCTTCAAAGTTTTTGAACATGTCAAAACTCGCGCAAGCGGGGGAAAACAGCACCGGCTCCCCGCCGCTGAGATGGTAGGCCTTGGCAATGGCCTGATCCAGATCTTCCGCAAACTCCACCGCGTGATACGCACCGGCTTCAAAAGCCTGGGAAAAGCGCTCTTTGGCAGCCCCAATCAGGATGACGGACTTGGCATGCGCGTGCACCGCCGTGACAAAATCGTCTAGCGGGGTCATCTTGTCGTAACCGCCCGCGATCAGGATGACCTTGTTGTTTTTGAAGGCCCGCAGGGCGGAGATGGCCGCATCGGTGTTGGTGGCCTTGGAGTCGTTGTAGAAGGGTACCTGCTTGGGGCCGATGGCATCCACCCGCTCCAGGCGATGCTCCAGCCCTTCAAAGGACAGGCATGCCCGGCTGATTGTCTCGATATCCACACCCAGCAGGACAGTGGCCGACACGCCCGCCAGCATATTTTCGTAGTTGTGATCGCCAATCAGTTGCAGTGATTCCGTGGAAAACAGCTTGATCGGCGGTTCTCCCTGGGCTTCCAAGACCAGTGCCTGGTTTTCATCCAGGTAGGCTTTGTGCTCGTAGGGAGCCACCAGCTTGGCATCACGGGAGAACCACAGCATTTTCCCTTCGGTGCGGGAGGAAATCCGCTGGCTGACCGGATCATCCGCCAGCACCACCGACCACTTTGGCGATTGCACGCCGGAGAATAGCTTCAGCTTGGATTCCTGATACGCCTCGATGGAGCCGTGCCAGTCGATGTGATCCGGCTTGAAGTTGGTAAATACGGAGACTTCCGTCTTCAAGGCAGGCGAAAACTCAATCTGGAAAGAGCTCAGTTCGGCCACCAGGTAATCGGGCTTTTGTGTATCAATCACATCGGTAATCGGCAAGCCGATATTGCCGCATGCGGGCGCTACAAAGCCCGCCTGGGTGAGAATCCAGGAAATGAGGGTGGTGGTGGTGGATTTGCCATTGGTGCCGGTAATGCCCACCATGGGGATTTCCGGCTCCTGCCGGTAGGCGAATTCCACCTCGGAAATCACTTCCTTCCGGCTGAGGCGAAGCTGCTCGATCACTTGGCTGTGAGGCGGAATACCGGGACTGACCACCACCAGGTCCGAATGGGAGAACACTTTCTGGGAGTGGCCGCCCATCTCGACTTCGACGCCCAAGCCTTCCAGCTCGGTCCGCAGCACTTCGTTATTGGGGCTGGCGGGAGCGGTTTCGCTCAGAAAAACCTGGCCGCCGCGTTTCGCCACATAGCGGGCGACCGCTGCACCGCTCCGGGAGAGGCCCAGCACTGTAATTGTCTTCCCGCTCCATGTCTGGTTTGCCATATCACCCCCTATTGTACAGAAAAACCGCGACCACCGCGCAGAAAAACTGGAAAGTGACGAAAGAGTAGACCACTTTGGTTTCCTTCCAGCCGCCCAGCTCAAAATGGTGGTGCAAAGGACTCATTCGAAAGATGCGCTTGCCGGTGGTCTTGAAGGAAATGACCTGCAAGATGACCGAAAGCGCTTCCAATACAAAGATAGCGCCCAGCACCACCAGCCAGAAATCCAGCCCGCCGACCACCGCGAGCGTTCCCAGCGCACCGCCAAGGGCCAGACTGCCGGTATCCCCCATAAAAATGCGGGCCGGGTGGTGATTGAAGGCCAGAAAGCCCACGCAGGCCCCGGCCATCGCGTGGCACAACAAGGCCAGATTGGTTTGTCCGGTGGCCGCCAGGATGAGCGAAGTGGCCATAAACGCCATCACCGCGGTGCCGCTGGCCAGCCCATCCAGCCCATCCGTCAGGTTGACCGCGTTGGAGGTCGCCGTAATGACCAGCGCCGCAAAGACCGGGTACAGCCAGCCGATATCCGCCGTGAAATTGAAGATGTTCACGGGGCCAGCCGGATGCACCTGCATCATGTAGAAACCGACGCCCGCACCGGCCAGGATCTGCACGATCAGCTTGGTATAGCCGGAAACGCCCTTGTTCTTCTTCTTGGAAATTTTCAAATAATCGTCCACAAAGCCCAGCAGGCCAAACAGGAGCGTCACCCCGATCATCAGCAGGACCGGCATGCTGAGGAACGAAGTCCCCAGCAGCAGATACAGGGCGAAAGTCCCGAACAGAAAGGAAACCAGAATCAGAACGCCACCCGCCGTGGGTGTTCCTGCCTTTCTGAGATGGCTTTGAGGGCCGTCCTCCCGGATGTACTGGCCCATATAGCGCTTTTTCAGGAAATCGATGTATCGCTGTCCGAAAAGCAGGGACAAACCCAACGGGACCAGCCCCGCTACCGCGGCATCAATGCCGTTGATTCCCGGACTCGCCATCAATGAATCTCTCCTAGTTGCATTGCGCTCTCCTGTTGACGGCGCATGAGCGCCTCGGGGATTTCATCCAGTTTATAGGCCCGTGAGCCTTTCAAATACAGAACCACACCTTCCATCGAGACCGGCCCAGCCTGCAATAATTGCACCGCATTTTCGACTGACGGCGCAAAATGGACCGGATAAGCCGCCTGACGGGCCGCATCTGCCAGCCATTCACCCTCTTCGCCCACGGTAATCAACCAGTCGATGCGGGGTTGCCCGGCCAGCCAACGGCCCAGCTCCTCATGGTATTCGCGGCTGAACGTGCCAAGCTCCTTCATCCCGCCCAGGACCAGAACATGCTTGAATTCCGGCCGGGCGGTAGCTAAAAATGCCTTGATGGAGGCTTGAGCACTATCCGGATTGGCATTGTAGGCGTCGTTGATCACCCACACGTTGTGGCAACCCACCAGCGCGGTGCGCTCCCAGCGGCCTTTTTCAGGGACAAACGACGAAAGCCCCGGCGCCAGTTGCGCGGCGGTGAAGCCCAACGCTTCGCCCACTTTCAACACGCCCAGCGCGTTCGCCACCATGTGTTCGCCCGGCACGGACAACTCAAAGGGCACATCCTGATAAGAAAAGCGAACCCCTTCCCGAGCGCCCTCTATAAACGGCTCGATATATCGCGCATCGGACAGGTGGTAATCCACCAGCTTGCCGGACCAAAGCTCCGGCGCCAGTTGCGCCAGGTGAGGGGCATCTCCGTTGATGACCAACGTGCCGGTTGAGGGACTCATGCCTTCCGCGATTTCCAGCTTGGCGCGGGCGATGTTTTCCAGCGAACCCAGAAATTCAATGTGCGCAGGTCCAATGCTGACCACCAGCGCCACATCCGGGCGGGCCGCCTCGGAAAGAACGGAGATTTGACGAGGCCCCCGCATGCCCATTTCCACAATCAGGATTTCGGTTCCCGGTTGCAGGGACAGCAGGGTTTGGGAAACGCCCACTTCATTATTGAAGTTCTTCTCGGTTTTAAGGGTCTTTTTCAGCGGTGAAAACGCCGCGTAAAGCATTTCTTTGGTCGTGGTTTTGCCGGAACTGCCGGTCACCGCAATCACCAGCGGATTGATTTTCTCCCGGTGCAACCGCGCCATGGCCAAGTAGGCCTGCAAAGGCGACTCTACCGCAATGATATTGGAGAGGTCCCGCCATTCCGGATGCGCCTGGGTTTTGTCTGCTTGTACGAACGCCCCGACGGCGCCAGCGGCAAACGCCTTGGCGAGGTAATCATGCCCGTCAAAATTTTCGCCGGAGAGCGGCAGGAAGAAGTCGCCCGGCTGTAGCGTGCGGGTATCGGTCCACAGACGAGCCGGTTCAAAAGGCTTTTCCGGCGTCAGAGCCGAACCGCCACTGGTTTTCAGAAGTTCCGGATAGGTAAAATGGGACACGGGAAACTCGATTTACTCGTCGAAATTGACACGAAGACGGGTGCCGTACTCCAGGCTGAGGCGGATTTCCTCGGGAGGCAGGCTGCGAGGGAACAAGGTACCACTGACCTTGGCTTCCTTGATGCTGGCGCCGTCCAGCTTGGCCTCGCTGAGATCTACGGAGCGTAAATCGGAAGAACGCAGGTAGGCGCCGGTCAAGTCTGCCTTGCGCAGCTTGCATTTTCGCATATCGTAGCCCCTGAGGTGGGCGCCCGTCAAATCGACAACCCCGTCAGTCCGCTCAATCAGGCTGTTAAACTCGTGGTATTTCTCTTCCTGAATCAGATTCAACGCTTGCGGGTCCGCCATTTGCGGCTCCTTTCTCGGCGTTCAACGCCTCCAACACTCTACGCCTCTCGCTTAACGACATTATAATACGGGACGCCTGTCCGAGGCATGATATCCGCAGTTTCTCTCCCGGCTCCGCATTTCTCCCGAAAAAAGAGGACCACACCGGGCCATGCGAGATCGCGAGAGGTGCATTCCCGACACCCGGGCCGGGCGCTCTTTCAGATCCCGCATGCAATCCGGGGGCCATCCGTTTTCAGGCTGTCCACAACTGCCGGAGCCTGATACAATAAGGATGAGAGTACGATCGAGATGCAAGCGTTAAAATTGGTAAAAAACGACTCTACTACGTTTCGTAGTTTGCAAGTCCTCGGGTATGATAGATTCTGTCAGGGGGTTGCAAAACCGGATACCCACCGCAAATGCTTACGCGGGTCTCTATATAATGAGTAGCGGCGTCAATTTGCAGCCCTTCTGTCATGAAAGTGTCAAGGAATACGCGTCAAACCTATCAAGGCTTCAGCTGAAGCCGAGTTTAAGTTGCTGTCGGAGTCGTTGAAAAACGCAAGTCCCGTTTTGTCTGAATCAGCGGTACAAGGCACAAGTCAGGAAAGAGAGTTAGCGTTTTATGCTGAAAATCGTTATCCAAAATCCGAGTAGCGAAACCATCATTAATAATGTGTGCCCCGACGAGTTGGATTTCTGGAAAGACCTTCTGGACGGCGCTGTCCGGGGTGAAATCAAGATTTTCGATGCCGACGGTCAAGAGTACCAGGTGGCGTAAAACACCGCCCGCAGCTATGTCGAACCTAGCCTGCTGAATCATTTTTCGTGTAGAGTCGTCCCATGCAATGCAACTGAAAGGAGTGATGCCAAACCCTATTTTATGAAAAAAAGATCGCAGGCTACTGCGAAACCCCACAAACCAGAGAACCGCACCATTGCGGTGAACCCGATTCAAATTTCGAGAGACTCGGATAGCGAGAGAAAAACAACAATCAGCGGGATAATGTAAGACAAACAAACGTAAGATCAATATCGGTTAGACAACCTCAACAACAGGATATAAGGACCTCCTCACCATGCAGCAATCTCTTTTCGGCAATTTGGCCCTTTCCACCGCCCCCACCGCCGAGTGTGCGCCGTCCACCCTGGACAAGCTGCCGCTTGCGGAAGCGGTGTTCACGGTCATCGATCTGGAGACCACCGGCCTGAATGCCAAAAGAAACGCCATTACGGAGGTCACCGCCATCCAGTTCCGTGGCAACGGAGAAGAGCTGGCGAAATATTCGACGCTGGTGAAGCCGAGCGAGCCGATCACCGAGGAATCGGAGATGATCACCGGCATCAGCAACGATATGGTGAAAAACGCCCCGGCACCCGTCATGGTGCTAAGCGAGCTGGCGGGCTTTGTGGGAGAATCGCCGCTGATCGTGGGACACAACGTGTCCTTCGATATCGGTTTCCTGCGTGAAAAGCTCGGCCAGTTCGGCCTGGGCGCGTTCCTGAGTCGCTTCGAAATGTCGCGCGCTTTTTGCACCAAGGTGCTGGCCCAGAAAGCCCTGCCCGGCCTGCCTAGTTACGAGGGCATCGTGGTCGCCACATCCGTGGGTTATCACAACCCCAACCCGCACCGGGCGGAAGCCGACGTGCGCATGAGCGCGGGCATCCTGTTTGAGCTGATGCGCCGCCTGCAGGAGCAGAACCCCAGCCTCCAAACCGTCCAGGATTTGCTGAACTGGCAAGGCGTGCTCAACGAGCGGTAACCCCGCAAACTTCAGAAAAGAGCCCCTTGGCAGGGGCTCTTTTCTGTGTTGGTTTAAAACTCCAATGTCAGTGTGACCGGGCAGTGGTCGGAGCCCAGCACGTCCATCTCGATGCCGGCGTCCATCAGGTTGGGAATGAGATCCGGGCTGGTGAAGAAGTAATCGATCCGCCAGCCAACGTTCCGTTCGCGGGCAAAGGTGCGCATGTTCCACCAGGAATACATGTCTTTCTGCTCCGGGTAGAAGTGCCGGAAGGTGTCCACATAACCATGGGACACAAATTGATCCAGCCAGGCACGCTCAATGGGCATAAAGCCGGAGACGTTCTCGTTTTCTTTCGGGCGGGCCAGATCAATGGGGTGATGCGCCGTGTTGAAATCCCCGCAGGCAATCACCTTTTTGCCCTGCTTGCGCATCCTCTCGATGTGATCCAG
This sequence comes from Coleofasciculaceae cyanobacterium, assembly GCA_036703295.1. Taxonomy (GTDB): domain Bacteria; phylum Cyanobacteriota; class Vampirovibrionia; order Vampirovibrionales; family Vampirovibrionaceae; genus DATNPJ01. The sequence goes on along the minus strand of DATNPJ010000004.1, from coordinate 10,843 downwards.
AAAGGCATCGTAGAAGCCCAGCTTGTAGCGCAGACGGTCGTCGCCCCGCCCCCCGTTGGGGTAATAGATGTTATACAGCACAAACTCCGGATACTCGGCAATCAGGGTGCGGCCCTCGTCATCCCATTCGGGCAGGCCCAAGCCTTCGGTCACGGCAATCGGTTTTTCCTTGGTGAAGATGGCCGTGCCGCTGTAACCCTTCTTGTTGGCATGGCTCCAGTAGGTGTGATAGCCCTGCGGGGCCAGCATATCGGGTGTGAGCTGATCGGCGCTGATCTTGGTTTCCTGCAAGCCCAAAACATCCGGCTGGTCCTGTGCCAGCCAATCGAAAAAACCTTTTTTGATGGTTGCCCGAATGCCGTTGACATTCCAGGAAGTCAGTTTCAAACGCTTTGCCATATTGCCCCTTGCCTCAGACGCGGTATCAGAATGTTATGGCGCTATTTTTGCACAAGGCCCGCCCCAAACACAAAGGTATCCAGCCTGGACATCTTGTCTGTCTCAGCCTGTGCTTAATCCAGTCGGCGGAAAATTTTGTAGTTCCCCAAGGTTGCATGCAAGCGGTAGTGCCGACTCATGTATGGGTCCAAACCCGGTATGGTCAGCTCTTCGAGCGTATATTGCGTAAATCGGTGATCCCGCTGCAAAGTCAGCCGCGCCTGATCATCCACCACGTACAGGGGGCGATGCGCCTCCAAATCTTGCAGCATCTCGGTGGCCTGGGGCGGGGTCACCACTTTCGGGATGACCAGGGTGAACCGGGTGGCATTGCGAAAATGCCCGGTCAGATACAAGGACGGGGTTTCGTAAAACACGAAAACAGTCCGCCCCTGCTCTTCGGCAGCCTGCAAGAACCGCGCGACTCCGGCAAATTCGTCGACGCTGGCAGCGGTATCCGTGTAGAGCAACCGTTCGGGCATGCCTGGAAGCACCGGCATCCGGGGAGAGAACAACAGCGGCATTCCGGAGCCAATGACCATACCCACCAGCACCAGCAGGAGCCAGCCCGTCATCACGGCGGAAAAGAGTTTCCGGAGGTGGTGGCGACGGGAGATCCACTCTTGCAAAACCACCGCCGCCACGAGGTAAATAATGGCGCCGTTGCTGACAATATGCATGGAGGTGGAATAGCTGAACGTAGAGAGCACCATAGCCGCCCCGGCCAGCCACCACAGCAACAACTCCTCGTCTTGCAACCGCAAAAGGCGATACATGAAACGGCCGGGCAATTGGTAGCCCGCCCCCAAAATGCCCACCACCGGCAGAACACCTATCAGGAACAGGTGCAGCGCAATGGGAACCCGAAATAGGAACAGCGCCAGGTACGACGTGGGCAACTGCGCCAACAAAGGCGCGACAGTCTGCACAAATTCCTGATGGAAGGTGGTAAAGTAGCCGATAACGGTCGATTTCTGGTAGTTGCCACCGGCCACCCACAGGATAGCATCCCGCACAAACGCAGCCCAGAGCCCCAGGGACACCAGAATCAAGACCGCTACGACATGCACGGACAGCATCGGCAAAATCCAGCGAGGACCCCAGTCCCGGAACCACCGCCGCAAAACCTGGGCGTTGGAGAGCTGCCGGAAGCCCACCCCTCGCTCCTCGCGCTCCTGAAAAAGAACATGTAATAAGCCAAAAAAGCCAAGCCCCAGGGTAATCAAGACACCCAAGCTCTGGGTCACCCAGAAAGTCAGGGCGCTGAACACCCCGGCACCCGCCAGAAACAGCCAGGAGGCTCGACCGGCATAAGTTTCCTTGAGATGACGCCAAGCGAAATAAACCGCGATGGTGGCGGTCAAGCCGCTCCAAAAGTGATGCTGGTACACGGGATAGCGGGCGTTGGTCAGGCAGAGGAACGCAGCCAACAATGCCAGCCCCACTTTGGAAAGGCGGTTTTTCGCCATATCGCAAACCAGGATAATCTCCAGCAGCCAGCCCAGGACGACCAAAAGCCGAAGGCCCACCACCGAGAAGCCGTTTAATTGGATATACAAAGCGCCCAGCAACTGGGATCCCGGCGTCAGGTAATCATAGAAGTCCCGGTACGGCATCATGCCATCCGCCATCTTACGGGCGGACACCATGATGTAGGCCTCATCCATGGCGGGCAAAATTTGGAGAGGGCCGGCCAGGACGGCTATCAGCAAAACCAGCGCAACCAAGCCACCCAGGCACAACAGCCCGGTGCGCCAGAAGGGTGTTTTTCCCGCGCGCTCCAACATGCAATCCTCGTCAAACATCAACTCCTATTCTAGAGGGTGCTTGCAACCGGAGCCAGTCCATCGCACAGCGGAGCCATGGCCGGGCAAAACCTCCTTAAAACCGGAGCAATGGGTGCCGACCGCTCAATCATTCACTCCAAAAAGTAACGGGAATTGCCAATTAATGGCAATTCCCGGGACAGGTTATGGTAGGGAGTGAATGTCTAGTGAGCGTTGAACAGTTGCAGCATTCTCTGCAGCATCTGGAGCATCGCGATCACCGTTTGCGGTACTGAATGCCCGGTGGTGAAGGAATTCAGGAATCCGGCGACATCGCGGCTGGCCGCTGCCGGTTTGCCGGAAGCAACTGCGGCTTTATAGTTGCCGACGACCGCGCTGTTCGCTTTGGGAGCCAATGCTTTGACATCCTGGCTTTTGACGGGTTTCTGCTCTGTACCGGTTCCGGCGGTGGCCGCTTTGTCCTTGTCTTTGGAGGACGACGGCTTGTCATCACAGGCGTCGGTGCTCGGTTTGGGAGCCGGCTTGTTGTAGACTGGGGGCTTGGAAGCCGGAGGCGCCGAATTGTCGTTGGATTGCGTCGGCTTGGAAGGCTTCGTGTAACCTCCGTTGTCGTTGGCCGGGGGGGTGCTGTATCCGTTGTGGGAGGTAACCTTTACGCCGTAGTCCGTTCCGTATACCGGCTTGGAGACATCCTGGTACACTGGGCGCTCTTTGTAGACCGGGCGCTCACCGTAGGTGGGGCGGTTCTCGTAGACGGGCTTCTCGGTGTAAACCGGTTTCTGCTCGTAAACGGGCTTGTCTTCGTACTTGGCGCGTTGCTCGTACACCGGGCGCTCGCCGTAGGTGGGACGATCCTCGTACTTGGCGCGCTGCTCGTAGATCGGGCGTTCACCGTACACCGGTTTCTCACCGTAGGTCGGTTGCTGCTCGTAAACCGGACGCTCGCCATACACCGGTTTCTCACCGTAGGTCGGTTGCTGCTCGTAAACCGGACGCTCGCCGTACACCGGGCGGTCTTCGTATTTTGCTTGCTGACCGTACACCGGGCGTTCGCCATACACTGGCTTCTCGCCGTAGGTGGGGCGTTGCTCGTAAACCGGACGCTCGCCGTAAACCGGTTTCTCACCGTAGGTGGGGCGTTGTTCGTAAACCGGACGCTCGCCGTATACCGGTTTCTCGCCGTAGGTGGGGCGTTGTTCGTAGATCGGGCGTTCGCCGTACACTGGTTTCTCACCGTAGGTGGGGCGCTGCTCGTAAACCGGGCGTTCGCCGTACACTGGCTTCTCGCCGTAGGTCGGTTGCTGTTCGTAAACCGGACGTTCGCCGTAGGTGGGACGGTCTTCGTAAATGGGCTTTTCGCCGTAGACCGGACGCTGACCGTAGGTGGGGCGATCTTCGTAGATCGGTTTATCGGTGTAGACCGGTCCGTAGATCGGATCCTTGTACTCCTTGGAAGTCGGCAGCTGGAAGGAATCCGGCTCGTAGAAGTGAGCGTCGTAGTATGTTTTGACGCCGTTATAGGTGGTGCTCATACCGCCCTGGACACCGGAGGAAGCGCGGTAGCTGCCGTTACCGTCGGGGATACGGAAACCGAAGCTGGACTTGAAGGTGGAGCGCAGGGCATCCACTTGCGTCGGGCTGGCACCCGCATTAATCAATTGTTGCCGGGTCTCGGGGGTTGCTTTCTCGTAGGATTCAAAGACCAGGCGCTTTTCAGTGGTGCCGTTCTGGCCGCCGGGCATATCGGCGAAGTAGAACTTGGCCACCGGGTCGCTGGGATTGCCAATCACCCGTTCCTGGCCGGGAAGCAGAACCTGGCCGTTGATGGAGAGCTGCCCGCCCGACAGGGTTGCCGTGGTCTTCTGACCGGCATCATCCTGGATGACCCAGCCATACTCGGTGAATGCCTTATTGCCCTGGCTGTTGATGGTATCCACGTGGGCGTTGACGGTAACTTTACGGCCGGTAGCCAAGCCATCCTCGTACATGGTGATGAAACCGGTGCCGGGGGTGATGGTATCCGGGCTATAACCGTTGCCTTTACCACCCACCACGGGGTCGCCGGCCACGTACATATCGTCGGCGTTGGTTTTCTTGAAGATATCGACCGTCTCGCCGTTGGTCTGGTTGTTCTCGCCGGTCAGACCACTGACATTGTACTGGGCCGAATTGGTGGTAAAGAAGCTGTTAGCCTTATTGGCATCCAGTAACAGGCCGGTACCCTGGTCCAGGATATCGCCGACGGCGCCGCCGTTAGCGCGGGCATCCAATTCGCGGTTGACGGTAATGGCGCCGGTCTCGATGCGGGTGTTGTAGCCCACAATCTCGGTGCCGGTCTGTACTTTCTCGGTACCCACCTGCACCCGCTCGGTACCGGTCTGGTACTGCTGGTAGCCGGTGATGATCTGCTCGGTACCGACTTGGACTTTCTCGGTGCCCGTCTGGTATTTCTCGGTACCCACTTGTACTTGCTGAGTGCCGGTCTGGATTTTCTCGGTGCCGGTTTGATATTTCTCGGTGCCCACCTGCACTTGCTGATAACCAGTCAGGACTTTCTCGGTGCCAGTCTGGTATTTCTCGGTGCCCACTTGCACTTGCTGAGTGCCGGTCTGGATTTTCTCCGTGCCGGTTTGATATTTCTCGGTGCCTACCTGCACTTGCTGATAACCGGTCAGGACTTTTTCAGTACCGGTCTGGTATTTCTCGGTACCCACTTGCACTTGCTGAGTGCCAGTCTGGATTTTCTCTGTACCGGTCTGGTATTTTTCAGTTCCTACCTGTACAGTGTCGTAGCCGGAGAGTACTTTCTCCGTACCGGTTTGATATTTCTCGGTGCCCACTTGGACTTGCTGAGTGCCGGTCTGGATTTTCTCCGTACCGGTCTGGTATTTCTCGGTGCCCACCTGCACTTGGTGAGTGCCGGTCAGGACTTTCTCCGTGCCGGTTTGATATTTCTCGGTGCCCACTTGCACGTTGTCATAACCGGAGAGCACTTTCTCCGTGCCGGTCTGGTATTTCTCGGTGCCCACTTGCACGTTGTCATAACCGGAGAGTACTTTCTCGGTGCCGGTTTGAACCTGCTGGTAGCCGGAGGGCACTTTCTCGGTACCCACCTGAACATTACTGTAACCGGTGATGTACTTCTCAGTACCGACTTGATACTGCTCGGTGCCCACTTGCTGGCGGGAGTTGTCGTAGCCAACGATGTCGGTGTTCGGCTTGTTGTTGCCGGTATAGGCCAGATCCAACGTCTGGTTGGAATTATAGGTATTCTTATACAGCAGGTTGCCGGTTCCGGCATGGTCAAACTGATACATCCCGCCGTTATAAGAGATGAACTGGGGCTGGTTGCTTTGAGAGAAATTGACCCAGGAAGCATTGGAGCCAAGAACGAACGGGTTGCCCTGCGTACCGATGGGGCCAGTCAGGCCGACGCTGGAGGCCAAGGTAGAGGTTCCGGCGGTGCCAGCGTTACCGGCGGTGCTGATATTACCCAGGAATCCAGTCTGTTGGAAGTGCGATAAGCCGAATTGTGCGGTCATTCACTTGTCCCTCTTCTATTTCTTACAATGCCTATGAAACTTTTGCAGTGGATGGGTGACGAGATGATATTGATGAGAGTTAAAAAGAAAATCTTAAGTATATAAAAAAAATATAAATTGGAGGATTGATCGATATCCCTGCCTTCGTTACAAAACTTAAAAGCGCCCGCTAATCACTCGCGGGCGCTTTTAAATACTCCTCAACGCTTCAGGAAGACGGGCCGTATCTGAACATCACCCAGGCCTTGGCTTCCTCGATCGAGTGAACCTCGCCCAATTGCTGAGCCTCATAGAGGGCGTCCAGAATTTCCTTTAAATGAGGACCAGGGCCAACCGTCAGGGTATCCATGATGTCACGTCCGTTCAACAGACGGGGAACAGTCAGCACTGATTGCTCTTGGCGGTAATTCTCCAGCAACCAAAGATGGTCGGAATGCGACTTTTCCAGATCCGCCGGATCCAGCCAGGGGCCGGTCGCACTATGGCGATCAGACAGCGCAAGCAACACAACATCCGGCGTTTCGGCACCCATCCGCCGGTAAAACCGTAAAACGGACTTGCGCGGCGAATCCGGCCCGAACTGACAAGGGTACAAATGCCAGCGCACCAGCTTTTTCAGGTACGTGCGCACCTCGTTGCCGGCCTTCATCCGCCGGAGCCACTCGTCACTCATGGCCTCGCCCACTTCTTCATGCCCATAAAAGGTCAGCCGCTCGCCATGGACGGGATCTTGCTTTCGGCCCAGCGTGGCGGGCTTACCGATGTCATGCAGCAGGCAGGCCAGTTTGACCAAGCCAAACCGGGTGACGGACGGTGTAAAAGGCTGGCGCAACCATTCCTGGGTCTCCGGCGGGCATTCGGCGATCAAACTTTCGGATTGGCGCACCAGTTCCAGGGTGTGTTCAAAAAGCCCCAGATGATGAAACCCGCTGGCCGGAATGGTCCGCAACGTCGCAAGATCCGGAACAATCACCTCCAGCAGGCCGCAATCTGCCATGATTTGCATATAAGGAAAACAGCGCTCCACGCTGAGAAAGCGAAATAATTCATACTGGATGCGCTCGGCGGCGGAATTCCAGATGTTGGCGCCATGCCGGCGAATGGTTTCCAGGGTGGCCGGATCGATTTCCTCGGCTTGGATGGCGGCCGCAAACCGGAACACCCGCAGCATGCGCAGCGAATCATCCAGAAGATTGGCCTCGCTGACCATGCGGATCCGCTTGTCCCGCAAGTCCGTCTGCCCGGCAAAGGGATCGATGAGTTCCCCACTTTGCAAATCCAATGCCATGGCATTCATCGTCAAATCCCGCCGGGCCAAGTCGGTTTCCAGGTTGTTTTCCAACGCGTCGGAGAGATCCACCGTCAACGCTTCAGAGTTTTTTGGGGCATCAAAAACCACCCGATGGATGCCGAAATCCCAATCGAGCGGCACCAGATGCCCCGGCCCGGTACCCGCTCCTTCATCTGCCAGTATTTTGGCCAACAAGTCAGCCTTGCAATCGATTAGCGTAAAATCCAAATCCTGCGGCAATGCACCGGTCAGCAACCAGTCCCGCACCGCGCCACCCACCAGCCAGGCTTGGCCACCGGCCTGCGTTGCCAACGCATGCACCCGCCGGATCATGGGCACTTCCAGCAAGGCCTTTTCGGATAGCGTGCTTCTTCGAGGTGTCATCGTGTCATCCCCGGTCATCCCTCGCCTGCTTCATCAGCATCGCAAACTTCGTAAACAACGGCACTCAGGGCCGCCATGGCCGCCGTTTCGCTGCGCAGGATTCTATCACCCAAACTGGCCGACACAAAACCCACCTGCTCAAACGCGGCAATTTCCGCATCCGTCCAGCCGCCTTCCGGCCCCACCGCCATAACAAGGGGCTGGCCGGGCTTAAGCGTGGACAACACGGCTTTCAAGGGCTTCCGGTTTGCCTTTCGCTCCAGCAATAAAATGCGCAGCGCTTCCGGCTGACTCTGGGCACAATAATTCTCCACAGTCAGTGGCGGCAAAATCTCCGGAATGAACAGCCCTTCGGATTGCTCCGCTGCCGAACGCAACACGGACTGCCAGCGCTCCAGTTTTCGGGGCATGTCTGCCGCCGTCAGGCGCACCACCGAGTGCTCCGCCATCAAGGGCTGAATCGTCCGAACGCCAAGCTCGGTGGCTTTTTGCAGTACGCTGTCCCAGCGCTGCTCTTTAATCAAGGCCACGGCCAACGTCACATCCGGCAGGCGATGGGTGGGCGGCGCCTGTTCGCACTCCACGCAAAAGACAACGTCCGACTTGCCCAGCTCCAGAATCTCCGCCAGATAAGCCCGCTCGCGCTGGTCATCCGCAATCACTACCCGCTCCCCTTTGCGCACCCGGACTACGGTGCCCAGGTAATGGCACAAATCACGGGATTCAATCCGGATTTCCGCCGGAAGATTGTCCAGAGCATTCGGCAGCGCCACAAAAAAGCGCTTGCGCTGCCAGTCTTGCAGTGCTGCTGTCGAGTCAACTGGGCTCATGACGCATAGACACCGGCAATCGCAAACCAGTCTCCCTGCTGGGTTCTCTCGATGCGGCTGAACCCGGCTTCGCGCATGGCCGCTTCCACTTTACCCACGGAACTTTCAATCAACCCGCTGGCCAGAAAGTGTCCGCCGGGCTTCAGGCGCAGCAGCATTTCATCAAACAGCTCCAAAATCACCGGCGCGATGATATTGGCCAGAATCACGTCATACTGGGTCCGGCACAGCTCGCCGATTGGCGTGCCGGTGAAATCGGTCTGCGAGCCTACACCGTTGAGTTCGGCGTTTTTGGCGGCGGTCTGCACGGCCAGCGGATCGTTGTCCACGCCACGAATGTCCCGGCAACCCAGCTTGGCCGCATAAATAGCCAGAATACCGGAGCCGGTGCCCACATCCAGCAAGTTGATTTGGGAGAAATCGATTTCCTGCGCCAGTTTTTCCAGCGCTTTCAGCATCAGTTGGGTGGTTTCGTGGGTGCCCGTACCGAAGGCGCATTCCGGATCCAGCCGTATGACGGTTTCATCAGCGGATTGTGGGGTATACTCCTCCCAGGTTGGGCAAATGGTCAATTTTTCGGTAATGTGAGTGGGGTGCCAGTACTGCTTCCAGCTTTCGGCCCAGTCTTTTTCCTCGATCCAGCGGGTGCCGATGATATCGCAGACCTTCATCAGTTTGGGGTTTTCCACAAACATGACCTTAATCCAGTCTTCGCATTCCGCATCGCGGGTCAGCACACTGATATAGGCCAGATCCGAGGGCAAGGTCGTTTCGGAAGGAGTGTCGGTGCGATACGTTTCCGCCACGCTCTCCACCCCGCGCACCGTCCACAGCAATTCTTGCAGATACGTCGCCATCACGGGCGGACACTGAATGCGGATTTCCTGCATGGCATTGGTTGTTGCGGATTTAGACAAGTATGCAGTCCTCGTTTCCTTTATCCAGGGCTTTGTCTGTGCTATTTTATCCCAAACATCCACTTGTTTGCGCAAAGGGAAATGCCATGCACATTGCCAGGCCGGTTTTGACTCAACCATCGCACTTGAACTTCAGCGGCAAACAAGCCCCAAACACTCGTCAGTTAACCAAAAAAGAGTTTACTATTGCCAACGGCATTGGCGTCGCAGCTCCCATCATTGCCGGAGTGGCTCTCAAGGAACCTTTGCTCTTCCTAGGAATGTACGTTGCGCCGATACCGGTACTGCTTGCCTATAAGGGCATCCGCAAGCTCTTTGGCGATAACATACAAATGGCATTCCGGTTTAACCCCGGTTTTCCGTTCGCCGGAAAAGATTTTCGCCTCAATAAAGGTTCAGAGAAGTAAAAAATACCCGATTTTAAATTATTAATCTCCAAAGCACAAAGGAAACCGATCCATGCCTCAACCCGCCGTGAATCTTGGAAAAATCCCGCCCTATTTGTTTGCTGAAATCGACCGCAAGATTGCCGAAGCGAAAGCGCGCGGCGTGGATATCATCAGCCTGGGCGTGGGCGACCCCGACCTGCCGACGCCGGGCTCCATCGTCAAAGCCATGCAACAGGCGGTGGCGGACCCCAGCAACCACAACTATCCGCCCTATCATGGCACCCCAGAATTCCGGGAAGCGGCTGCCGCCTGGATGAAAACCCGCTTCGGTGTGACGGTGGATGCCAACACCGAAACCTTGTCCTTGATTGGTTCCAAAGAGGGCTTGGCCCACTTGATTTTGGCCTACGTGAATCCCGGTGACGTGGTGCTGTGCCCCTCGCCCGGATACCCGGTTTATTCCAACTGGACGTTGCTGGTGGGCGGCGAACCGGTCATCGTGCCGCTGCTGGCCCAGAACCACTTCCTGCCGGATCTGAGCAAAATTCCGGCGGATGTGGCCAAGCGCGCCAAAATTTTCTTCCTGAACTACCCCAACAACCCCACCGGCGCCATCATTGATGAAGCCAAAATCAAGGAAGTGGTGGATTTCTGCCGCCAGCACGACATCCTGCTCTGCCACGACAACGCGTACTCTGAAATGACCTTCGACGGCTACAAGGCGCCGAGTTTCCTCTCCGTGCCGGGCGCGAAAGACGTGTGCATCGAGATGTTCTCGCTCAGCAAAATGTACAACATGACCGGCTGGCGGATTGGCTTTGCCGTGGGCAACGAGGCCGCCGTGCAGACGCTCGGCAAAATCAAGAACAACACCGACAGCGGCGTGTTCAAGGCCATCCAGCAGGCTTCTGCGGTGGGCTTGCGGCAATCTGAAGAGCTAACCAAGGATCTCAATGCCATCTATGCCCGCCGCCGCGATATCTTCGTGGAAGGCCTGAACCGCATGGGCTGGAATGCCCCCAAGAACGAAGCCACCTTCTACCTGTGGATTCCGGTGCCCACCGGCATGACCAGCGTGGAATTCGTCAGCATGCTGCTGGAGAAGTGCGGCGTGGTGGTCCCTCCGGGTACTGGCTACGGCCCGGAAGGCGAAGGCTTCTTCCGGGTGGCGCTGACCGTACCGGAAGACCGTTTGAAAGAGGCGCTGGCCCGCATGGAAAAATAAGGCGTCACCTTCAAAGCTTTGGCGAAACAAACCACCCCGG